>CAYIYH010000004.1:0-152527 GCA_964367585.1 uncultured Oscillospiraceae bacterium
AATCGAGGGAGATTTATTCAAAATCCTTCCTGAAATGACTAGTCAATGGTAATTTGTAAACTGTTAGGGGGATATAATGAGAGAAGTAGTTATTATAGACGCAGCACGTAGTGCTATTGGCAGAATGGGAGGAGCTTTGAGACCATTTACGGCTGTTGAATTAGCTGGTATGACAATTAAAGGTTTGTGTGAGAAAACGGGGATATTAGATAAGTCTAAAGTAGATTCGGTCTTCATCGGAAGTGCCTCCGGTGATGTTAATACTCATAATTTTGCAAGATATTCTTCATTGCTTGCGGGACTTCCGTATGAAACATCCGCAACATTTATTGAAATGCAATGTGGGTCATCAATTGCTTGTATTAACAATGCTGCATTACAAATTCAGGCGGGAATTATTGATGTTGCAATATGTGGTGGTGCAGAATCTCATAGCCAAACTTACTATAAGTTTTCCACAGCGGTAGATCCGTATAAGGCAATACCACCTTCTGCGGCACCGCTAAAACTTGCACCGACAAAAGAAGATGATATGTCTATGATTGACATTGCAGACGGTATGGCAAAAAAATGGGAGATAACTAGGGAAGAATGTGACCAATTCGCATTTCAGTCTCAAAGAAGGGCTGCTGCAGCAATTGAGAAGGGATATTTTGATGAGGAAATTATGCCCATCGAAGTAAAATATAATAAAAAATCCGAACCTATTGTATTTGATAAAGATGAACATCCTAGAAGTTCTACTACTATGGAGAGTCTCCAAAAACTAAAACCAATAAACTCGGATGGAGTAGTAACTGCTGGTAACGCGTCTGGTAGAAATGACGGTGCTGCTTTTTTGCTTATTATGAGTAAAGAAAAGGCAGATGAGCTTGGATATAAACCGATCGCACGATGGGTATATGGAACTGACGTGGGAGTTGATCCAAAATATATGGGAATTGGTGCTGCATTCTCAAACCTAAAAGTCTTAGAAAAAATAGGTTTAACTGTTGATGATATAGATGTTTTTGAATGTAACGAAGCCTTTGCATCACAAAACTTGAGTGTCATAAAAGAAATGGAAAATCAAGCAGGTAAGAAAATTGATATGAGTAAATGGAATCCAAATGGAGGAGCGATTGCTTTCGGTCACCCTAATGGTGCATCGGGAGCAAGGATTGCTATTTTTACGATGAAGGAATTACAAAGATCAGGAACTACCTACGGATTATTTTCCTCATGTTGTGGTGGTGGATTAGGTGTTTCAACCTTAATCGAGAACATTAGTGAAAAGAAGTAGAAAAAAATAGCATGAGTTATTTAGATGGAAATAGTAAGGAAGAAGACAAAATAAATTATGCTTAGAAGTAATTATTGGGAGGTAATTTGATGAAGAAAATAGGTGTTATAGGTGCAGGCATGATGGGTGCTGAAATTGCACTTTGTTTCTCGAGAGAAGGATATGATACAGTCTTGTACGATTTGAATATCGAACTAGCTAATCAAGGAAAGGAAAAGCAAGTAGTAATTTTAGATAAAGGCATTTCAAAAGGTAAAATTACAGAAGAGTATAAACAGAATGCACTAAATAATTTGACACCGTCAGCCGATATGGAATCTTTGAAAGACTGTGATTTAATCATAGAAGCTGCAGTAGAAATTTTGGAAGTAAAAAATGAGATCTTTTCAAAATTAGATGCAATTTGTAAAGTGGAGACAATATTTGCTAGTAATACATCGAGTATATCTATAACTAAATTAGCATCATCAGTCTCCGATGAGAGAAAAGGAAGATTTTTAGGGATGCACTTCAACTCACCAGCAAGCATTATGAAATTGGTGGAGGTAATCCCAGCATTACTGACATCGGAGGAATCTGTAATACATGTTTTAGAATTATTAAAATCGATAGATAAAGAACCAGTAAAAGTAAAAGATGTTGTTGGATTTGGTCTTAACAGAATTTTTCATGCGATGTACTTAGAGGCACTTAGATTGATTGAAGAAGGTGTTTGTTCTCCTGAAGATGTTGATAAAATATGCAAGTTTGGACTTGGACATCCTGTTGGTATTTGTTCATTACTAGACATTACGAGCCACGATTTAAATTTAAAGGTTGACAATATCTTATTTGATGCATATGGAGAAAGATTCAGACCATCACCACAAATCCAAAGACTAGTCGATTCCGGAAGGTTAGGCAGAAAAACCGGGGCAGGATTTTTTGAATATAATTAATGAGGAACGGAGTTGACAAATGATTGTTTTTAAAAAAAATGAAAATATTGGTATCTTAAGTATTGAAAGACCAGAAAAGCTAAACGCTCTAAATAGAGATATTGTCAATGAAATGGATACTATAATTGAAAGAATAAAAGAAGACGAAGAAGTTAGATGTCTAATTATATATAGTGAAAAGAATTTTGCAGCAGGAGCCGATATTGTTGAAATGTCAAAATGCAATTCGAAAGAGGCGGAAAAATTCATTTTTACAGCAACATATGATAAATTAGCAGCCTTACCAATTCCAACTATTGCAGCAATCGAAGGCTATGCGTTAGGTGGCGGCTTGGAGCTTGCAATGACCGCTGACATGCGGATTGCGGGGAAAAGCGCAAAGTTAGGACTGCCAGAAGTAACACTAGGAATTTGCCCGGGAGCGGGTGGAACGATTAGGGTTCCACGAGTAATTGGTCCAGCGTTAGCAAAAGAACTAATTTTTACAGGCGATATTATTACAGCGGAAAGAGCTTTAGAAGTAGGAATTCTTAATCGAATTGTCGAAGACAATGATGTGTTTGAAGAAGCTTTGAAGATTGCAAAACGTATTGCGAAAAGAGCACCGATTGCTGTTCGTTTATCGAAACAACTGATAGATAAGGGACTGGAGTTACCAGCTGTCGAGGATGGAACTAAATTGGAGGCACAAAAGTGGGTAACACTATTTGATACATCCGATCAAAAAGAAGGAATGAGTGCATTTATAGAAAAAAGAAAGCCTAACTATGTCAATAAATAGTAAAGGATACTAATATTATTTTATTTTTATAAAATAATGATTCGAATAGGAGGAAAAAGTGACTGAAGAAAAGACATTGACATCTAAAGAGTTGTTAAATAGTCTGGTAGAACAACATTACAATAATGCACTACAGGCAAAAGAAGAGGGAAAGCCTATAGTTTGGGCAACATCAATTATACCGCAAGAATTAATGGAGACAATGGATCTTACAGTTGTATACCCAGAAAATCATGCTGCAGCTATAGGTGCAAAAAAAGAAGCAATGAAATTTATCGAATATGCCGAAGGAATTGGATACTCTTCTGATATTTGTTCTTATGCCAGGGTCAATATGGGATATGTAGATTTAGAGAAATCAGATGCTTTGAATATACCGAAACCAGATTTAATTTATTGTGGAAGCAATATTTGTAATACTGTTATTAAATGGTACGAAAATATCGCAAAAAAATTAAATATACCTATAATTATGTTAGATATGCCATTTAATCATAAATATGAAGTAATGGATAGCTCGATAAAATATATGCGTGGTGAAATTGAGAATGCAATACTCCAACTTGAAGATTTTACAGGCAGAAAATTTGATTATGATAGATTCGCTGAAGTTATGAAAGTTTCTAATGAGACAGCACAGTGGTGGAAAAAAGCAACAGATTGGGCGAAAGTGAAACCTTCACCATTAAATGGATTCGATATGTTTAATTATATGGCGATGATTGTGTGTGAGAGAGGTTCTGTAGATGGTAAGAAGCTTTTTAAGTTATGGCATGATGAATTAGAAGCTAAAGCAAAAGCCGGAATAGGTCCATGGAGTTCACAAGAGGAAAAATATAGGATTATTTGGGATGGAATTGCGTGTTGGCCATACTTAAGCCCAACCTTTATTGGGCTTAAAAAACATGGGATTAATATGGTGACATCAACATATCCAGATGGTTGGTACAAAATATACGAGACAAATGATTTGGATGGAATGGTGAAGGCATATACTGGAAATTATGCGAATCGAAATGTCGACTACGGTAGTGATAATATGGTAAAGCTAGTTAATGACTTTGATATTGATGGAATAATCTTCCACTCTAATCGAAGCTGTAAACTGATGGATTTTAGAACATATGAAGTGCAACGAAGAATTACGAAAAGAACAGCCTGTCCTTCTGTCATTTTTGATGGAGACCAAACTGACCCAAGGGTATTTTCTGAGGCACAATACGATACTAGAATACAAGCACTGCTGGAAATGATGGAAAATAACAAGGAAGCAAAGAGAAGAGGCGATTATGGGATATAGAGAAATAATTAGAGAATTGGAAGAAAAAGCATTATCCCCTGGTAAAACTATCTTGGAGTCGATAAAAGAAAGTGGTAAGGATGCGGTGGGATGTTTTCCAATGCATACACCGGAAGAAATAGTATATGCTGCAAATTGCCTTCCAATAGGAATGTGGGGAGGAAAAACTGATATTCAATTAGCCGATAAATATCTCCAAGGTTTTTGTTGTTCGATAATGAGAAGTAACGTAGAGTTTTCAATGAAAGGCACGTATAATATTTTGAAAGCCATTATTGTACCGACTATGTGTGATACATTGAAGTGTATTGCGGATAATATGCGCCTTACATCTGATGTTCCTGTTATTGCTATGGCATATCCGCAACATCGTGCAATCCGTGCTGGAATTGATTTCTCGAATAGTGAGATAAAAAGAGTAAAAGATGAACTAGAGAAAATACTTGGCAAAATTATTTTGGATAAATCTGTTGAGAAAGCATTCGAAATCTACGAAATATATAGAGAGTCGATGCGCGAATTTACAGAGATCGCAGCTAAGTATCCTGAAATAATTAATTCTAAGACTAGACATTTAATAATTAAAGCCGGTCAATATATGGACAAATCAGTATATACAGAGAAAATAAAACTAGTAATAGAGGGATTGAAAAAGGAAAGTGCTTCGACATTCAAAGGTACGAAGGTTGTTCTTACGGGATTGATTTCTGAGCCTGTAGAAGTGTTAGAAATATTTGATGAATCTAATATAGCAGTTGTTGGTGATGATTTGTCTTTGGGTTCAAGATTGTGGAGAACTCCTGCGCGAGAAACAGGAGAAGATGTATATTATAAGATGGCGTATCGTATTGCGGACGCTACGGGAGACTGTTTTTTGTATGAAGCAAATAAGTTAAGGGGACAGATGCTTATCGACATGGTTAAAAAACAAAAGGCAGATGCGGTAGTTGTAATGATGATGAAGTTTTGTGATCCCGAGGAGTTTGATTATCCAATATATAGAGCGGAATTAAAAGAGGCAAATATTCCGGAGTTATATTTAGAAATTGACCAACAACTAGCAAGTTTCGAACAAATAAGAACTCGAATCCAAAGCTTTAATGAGATGTTATTTTAAGTGAATTATGGAAGAAAAAATGTATTTAGGAATTGATATAGGATCGTCGTCGTCAAAGGTAGCTATTATCAATGATAACAAGGAAATAGTTGCATTATCTATTGTTAACCTTGGTACTGGCACGAATGCGCATGAAACGGTCGTTGCAAATGCAATAAAAGAAGCTAATATTTCGAAAGATGATATTAAATTTACTGTTGCAACAGGATATGGCAGGGTAGGATACAAGGATGCGGATAGACAAGTTACTGAAATAAGTTGTCATGCAAAAGGAGTTGTTTTTTTAGATCCAGATGCAAATACTATAGTTGATATTGGGGGGCAAGATGCAAAAGTAATCAAGCTCACAAGAAATGGTCAAGTAGAGAATTTTGTAATGAATGAGAAATGTGCAGCAGGAACGGGAAGATTTATGGAAGTTATGGCTCGTGTATTAGGTTGTTCACTCAATGACTTGTCTCCACTCGCAGATAACTCTACAAAGGCTCTTTCGATTAATAATGTGTGTACAGTTTTTGCAGAAAGTGAAGTTATTTCAAGACTTGCTGCAGGTGAGAGTAATTCAGATGTAGCAAGAGGAGCCAATGTTGCAATTGCAAAGAGAGTTGCAGGAATGTGCAATAGAGTAGGATATGGTGGTAAAGTTGTAATGACTGGAGGTGTTGCATTGAGCCCTAACTTTGTAGATGCATTATCTATTGAACTAAAAACACCAGTTCATGTAGTACAGCACTGCCAGGGTGTAGGTGCGCTAGGAGCGGCTATCTTTGCCTATGAAATGTATAATAAGTAAAAAAATGGGGTAAATATGAGATTAAGTACAGAAGAAATAAAGAAAATAATTCCTCACAGAGAGCCAATGCTTTTGGTAGATGAAGTAATATCTATGGAGGAAGAGAAGAAAATAATAACAAAATTCCATGTGTCTGGAGATAGGGAAATATTTAAGGGACATTTTCCTGGTGATCCAGTATTTCCTGGTGTATATACCGTGGAAGTAATGGCACAAACTGCCGATATATTGATACTATCTACGAAGCGATATGCGGGGAAAATTCCCTTATTCATAGGTATAGATAAAGTGAAGTTTATGAGTAAAATTAAACCGGGAAGTGATTTAGAAGTGCATGCTGAGCTAGTATTTGAAAAAGCGGAAAAAGGTATTGTTACATGTACTGCAGAGGTATATGTTGGAGAAAATAAAGTTGCTGTTGGAGACGTTACGTTGGCAATGAGATAAAAAGAAAGGTAAGGAAATAAGTTATGGAGTGGAAAAAAATATTTGAAAGTAGAATTGTGGATGCGGAAGAGGCTCTTTCGCATATCGAAAATGGGGATACTATTGTTCCTGCTCATGCAGCAGCAGAGCCGAAATATTTATTCAAAAAATTGGTTGAATTAAAAGAAAACTACAAAGACGTATCAATTTTCCAAGGATTAAATGTAGGTGATGCGCCATACGCATCAGAAGATTGCTATGGTCATTTTAAAATAAAATCTTTCTTTTTGGGAAAAAATAATAGGAAATGTGTTCAAGAGGGTAGAGGTGAGCTTGTTCCGATCCACTTTTATGCACAACCCATTGCGATGAGAGAGGGATTTATTAAAGTAGATGTTGCCTTACTACAAGTAACTGAACCCGATGAAGAGGGATACGTAAACATGGGAACTTCCTGTGACCAAACTAGAGTTGCAATCGAAAAATCAAGAATTGCAATAGCACAAGTTAATAAAAACATGCCACATTTATGTGGAGAAACTAAGATTCATGTTTCAGAAATTGATTATTTTGTAAAATATGATGAAGATATTTATGAAATACCGCCAATTACGAGCGACGATCCTATTTCCGAAAAAATTGGGTATCATATTTCAACTTTAATCCAAGACGGGGCAACTCTTCAAATGGGACAAGGAACTGTTCCTAACGCAATATTAAAGTTTATCAGTGATAAAAAAGATATTGGTATCCACACAGAGGTTTTTTCAAATAATTTGATTCCACTTATTAATAAGGGCGTAGTCAATGGTAGTAAAAAGAATATTGATAAAGGCAAAATTGTTGCTACATTCGTACAGGGAACAAAAGAGTTATACGATTTTGTAGATAATAACGAAATTATCCAATTAATGCCGGTTGATTATACAAATGATGTAGGCATAATCGCACAAAATGATAATGTTGTAGCAATAAATTCCGCTGTTGAGGTTGATATGATGGGCCAAGTTGTAGCAGACTCGATTGGGACAAAGATGTTTAGTGGAGTAGGCGGGCAACAGGATTTTATCAGGGGTGCAGAGCAATCTAAGGGTGGAGTTCCAATAATCGCACTTCCTTCTACTGCCAAGAATGGCGAAATATCAAGAATAGTTGCAATGTTGAAGCCAGGAACCCCAGTTACAACTACAAGGAATGATGTTCATTACGTTGTGACGGAGTACGGAATTGCTGACTTGTTCGGCAAATCTATCGATGAAAGAGCTGCGGCATTAATATCGATAGCACATCCCAAATTCAGAGACCAATTAAGAATTGATTTTAATGAGTATCTTAAGAATGCTGGAAGAATATATAACGTATAGTAGAGAGTAATAAAATGAGGCAATGTGTACATAAAATATACATTGCTTCATTTTGTGTAATGTACATCTAAAAGGGAAAATATGAAGAAATTTAAAATAGTAATAACTGATTGGGCCGAATACGATAATCTTGATAGAGAGAAGAAAATATTTAGTAAAATAAATGCGGATCTATTTGAATATAATTGTAAAACACGAGAAGAAGCCGAAAAAGTTGTGTGTGACGCCGATGCCATAATTACACAGTACATAAAATTCCCAAAAGATTTGATTGATAAACTTGAAAACTGTAAAGTAATTGCACGATATGCTATGGGATACGATGGGTTAGATCTAAAAGCAGCTGGTGAGAAAGGGATATATATATGCAATATTCCTTCATACTGTGTAGATGAAGTGTCGACTCATGCATTAGCACTGCTATTAGAATTGAATCGTAAAGTATCAAAATATAACACATGGACTCACTCTGGTAAATGGTTTGGAATGCCTTTGAATATTCCGAGTATACGAAAGTCTGTAATTGGTATAATAGGCTATGGTAAAATTTCAAAAGCATTTATAGAAAAGATAAAACCACTTTGTGAGAATATTTTTGTTTGTAGCGAACATTTATCAGAAGAAGAGGCGAGAAATCAGGGAATAAATTTAAAAACTTTTGATGAAGTAATCGAGATGTCAGACTATGTATCGATACATTCACCACTCAATGACAAAACTAAGCACATGTTTAATAAGGAGTGCTTTCAAAAAATGAAAAATACTGCTGCGATAATAAATGTAGCACGTGGAAGTATTGTAAATGAAAAAGATTTAGTCTGGGCTTTAGAAAACAAAGAGATAAGTGGGGCAGCATTAGATGTATTGGAAAAGGAGCCTATTGAAAAGGACAATCCATTGCTGAAATTTGAAAATGTAATAATAACGCCCCATATAGGATGGCACTCGCTTGCATCGCAAGATGTGTTACAAAATTTCCCTGCTGAAGAGGTTGTAAGAGTTCTAACTGGACAAAAGCCACTTAGCGCAGTTAATCTTAGATATTTTAATTAGTTACATAACATGGGTTTATAAGAAAGAACCTGTATAATACGGCGTATTGTATGGATTTTAAAATCCCTGATATTGGCTTGTTAGCATCATTGCGATTACTGGTATTGTGATAAGCGATATAATAGTTGTAAGTGAAATTGTTTCTGCAATAAAGAGTGAGTTTTTCCCCTGCTTTTCAGCGAGCATCGTGGGAACAACTGCGGCAGGAAAAGCCGTTACAAAAATTATTGTGAGTTTTACTGCATCTGAAATAAAAGATAATGGATCCAGTAATAAGAATGTTATGAATGGGATTAAGAACATTGATATTAAAGATGCAATAATAATATTTTTATTTTTTATTATGGTAATAATATTACTTTGTGCTAATTGAATTCCAATGATAATCATTGATAATGGTATTGTTATATTTCCAATCATTACAAGTAAATCTGATACTATCACTGGGATAGATAGATCTAGTACTAGAATAATAATGGTAGCAACAGATGCAATTAATGAAGGGGTTTTAAAGAGTTTTACAATATTTTTTAATCCCAGCTTTTTGGAGTCACCTATTGTAAATATTATTGGACCTGCACCGAATATATAAAGATAAAATAATAAATTATGAATTACAAATAGAAAGAATATTTCATCGCCAAATATGCTTTTTGAAATAGGGAACCCCATAAAACCACAGTTTATTGCAATAATTGCAACTATGAATACCCCTATGTCTTCTATAGGTTTTAGTCTAAGTAGTTTAAAGATGAAATATATAATTACACTACCTATTAGGTAGTAGATTATTGACAATAGTAAAGTGTTTTTTACATTTATCATTAGCTCCTCATTCAATTCTATGGTAGTAGATGCACTTAATATTAAGGCAGGAGACGTAATGTTAAGAAGTAAATTTGTAAAGTGTATTCTGCTATCCTCTGTTAAAACCTTAATTTTGAATGCAACTACTCCTACAAGAATTAGTGCAAAAATACTTGCTACTTTTGAAATTATTATAATCATATTCTTTTATATACCATGCCTTTTTTATAAAATTTTATTATTAAATTATACCATTTTTGCATGAAAATTCAACTAAAATTCGGCTAAAATACAATAATAATCAACTAAAATGAATATAATCACGGCACGATGTTCCTTGCCTCTATAGGCGGGGACAATTTCGACTTTCAGTGGCGAATACATAATCTCCCACTGAAAACTGTGAATCTGATCGCCTATCCTGCCAGCTTGCAATCTTCGTTACGAACTAATCGTGCAAGCACGGTAACTCCTTACCTTCGATTTAAATATTTTATTGTATATATTTAGTTTTAGTTTATTTGAATGAATTAATTAAATAAATTATAGGAGAATAAAATCGAAAAATTTTTTAGATAACGTCAAAATTTGCTTGCAATTTATATGTGACTATTGTATAATATTTATTCGAAACTGGCGGTCCTCTGTGTCGATAGTAATGCAAGAACGCTTATGAAATTAAAAGGAGAAACAAATGAACATTTTAGACCAAATCGCAGCAGAGTATGTAAAAACAGATATTCCTCAGTTTAATGTAGGAGATACTGTTAAGGTTCACGTAAAGATCAAAGAAGGAAACAGAGAAAGAATCCAAATATTCGAGGGATTCGTTCTTAAGAAACAAAATGGTGGAGTTAGTGAGACTTACACAGTGAGAAAGATTTCTGGAGGAGTTGGCGTGGAAAAGACTTTCCCATTACACTCGCCAAAGGTAGAAAAAATTGAAGTAGTTAAAAGAGGTGCTGTAAGACGTGCGAAGCTTAACTACATGAGAGAAAGAACTGGAAAATCAGCAAAAATTAAAATGGCTAAATAGTTATTCATCTCAGTAGTAGGAAAGAGTTTTCATATACTCGTGCTGTGTCTGATTTTAAATTAAAATAAAAGCCCTATTATGAATTATTTCAACCAGTAATCTAGAGATTACGGTTCGATTCATAGTAGGGCTTTTTGTTATTCTTGTGAGAAGAAACCTACATTAAATGACAATAGATTTCATTCTAGTAATATACATCTTGCAGAATAATCATGCATCTTGCAATGTGTTATGTGAAAAGATTAATAAAGACTTAAACAGCCTTGCTTGCGAATTGGCTATTATAAAGTTCTGCATAGAATCCATCTTTTTCGAGCAAGTCATTGTGACTACCTGTTTCAACGATATCTCCATCTTTCATAACAAGTATGATATCTGCGTCTCGTATTGTTGAAAGCCTGTGCGCGATTATAAAGCTTGTTCTGCCTTTCATTAAGTTATTCATAGCGCTTTGAATTGCAAATTCTGTCCTCGTATCGACACTCGATGTTGCCTCGTCGAATATCAAAACTTTAGGGTCGGAAATTATTGTTCTTGCGATAGTCAATAATTGTTTTTGTCCTTGGCTCACGTTACTAGCTTCTTCATTTAGTACAGTATCATATCCATCTGGCAAAGTATGGACAAAGTGATCTACTTGAGCAGCTTTTGCGGCAGCATATACATCCTCATCGCTTGCGCTTAGGCGACCATATCGGATATTTTCCATTATGCTACCACTGTATAACCAGGTGTCTTGGAGTACCATACCAAAGCTGTCACGAAGATCATTCCTTTTGAAATCACGTATGTCATTGCCATCGATCAAAATACAACCGCTGTTTACATCATAAAAGCGCATTAGTAATTTTACGATGGTAGTTTTTCCTGCACCTGTCGGTCCCACAATCGCAACACTTTTTCCTTGTTCGATCTCAATCGAAAAATCATTTATTATTTTCTTTTCCGGATCATAACCAAATCCAACATTTTTAAAGACAATATTTCCTTTTATTTCATCAATACTCATAGGAGAGGTAGTTTCTTGAACTTCTTCGGCTTCTTCTAAAAACTCGAATACACGCTCCGCCGCCGCTGCAGTTTGTTGTGACACATTACTGATGGTTGCTATTTGCTGTAGCGGTTGTGTAAATCGATTGATGTATTGTATGAAGCTTTGTATGTTACCAACGGTGATCGATCCATTAAGTGCTAAGAATCCACCCATGATACAAACAGCCACATATCCTAGTTTACTAATGAAATTCATGACTGGCATCATTAGTCCACTCCAAAATTGACTTTTCCATGCAGTTTCATATAATTCATTATTAATTGTAGCAAATTCTTGAATGCTTTTCTCTTCACCATTGAACGCTTTTACAATATTGTATCCGCCATACATTTCTTCAACATGGCTATTTATCTTTGCTATGCTATCTTGTTGCTTTTTGAATAATGGTTGGCTTCTTTTTACTATCATCATTACGCTTATAGCAGAAATCGGCAATACCAATAGCGCTATAAGAGTCATGGGTGGACTAATGGTAATCATCATTATAACTATACCTATTAGGGTTACCACCGCTGTGATGGATTGCGACAAGCTTTGGTTTAATGTATTAACAACCGTATCGACATCGTTTGTGATTCGACTCAGTACATCTCCCTGAGGTGTAGTGTCAAAATATGAAAGTGGCATGCGGTTAATTTTTTGACTGATATCTTTTCTCATAATATAGCTTATTTTAGTTGCTACATTTGCCATTACCCAGCCTTGCAAATATGCAAGAGCAGCACTGATGAGATAAATTGCAAGTAAGAATAGCAGTATTTCCGCAATTGCATCGAAGTCAATGCTACCTGTCCCAGATATCATTAGGACTACTCCTTCGAATAAAATAGTTGTAGCATTTCCCAATATGCTTGGTCCTACTATAGCAAATATGGTAGATGCTACTGCACATATTAATGCTATTATTATATGCGGTTTATACGCATGCATGTAGTTTAGAAGTTTCTTTATTGTCCCCTTGAAGTCGTTTGCTTTTTCACCTTGCATCATGGCTGCACCGGGGCCGGCCATGGGATTTTTTCTGTCGGGTGTATGCCCTTTTTTATTATTATTTGGCATTATTCTAGTTCCTCCTTAGATAATTGGCTTTCGGCAATTTCTCTATAAATTGTACAATTTGAGAGTAGTTCTTTGTGTGTTCCCATTCCAACAATTTTCCCCTCGTCTAGTACGATGATTTGTTCTGCTTCCATAATAGTAGAAACTCGCTGCGCAACGATTAACACAGTTGCATTTTCGGTATATCCTTTTAGGGCTTTCCTTAATTTTGCATCAGTTTTGAAGTCTAATGCACTAAATGTATCATCGAAAATGTAAATTGGTGCTTGTTTAGCAAGCGCTCTAGCGATTGAAAGTCTTTGGCGTTGACCTCCGGAGACATTAGTTCCTCCCTGACTTATTTCCGCATCATATTTTTCGGCAAAATTATCTACGAATTCTGTAGCTTGAGCTATTTCTGTAGCCTTTATCAGTACCTCATCACTTGCATTTTCGTCGGAGTACAAAACATTACTTTTTACAGTTCCAGAAAAAAGCATTCCTTTTTGTGGAACATATCCGATAAGTTCACGTAGATTGTGCTGAGTAATGTCTTTTATGTCAATGCCGTCTATAGTGATCTTTCCTTGCGTATTATCATAAAAACGAGGGAGTAAGTTGATGAGAGTAGTTTTCCCACTACCAGTGGATCCGATAAACGCAGTAGTTTGCCCTGGTTTGGCAGTGAAATTTATATTTTCGATTACATTTTCATCTGCTCCATAGTATTGGAAAGAAACATCTTTGAATATTACCTCGCCTTTTGTGTTTTTTCCCAACACGATTGGAGTTTCAGGGTCTAGTACACTTGCAGGTGTATTTATGACTTCCATTACACGCTCGGCGGATACTGTCGCACGGGGTAACATAATAAATATCATGCTGATAAAGAAAAATGCCATTACTACTTGGAGTGCATATTGCATGAATGCCATCATATCTCCGACTTCCATTTGGCTCATTGCAATTGAATCTGCACCGACCCAAACAATCAGGAGCATAGTTACATTCATCAGTAACATCATGACGGGCATCAAAAAAACCATGACCCGGCTTACGAATAGGGTGTTTGCTGTTAAATCTACATTTGCTTTGTCGAATCGTTTTTCTTCAAAATCTTGAGTTGCAAAAGCTCTAATTACCATCATTCCGCTTAAGTTCTCGCGACTTACTAAATTGAGCCTATCTATGAGAGTTTGCATTTTTTTGAATCGCGGAATTGCGACTAGGAATAGTGCTGCTATAATCACGAGTAATATTCCTACAGTTAGTGCAATTATCCACGTCATGGAAACCGTTTGTGTAATAGCCATTATGAATCCGCCTATTCCCATAAGAGGTGCATAGCATAGAATTCTAAGTCCCATAGTATAAAACATTTGTATTTGAGTGATGTCATTCGTGGTGCGAGTAATTAAACTCGCTGTGCTGAATTTATCCATTTCATTATTTGTAAATGTGGAGACTCTACCAAAAAAATCCGCTCGGACATCTCTTGCAATCGCTGCTCCTAATTTTGAAAGGCTGTATCCTGTCCCGACTGCGAAAACAATAATAAGTAAGCAGATCCCGATCATATATGTTCCTTGAGAAATAATATATGATGTTTGAATCTCTCCAAGGTCTGCTCCTAGTTCTTCATAGAATTCCATAATAAACATCGAGGAAGTCGATTCTTTTATCAAATCGTCCGTATCTTGCGCGATTTGCTTAGCGTTTTCTACCTCTGGAATTTCAGCACTGACCACAAGCATAGGCATCAAAAATTCTCGTAGCGTAGAAAGTTCTACTTCGGGTGTTGTTTCACTTTTACTACTGTTTTCCACAGTATCGTTTTCTCCGCTCGCAAGATCATCACCTGTGGATTGAAGCGTCGTAACCAGTGCGTAGGATGCGTTTATAAATGCGCTCTCAACTTTTGCGTAGTCTTCATCGTTTTTAACCTCTAAGAACAAGGTTGATTCATTTGCATCCGGAAAATCTTCGTTTCCAACATCATTTGAAGAATAATTTTGGGTGACAATTTGCTTTTCTTCATCATTCATAAACAGCATCATCATCCAAAAGTTTTCCTGGCTGATAGCCCTAGGAGCGACTTCTGTAATTCCAGATTTTTGTATTCCAGTATCAACTATTTCACTCATCACAGCAGGCAATCGGAGTTCCAGCATGACCTGCCCAAATAATAGGGCTATTCCAATCAGTAGCATTAGAATGTATGGCTTTGTATAATGTCTAACCTTCCACATTTAGTTTTCTCCTTGTATTAAACATAATCGTTGAGTTTTAATCATATATATTGGGTAAGCCCTAATATATATTTGCCATCTTGCAAAGCAAGGGCGAGTAGAACAATAAATAACTCCTCTAATTTAGAATTAATACAAAGCGGAGTTATTTATGTATTATACTATAGTTGGTTTCAAAAAGACAGTGATAAAAGCGAGGAAATGTGTAGAATCCGTGAATATAAATTGAATAAATAACCTCACTTCGTCCAACATATTATTAAGAGGGTTATTTATCATTCTATTCGTCTTGCGTTTTTGATTTATATGTGCATATGGCAGATTTATTAATACAGTTTTGCACACATATTAAAAATACTAGCAAAAAAAAGTGTATCAATTGCCATAATACTTGCAATATGTTATAATTCTAGGACGATTTTGTAACTGACATTTTAAACGATATAATGTCAAAGAGGCAGGTCGAAGTGTTCGAATTACTTCGAAGAAAATGGTGGAATTATGGAAGAAAAAGCACAGAATTTATCAGATGGTTCAAATTCAGCAACCTTTATAAAAAAATACTCGTTCACCGACATTATTGGTAAAAGCACAGGCATAGTCGAGGCGATTGAGCGTGCAAAAAAGGCAGCTAGGAGTAGTGTGTCGATATTTGTGTATGGAGATACAGGAACGGGAAAAGAACTGCTTGCTCAAAGTATACATTATGAAAGTAATAGACGAAACAAACCGTTTCTCGCACAAAACTGTGCGGCACTCCCATCGACATTGCTTGAGGGGATACTTTTTGGAACATCCAAGGGAGGATTTACCGGTGCACTTGATAGAGCAGGACTTTTTGAGCAGGCTGATGGAGGAACATTGCTCCTAGATGAAATTAGCGCAATGCCATATGAACTACAAAGTAAATTGCTCCGAGTACTGCAGGAGGACTATATCAGGAGAATTGGTGGTATGAAAGATATCCCGGTTGATGTTAGAATTATTGCTACCGTTAACGAGCCGGCTGAAAAATTGATAGAGCAAGGCAAGCTAAGAAAAGACTTATACTATAGACTGAACGTTGTAAACATAACTATTCCGCCTCTTCGAGAGCGAAGGGATGATATAGAACTCCTTGCGATACACTTCATTAATAAGCATAATAGGAGGTTTTCTAGAAATATAGAGTCGATTTCGGAAAGCGCAACTAAGAAATTGCAAGGATATGAGCTAAAGGGAAATGTTAGAGAACTAGAAAATATAATTATGCAGGCTCTTTCGCTTTCTGAAGATGAAAAGGTATTAAGAGAAGAGTGGATCCAAATACCTAGAGAGTCTTTGCACGATATTTCGTCTATATACGGCTATATTCAGGGAACATCTCTAGATGAATACCTTGCTCAAATCGAAAAGCGAATCATAAAAGACACATTCGATTTTACCGAGAGAAATGTCACGAGGACCGCTAAACAGTTACAAATTAAGAGACAAACATTGCAACACAAGTTGAAAAAATACAATTTGATTTGATGTTTCTATCGGAAGATAATGGACACAATATATATATTAATTTAAATCGAGGATAAGGAGCTAACGTGCTTGCTTGCCTGTTGGTAGACAGGCACGATTAGTCCGTGCCATGGTTATAACAGGATTATAAATAAATGATGAAATCACTACAAGTATTTAGCAATCAGGCGCTAAGAAATAAGATGCTTTGGATAGCTATTCCAATAGCACTTCAAAATTTAATCACGTATTGTACAAGCATGATGGACACCGTTATGCTTGGCCAGCTCGGTGAAATCGAACTTTCGGGTGCTGCAGCGGCAAATCAATTTACTAATATTTTTCTAGGTATATGTTTTGGGATTTCAAGTGGAACTAATGTTTTGCTTGCCCAATATTGGGGAAAACAAGACAGTGAATCGATGAGGCGTATTCTATCTATCATGTACTGGGTGACTACAATTCTGGCACTTCTTTTTTGTGTTTTAGCAATCCAATTTCCAGCGCAAATCGTCTCATTTTTTGTGCCGGACGATGCAGTAATCGAAGCTGGGAGTAGATACTTAAGAATATTATCCTACTCATACATTGGCATGGGTCTTAGCAGTGTGATGCTGATGACATTAAGGTCGGTTGGAACTGTCAAAATATCTGTAATAGTTTACAGTGTTTCATTGGTTGTTAACTCTGCTTTGAATTATGCTTTGATTTTTGGAAAATTCGGAGCCCCCGAACTGGGAATAGAAGGAGCAGCTATTGCTACATGTATAGCGAGAAGTCTAGAAGGAATAATCGCAATTATATACGTGTTCTTCAAAGAAAAAAATATAAAACTTAAGCCGATAGATCTCGTTAAGCTTGACTTATCATTTTTGAAAGATATCTCCAAGACGACATTCCCAATAATAATAAATGAGTTAATCTGGATGACAGGGTACTCCATGGTTGTTTCAATTATGGGACGTATGGGACGTGCTTTTATTACGGCAAACACCATTACTAGCCTTGCAGTTCAGTTGAATATTATTTTTGTTAGAGGAGTATGCGATGCCACTTCTGTGTCGATAGGCAATGCACTGGGGGCAGGTGACTTTAAGCTTGCAAGGGCTATTTCACGAGGTGTCATGACTTTATCAGTCTTCTTGGGTGTTTTTGCAGGAGTACTCGTATATTTGATTCGTCCAATAATTATTAGCTTTTATAATATACCTGATGAGACAAAAGATATTACGATGGCAGTAATGGCTTCTGCTTCAATCATAATTGTGTTTTCAACGGTCTCTGTACTTCAATTCATGGGAATATTGCGAGGAGGAGGAGATACCTTTTTCGTTTTAGTTTCAGACGTAATATTCATGTGGACACTTGCCATCCCTCTGGGGGCACTTGCTGGGCTGTATTTTGGATTATCGCCCGCAATAGTATATCTAATCCTTAAGGTAGACGAGGTAGGAAAAATAATTTTAGGAACCCGGCGGATTCTCAGCGATAAGTGGCTGCGAAACTTGACGAGGTAGGTATTGAAATAAAATTTAAATAGAATGATTCTGTCAATGTTAAATTGTTGTTTATTCTTATAAAATATACTATCTTATTACATAAGAATATATTATTTTATATTTACGGCATATACCAGTATGAATTAAACTTGTGCAGATATGTCCGAGCTCCTTTAGGCATTTGGGTCAATGCATTAAATATGTTATAATAATCTCCCGCACCCATGGCAATACATACTGCTCCAAAGACTGAAAAAGATATTAGATGAGTATATATTAATCCAATAATAAATGGTATGAATCCAAAAACAATATTGGGAAGTAACGACATGAAAATAAATCTTGATTTAGACATATCTTCTGTTCCGACTACGAATAACATGCCTTGCTTTAGGTTTGTAAATATATATGCATCTTTTTTAAAACATATCGCATGTAAAAACTCATGAAAGAAAAGAGTTATGTTCGGTAGTAGTAATCCGAGAAAAACTTGCCAATACTTTATATTAGTATCGGTAAGCATTAGTCGAAACACTATTGTTGCCATACACATTGATAAAGCAACAAGACCTAACCCGTTTGCAATCTTAGAGAATCCTTTGGAACTTTCGGGTTCTTTAAATTTCACAGCATTAGGTTTGTGTTCTTCTGCAGGTAAGCTTTTTTCATCTAAATTATATTTCCCCATAAAATGTATTTTCATGAATCGACCTCGTGTAATGACCTGCAATAGCATAGGCGGATTTTCTATCCGCCTAATTTTTTTGATATTATTATTCTTAAGTTTGTGAATGTCTATTATAATGTATATTAGACATCTAATTATTTTAAGTTCTCTGGATTTAGCCCTAATAGTTCCGGAAGTACAAATAATCCATTTTTTCTTATGATTACATCATCAAAGTAGATTTCACCACCGCCATATTCGGGGCGTTGGATAAGTACTAGATCCCAATGCACGGCAGATACATTTCCATTATTTGTTTCTTCATATGCCATTCCCGGAGTTAAGTGAAAACTACCCGCAATTTTTTCATCAAAAAGAGTATCTTTCATTGGCTGCAGTATATACGGATTTACTCCTATCGCAAATTCCCCGAAGTATCGTGCCCCATCGTCCGTGTCGAGTAACTCGTTAATTCTGGCTGTATCATTCGCAGTTGCCTTTACAATCTTCCCATCTTTTATTTCGAATCGAATATTCTCATACGTAAACCCTTGCTCTTCGGAAGGAGTATTGTATGTGATGTATCCATTCATGGATTTTAAGACAGGAGCACTGAAAACTTCTCCGTCAGGAATATTGTTCCTTCCATCGCATTTTACTGCTCCGATGCCTTTGATAGAAAAAGTAAGATCTGTGTCTTTTGCAGTAATTCGCACCTTATCCGTTTTGTTGAACAATTCAACTAATGGATCCATCGCCTTACTCATTTTTTTGTAATCTATAGTACAGACATTGTAGAAAAAATCTTCAAATGATTCTGTGCTCATATTTGCTAATTGAGCCATAGATGTATTGGGGTATCTCAGAATGACCCATTTTGTTTTATTTACCCTTTGCTCAAGTGTAGGTAACATAATTTTTGAGTACATATTTAAGTTTTCTGACGAAATGTCCGACAGCTCAGAAGTATTGTCCGCTGCCCTGACACCAATATATGCATCCATGCCTTCCATTTTGCGCAGTTCGCATTCGTTTTTGAATTCAAGTTGTTCTTGCGTACAGTTGAGTAGTAATTCGCGGTCGATTTGTTCATCGTAAATATCTACAAAAGGAAGACCTCCTTTTTTATATACTTCTTTTATAATCGCTTTAATCAGTGGTTTAGGTGTGTTACCTTTGCAATCAACTAGAATTTTTTCTCCTTTTTTTAGATCGCAAGAGTATCCCACGAGTAGTTCCGCTAATTCGTTAATGCGTGTGTTCATGTTTTTACCGAGTATATTAGTAACCCAACGCTACGATTAATCTGGTAAATACGAACCAGTCATATGTAGAGGGCTATATATACTTTTTCCTTTCTCTCCATGATTATTAGTCGCATGGAGACGACAATTTCTATATATGAGATTTTACTTGATTCTTGTAAAGCTAATTTTTTCTTCTCCATTATAATAACTAAGCTTTAGTGAGCCATACAGTGAAATCACTGGTTGCGACGAATCTAGGGTCTCATTCCAAGCTATGACTTCGAATGGGAAATTTAAATTTGAAGCCCTAAGTATGGTATGCTGTTTATTCCAACCTGTTTGTCTAAATGTAAATTGGTTAGGCTGTATGACTAGGTTAATTACCGGCTTTTCAAATCCGTTTCCAAAAGGCTTGATTTCTTCCATTTCATTAATGAATTCTCTTAGTTCCATGAGGTTTAAGTTGTCAATATTATAGTCGCAGATATAGTCATCTGATAGTGTTTGGCTAGGTGATTTGGATGATTCTTTTATGCTTAGTTTTAAATCAAATATATCAATCTCATCGGATATTTGATCTTTATACACATCGCTTATTTGTGATTTGAGATTTTTGTGGAATTTATCTAAATCACTCTCAGAGATTCTAAATCCGAATGCCTGAGCATGTCCCGCCATAGAATAATCAATCTCACTAAAATCATTGCAATTCCTAAGGAAGTCTTCTAAATTCAAATATCCCGGACTTCTTCCGGAGCCAATAAATCTCCCCTCATCATTTTTGTATAAAACTATGCAGGGTTTCTTTATCTTTTGGCAAATTCTACTTGCGAGTAGACCTGTATATCCTTTCATCTCAGAATTAATAGTGTATATTAAATCTTCATTTAAGATTTGGGGTTCTAATTCTAGTGCTAGTTTCGAAGCTGTCTCTTTTCTTGTTTCATTTAGTTGAATCAAGTAGTCTGTTGATTTTTGTTGATCAACGTCGAAGAATGCGTCGAATCCAAAAGAACTTTCGTGCATAACCCTTCTCGCTGAATTCAAGACTGGTCCAAGCTTAAATCCTACGAATTCTGTATCGTATGCACTTGTGTAATTGTCTGTTAGCTTTTCTATTAATAGTTTTAGCCCTTTAAATGCCGAGCGATATATATGGGAATCACAAAACTCCGAGGTGTCTATATGAGAAATTGACTTATATATTTTACCCAGTAATTCTTCGGTGTCTTTAATAAGACGCCTGTTTTCTTCCAAAACAGGCATCACATCTGTTACAATACTTATCCCTGCAAAAACTTTTAACCTCTCTATAGCCGATAGTTTCTCGGGGTTGTAGATATTTGCATAATTTATCATCACTTTATATGCAACATAACCTCCCGATAGACCCTTGAATGGATATGTTTCATCAATCCTAGACGGATTTACAATTACCAATGCTGAAGTTCTTTCTGTTTCAGGGTGGTGATCTGTCACGAGAGTTTCGATCCCGAGAGTTTGTGCGTATTTAATTGCTTCAGATGCACTTATTCCATTGTCACACGTTAGGAATAATTCTGTCTTGGGGAATTGATTTAATACGATATCGACGGCCTCAGGGGTGAATCCATAGCCTGTATTGGTCGATGGATTAAAAAGTTTAATTTTATTGAATCCCATCTCCGATAACCCTGCATATAGAATAGTTCCACTCATAATGCCATCCGCATCGTAATCTGGAATAATTGTTATATTCTTATCATAACTAAGGTTAAGTAATTCACATATCTTATCTATGTCTTTTAGTTTAGTATCTTCATAGCTTGTTTTGCAGTCTTTTAGATTTTCATATCCTACAATATCGAGCCCGCGGCGCTGCATGAAAAGGTCTACAAATCGATTATTTATCATCATTTCCTCATAAATTATAGTTGGTATTTAATAATGTGTACGCATTTCATTAATTATAGTTGCAGTTAACAATGTATGTACATTATATTTTATTTAGAAAATGATAACACTTGCAACTAATTAATTCAACCAAAAAATAAATATACGTACTATTTACTAAGATATAACCTAATTCAAATTGACGATAACTAGGATATGCGGTATAATAGTAAAGAAAATGTCGGTGCGATTTCATTTATTGAGAAATAACTGTGAGACATGGTGAAGAGAATTAGTGTTTGGAGGATAGAGACTTAAATGGTAAATATGAGTAATATCATGGAAACAATTTCTATGATACAAGAAGATAATCTAGATGTGCGCACGATTACTATGGGGATATCGCTAATCGATTGTGCAGATTCAAATATAGATATATCGTGCAAAAAGATATACAATAAAATATATGAGAAGGCAAAGGATCTAGTTAAAACGGGCGAAGGGGTAGAGAGTAAATACGGTATTTCAATTGTCAATAAAAGAATATCTGTTACTCCGATTTCGTTGTTGGCAGGTGTGTCTGGTGGCGATCCTGTTAAGTACGCACAAACATTAGACAAAGTTGCAAAAGATGTGGGTGTCAATTTTATAGGTGGCTACAGTGCGCTTGTAGAAAAGGGGTTTAGCCCTGGAGATTTGAGTTTAATAAAGTCAATTCCGGAAGCACTTTCTTCGACGGAATTCGTCTGTTCGTCAGTCAATGTGGGTTCTACAAAGGCCGGTATCAATATGGATGCTGTAAAGCTAATGGGCGAAGTTATCAGAGAATCCGCTCAAAAAACTAAAAATAGGCAATGTGTGGGTGCGGCAAAACTAGTAGTATTTTGTAATGCTGTCGAAGATAATCCATTTATGGCGGGTGCTTTTCATGGACTAAATGAACCAGATACGGTCTTGCATGTGGGGGTATCAGGCCCTGGAGCTGTTAGATCCGCACTTGATAAACTAGATAAAAAAGCGTCGATGACAGAAGTTGCCGAATTAATCAAGAAAACAGCCTTTAAAATAACCAGGGTTGGCCAGTTGGTCGGAATCGAAGCAGCTCAACTGCTTAATGTTCCATTTGGCATTATTGATTTGTCCCTTGCGCCGACTCCGGCTGTCGGCGATTCTGTGGCATATATTTTGGAATCTATCGGTCTTGAGGAATGTGGGATACATGGAACTACGGCTGCACTCGCCATGCTAAATGATGCTGTTAAAAAAGGTGGAGTCATGGCATCGTCTTCTGTTGGTGGACTTTCTGGTGCATTTATTCCCGTAACAGAAGATGCGGGTATGATAAGTGCTGCGAGAACAGGGACCTTGACGATTGAAAAATTAGAGGCGATGACCGCTGTATGTTCAGTAGGTCTCGACATGATTGTAATTCCGGGAGAAACTCCTGCTAGTACAATTTCTGCAATAATAGCGGACGAAGCAGCTATCGGCATGGTAAATTCTAAGACGACTGCAGTCAGAGTAATTCCCGCGATAGGGCTTAAAGATGGTGAAGAATTAGACTTCGGAGGTTTGCTTGGTAATGGTCCTGTCATGAAGTTGCACGGCAAATCTGCCAGTGAAATGATTAATAGAGGTGGAAAGATTCCTGCTCCAATACAAAGTTTAAAGAATTAGTTGTTTGAGATATTGTTTAAAGAGCTGGACATTTGAGATAAAATAGCTAACCGCTAGATGTAGTGTAAAAAAAGTAGCCGTGTAATATGAAAATGTGAGATGAAATATGAATGAAAAAAGAGAGATATATAAAAATATAAAAATGATAGGAATAGATCTTGATGGAACGGCACTTTATGACCATGACTATCTTACTGATAACACAATTACGACGTTGGAGAATGCAATGAAAAAAGGATTTAAGGTTGTAGTTGCAACCGGACGTTCTTTTGATTCTATTCCTCAAGTGCTACATGATGTCAAAGGGCTAGAATATGTTGCGACGTCTAATGGCGCTATCGTTACTAATATACGTACGGGAGAGACTATATTTAAGAATTTGATAGATCCCGATGTTGTTTTGAATGCGGTGTCTATCTTAGAAGAAAAAGGAATTGAGATTGAGGCGTTTTCGAGAGGGAAGGCCTATTGTTGTATCGTGGATTATGAGAAAATCCGTGATGGAAAGAGTCCGACTAGAACGACAGACTATGTTCTTAGAACTAGAACTCCTGTCGAGGATATATATGAATTTACTAAGACTCATGCTTCGGAGATAGAAAACATCAATGCCTTTTTTTACGATCATATTTCAAAAAAAAGGGTAAGAGATGTAATTGCAACAATAGACGATGTAAATGTAACCTCCTCAATGCCATACAATTTCGAACTAGGAGGGGAAACGACTTCAAAGGCTACGGCATTAGATTTTTTGCTGCAAAAATTCGGACTGATCAGGGATAATTTAATAACTTTTGGAGATGGACCAAATGACTTATCGATGATAAATTCCGCTGCGATAGGTGTTGCAATGGGAAATGCGTGTACCGAAGTGAAAGAAAGTGCCGATGAAATATGTCTTCCAAATTTTGAAGATGGTGTTGCCGAATTTCTGAAGAAAAATATTCTTTTATCATAATTTAACTAAAGCATATTAATCAAACTTACAAAGCAATCCGAAGTAATAAAATAATATGAAAATAAAAAATCTGAAGTTATAATTAAAACGATAGAACATACATAAGAGAAGAGAGGGTAACGATGCGAACAGTCCTAAAAAATGGATATGTCTATACTTCTAAAGGTTTTGTAAAAAAGGATATAGTAATTTCCGATGGTTTGATTTTTGATTTTGATAATTACAATATAAGCGAAAAATTTGAAAAAACTATAGATATTAATAATAAATATGTTGCCCCGGGTTTTGTCGATGTGCATGTGCATTTTAGAGAGCCTGGTTTTTTGTATAAGGAAACTATTGCAACTGGGACTGCCGCAGCAGCAAGAGGCGGATACTCTTTAGTATGTTCCATGCCCAATTTGATTCCCCCACCTTCAACTGTCGAAGGATTAAATGTCCAACTCGAAGCGATAAAAAAGGATGCAAAAGTAAAGGTGATACCGTATGGTTCAATTACACGAGGCCAAAATGGAAAACCGCCGTTATCTGATATGATAGATATATCTAATTATGTGTTTGCATTTACAGATGATGGAAAAGGTGTACAGGATAATGAGGTGATGAGACAGGCAATGATTCAAGCTGCTACTTGCAATAAACCAATTGTGGCACACTGTGAGGAAGAATCGCTTCTCAAAGACGGATATATCCATGATGGGGCATACGCACAAAAATTTGCTCATAAGGGTATTTCTTCCGAAAGTGAATGGATGCAAGTTAAGCGAGATATAGAGATATCTGAGGAGACTGGTTGCCAATACCACGTGTGCCATGTGTCTACGAAAGAAACTGTGTCCTTGGTTCGGGAAGCAAAGAAACGGGGAGTGAGAGTATCATGTGAAGTTACTCCGCATCACTTGCTTTTGTGTGATGAAGATTTGAAAGAGGAAGGAAAGTACAAAATGAATCCCCCACTGCGAAGTATGGAAGATAAAAACGAGTTGATAAGAGGAATAGTCGACGGAACTATAGACATTATCGCAACAGACCATGCCCCACATAGTGCCGAAGAAAAGTCGAGAGGATTAGAGGGGAGTGCTATGGGGATAGTTGGATTGGAGTGTGCTTTTTCTTTACTCTATACGGAACTTGTCCAAAAAGGAATAATTAAATTAGATAAGTTAATAGAATTAATGGCGATAAACCCTCGTAAGGTGTTTAAACTAGACCGCCATTTGCATTGTCGCAGTCAGCATGTTGATTTCGAAACTATTGAAAACGGTGTAGTTGCAGATATTGTGATTTTAGATCTGGGCAAAAAGCATATGGTAGACTCTAATACCTTTTTTTCTATGGGTAAGTCGACTCCATTTGATGGAAAAAATGTTCAAGGGGATATATATGCAACGATTGTAAATGGAGAGTTTGTATACATTAGTGAATAAATAAGAAAGTGGGTATTATGCCAAGCACAAAAGTAACTATCAGCGGAATCACTTTAGATAATCCAATTATTCCTGCAAGTGGAACGTTTGGATTCGGGAAAGAGTTTGCCGAGTTTTATGATATCAATATTTTGGGTTCGATATCTATCAAGGGGACAACTTTAGATGAACGATACGGTAATCCTTTGCCACGAATTGCAGAGTGCTCCTCTGGCATGATTAATTCAGTTGGATTGCAAAATCCGGGAGTAAAGCGTGTTTGTGAAAGTGAACTCGTAGATTTGTCCAAGATATATAAAAAACCTGTTATTGCCAATATCAGCGGATTTTCTATTGAGGAGTATATCGAATGCTCCCGAATGATGAGTCGGCAAGAACAAGTAGGAATAATCGAAGTCAATGTAAGTTGTCCTAATGTACATGATGGGGGAATGGCTTATGGAGTGTCTGCAAAAAATGCTGCAGAAGTAACACGTGCAGTGAAATCCGTTTCGAATAAGCCGGTGTATATAAAATTAAGTCCTAATGTTACAGATATCGTTGAAATTGCAAGGGCTTGTGAGGATGCGGGTGCGGATGGATTGTGTTTAATCAATACTCTGTTAGGTATGAGAATAAATGTAGCTTCACGGAAACCTATTATCGCCAATAAAATGGGGGGATTTTCAGGGCCTGCTATATTTCCGGTTGCATTGAGGATGGTATACCAAGTTGCGAATGCAGTTTCTTTGCCCATAATAGGCATAGGCGGAATTCAAAATGCGAGAGATGTAATCGAGATGATGATGGCTGGAGCTCGTGCAGTTCAAATTGGTAGTGCTAATTTAGTAAATCCATATGTGTGCAAAGAAATAATAGAAGAGTTGCCCCACGTTATGAATGATCTTGGGATAGAAGATATAAACGAAATTGTAGGCGTGGCTTTAGATAAATAATCCCACTTTGTATTAGCCAATAGTTTAGAGGGGTTATTTATTGATCTACTCGCCCATGTTTCGCAAGATGGCAGATTTATATTAGCCGAACTAATATAAATAAAATAAAAAATTAATATATACAGCGGATACAGGTGGCATTCTTAGCAATGCCACCTGATTTTTTTAAAAACGGGACTAATGAACTAGTGTTTTTGCACGAATAGCCCGCGCCGTGGTTATATCTTAGAAAATAAAGAAGAAATCCTTTTGTATAATACATAAGTGAGAATGCCATTGATAGTCCCTTTAAGAAGATTGAATGGTATAATTATTGGGATGAGCATTCCCGCAACAACTTCCTTTTGTGTTCCAATGAATGCAGGTGTAATGAAATAGTTCGCCACGCACATCGCTATTACAGTTGCAATCATGCCTATGCTTAATGCCAGAATCGCATTTTTTTTCGTTTTTTTGTGAGCATAAATAAGTCCTGCAATTATGACATAAGTTCCCGTGGATGCGATGTGCATTACGAATCCATACCATGAGTCACCCATTAGCAAGAATGCCTGTATGTAGCTCACCGTTAGAGTGATGAATAACCCTGCGACAGGTCCGAATGCAAAGGTCGAAATATAGATAGGCACATCTGCCGGGTCATAGACCAAAAATGGTGCAGGTGGAAATGGTATTCGAATTAGCAATACGAGTATACATGATAACGCAACCATTATTGCCATTATTGCCAACATCCGAGTTTTTTTGTTTGTATTCATATTGTACCTCCATAGAATAAAGATTTGTTTGTACCAAAAAAAATGCCCAAACAGAAAATGTCAGGGCAACGCAAACAAAAATATTCTTTGTTTCTTTCATCCGGACTATACCGTCGGTATGGGAATTTAACCCATTCAGCTCTTTCGATGCTAACTGTTTTGCTCAATGTTAGCATGTTTTATTAAGCTCGTGGACTCGTGGCTAACGCCCTTTACCACCGGTGAGGAATTTCACCTCGCCCTGAAACTGGCTTTTGTATGATTAAATTATCATATTGTTATTTCCTTGTCAAATAATTTATAAAAATAATTTACCAAGATTAATTTACTCAAAAAGCTGTAAATTCTCAATTTGATTCTTGACGATTTACAAAAAAAGTGATATCTATAGTTTTACTTGACGTGTATTTTCTGTTTTGTGAATGTACATGGTAAAGTTTTATTTATGAAACTAAGATAATAAAAATAAAAAGATACAAGTAATTAGAATCAAGATTAAAGGAGAAAAAATGTTTGGAATGTATAGAATGGCTTATGATCCAACTTATGTATTAGTATTAGTTGGTATTGCCATAGTGTTAGTAGCACAATTCAAGTTAAAAGCGACGTTTTCAAAGTATTCATCGGTAAGAAATACAAGAGGAATTACGGGAAGAGAAGCGGCCGAGGAAATATTAAGACGTAATGGACTCCACGATGTGAGTGTAAGGCACGTAAGAGGAAATTTGTCAGATCATTACGATCCAAGATCTAAAACCGTAAATTTATCTGATTCAACATATGATCAAGCATCCATAGCAGCAGTAGGTGTAGCGGCTCACGAATGTGGTCATGCCATACAAGCTCAGACGAAGTATGCACCGTTGGTATTAAGAACAGTACTTGTTCCTGTTTCTAGGCTTGGGAGTATGGCGGCTTTCCCATTAATCCTTATTGGATTATTCTTTACGAATAGTTCGTCATTGCTTTTTATCCAGTTAGGAATATTTGCTTTCTTGGCATCTGTAGTCTTCCAAATTGTAACATTACCTGTAGAATTCAACGCATCTAAGCGCGCGGTCGAAATACTGGGTAATACTGGGATTTTACACGAAAGTGAATTACCTGCAACGAAATCAGTCCTCAATGCGGCAGCACTAACATATTTGGCGGCAGTTGCAGCTTCTTTGTTACAGTTATTGAGGTTGCTTACACTTGTATCTGGCAGGAGAAACTAGCTGATCTCTATCTGCTTTATTTTCTATATAAAGGGGCGAAATCCAAAGCGATAAGCCCCTTTTAATTTTTCCATAAATCAAAATATATTCTATATTTTTAAGGATCTACTCCATATGTTCTTTCGATCGAATGATATTCAAATTCTTATTAAAAAGACTATGTGTAACTGAATATTTTGCTTATAAATCACAAATTAAAATCCTCTCGTAATTATAGTCTTTCGTGAGAGAATTATAGACTAGACGTTTCATAAATCCCATACGGCTGGTCACGAGAGACTCTTATATTTATAATATAATTCTGCATGAAAACATATAAATTTATACATAAGATGCACACCTCGTTGAAAGCATAGTCGAAAAAATAGTATGATGTTTTTATAATTTAAATCGTGTCAAAGTGAAATCTCATCTAAGGTAATTGTACCTAAGTGAAATCACGCAAAAATTAAAACTAACTCGATTTAAATCATGCATAATTTAAATAAAGGGAGATATATGAATAGAATTTTTTTAAAAGAAGTTGAAGAAAAGACCACCTATAGTATCATAGAAAAAAATAAGATATGTGTAACCGGTTTGTCTAAGGGAGCGGGTACAACTTTTGTTGCTACACTGTTAGCGCGATATTTTTCTCTCCAAAAACAAGCTGTCGCATATCTAGAACTTGAAGCCCCAACAAACGACAGGCCACTGTTATATGATAGTGTCGATATGGAACAACGGTTCAACAAGAAGATTTTTCACTCTTTTCATGAATCGGTCCAAAAGGGTGAAAAAATAAGAGGGAAAAAGAACATAGACGAAAATATAAATTGGGGAATAGTTGCACCTTCATTTCG
The DNA here is from genome assembly GCA_964367585.1 of uncultured Oscillospiraceae bacterium. Classification (GTDB taxonomy): domain Bacteria; phylum Bacillota; class Clostridia; order Peptostreptococcales; family Anaerovoracaceae; genus CAYJGJ01. The sequence goes on from CAYIYH010000004.1 coordinate 29,829, forward strand.
AGATAATTTAATCCCATTGACTAAGGAAGAGGAAATAAGACTCCTCAGCAATATATCGGGAAACACCGTGATTGCGACGTGTGATAATACCAGTTGTTTTAGTGAATTTGATTGTATCGTTTGTGTTGTAGATCCATTGCCGTCAAAATTATTAGCTTCAGAAGCAAGATTGAAGAAACTTAAGAAAATAGAGTTGGAGTATGATAATATTTTGTGGGTTATAAACAAGTTTAATAAGGGTGTTAGTTTGAAAGATATAAAAAAACTAATAAAGGCTAAGGATGTTTTTTGTATAGACAAAATCGATGATGCTCATATATATACAAATGAATTTCAATGTAAATTTCACTATAGGAATAAACAAGTGAAAGATATAACCGACAAAAGTGTGTCAAAAATCGCGGCGAATATTGCTAGTATCACAAAAAATACACAAAGTTAGATAAATTATTTAATAAAAAGTATTCAAATACAAGCCGTAATAGTGTATAATACTGAGATATGTAGTTATTCGAATATCTACGGAGGATGTATGATAACTTTTGAGAAAGTGACAAAAAAATATAAAGACAACTATGGGTTGCGTGATGTTAGTATAGAGATAAAGGATGGGGATTTTGTATTCCTAGTTGGTCCTAGTGGTGCAGGTAAATCTACTTTTATTAAATTAATATTAAAAGAAATCAGTCCCGACAAAGGCAAGATTATTGTCGATGGACATGAAGTCAATAAATTAAAACATCAAGATATCGCTTTTTTGAGAAGGAAGCTTGGCATTATTTTTCAAGATTTCCGATTACTTCCGAAGAAGACTGTTTTTGAAAATGTAGCCTTCGCTATGGAAATAACCCATAGAAAAAAAAGAAGAATAAAAACACAGGTCCCCAAAATCCTTGATCTTATGGGAATTAAGCACAAAGCTAATAAATATCCGGATGAGTTGTCTGCGGGAGAGCAGCAACGCGTTGCAATAGCAAGAGCCTTCATTAATAATCCGAAAATAATAATTGCAGATGAGCCTACAGGAAATTTGGACCCTACAACCGCTATGGAAATAATGAGTTTACTTGAAGAAATTAATAATATGGGAACAACTATCATCATGGTAACTCATGCAAAAGATATTGTAGATAAGATGAAAAAACGTGTAATAGTTATCGAAAAAGGTAGAATTGTGCGAGATGATGTCGGACAATATACTTACAACAAGAACAACTATGCATTTATGGATGAAAAGGAAAGTCAAAAAGAAGAAATTTTACCGGAAATGGCTCAAACTATACAAAAGTATCTAAAAAAGGAGAGTGAGTAAGTGAGAGGAATGGGAAAAGCTATAAGGCAAGCATTTGTGCAGATATTCAGAAATAAAGCGATGAGCTTAACTACTCTTTTGGCAATTTCTTCTATGATGCTTATAGTTGGTATTTGTTTTGTTGTAATAGTTAACCTCAATCTTTTTACAGGTGTTCTTGAAGATAGCTACGATACCATCGAAGTCTTTTTGAAAGACGATGTAAATGAGGAGGAAGCAAATCAGATCATTGATGATGTAAGAAAAAACGATGATGTAAAATCTGTAGTATATCGTCCTAAAGACGAAGCCATGGAGCTACTAAAGGAAAGATGGGGAGAAAACAGCTATTTGCTAGACTCTCTTGAAGAAAATCCATTGCCAAATTCTATTCTGATAGAAGTAATAGAACCCGAGTTTGGAGCTGCAATAGTTGCGGATTACATCACTGCAGATGGGGTAGAAGATATAAACTATTACCAGGAAACGGTAGATACTATTACAAAAATAACAGATTTTTTACAACTGGTTTCTATAGTAGTAATTGTATTCTTGCTGTTCGTTTCGGTCATCGTCGTGGCAAACACAATAAAACTGACCGTGTTTAACAGGGCAAAGGAAATAACTATCATGCAATATATCGGTGCTACATCGTGGTATATACGAGGTCCATTTTTGTATGAAGGAATTTTCTTAGGATTTCTTTCGGCTCTCATAGCAACGATTATCACGAGTCTATTATATGGACAGGTCGCAAGCCTAATAGAAAAAGACGTGCTTGCTATAGTTTCTGTATCCTTGATACATGTTTCCTTTATTTTTGAAAATCTACTCTGGATTTTTTCAGTTATGGGAATTACGATTGGAGTTTGGGGTAGTATGATTTCGATGAGAAAGTTCTTAGGAAAGTAAAAGGTGATATATGATAAATAAAATTGCAAGAAATAAAATAATATTATTGTTACTTGTTTTTACACTTCTATTTTTTTCGTTAATCACGGTGAACACACATGCTTCTAGTTTAAATGATAAAGTAGATGAATTAGAAGATGTAACTCAAAGTGCAAATGAAACTAAGGGACAATTAGAAATACTTGCGGATGATATCGAAGCATTGGAAATCGAAATAAGTGCTTTGCAAGAAGATATTGACCTAAAGACAGAGGAATATGAAGCGTCTGTCGCGCGTCTCGAAGCAATCAAGCTAGACATAGAGAGAAACGAAGAGGCTCTCAATGGGAGATTGCGCACGATGTACAAAAATAGCTCGATCGGTTTTTTGGATGTTCTATTGAGCTCGGCCAGTATCGAAGAGTTTCTTTCCAATATGGGTCTTGTACAAGTAATTCATGAAAATGATGTTGCAATACTAGAAGAATTGGAAGAAAATCAAAGGCTAGTCGAAGAAGAAACGATTAAAATCGAAGAGCAAAAGCTAGCACTCGAAGAAGCGCAAGTAGGACTTGAAGCCAAAGAGGCTGTTTTGGTTGAACAGCAAAGGATTGCAAATGCCGAATTGGCGGAGTACGAAGCAGCAGCAGAAGACCTAAAAGATGAGATTAGTGCGTTACAAGATGCCGAAATGGAATATATCGATGGGGACTATGCATGGCCTACATTGGGTCAGTATATCACTTCATATTATGGGAATAGATATATATTTGGAGGCTATAGCTTCCATGGTGGTATAGATATTGGGGAAGCTCATGGAAATCCAATTTTTGCAGCTAAAAGTGGCAGAGTCATTCTTGCGAGCACTCATTATAGTTATGGAAATTATGTCATAATTGACCATGGCGGAGGATATAGTACATTGTATGCGCATGCGAGTAGTATTCTTGTGTCGGTAGGTGATTTTGTATCGCAAAAAGACATGATCGCGAGAATAGGTACGACAGGACAGTCTACTGGACCGCATTTGCACTTCGAGATACGTGTCAACGGATCTCGAACGAATCCATTGAATTATTACTAGAACTGTATTAACAAAAGTAAGGAGACGATATGTGGTTTAAAGGGAAAAAAATAACGGTAATATTAGTAATTATCGCATTTATAAGTGGGTGTGCATCTTCTTATATATACACATTTGTAAGTGAATTACTAGGGGATGAACCGGTCTCTATTACTCAAGAACAAAGAAAATTCGAAGAAATATACGATACGATAAATCATAATTTTTTGTGGGATATTGACCAGAATGATCTTATTAATGCTGCGTATTCAGCGATGGTTGGAGCACTAGGCGATCCGTATTCGGCTTATATGACCCGGGAAGAACATGAAGAATTCATAGCTTCTTTGAGTGGTGAATTGACTGGAATAGGCATTTTGTTTGAGCAAAGTTCAGATGGACAATTCAAAGTCCTCAATGTTTTTCCCGAAAGTCCGGCTTCTATTTCAGGTATGCTTCCTGGTGATATCATCACTGCAGTAGACGGAATTGAATATGATAATTCGGATGAAGCCGCTTCAAAAATCCGAGGAGAGGAAGGCACATCCGTGAGTATTACATGTAAACGCGGAGAAGAAGAACATATATTCGACATCACCCGCCAAAAACTCGAAGTTCCGTCCGTATATACAAGCGTCGACTCGGACAATGTCGGATACATTCAAATTGTATCCTTTGATTTGAATACATCGCAGCAGTTTGAAGCTAAATTAGATGAAATGCATGGGCTCGGTGTAGAGAACATTATTATCGATGTGAGGAACAATTCGGGTGGATATTTTGATCAAGCGGTTCTTATTGCGGACATGTTATTGGATGCATGTACGATAACTCATACGGAAGACAGCTTAGGAAACAGAGAGACATATAATGCAGAAGATGGAAATGCGGAATTTAATTATGTATTACTTATGAATGAATATAGTGCTAGTGCCTCTGAGGTTCTTGCGGCAGCGATTAAAGAAAATTCCTCTGGCAGGACTGTGGGAACTACTACTTTTGGAAAAGGAATCGTACAAGAGTTGATAACATTGGAAGACGGTTCGTTGCTAAAACTTACTACTTCGCAGTTCTTAACACCTAATGGGGACCAAATCCACGAAATTGGCATCACTCCAGATTTTGTCGTCGAGGCAGATTTGGAATCGGGAATCGATGTACAACTTCGAGAAGCTAAGGAAATACTAATGTATTAAACTATTCGCATAAAGCGAAAGTAATTAAATGTAATACGTAGATAGGATTGATACATATTATGAGATGCCCATATTGCGATTTTGCAGATACGAGTGTAATTGACTCAAGATTGACTAACGAGGGAAACGGAGTTAGACGGCGACGAAAATGCACAAAGTGCGAAAAGAAATTTACAACATATGAGAGAATAGAGCCAAAAAATACTCTGATAATTAAGAAAGACGGACGGAGACAGAAATTCGACCGTAACAAGATAATTGCCGGGATGATTAAAGCTTGCGAAAAAAGACCTGTCCCATATAGCATAATCGAAAATGCTGTGGACAAGATTGAAGACAGCGTAGAAAATTATCCACTTAAAGAAATCGAAGCATCTGATATTGGTGAGATGGTAATGGAAGAATTGAAGCAAATTGACGATGTGGCATATGTTAGATTTTCTTCTGTTTATAGACAATTTACGGACGCGGAGACATTTATCAAAGAAATAAACGAATTAAAGAAAAGTAAAGAATAAAAAGTAATGATTAATCCAAAAGAAAATATAAATATTATAGCTATAGACGGGCCAAGCGGTGCTGGAAAAAGCACCATTGCAAAAGAAATAGCCAAGTCACTTAAAATAGAATACATCGATACTGGTGCAATGTATAGATGTGTAGCTTACAAATGCATTAAAATGGGAATTTCCCCGAATGATGAGAAAGAAATAGAAAACTTACTTGACGCAATTAGTATTGACATATCTTCCGGAGAAATTTATTTGGATGGAAAGATTGTGAAAGATGAAATCCGAAGTGAAGATATTGGTAAGGGAGCATCAGAATTTTCTAAGCTACAAATTGTTCGGGATAAAATGATTGCCTTGCAGCGCAAAATAGGTGAAAACAGGTCGGTCGTCATGGATGGAAGAGACATTGGCACAAATGTCTTTCCTAATGCTTCTCATAAGTTTTACATAGATGCGACGAGTGAAGAAAGAGCCAAAAGAAGACATGCAGAATTGATAAAAAAAGGCGAAAATGTAACATATGAGAAAGTTCTTATTCAGATTAACGATAGAGATTACAAGGATCGCACAAGAGAATTAAATCCATTAAAAATTGCTGACGATGCTATTGTGATAGACACGACTAGTTTGTCTATCGAAGAAGCGTGTAATATAATAAAATCAACGATAAAAAAATAATGTGTAAGGGAATCGTTTTTATTGCGGGAGGAAATGATGCAAATAAAAATGATGCCTAAAGATGAGAGACCCATGGAAAAAACTTTTTCTAAAGGGATTGGGTCTTTAACAAACTCCGAGCTTATTGCACTTGTAATCAAGTCTGGAACGAAGAAAAAATCTGCAATCGTATTGGCGCAGGAAATTTTGACGATAGAAGCGAAAGGACTTTCCTTTTTGGCGGAGTGTGAACTACACGATCTAATGAAAATTGATGGAATTGGATTGTCAAGGGCGTGTAGTATTTTGGCTTGCGTTGAGCTTGGCAAAAGAATTAGCTCATGCAAAAAAAATCAAGATGCAACTGTAGACAGTGCTAAAGCGGCGGCAAGTATTTTCATGGAAACTCTCAGATATGAGAAGAAGGAACATTTTAATGCCGTGTTGCTGAATAGTAAAGGCAAGATAATTTCGACAGAAAACATATCAATAGGTGAACTATCTTCTACTATAGTACATCCAAGAGAAGTCTTCATCCCTGCTATCAAAAAAAGTGCAGCAGCAATAATATTCGTCCACAATCATCCTAGCGGCGATTGCACTCCTAGTGGTGAAGATGTCGATACTACTGCACGATTGATAGAGTGTGGGGAATTGCTTGGCATTAAGGTTTTAGATCATATAATAATCGGAGACGGAGAGTTTTCAAGTCTAAAAATGTTGGACTTGATATGAAGATATTAGGTAATTTTATTTTTAATCATATGTTAGGAGACATAGTGATGGCAAAGGTAATTATGATATCATCGGGAAAAGGTGGTACCGGAAAAACGATGTTTGCTTCCAATATTGCAGTTATACTTGCGGATAGAGGAAATAAGACTTTGTTAGTGGACATGGTAATGGGATTTAGAAATCTAGATATTTATTTGGGATTAGAAAATAACATTGTCTACGATCTGTATGATGTAATGACAGGTGTGTGCGATAAATCGCAGGCATTGCTAATAGATAAAAGAGTTGATAATTTGCACTTTATTGCAGCCTCTCCTGCGCACGTGCAAAACTATATCACCAAGGATCAGATTTCTGATTTTATCAATAATGTTAGAGATTCATACGATTACGTGATAATAGATTCACCGTCGGGTACAGGTAATTTAAATACATTGCTTGTGCAAATGTGTGATGAAATTATAGTCGTTACTAGCCCAGACTATGCTTCTTTGAGAGACAGCGATGCATTTTACAATTACATTAGAGGGTTAAAGCAATATAATTGTAGATTTGTAGTAAACAACACGATATTGAGTTTAATAGAAGCAGGATATATGGTGCCGATAGATAACATTATTAATTATCTAAAATGCGAAATAATAGGAATAATACAGTATGATGATAATATTAGAGTGTCTACAAATATGGGAGAGCCAATCACATTAAATAAAAAAAATTATATAAGAGATAATTTTGACAAAATTGTGAGACATATTTCGCCGAAGTAGTGAGTCGGTTTTGAAATTTATAAGTTTACTTGTGATGCTATTTCGTAGTATGACGTGTACATTTGTAATATAGACAAATTCCATGCGCATGAGTAAAAATATGAGGAGAAGTAAATATGAGTATTTTTGAGGGGATGATGCTATTTTGCTTTGGCTTGGCTTGGCCAGTGTCTATTGCAAAATCATACAAGGCCCGTTCGACAAAAGGCAAAAGCATCGGCTTTTTAATTATCATAGTAATTGGATATTTGTGTGGTATTGCACACAAAATTTTGTATAATCAAGATATTTTTTTATATCTGTATATTATAAATATGATAATGGTCAGTATTGATGTAGGATTGTGGTTTCGTAACAAGAGGATAGAAAATAGGGCGAGAAGAAATTATATGAAAGTAGAAACAAGTAATTTTAAATAAAGTGCACCAACAAAGTATTCAAAAAGAAAGATATATCTACCAGAAAACACTTATTAGAGAAGGAAAAACTATGTTCAAAAATTTAAACGAAGCGCCTATCGCACAGGTGCAAAATAGCCAAGTCGAAGAATGGAAGAATAAAGATTTGTTAAAAAAATGTGTGAGTACAAGAGAAGGGAATACTCCTTTTGTATTTTATGAAGGTCCACCTACCGCAAATGGTAAGCCCGGAATTCATCACGTGATGGCACGGGCTTTAAAAGACTCTATTTGTAGATATAAAACAATGCAAGGATATCAAGTTAATAGAAAAGCGGGATGGGATACACACGGTTTACCCGTCGAAATTGAAGTTGAAAAATCACTTGGAATGAGTGGAAAACAAGATATCGAGCAATATGGGATTAAAGAGTTTAACGAAAAATGCAAAGATTCTGTATTTACATATACGCAAATGTGGAAAAATATGACCGAAAGAATGGGTTATCTCGTAGACTTAGACGATCCATATATTACTCTAGAAAATGACTATATTGAAAGTTGTTGGTGGATAATTAACGAGTTTTTCAAAAAGAATATGATATATGAAGGGCATAAGATTCTTCCATACTGTCCTCGATGCGGTACTGGACTGGCTTCGCACGAAGTTGCGCAAGGATATAAAGAAGTAAAAAATATGACGATAGTTGCAAAGTTTAGGGCTAAACCTGCATCAAACATTGATGGGTCTAATACTTTTTTCTTAGCGTGGACGACTACTCCATGGACGTTAGCTGCAAACGTTGCACTTACGGTTCATCCTGATGTGGATTACATCAAAGCGAAAGTTTTAAGTGGAGATGAAGAAGGAAACATTTTAATATTGGCTAAGGATCTTGCAGGTAAAGTCCTGGCTGACCATGAATATGAAGTAATCGGCACAGTAAAAGGTACGGAATTGGAATATATTGAGTACGAACAGCTTATGCCCTTTGTTGCTTCTGATAAAAAAGCATTTTTTGTCACATGTAATACTTACGTAACGACAGAGGATGGAACGGGAATAGTTCATACGGCAACCGCTTTTGGGGAAGACGACTATCAAACTGGTAGAAAATATGATTTGCCTGTCCTAAAGCCTGTTAACGAGGAGGGAAGATACACCGAAACACCATGGAAAGGCTCTTTTGTTGTGGAAGAGGGGCTTGATGTGGAGATAATTAAGTATCTCGCAAAAGATGGGAAACTATTTGCAAAGGAGAAAGTTTTACATAATTATCCACATTGTTGGAGATGTGGTACTCCTCTAATATATTACGCAAATCCAAGTTGGTATATCGAGATGAGTAAGCTAAAGGATGAGCTCGTTGCAAATAATAGTAAGGTAAATTGGTATCCGGACTTTATCGGAGAAAAAAGATTCGGAAACTGGTTGTCCGAAGTGAAAGACTGGGCAATATCAAGATCTAGATATTGGGGTACACCAATTCCTATATGGAAGTGCGAGTGTGGACATCTAGAATGCATTGGAAGTATTGATGAACTTGTAGGAAAGTCAATCGAAAAAATTGATAACACATTGGAGTTACATCGACCATATGTAGACAATATCCATATCGAATGCGAAAAGTGTTCAAAAACTATGAGCAGAATACCCGAGGTTATGGATTGTTGGTTCGACTCTGGGGCTATGCCTTTTGCACAAAGGCATTACCCATTTGAGAATAAGGATATATTCGATAGCAAATTCTTTCCTGCAGATTTTATATGTGAAGGAATAGACCAAACTAGGGGATGGTTTTATTCACTTATGGCAATTTCTACCTTCATCAAAGGTACTGCACCGTATAGAAATGTATTAGTAAACGATTTGATACTAGATAAAGAAGGCAAGAAGATGTCAAAATCAAAGGGGAATACTATATCACCTTTCGACCTTTTTGATGAGTTTGGTGCCGATGCGACACGATGGTATCTACTTAGCGTTTCTCCAGCTTGGTCTCCGACGAAGTTTGATAAGGAGGGACTAAAAGATGTCGCAAGTAAGTTCTTTGGAACTTTGAGAAATGCGTATAATTTCTTTGCACTTTACTCAAATATGGATAATTTGGACATTACAAGCTTCAATTTTTCGGAGTCAATAACTGGATCTGAGAATAAAGGTATAGATTCTTCTAAGGGTGACAAAAAAGACTCCGCTGAGAATGATCTATTGTTCACACGCATTCCATATGCTGACAGGCCGGAGCTTGACAGATGGATTATTTCAAAATATAACAAATTGATTAAAAATGTAACAGAATATATGAATAACTATGATCACATGAAAACCGTAAGAGAAATTATGGAATTCGTTTCTGAGGACTTTTCAAATTGGTATATTAGAAGAGCAAGAAGAAGATTCTATGGCGAAGAGATGAATATCGATAAGCAAAGTGTATATGCGACGACATATGAGGTGTTAGTGGGAGTATGTAAATTAGCAGCTCCTATTGCACCATTTATTTCGGATGAAATGTACGTAAATCTTACAGGAAAAGAAACTGTTCATTTGGCTAATTTTCCAAAGGGAAATATTGAATTAATTGACGAAAAAGCGGAAGAAAGAATGGATCTTGTCCGTACGCTAGTCACTCTTGGAAGAGGTACTAGAGAAAAGGAAAAAATCAAGGTTAGACAGCCTCTTAGCGAAGTACTTGTAGACGGGAAATTCAAGTCACTTATAGAAGATTTGTCTCCATTAATTATTGAGGAATTGAATGTGAAGAGAGTAGTGTTCGATGATGATTTAGAAAAGTATATGAACTTCTCATTGAGGCCTAATTTTAAAGTTGCGGGTAAAGTATTTGGATCTAATATAAAAAACTTTGCTACTGAGCTTGATAATGTAGAAGCGCTTGAGTTTATCAAAAATCTCGAAAAAGGAACTCAGGAAATGAAATTAAATGGTGAAAAATTTGATGTAGAAAAAGATCATGTCGAAGTTAGAATCAGTACCAAAGAAGGACTTGCTGTCGCTATGGAGAACAATGTATTTACAATATTAGATACGTCGTTGAATCCTTCTCTTATAGACGAGGGAATCGCAAGAGAAATAATTTCGAAAATACAACAAATGCGTAAAAGTAAGGGTTTAGAAATGCTTGATAACATCTCAGTCATGTTATCGTCAAATAACGATGTAAATTCCGCTTTGATTGAGCACAAAGATTATATAATGAAAGAGACGCTAGCCCTTGAAATTGAAAATATTGAACGAGATTTGGTCGATTCGTTTGGGGATAACCTTGAATTATATGATATTAATGGACACAAGACTTATCTTGGAATACAAAAGATGGATTCATAGAGAATAGGAGAATAATGGTAGACCTTAGAGAACAAGATTTGGCTCAGATGCAAGGTATTATGCTTCAAATCGGTGAACAAAAGTTTAGAGCCAAACAAGTTTTTGAATGGATATATAAGGGCAAGACGGAGATTAATGAGATGTCTAACTTGCCCTTTTCTCTACGTCAAAAGCTAATAAAATTCTGTACAATTTCACGATTATCTGTTGAATGCTTGCAATCTTCAAAAAGAGATCCAACTCGTAAATACCTTTTTGCTACGGAAGATAAGAACTTAATTGAAAGTGTCTATATGCAGTATGAATATGGTAATTCTATTTGTATATCTTCGCAAGTAGGGTGTAAAATGGGGTGTGTTTTTTGTGCGTCTGCTAAATGTGGATTCATTCGTAATCTCACAGCAGGGGAGATGGTATCTCAAATAATAGATATGCATATTGATATGGAGAACGATGAAAAACTAACCAATTCGAATAATGGAAATCATAAAATAAACCATATTGTCGTCATGGGTATTGGAGAGCCTTTTGATAATTATGATAATCTTGCAAAGTTTATAAAACTCGTGAATTCAAAAGATGGCCTCAATTTGGGTATGCGAAATATTACGGTTTCCACTTGTGGACTTGTTCCCCAAATCCTACAGTTTGCAATAGATTTTCCACAGGTAAACCTAGCCATATCACTTCATTCGTCTGTCGATGAAGTTCGCAGTAGTATAATGCCAATAAACGAAAAATATAATATTACAGAGTTAATCGATACATGTAGGAAGTACATCGATACTACAAATAGAAGAATTACTTTTGAGTATGCTTTGATTCAGGGCGAAAATGACAGCAACGGAGAAGCGGAAAGATTGGCTAATTTACTGAAAGGGTTAAAGGCTCATGTTAATTTGATACCATTAAACAGTGTATCCGAGATAAAATTAAACTGTTCTTCTAGGCAAAGTGCATTGAAATTCCAAAACAACTTGGAATCAAGAGGAATTCCTACGACAATTAGACGCAAATTGGGAGCGGACATCGACGCAGCATGTGGGCAGCTTAGGATAAATAACTATACTTAATTTTTACGCTAACGTAAATTATTCAGAATATAGTCTTAATGTGTGTTTATTGTGAAGAAATATGTAGCTTTGTGGTAAGTATTGAAATGATATTCATTCAGTGTTACAATGAAATGTAAGATAAAATGCACATATTTTACTATAAGCACTAATATAAGCATGGCACGAGTCAATCGTCCAAGCAAATTGATGATTCAGTCACGATTGGAATTTTTATTTAGAAATAATTCATAAGTTTATTCAAAAAGCTACAGGTGCACAGTTTTTTGACGTTTTTTACTGATTTAATTTACTGTAGTAATGATTAATCGAAGATGTGCAATAAGTTAATCGTAGCTACATGATGAAAGGAATTTTTATGAGCATGGAATTTGCAAAAATTAAAGAGATGGAAAGAGCCAGAGCCCAAGAGTGGATAAATGATGTGGTAAATAGTAATGAGCCAACGCTAAGATATAAGAATATACGTCTTGTAACAGACATAAAGCAAATGTTTATGGAAAGTGCAACCATTTATGCCGATAAAGTTGCATTTATGCAAAAATTTGACCCAAACGGAGAGTATGAAAAAGTTACATATAAAGAGATGTACGAAGACGTTCGTGGCATGGGTACAGAGCTAATTTCAATGGGAATGAAAGGGAAAAAAGTTGGTATTATTGGTGAAACTCGCTCTCAGTGGGAGATAGTTTATCTTGCCGCTATTTCTTCAATAGGCGTAGTAGTTCCACTAGACAAAGAATTAAACGAGGAACAACTGGAGTTTTTGGTTAAAGACTCGGGAATGTCTGTAATAGCGTTCGACAAAAAATTTGAAAAGTTTTTCACAGAATTAAAAAATACGGGTGAAACAAACTTAGAAGTATTGATATGCCTTGATGGTAATAAGGAAGAAAGTGTAAAAAGTTTTCGAAAGTTAATCGACGCTGGGAAGAAAAGAGTTGAGACAGGCGACACCAATTTCGAGGATTCGGAGATTCTAGCAGACGATTTAGCAGTTATTTTGTACACATCGGGAACGACGGGAGTTTCTAAGGGTGTGATGCTTTCTAATACAAATTTAGCATATGATCTTATGTTGAGTCCTACGACCATGCGTGTAAATGATGACGATATATTCTTCTCAGTTCTTCCTGTACACCATTCTTACGAGGCTACAGCAGGATTTTTGATGCCATTATATGTGGGATGTACAATCGCATATTGTGAAGGCTTAAAGCATGTCGTGAAAAATCTTGAAGAAGTAAAACCTACAATTTTATTGGGTGTTCCTGCTTTGATAGAAACATTATACAAAAAGATATGGAAAAACATTCGTAAGCAAGGCAAGGAGAAATTAATAAACTCTATGTTAAAAGCAGGTCGAGCTACGAAAAAAGTTGGATTTAATGTAAGTAAGCCATTCCTAAAGAAAATTACAGACCTGTTCGGTGGAAGAATGAGACTAATAATATCGGGTGGAGCTGCTTGTGATCCGGTAATTATTCAATTCCTAAACGATTTGGGTATGCTTTGCGTTCAAGGATATGGACTTACAGAATCTTCTCCAATAGCGGCACTAGTACCTGATCACCCTAAATATTATAAAAGTGATTCGGCTGGAAAGTTATTGTTCGGAATGGAAGCTAAGATTAACAATGAAGATGAAAATGGAATAGGTGAAATTTGTCTCAAAGGACCAAATATTATGATGGGTTATTATAATAATGAGACAGCTACAAAAGAAGTATTACAGGACGGATGGTTTTCTACAGGAGATTTGGGATATATAGATGAAAATCAATTCATATTCATTACTGGACGACAAAAAAATGTAATCGTAACGAAAAATGGTAAAAATGTATTCCCTGAAGAAATCGAGCATTATTTAAATAAGAGTTTGTATATAGATGAAAGTTTCGTTTGGAGCGCAGATACTGAGGGTGCAAATGACCTTAATATTTCGGCTACAATAATAGTAGAAGAGGAAGAAGTTGCAAGCAAATTAGGCGAAAATGCTACTGAGCAAGACATCGAAAAACTTATCTGGGAAGAAATTGACAGAGTAAATGAGACTAATCCTGTATATAAGCAAGTAACTAAAATGTATATCAGAAAAGAACCTTTTATAAAGACCACTTCTAAGAAGATAAAGAGATTCGAAAAAGAAAATAGAGTATAGTAGCTATGTGGATATCATGTTTGTAAAAGGAAATGAGTGAATTATAGGAAGGTATATATGCGTTATCCAAAAATTGAAATAAATATAGATAGCTTAAGGCACAATATAAAGCATATAGTTTCAATGGCGAATGACCAAAATGTAGATATTGCGGGAGTCATCAAGGGTGTAAATGGAATCCCCGAGTGCAGTTTGCAATATCAAGAATGTGGTGCTAAATTTATTTCATCTTCGCGTATAGAACAAATAGAAGCGGCAAGAAAGGCAGGGGTAACTCTGCCTGCTTTGCTTGTTAGGATTCCGATGTTAAGTGAAATCGAACGAGTAATCGATGAAATAGATATGAGTCTTAATAGTGAGATTATAGTTATTAAGGAATTAGCCAAAGTAGCAGCATCTAAGAAAAAGATGCATTCGATAATACTTATGACAGATCTAGGAGATTTAAGAGAGGGATTCTTTGATCCTGAGGAACTTGTGGCTACGGCGGAGTACATCGAAAAAGAATGTGAATACTTATATCTCGCAGGCATAGGAACCAATTTAGGATGTTATGGTGCAATAGATGCAACTCCAGAAAAAATGGAAGAACTTATTTTAATTGCCGAAAACGTTGAGTCAAAAATTGGTAGACAGCTTGACTATATTTCGGGCGGCGGGACCACATCGCTTCCGATGCTCTTAAATAAAACTTTGCCTAGTAGAATTAATCACTTAAGGGTAGGAGAGGGTATTCTCGTTGCTGTAGACTTGCTCAAATATTGGGGAATAGACATGGGGAATATGAAGACAGATGTGTGCCGCTTAAAGGCTGAGATTGTAGAACTAAAGGTGAAACCGTCTCACCCAATAGGGAATATAGTCGTAGACGCATTTGGTAACACACCTACATATGTAGACAGAGGCACAAGAGCTAGGGCTATTGTTGCTGTCGGTAAGGTTGACTATGGTAGTCCATCGGAAATATTTCCTACAGAAGATGGGATAGAGGTTATAGGGGCTTCGAGTGACCATACAATATTAGATGTCGAAGATTATAAGGACAGTCTAAAAATAGGCGACATCGTTACATTCGATATAGATTATGCGTCACTAGTATATGTGACCAATTGTCCAGGTGTTTCAATAGAAATTGTGGAGAAACCATGCACTAATATTGTCTAAATCACAAATGAAAATGTCCTTACTCATAGTCTTTCATGGAAGAATTATAAAGTAGACGTTCTTATAAAATCCCATGCGATTGGTCGTATTAAGTTTTTCCATAGTTGGTAATAGTAAATACTGTTCGATATTTCGCGGTTTTTAAGGCTCCCACGCCGTGTGTTCTTTCGATTCGAACGCTACCCAAATTCTCGTGCAAAAGACTAATGTTGTTGACACAATTATAAATTAGTAGTAGAATTGAAATGTAAAAAAGATACCCTTATAAAACCTAAGCTAACTAGTATTAACTTAGGTTTTGTTCTTATGTTCCGATTTGTGGAGAAACATATTTATGAAGAATAAGAAAAACAGTAATATTATAATTATTATAACTTTAATTGTAATAGTAGGAGCTAATTCTCTAGCTATTTTGTGGTTCAATAACATGGTATTTTCACAGTTGGAGGAAGGTGCAAAAACTACGCTAAAAGAAATGGCAAGCGAGGAAAGAAGAATCCTTACTCTTATTTTTGATGACAAGGAATCTGATGTTGTCAGCATATCTGATTTGATCGTGCAAATTGGAAATTCTCCAGCGGAACTCAGTGCATATATGCCAATATGGGAAGATCGCTTTGACATTTTGAATTTGATAGTAGCTGATATGCAGGGAATTGGCCTAAAGTCAAATGGAGAAATCGCTGATATTTCATCTGGTCCCTTTATTGAATTAGCCAGAAAAGGTGAAACAGCTATCACCGATGTCTATATGTCGGAATTTTCAGGAGAGCCTGTTTTATCGGTAATAGTCCCAATCTATTATGAAGAAACTATCCAGGCAATAATTGTTGCGGAGTATAGCATACAAGTATTAACCGATCTATTGATATCTTCCACTGATAGTAGGGGATATACTATGATATTAAATCGGGATGCCGAAATACTAATGCATACATATCCTTTTGAAATAACTTTCGAAAACTTTATGCAGGCAGAATTCGAAGGTGGTTTGTCGTATGAAAAAGTTATAGAAGACTTTTCTGAATTGCGTGAGGGAAGTGTAACTTTTTCTATCAATGGTGACAGGAAATTCTCTGAGTACTTGCCGGTTGAAAGAGGTGATTTAATTCTCTTTTTTGAAACATCAGAAAGTGAACTAAGTGGAGCAGCAAATAGTATCACGGTTGGGATGATATCTGTAAGTATAAGCCTGGCCTTGGGTTTCTTTTTCTTAGTGGTATATATCTTGTGGAGCAGAAAAGATTCGCTCAGGCAAATTGAACAAGTTGCATTTTTCGACGAGTTAACAGGATTGTCAAATCAAGTGAAATTAAAAATGGATGTTGGAGTAATAATAAAGAAAGGCAATATCGATGTAAGCAAGTATGTCTTAATTAAATTAGATATTGCTAATTTTAAAGCGATAAATGAAGTATATGGGTTCGAAGTCGGCAACAAAGTAATATGCGGTATAGCCGATACTATAAGAGAAATAAGCGGAAGCAGTATAAAATCGGCAAGAGTTGGAACCGATGAATTTATGATATTTGCTCAGAACACATATATTGAGGATAAAATAATACATGAGAAGATATTTAACACTCGTTTGCTAGAGAACATACCGGAAATACGAAAACACATTTTTAACTTTAGATATGGGAGATATTATTTGGAGAAAGATGAAAATAATGTCGACGATATGTTTAGCAAGGCAAGCATGGCGCATAGTTATGCAAAATCCGAAAGAGATAAGATAATATGGAATTATGATGAGAAATTTAAACAGCATATTATTAATTTGACCGAACTAACGAATAAGATGGACGATTCACTCCTAAACGGTGAATTTAAGTTGTTCCTGCAACCTAAGTATAGATTGGAAGACGAAAAAATTGTCGGTGCGGAGGCTTTGGTGCGCTGGATAGAACCAGATGGGAAAGTCAATTACCCCAATGAATTCTTGCCACTTTTTGAAAAAAATGGATTTATTATACAGCTTGATAAATATATGTTTGAAAAGTCATGTGAATCTATAAGAAAGCAAATAGATGATAATAAATCATATGTACCTATTTCGGTTAACTTTTCGAGATTGCATCTCAAGAATCAAAATTTTATAGATGAACTTGTTGAGATTGTAGATAAGAATAAGATACCACACGGAGCGTTAGAAATAGAACTAACGGAAACTACTATTATGGAAGATGACGGAAATATTACATCAAAATTACAAGATCTCAGGAATGCCGGATTCTTGGTTTCTGTTGATGATTTCGGTTCGGGATACTCTTCGCTTGGGATGTTAAAGGACTATAAGGTTGATGTGATAAAATTAGATAGGAGCTTTTTCGAAAAAACTGAAAACGATGATGGAGATACTGTCGTGGAAGGAATCGTAAAACTCGTAAATAACTTAGGTCCAAAAATAATCGCAGAGGGAATCGAAACACTAGAACAAGTCGAGTTTCTGAAGAGTATAAATTGTTATGCCGTGCAAGGATACTATTTTGCGAAACCTATGCCATGTGAAGAATTTGAAAAACTACTTTTGAAGTAATTTTTTTCGCTCTTTCCAGTCGGGCATAATTTCCGATACAGCATCGTAAAATCTCTTTGAGTGATTGGGATGCACAAAGTGAATGAATTCATGCAATACTACATATTCAATAGCTGAAAGTGGAGCTTCAATTAGTTTTTTGTTTAATGTGATTTGCCTTTTGGATACCATGCAAGATCCCCATCTTGATGACATTGTCCTCATCTTGATAGTTGGATAAGGCAGGTTATATTTTTTACACATTCCGTGTGTCTTAAAAGCAATTGAATCGAAGTATTCCTTGCACTTTTCATCATAGAATTTTTTTATGAGTTTTTCTTTTCGATTAAAATTATTTTTGTCACGAATAACTAAATTTAGATTTAATCCGTCGATAAAGACAGTTTCTTCTTTGCTTTCGATAACATTAAGGCTAAGCTTTTCCCCTAGAAGAAAAAAAATCTCACCGCTGTTGTATTCTTTTGGACAGTCGAGATTCTTGTTTTTTTCCGTGAATTTACTGATATGTTTAAATATGAAGTCGGATTTATTTATTAAGAATTTATCAATCCTCTTTTGACTTACTCTTTTACTTGCAGATACTAATACTTCACCTGTAGACTTGATTCGAATATTAATGTTTTTAACATCTTTAATCGTTAACTTATATTCCAAACCCTTGTTCTCTATTGTTATTCTATGTATTTTAGGATTCTTACTCATTATACTATTCCTTTAACTTTATTAGTCTATGTTGTCTCTTTCTTTTACAAAAAATATATTCATTTAAGTGTATATCTAACGAGAGTATACATCAATATTAATTGTTTAACAAGAATCAAAATATATTTCTTTTGTTTGACTTAAAAGGGGATATTATGATATAATTTATGTGTAAATTCATGCCAAAATTTGGGAGAAATGAATGAAAAAGTACATAGTTACAAAACTAGTTATTTTAGTGCTGGTTATTACTGCAATACTTCTTTCTATTAGTATTTATATTATGCTCGATTCCGCTTACGATAGTTTTTATGATGAAGCTTCTGTGCAGATATCTCAAATCAACGAAATATTAAAGGAAAATGATAGCGAAGTAATCCAAGTTCAAGATGAATTAAATGCTGATTTTCTTGTTCGTGCGAAAGCTGCCTCATATATGATACAACATAACCCGAGTGTAGTTTATGATATTAATCAACTAGAAGAAATAATAAACCTTTTGCAAATCGATGAAATACACTTATTTAATAATGACGGTATTATTTTTGCAGGGAACGTTCCCGAATATTATGGGTTTAGTGTTCACGATGGTGAACAGATTAGTTTCTTTTCTCCTTTGCTTGATAGCTATGATTTGGAGATGATTCAAGAAGTAACACCTAATACGGCTGAAGGTAAGCCAATGCAATATGTTGCGTTGTGGAGCGAAGATAGGAAGCATATTGTACAAATAGGTATTGAACCAATTCGTTTATTAGATGCCCTCGCAACTACGGATCTTTCATATATCTTTTCTTTACTTACTCCTTCTTCTAATACAGTATTTTTCGCAGTTGATATTAAGACCGGCATAGTAATTAGTAGTACAAATGAAGAACTAAATGGAAAGAGTTTGAGTGAATTTGATTTGTATGCGTTTGACGAAGAGCAGCTTGGAACTCCGCAAAATGTGACTATATCGGGAGAGAATGGCCATATGATGCTTGAACAACAGTCGGATGATATTTATATAGCGTATTATAGAAATCACGCATCAATATATAACTCTACTCTTATTGGAATAGCTATTCTTATTATTATTTCATTGGCTATCGCTGCAGTTATTATTGTGCTTATTTATTATATGTTAGACAGGATAGTTCTGAGAAGATTGTTGAAGCTTGGCGAGGGAATGTCGATGATTGCATATGGGGACTTAGATTATAAAATGAACGTTTCGGGACTTCCCGAATTCGATGAACTTAGTAATAATGTTAATTTCATGGTAAAGAAAATTTTAGAATCTTCGCGAAAATTCGCTACTATATTTGAACATGTTAACGTTCCAATAGCCATGTATGAATGTAATGGTGACTCAGTAATTGCTACTGGAAAACTTGCTGAAATTTTGCAAATAGATAGTGACAGATTAAATCAGTATTTAAAGTCTCCGGACTCTTTTATCTCATTCATAGATGATATTATGAATGAACCACACCCTCTCGAAAATAACTTGTTCAAGCTCCCTACAGATCTTGGAGAAAGATACATAAAACTCATGCGCTACCACGATGGGCAAAGTGATTGGGGCTTAATTATCGATGAAACAGACGAAATAATCGAAAAATATACAATTAAACAAGAAAGAGATGTCGATTATCTTACAGGAATATACAATAAGCGAGCATTCTTCGAGCACTTTGATGAACTAACAATCCGTAGTGAATATCTAAAAAAAGCTGCGGTGCTAATGTTTGATTTAGATAATTTGAAGTATGTAAATGATACATGGGGACACGCAACGGGAGATGATTTTATTTGTGCTGCGGGAGATGTGTTACTCAATTGCAAGTACGATAATAAGCTATTTGCAAGACTTAGTGGTGATGAATTTGTAATGGTATTATATGGAGCCGATGATTATGCTCAATTGGAGATAGCCTTAGAACAACTTAAAGAGGATTTTTCAAAAGCTTACATTATAACTCCAGAAGGTACAGAACACAAGGTGAGTGTGTCTATCGGATATTCGTTATACCCTGAGCATTCTGGATCATTACACGCTTGTATTAGCTTTGCAGATAAAGCGATGTATGTAGCAAAGAGTAAACGAAAAGGAACAATCGAGAAATACGAGTTTCAATAGGAATATTTCTCGATTTGAACTATGAATTATATAAAGCGATGACTGTCCTTACTTAGATAGTCACCGCTTTTTTTATAATTAAGACTGTTTATATGTAGTCAGGAAATCTCTAATTTCTTCAGAAGCTTTTTCGAGTAGTGAAACGTTTGCAAGGTAAACAATTCTAAAGTGATCCGGTGTACTATAATTAAAGCCAGTTCCATGAACTAGTAGAACCTTTTTTTCTTTTAATAAATCGAAAGCGAACTTTTCATCGCTAGTTATGTTAAAGCGCTTGGTATCAATTTTTGGAAAGATATAGAATGCCCCCTTTGGCTTAACCGCTGATAATCCAGGAATGCCATTCATAGCATCATAGATTATTTTGCATTGTTCATAAACTCTTCCTCCAGGTAGCATATCCGGATTCGGTGTTGCGGACTCTTTGAGTGCAAATTCAACAAGTTGTTGTGCCGGTACGTTGGAGCAAAGACGCATAGATGACAATAAGTTAATGCCTTCTAAATAGTTCGAGATTTTGTCTAACGCTCCCGAGAACATCATCCATCCTATTCTATAACCGGCAACATAGTGTGATTTTGAAAGTCCACCAAAAGTTACACAAGGAAAAGTATCACTCAAAGATGCTATTGGACAGTGAACATTGTCATCGAACAATAATCTATCATATATTTCATCAGAAAAAACAATAAGTCCTTTTTCCTCTGCAATTTTGACAATTTGCAGAAGTAATTCTTTTGGATATACAGCACCCGTTGGATTGTTCGGGTTGATTAATATTATACCTTTTGTTTTATCAGTAATCTTACTCTTAATATCATTTATATCCGGAAGCCAGTCGCTCTGCTCGTCGCATACGTAGTGTACTGCGGTGGCCCCTGTTAACATTACTGAACCTGTCCACAGGGGGTATGTTGGAGAAGGAAGTAGCATTTCATCTCCCGGGTTTAGGAGTGCTTGCATTGTGAGTTGGATAAGTTCTGATACTCCGTTCCCTGTGTAAATATTATCAGGCGATACACCTGAAATCCCAATTCTTTTATAGTAATTACAAATAGCTTCACGCGCCACTAATATTCCTTTTGATTCAGAATATCCTTCGGCAGAAGACAATCCTTTTATCATCATATTCGTTATATCAGCAGGCGCATTGAGACTGAAAGGAGCAGGATTTCCCAAGTTAAGTTTTAAGATTTTTTCTCCAAGTTTCTCCATGCGCATAGCTTCGTCTAGAACTGGACCACGAATATCATAAGCTACATTGTTAAGTCTATTCGATTTATTAAACTCTCTCATTTTCTCTCCTTTATTTATTAGTTAAAATATTCTATATTATACAGTAAATTCGTATAGAGTTCAAAATGTTTTTGTGGAATCAAGGTAAAACTATGACAAGTCGACTGCTACGATTAACTTTCATAAGTCCTTAAAATACTCTCAGCAATCTCTCGCCTAGATACACGTGTGTCCATTGCTTTTTTTTCAATATACTTGTGGGCTTCTGTTTCATTCATATTTAAATGAGATATTAGTATATATTTTGCCCGGTCAACCGTCTTGATGTCATCAATTCTTCGAGAAAGCTTGTCGTTTTGTTTTTTAATTTTGCTTAACCGTGCATGCGATGCTTTTGATAGCTTTAATGCCATCCATAGCATGTTTTTTGTAAGAGGTTTTGATATTGTAATAACACCTAAATCCTCGACTAATCCAGACATATAGTCGTAGATATCTGTTTTAACAATGAAAATAACTTGGCAAACATCATCGAGAATCAGATCCTTTACTAGGTTTTCACCAGACTCATTATTAATCGGACTATTGATGATGTATAAGTCGTAACTATTTTCGAGAGTCATTCTTCTAGCATCACCACAGGTTTTCACGGTAGAGATGTTTTTGCAAGATATCATTTTCAAAAGCTTAGCAATGCTTTCTACATTTTGGTCGGAATTTGAAACTATTAAAGCGCTTTTCAAAGTATTCCTCCCTTTCTGTTATAGGATTTTAAAATCATTTTCAATATAATAATTATCTTTATCGCCTACATTTTGAAATTCATAAAATTCTACTTCTTTAATCTTAATATAGCTATCGACATATTCTGTCGTAAGATATTTTTTGACGAAATCACTATTTTTTGTAAGTTCTATAGCTTCATCTAGGTTTCGAGGCAATGATTTTAGCATATTTGTTACAGCATGGCTTTCGGAGAAACTCTTCTCATCAATGGGATTAGAAAGCTTTAAATCATGTTCTATACCATACATTCCGGCATATAAAATGAGTGAAAATGCAACGTACGGATTTAGAGTTGAATCCGGAGATCTTAGTTCTATTCTTTCTCTTTCTTTACTTGCAATAGGCATTCTCAGAATTGCATTGCGATTTTGTTTTGACCATGCAATGTATTTTGGTGCTCTAAATTCCCCCAGTCTTTCGTAAGAGTTGTTAAGAGGGTTTAAAAAAAGTGTTATTTCTGGTGTTTTTTCTAATATGCCAGCTACAAAATTTTCCGCATATTTATAGTCTTTACTTTCTTTATTGCTAAAAACATTTTCTCCGTCTTTGTGAAGTGAAATATTTAAGTGTAGCCCGCTGCCACTTTTATCTAATAGTGGCTTTGGCATAAATGAAGCAAATAGACCATTTCGTGACGCGAATGACTTTACGACAGATTTGAAAGTTAAGAAGTTATCCGCAGCAGATAGAGGATCACTAAACTTAAAATCAATTTCATTTTGTCCGGGTCCATCTTCATGATGAGAGTTTTCAGGCATAAGTCCCATGTCTTCAAGGCATAAGCATATTTCACGACGTATATTTTCACCTTTATCGATCGGAGAGATATCAAGATATGTACCATTGTCTAGTGGGATAGTGGTTGGTTCGTCAAATTCATCGGTATTGAATAGATAGAATTCACATTTAGTTCCAACCTTACAACTAAAACCTAGACCGTATAAGTCGGAGATGGCTTTTTTTAGAATACTCCTTCCATCTCCGAGGAAGGATGTTTTATCTCGATTTTTGATATCACAGTAGAATCTAAGCACAGCGTTTGTTTGAGGTCTCCATGGCAAAAGGCTAAGGCTTCCAAGATCCGGAAAGAGAAGTAAATCAGAAGAAGTAATGTCGGAATAAACTTGGATTGCGGAAGAGTCTATCGACCTTCCATTCGAAAAAACATGCTCAAATTCATTTGACATTATAGAAATATTCTTTGGAATTCCCATCGGATCGCAGAATCCAAGACGAATAAATTTTACATCATTTTCTTCAATAAAGTCTAACACATCTCTACTTAGCATCATAAATACTCCTTTATAAAAAAAGAAAACGCTCATCAAAAGTGATGTCTTTCCAACGTTTTGGAAAAGGTTATCGCAACACTTGATGAACGCCATTGTTCATAATTATTTATACATAAAAAAAGTGCTATTGTCAATCTTCTAGAATCAAAAAGTAAAAAAAATAACTTTTTTTTAAAAAAAGCTTGACATTAAAAACTAGGTATGCCATATTTGTACACATATACAACAAAGGCGTTGTGAACCTAACCGTTCGCAACGCCTTTTTTTTTGATTGGAGGGAAATTATGAGTAAAATGATGAAAGTATGTAGATATGATAAGGATTTATCTACCTATCAAACTCAAATGGCAATTGGTAGTGTAAAAAGGATATTTGAACAGAATTTGAGCAATAATCTAAATCTAAAAAGAGTTTCTGCTCCACTTTTTGTTGAAATTTCTACAGGAATAAATGATGACCTTAATGGGATCGAACGCCCAGTTTCGTTCGATATTGCAGAAACTAAAACAGATGCTGTTGTTGTCCATTCTCTTGCGAAATGGAAAAGATATGCATTATATAAATATGGGTTTCCTGTCGGAGAGGGATTATATACTGACATGAATGCAATACGTCGTGACGAGGAGATGGATAATCTTCATTCGATATATGTGGATCAATGGGACTGGGAAAAGGTAATTGACAAAGAAACAAGAAATGTTGAAACATTAAAAGAGACTGTAAAAAAGATAGTAGCCGCAATTTGTGACACGCAGGATAAGATAAATGAAGAATATGGACTAGATTTGAGCCTATCAAGAGAAATAAGTTTTGTAACCACATATGAATTGGAAGAAATGTATCCCGAGCTTTTACCGAAAGAACGTGAGAACACTTATCTCAAAGAACACAAGACTGCATTCATTATGCAAATTGGGGATTATCTCAAGTCTGGAGAGAAACATGATGGTAGGGCTCCCGATTATGATGATTGGTCACTAAATGGGGACATCGTATTTTGGAGTGACGTCTTGGGATGTGCATTTGAAGTATCATCGATGGGAATTAGAGTTGATGCAAAATCATTGGATGAGCAGTTGACTAAAGCGGATGCAGACGATCGCAGAGAATTTAAGTTTCACAAAATGTTATTTGAAGGTGTTTTGCCACTTACTATTGGAGGTGGCATCGGACAATCTAGGCTGTGTATGTTGCTTTTAGGTAAAGCACACATTGGAGAAGTTCAAGTTTCCATTTGGGATGAAGAAACTGTCAAGAAGTGTGCCGAAATGGGAATAGAATTGCTATAGGAGGAGAATAAAATGAGTAGTGTTCCAAAGTTATTTGCTAGTAAAGTTTTTAATGATGAAGTGATGCGTGATAGGTTACCAAAGGATATCTATAAAGCGCTTAAAAAAACAATTGAGTTGGGTTCGTCCCTTGAATTAGATGTTGCGAATGTCGTTGCTACTGCAATGAAGGATTGGGCAGTCGAAAGAGGAGTTACACACTTTACTCACTGGTTCCAACCGATGACAGGCATCACTGCCGAAAAGCATGATAGTTTTATATCTCCTGTTGAAGGCGGAAATATAATAATGGAATTTTCGGGCAAAGAACTTGTTAGAGGAGAGCCTGATGCTTCATCATTTCCAAGCGGAGGTATTAGAAGTACATTTGAGGCTAGAGGATATACTGTTTGGGACACGACTTCATATGCATTTATTAAAGATGATGTTCTATGTATTCCAACTGCTTTTTGTTCTTATTCGGGGGAAGCACTTGACAAAAAAACTCCACTATTGCGATCAATGGATGCTCTCAATGTCCAGGCTTTGCGAATATTAAAATTATTCGACAATAAATCCGTGAAGCGAGTTAATTCTACAGTAGGTCCAGAGCAAGAGTATTTTCTAATCGATAAAAACATATATTTGAAGCGTCCCGACCTTATATACTGTGGTCGTACTCTATTTGGCGCAAAACCACCTAAGGGACAAGAACTTGACGATCATTACTTCGGTGCAATTAAGCCTCGTGTTTCAGCTTTTATGAAAGAGCTTGATGAAAAGCTTTGGGAGCTTGGAATCATGGCAAAAACAAAGCATAACGAAGTTGCACCTGCACAACATGAGTTAGCTCCAATTTTTGAAACGACTAATATATCGACAGATCATAACCAAATAACAATGGAGCTTATGAAAAGTATAGCGGACAAGCATGGACTCGCTTGCCTGTTGCATGAAAAACCATTTGCGGGAGTCAATGGCTCTGGTAAACATAATAACTGGTCTATTTCTACAGATACGGGGATAAATTTATTAGAACCGGGAGAAACTCCTTATGATAATGCGCAATTTGTACTATTCTTGGTTGCTGTTATTAAGGCAGTTGACGATTACCAAGATCTTCTACGGGTTTCGGTTGCAAATGCTGGAAACGATCATAGGCTTGGTGCAAACGAAGCTCCACCCGCAATAGTTTCAATGTTTTTGGGTGATGAACTGACTGAAATTTTACAATCGCTAGAAAACAAAGAAGAGTATAAGGGAGCAAATAAGACTAGCATGGAGCTTGGAACAGTCGTACTTCCTAATTTCCCAAAAGATACAACTGACCGGAACCGTACATCACCATTTGCGTTTACAGGTAATAAGTTTGAGTTTCGTATGTTAGGCTCGACATTCTCAATTTCTGGTCCAAATATCGTACTTAATACAATCGTTGCTGATGTATTGGAAGGATTTGCGGATATCTTGGAACAGGCTGAAGATTTTCAACAAGCGTTGGGACATCTTGTTAGGAAGACAATAAAGAATCATAAGAGAATAATTTTTAATGGTAACAACTACTCTGACGAATGGGTCAAAGAAGCAAAAGAAAGAGGTCTTTTGAACTTAAAAAGTACAGTAGATGCTCTTCCGGAGTTTATTGCACCTAAAAACATTGCACTTTTTGAAAAACATAAAGTATTCACAGCTCATGAAGTCGAAGCACGTTATGAAATCATGATGGAAAATTATCAGAAAACTATCCACATAGAAGCATTAACATTCATAGAACTAATAAAAAAATATGTTATGGAGTCGACATTAAGTTTTCAAAAAGATTTGCTTGATGTTTCTGTAAATAAAAAGACGATGGGAATCGATTATGTTTTAGAAGATAGATTAGTAAAAAAATGCACATCATTGATAAATGAAATATATATCAATACTGAAAAGCTAGAGTGTAAATTGCTAGCAACAAAAGAAATCTCTGATACTTTGGAACTTGGAAAATATTATAAAGATACTATATATTCTTTGATGCTTGAAACTAGAGTCATGGTAGATGAATTAGAAACACTTATACCTGTTCAGTACCAATCATTACCGAGCTATGGTGAAATATTATATAGTGCAAACTAGTTATTACAAAATTATGAAGCTTATAAAATAATAGGGTGTGTTTTATGAAAAAGAAAACATTATATCAAAGTGAATTTGAACATGATGCCTGCGGTATCGGTGCTGTTATATCTATTGATGGTAGGCCATCACACAAAATTGTGTCGGACGCATTGACGATTGTAGAAAAACTGGAGCATAGAGCCGGAAAAGACTCTGATGGTCAAGTTGGAGACGGTGTTGGGATATTTCTCCAAATCTCACATAGTTTTTTTTCAAATTTAGATTTGGGATTTGACTTGGGGAATGAACGAGAATATGGGATCGGAATGTTCTTTTTGCCGAGTGATAAAATAAAGAGAAATACCGAGAAGAAACTATTTGAAGTCATCGCAAAAAAAGAAGGTGTTGAATTTTTGGGATGGAGAACTGTACCTACAGCCCCTGAAATTCTAGGAAAAAAAGCCGTGGAGTGTATGCCTTGTATCGAACAGTGTTTTTTAAAAAAGCCTTCGGAACTTTCTAGTGGAATTAATTTCGATAGAAAACTATATGTGATTAGACGTGAATTTGAGCATAGTACTAATGGCACGTATGTTGCAAGTTTGTCTTCACGTAGTATCGTGTATAAGGGAATGTTTTTGGTTAAGCAGTTAAGAGATTTTTACCTTGATTTACAAAAAGATACTTATAAGAGTTCTATTGCGATGGTTCATTCAAGATTTTCTACAAACACTAATCCATCGTGGGAAAGAGCACATCCTAATAGATTCATTCTTCATAATGGAGAGATTAATACTATAAGGGGGAATGCCGATCGGATGCATGGACGTGAAGAAACTATGTCTTCCCAAGTCCTAGGCGATGACATCGCAAAAGTCCTGCCCGTAATAAACGGAGAGGGATCTGATTCTGCGATGTTAGACAACACTCTTGAATTTTTACATATGAATGGGATCGACCTGCCCCTTGCTGTAATGATGACAATTCCGGAACCATGGAAAAATAATCCGTATATGAGTAGATGTAAAAGAGATTTTTATAGATACTATGCAACTATGATGGAACCATGGGACGGACCTGCTGCAATTTTGTTTTCTGATGGAGACATTGCGGGTGCGGTATTAGACAGAAATGGACTTAGACCGTCTCGTTATTATATTACAAAAGACAATACACTTATTTTGGCATCAGAAGTCGGAGTTTTAGACATAGACCCCCAAGATATAGTGAAAAAGTCTAGACTTGAGCCTGGTAAAATGCTTCTCGTGGATACGATTCAGAAAAGAGTCATTTCTGACGAAGAGTGTAAAAATTATTATTCGACGGCTAAACCTTACGGTGAGTGGATCAGTAATAATTTATTAGAATTAAAAGAACTACAAATTCCCGACAAAAAACCGGAAGTGCACTCGCAGGAGCATAGGGATAAGCTGTACAAAGTATTTGGATATAGCTATGAGGATGTGAAGAATATCGTTTTGCCAATGGCAAAAAATGGAATAGAAGCTACTTCTTCTATGGGAACAGATATTCCTCTTGCCGTGCTCTCCGAAAAACATCAACCATTATTCAGATATTTTAAGCAATTGTTCGCACAAGTAACAAATCCTCCCATCGACTCTCTCCGAGAAGAGATTATAACAGACACGACTGTATACATAGGTTCAGACGGTAATTTGCTCGAGGATAAACCCGAGAACTGTTGTGTAGTAGAAATCAATAATCCGATTTTGACTGCTACTGATTTAGCCAAAATTAAAGCCGTCGATGTGGATGGCTTAAAAGCAGAAACTGTATCCTTATTATATTATAAGAATACTCCTTTAGAATACCCGCTCGAACAGCTATTTATAAAATGCGATAAAGCATATCAAAATGGTGCAAACATCATTATATTGTCTGATAGGGGAATCGATGAGAATCACGTCGCTATACCTTCTTTGTTAGCTGTTTCTGCGGTAGAACAGTACCTTATACGCACTAAAAAGAGGACGGCAATTTCTATTATATTAGAAAGTGGTGAGCCACGCGATGTTCACCAGTTTGCGACACTTCTAGGTTATGGCGCAAGGGCAATATATCCATATTTGGCACACGAGTGCATTGGCGAGTTGATAGACAAGAAAATATTGGATAAAGATTATTATACCGCAGTAAACGATTATAATAATGCAATTATACATGGAATAGTAAAAATATCGGCTAAAATGGGTATTTCGATTATACAATCGTACCAGTCAGCTCAGATATTCGAGGCAATTGGTATCAATAAAGAACTTATTGATAAATATTTTACTAATACGGTAAGTCGTATAGGCGGTATTGGGCTTGAAGAAATTGCAGAAGGTGTGGATTTTAGGCATTCCTCCGCATTTGACCCGATGGGGCTGGGAGTTGACGATACTATAGATAGTATCGGTTATACTAAACTTGTCAATGGGGAATCAAAAGAAGAACACCTTTACAATCCACAAATAATAGTTGCATTGCAACAAGCAACACAAAATAAAGATTATAATAGATTCAAAGAATATAGTGCAATGATAGATAATGCAAACAGTCCATATACTTTAAGAGGACTATTGGATTTTAATTATAATTGTGAAATTCCTCTTGAAGAAGTTGAACCAGCAAGTGAGATAGTAAAACGTTTTAAAACAGGCGCTATGTCATATGGATCAATTTCCAAAGAAGCACACGAATGTATGGCAATTGCCATGAATACATTAGGTGGAAAGTCTAATTCAGGAGAGGGAGGAGAAGATCATGATAGGCTAGGAACAGAAAGAGGCAGTGCTATTAAGCAAGTAGCCTCAGGACGTTTTGGGGTGACGAGTGAATATTTGCTTAGTGCAAAAGAAATTCAAATCAAAATGGCACAAGGAGCAAAACCTGGTGAGGGGGGGCATCTTCCAGGAGAAAAAGTCTATCCATGGATTGCTAAAACGCGTCATTCAACCACGGGTGTAACTCTTATTTCACCACCACCTCATCACGATATATACTCGATTGAAGATCTGGCACAGTTGATTTATGATTTAAAAAATGCAAATAGAAAGGCTAGAATCTCAGTAAAGCTTGTATCTGAATGCGGAGTTGGGACAATCGCCGCAGGTGTAGCCAAAGCAGGCGCTGGAGTTATTTTGATTTCGGGATACGATGGCGGAACAGGTGCTGCTCCAATAAGCTCTATACTAGATGCGGGCCTTCCATGGGAACTTGGACTTGCGGAAGCACATCAAACACTAATAAAAAACAACTTAAGAGAAAATGTTATTTTAGAAACAGATGGAAAACTAATGACTGGACGAGACGTTGCCATTGCAGCGATTTTGGGTGCGGAAGAGTTTGGATTTGCAACGGCTCCCTTGGTATCGATGGGATGTATGATGATGAGAGTATGTAATCTCGACACATGCCCGGCAGGAATAGCTACCCAAAACGAATGTCTACGAAAAAGATTTAAAGGTAAACCTGAGTACGTTATGAATTTCATGTTATTCATAGCCGAGGAACTACGGGAGATAATGGCTAAACTAGGAGTAAGAACTTTAGCCGAACTCATAGGAAGAACTGATTTCCTTAAGAAAAAAAAGCTTAATCTAAGCTCTCGATCAAAATTAGTTGACATGAGTAAGATCATAGCAGATACATGCTCGGCAAATAATATTAAACAATCTAAAACGAAAAAAGCATTTGATTTCAAATTAGAATCGACTATAGATGAAACTATATTGCTCAAGAATTTTGCAAATGCTATAAAAAGAAAAGAAAAACATACTGAAAAAATCAATATTTCTAGTGTCGATAGAACGCTTGGAACAATTTTAGGTTCAGTTATTACAGAGAACTTTGGAAATACACTCGATGACGACACATATACTGTTGATTGTTATGGGGGATGTGGGCAAAGTTTTGGTGCGTTTATACCAAAAGGACTTACCCTTAGACTAGAGGGTGATGCTAATGATTATCTGGGAAAAGGATTGTCTGGGGGAAAAATTATAGTGTATCCTCCTAAGAAAAGTGAATTTGCTGCGGAGGAAAATATAATAATCGGCAATGTTGCATTATATGGCGCAACTTCGGGGGAAGCTTATATAAATGGTATTGCGGGTGAACGTTTCATGGTTAGAAACTCTGGAGCTATAGCTGTTGCTGAAGGATGTGGCGACCATGGCCTTGAATATATGACGGGTGGTAAAGCACTAATCTTAGGAGAAACGGGCAAGAACTTTGCTGCAGGAATGAGTGGTGGTATTGCATATGTCTTCGATGAAAAACATGAACTTTATTTAAAATTAAATAAAGAATTTGTATCAGTCGTGGAAGTGAAAAATCGCTATGATGCTTTAGAGCTAAATAATTTACTTTCATCACATTATAATGCAACAAAGTCCAAACTTGCAAAAAAGATACTCGATGACTTTGATAATTACTTGTGTAGTTTCAAAAAAATAGTGCCAAATGACTACAAAAAAATACTAAGTGCAATCAGTGAATTTGAAGAAAAAGGAATGTCTCATGATAATGCAGTAATGGAAGCATTTGCAAAATCTATTAGGGAGAAATAAAATGGGAAAATCAACAGGATTTATAGAATTCGAAAGAAAAGGTAACGACAAAAT
The DNA here is from genome assembly GCA_964367585.1 of uncultured Oscillospiraceae bacterium. Classification (GTDB taxonomy): domain Bacteria; phylum Bacillota; class Clostridia; order Peptostreptococcales; family Anaerovoracaceae; genus CAYJGJ01. The sequence continues at coordinate 61,768 of CAYIYH010000004.1, forward strand.
ACCACCAAATGAGCGCATTAAGAATTTTGATGAATTTTATGTTTATAATGATGAAAACGCAAGGCAAGAGCAAGCAGCTAGGTGCATGAATTGTGGAGTTCCATTTTGTGGCAGTGTCATAGAATTAAAAGGCATGACTACTGGATGCCCCTTAAACAATCTTATTCAAGAGTGGAACGATGAAATATACAATGGAAATTATTCTCATGCGATCTCTAGGCTATTAAAAACAAGTCCTTTCCCTGAATTTACAGGTAGAGTATGTCCTGCTCTTTGTGAAAAATCATGCATAAATGGGATGTATGGGTCGGCAGTAACAATCCACGACAATGAGTTATTCTTAATTGAGGAGGGGTTTAAAAATGGCGACATGTCACCTAAATTGCCAAAGATAAGAAGCGACAAAAAAGTAGCTGTAATTGGATCTGGCCCTGCAGGACTTGCTGTAGCCGAGAAGTTAAACAAGCGAGGACATAATGTGACTGTTTTCGAAAAAGAAGATAGATTCGGCGGATTGCTAATGTATGGAATCCCAAATATGAAAATCGAAAAAAAAATAGTAGAACGGCGGATTAATTTGATGAGAGAAGAGGGAATAACTTTTGTCGCTAATAGTGACCTCGGAAAAAACTTGTCTATGAATGATCTTCAAGAAAGTTTTGATGTAGTCGTTTTATGCTGTGGCGCAAAAAAGGCAAGAGACATTAAAGTTACAGGTCGAAAAGCGAAAGGTATATATTTCGCCGTAGATTATTTAACAAAAATTACAAAATATTTAATTAATTCAGAAAAAAAATGTCCTGATGCGAAGAATAAAAATGTTATAATTGTTGGAGGTGGAGATACTGGAAATGACTGCGTTGCTACGGCAATTCGTCATGGAGCGAAATCTGTCATCCAACTTGAAATGATGCCTAGGCCACCAGAAGAGAGGTTAAGTTCAAATCCATGGCCCGAATGGCCTAAAGTGCTAAACACAGACTATGGACAAGAAGAAGCAATAGAAGTATTTGGTAGCGATCCTAGAATTTACGAAACTACAGTGAAAAGCATTTCGCAAAAAGATGGAAAAATATCTAAATTGACAACGGTTAGACTCGCATTTGAAAATGGAAAAATTTCAGAGATAGCAGGAAGTGAAAAGGAATTAGATGTTGATTTGCTTTTAATTGCGGCGGGATTTACTGGATATGAAGAGTATATCGTACCTGATATCAAAATACCTTTAAAAGCGGATTACTCGTATAAAACGGATAAGGATAATGTCTTTGCTTGCGGTGACATGAAAAGAGGACAGTCCCTTGTAGTTTGGGCGATAGCAGATGGAATAAAGTGTGCAAAACAAGTTGATGATTATTTGATGGGGTATTGAGAATGAATGATAAACTAAATGAGGAATGTGCGATTTTCGCAGTTTATGTGGACCAAAAAGAGGCAGTAGGAATAACATATAATGGTCTTCTTTCTCTTCAACACCGGGGACAAGAAGGAGCCGGCATAGCAGTCGTTGAAGATAATAAAATCATTTCTCATAAAAATGTTGGACTAGTTTCGGAAGTTTTCTCATCCGATATTTTATCGACAATGCCAAAGACTCATGCTGCGGTCGGGCATAATCGTTATTCGACTACAGGAACAAATGTTAAAGAAAATGTCGGACCATTTACTACTGAGTTTCTCACAGGACGTATCGCAACTGCGCATAATGGAAATATTATTAATGCGAAAGAGATAAAAAATGAGCTGTTGTCATATGGAATCAATTTTAATGCGACGAGTGACAGTGAAGTAATTTCTTCTCTAATTGGCTATCATATTATGATGAGCGGAGATTTATTTGTTGGAATTTCAGAAGCTGCAAAGAAGCTCAAAGGTGCGTTTTCACTTATTGTATTAGATAGTAAAAATAATATCGTAGTAGTACGTGATGCAAATGGATATAGACCGCTATGTATTGGAAAAAATTCGCATGGAATTGCAGTTTCTTCCGAAAGTTGCGGTCTTGAAACATGTGGATTCGATTTTGTTAGGGATGTAAAGCCTGGCGAAATAATAGTTATTGAAAATGGTAAGATTACCCGTGAAGAAATTGTACTAAAAGAAAAGGAAGAAAATTGTGGATTATGTATATTTGAATATGTGTATTTTGCACGCCCGGATTCTACGATTGATAATCTTAATGTGTACGAAGCGAGAGTAAATATGGGAAAAATTCTCGCAAAAGAATTCCCTGTAGATGCGGATTTTGTGTGCGGAGTTCCAGACAGTGGGTTAGAGGCTGCAATCGGTTATAGCGAAGAAAGTGGTTTAATGTTGAAACAAGGTTTTGTAAAGAATAGATACATAGGAAGAAGTTTTATCTATCCAACACAAATACAGCGAGAAAATGCGGTGAAATTAAAATTAAATCCATTGACGGCAAATGTTAAGGGGAAAAGTATTGTCCTTGTCGATGACTCAATTGTACGGGGTACGACGAGTGCAAAAATAATTAGGGCACTAAAAATGGCCGGCGCAAGAAAGGTGCACATGAGAATTTCTTCTCCGCCATTCCTTTATACGTGTCATTTCGGTACGGATATTGATAGTGAGGAAAATTTAATAGCCAATAAAATGAGTATAGAAGATATAAAAACACAAATTGGCGCGGATAGTTTGGGATATATTAGCGTTAAGGGGCTCAAGACAGCATGTGCAAAATCTGGCATGGATTTTTGCACAAATTGTTTTTCTGGAGATGGGATGAAATCTAAAAACTCAAAGACTGAACTGGAAATTAAATAGTTAAAGTAATATAGCAATATATTTATGAAGGAGTTTTTCGTCATGAAAAAATATATTTTTGTAACCGGTGGTGTGATTTCCGGGCTAGGGAAGGGAATCACGGCTGCTTCTCTCGGTAGGATACTAAAGCAAAGAGGCCTAAATGTGATGGCTCAAAAGCTTGATCCATATATTAATATAGATCCCGGCACTATGAACCCATTACAGCACGGGGAGGTTTTCGTAACTGATGACGGTGCCGAAACCGATTTGGACTTGGGCCATTATGAAAGGTTTATCGATGAAAATTTGAGTAATCTTTCTAACTTAACGTCGGGTAGAGTCTATTGGAATGTCTTGAATCGAGAGCGTGAAGGACATTATTTGGGACAAACCGTTCAAGTAATACCTCATATTACGTCTGAAATAAAGGACTTTATTTACGCGGGTGCACGTAATAGTAACTGTGATGTAATCATTACTGAAATAGGTGGAACTACAGGAGATATAGAAAGCGGCCCATTTTTAGAAGCAATTCGTCAAATTTCTTTAGAGGTAGGGAGGGAACATTGCATTTTTATCCATGTTACCTTAGTACCTTATCTTAAGTGTTCAAAAGAGCATAAATCTAAACCGACTCAACATTCAGTCAAAGAATTACGAGCGATGGGAATTTCTCCTAATATAATTGTTGCAAGAGCGGACGAACCGCTTAGTTTCGATATAATAAAGAAGATTTCTTTGTTTTGTAATGTCAAGGAAGATTGTGTAATAGAAAACTTGACTTTACCCGGGCTTTATGAGGCACCAATAATGCTGCATAACAAGGGATTAGATGAAGTTGTTTGTCGTGAACTAGGACTTACTTTGCCCAAGGCAGATTTGACGGAGTGGTGTGAAATGATTGAAAAATCTAAAGCACGCAATAAAACAGTAAAAATTGCGATTGTTGGTAAGTATGTGGGTCTTCACGATGCTTATCTTTCAATAATCGAGAGTCTTAACCATGCCGGATATGATACTGGATTGAATATCGATATAAAGTGGGTTGACAGCGAAATGGTTACAGAAAAAAGCAAAAGCGATTTGTTAGACGATATCGATGGAATGATAATCCCCGGTGGTTTCGGAGATAGGGGAATAGAGGGAAAGATAGTTGCATGTAGATATGCACGAGAAAATGATTTGCCATTCCTTGGGATTTGCTTAGGAATGCAAGTGGCTGCAATTGAGTTCTCGAGAAATGTTTGTAATTTAATAGATGCCAATTCATCGGAATTTGATATTAATACTATACACAAAGTTATAGATTACATCCCTGAACAGCTAAAAGTAACGCAAAAAGGTGGCACCATGAGATTAGGTGCATATCCTTGTGTTCTCAGAGAAAAATCATTATTAAAGAGCTTATATCAAGCAAACGGAATTAGCGAAAGACATCGCCATCGATTTGAATTTAATAATGATTACAGAGAAATTCTAGAAAAAAATGGTATTATTTTTTCCGGAATGTCCCCTGATAATAGTTTGGTGGAAGCAATTGAAAATCCGAATAATAAGTTTTTCGTGGGAGTGCAATTTCACCCTGAATTCAAAAGTAGACCAAACAATCCACATCCTTTATTCTTGGGGTTATTAAGGGCAACACAGATTTAAAAGATAGTGATTTAGAATAGAATAACTCGGGTATTGACGAAGATATTGAGTACAGCATAGATTCAAGAAAGGTAGTGAATTAGACATGGAAAAAGGAGCGCAAATTTACGAGGGTAAGGCGAAAAAAGTTTTTAGTACAGACAATGAAGAGATTTGTATTGTATCGTATAAAGACGATGCAACGGCATTCAATGGAGAAAAGAAGGGAACAATTCAAGGAAAGGGCGAAGTTAATAATAGAATGTCGAACTTAATGTTTGCAATGCTTGAAAAAAAAGGCATCGACACCCATTTCGTCCAAGAGATCGATAGCAGGAATTCTATCGTAAAAAAAGTAGAAATAATTCCTCTAGAAGTGATAGTTAGGAATATTGCGGCAGGAAGTCTTTCAAAAAGACTTGGTCTTCCTGAGGGAACAAAGATGAGTCAGCCCGTATTGGAATTTTGTTATAAGAATGACGATCTTGGAGATCCTATGGTAAATGAATACCATATTCTTGCTTCAGGGTTTGCAACAAAGGAAGAAATTGATATAATATCAAGTATGAGCCTTAAAGTAAATGAAATATTAGTTGATTATTTTAAATCTATAAATATTAATTTAATCGATTTTAAACTTGAATTTGGAAAAACTAAAGAAGGAAAAGTCATTTTGGCAGACGAAATCTCTCCCGATACGTGTAGATTTTGGGACAGCGAAACATCTGAAAAACTTGACAAGGATAGGTTCAGACGAGATATGGGCGGAGTAGAAGAAGCTTATATGGAAATTATGACTAGGCTTGGTATTAAAGATTAAGGAGTAGCATGTTGCAAAAAGAAATTTATGAATCCCCATTATGTTCGAGATACGCAAACGCAGAGATGAAATATTTATTTTCGCCAGATATGAAATTTAAGACGTGGCGTAAACTTTGGATTGCTCTTGCGGAAGCTGAAATGGAGCTAGGGCTATCTATTACAGAAGAACAGATCGAAGAACTCAAATCAAATTCTGACAATATCAATTATGAAATAGCGGAAAAACAAGAAAAAATTGTGCGCCATGATGTTATGAGCCATGTTCATGCGTATGGTGTTCAGTGTCCTACAGCTATGCCAATAATTCATCTGGGTGCGACATCTTGCTATGTAGGAGACAATACAGACATTATTATAATGAATGAAGCACTGAAAATTATAAGAGAAAAAATAGTATCCGTAATTAGATATTTGGCAGATTTCGCCATGAAGAACAAAGACTTACCAACACTTGCGTTCACGCATTTTCAACCTGCACAGCCCACAACCGTAGGAAAAAGGGCAGCACTTTGGATTACTGATTTGTTGTCTGATCTTGAAGATGTCGAGTATTTACTATCGGGTATGAAGCTTTTAGGCTCAAAAGGAACAACAGGAACTCAGGCCAGTTTTTTAGAGCTTTTTGATGGAGACCATGATAAAGTCAAGTCGCTTGATAAAAAAATAGCCGAGAAAATGGGATTCGAAGAATGCTATACCATAAGTAGTCAAACATATTCGAGAAAACTTGATTATAGAGTTCTTTCTATTCTAAGTAGTATTGCGCAAAGTGCAACAAAGTTTTCAAATGATATTCGCCTTTTGGCCCATCTTAAGGAAATAGAAGAACCTTTCGAAGAGAATCAAATAGGTTCATCTGCAATGGCATATAAGAGGAATCCAATGAGAAGTGAGAGAATAGCATCTCTTGCGAGATATATAATAGTAGATGCATTAAATCCTGCTATCACCGCTGCTACGCAGTGGTTCGAAAGGACACTGGATGATTCCGCAAACAAAAGAATCAGCATTCCCGAAGCATTTTTGGCAACCGATGCCGTGTTAAATTTATATGCTAATATAGCAGATGGGTTGATCGTTTATCCGAAAGTTATTAATCAACGATTAATGAACGAGCTTCCATTCATGGCGACCGAAAATATTATGATGAATTCAGTTAAGAGGGGTGGGAATAGACAAGAATTGCACGAAAGAATCAGAATTCACTCGCTCGCTGCAGCCAAATCAGTTAAAGAAGATGGTGAGAAAAACGATTTGCTAGAGCGAATCGCATCAGACCCTTTATTTAATGTGACAATAGAAGAGCTTGAGTCTTGCTTGGAGCCATCAAAATATGTTGGAAGAGCACCAGAACAAACCGGGGAATATTTAGATGAAGTAGTTAGACCGCTTTTAAATACATATAAAGAAGCGGATAAAGGTAAAGTTAAAATCAATATTTAAACGAAAGGATATAATCCAAATGGTAAAAGCAATAGTCGGGGCTTGTTGGGGAGACGAGGGTAAAGGAAAAATAACAGATTTACTCGCTGAAAAATCCGATATAGTAGTTCGTTTTCAAGGCGGAAGTAATGCAGGGCATACAATCATTAATCATTATGGTAAGTTTGCACTCCATCAATTGCCATCAGGCATATTTAATGAAAACACTACCAGTATAATAGGGAATGGTGTAGCACTTTCGGTGGAAAATTTTGTCGAAGAGGTAAGAGAAATTCAATCTAGAGGAGTTCCATTACCTAAAATTTTAATATCTGATAGATGTCAAATTGTAATGCCATACCATAAAGAGCTTGATTCAATGGAAGAAACAAGACTTGCGGAAAAGTCTTACGGTTCAACCAAATCAGGAATAGCACCTTTTTACTCAGATAAATATGCGAAGATAGGATTTCAAGTAAGCGAGCTATTTGATACTAAGGAATATCTTCTCGAAAAAATCGAAACTATTTGTGATATAAAAAATGTGATTTATGAAAAATTATATAATAAAAAACCGCTTGACCAACAGGAAATATATGATAAATTAATGCAATACAAAGAACAGATTGCTCCTTTTGTATCCGATACTTTTTCTTTGCTTCGAGATGCTGTTCGGGATGGACAGACGATACTTCTCGAAGGACAACTTGGCTCATTACGAGATCCTGATTTGGGAGTTTATCCGATGGTTACATCTTCGTCTCCAATTGCGGGATTCGGAGCGATTGGAGCGGGGGGAATTCCACCGTATGCGATAGAAGAAATAATAACAGTTGTGAAAGCATATTCAAGTGCAGTTGGCGCCGGAGAATTTGTAAGTGAAATTTTTGGAGAACAGGCAAACGAACTTAGAAAAAATGGAGGTGACGGCGGCGAATATGGTGCTACGACTGGTAGACCTAGAAGGATGGGATGGCTCGATTTAGTAGCATCAAGATACGGATGTCAACTTCAAGGTGCAACATCTGTGGCATTTACAGTTATAGATGCGTTGGGATATTTAGACGAAATTCCCGTATGCGTTGCATATGAACTCGATGGAAAGAGAATCGATTATTTTCCTACCACAACTACACTGAAAAAATGCACTCCGATATTGGAAACATTGCCGGGTTGGAAGTGTGATATAACTGGGATATCATCATATGAAGATCTCCCTCCAAATGCAAAAAAGTATATAGAATTTGCTGAAAAACATTTAGGAGTGCCTATTAAGATGATTTCTAATGGGCCGAAAAGGGAACATATAATTTATAAGTAAGAAAGAGGAACTTATATGTGTGGAATAATTGGGTATATTGGATCTGAGCAAGCAACTCCATTTTTACTATCCGGTCTAAATAAACTTGAATATAGAGGATACGATTCAGCAGGGGTAGCCGTATGGAATGGAACTGGTATAGAAATAGCAAAATCAAAAGGAAGACTCAAGAACTTGGTCGAGCTAATCGATGGAGGAAATAAAATAAAAGGTAGTGTCGGTATAGGTCATACGAGATGGGCAACCCATGGAGCTCCTTCTGACTTGAATTCACACCCTCATCCTAGCTCCGGTGGAAAATTTGCAGTTGTCCATAATGGAATAATTGAAAATTACCTTACGGTTAAAAATAAACTCGAAGCAAAAGGTGTCAAATTTGCTTCAGAGACGGATACTGAAGTAATTGCACAGATGCTGGAATACTATTATGATGGCGATGTAATGTCGACCATCAATAAAGTCGTGTCAAAGGTTGAGGGAAGTTATGCACTTGCAATCATATGTAAAGATACCCCCGATATACTCTATGCTGTAAAAAAAGATAACCCATTAATCGTTGGATTAGGAAATAATGAAAATTATATTGCATCGGATATTCCTGCAATTTTGGCAAAGACAAGAGATATATACCGTTTATCGGACGGTGAAATAGCCATCCTTACAACAGAAAAAGTATGTGTTTACAATAATGATTTGGATGAAATCGAAAAACCTGTTGAAAAAATCACGTGGGACATTGAATCTGCAGAAAAGGGCGGATACGAGCACTTTATGATGAAGGAAATCATGGAACAGCCCGATTCGGTTAATAAAACCATATTGCCAAGAATTAAAAACAATGATATCATTCTCGATGAATTGACTCTTTCTAAGGAGTATATGCAAAACATTTCAAAAATATTTATCGTGGGATGTGGAACTGCATATAACGTGGGAGTTGCTACCAAACATATGTTCGAAGATATTCTTAGGATTCCTGTAGAAGTCGAAACCGCATCCGAGTTTCGGTATCGAAATCCAATAGTAGACGATAGAACATTAGTTATTCTCATCAGTCAGTCAGGCGAAACCGCCGATACGCTTGCGGCATTACGCCAAGCTAAGAAACAAGGCGGAAGAACTATCGCTGTCGTAAACGTTATGGGATCTACTATAGCTAACGAGAGTGACGATGTTATATATACATGGGCTGGAATAGAAATATCTGTTGCTTCTACGAAGGCATATAGTACTCAGCTTGCGGTAATGTATCTACTCGGGATATATATGGCAGATAAACTAGGTAAAATTGATCAAGAGACTAAATCATATTACGTAACAGAACTATTGTCTATTCCCGATAAGATAAAAAATCTATTGGAAAATAAAGAAGAAATCCAAAAGATAGCGGGACATCATTTTAATGCAAACGACATGTACTTTATTGGTCGTAATGTGGACTACGCTACTTCATTGGAGGGTTGTCTGAAACTCAAAGAAATTTCATATATCCATTCAGAAGCATATGTTGCAGGTGAACTTAAACATGGTCCTATATCTTTAATTGAAGACGGCACAATAGTAATATCTATAGCTGCATACAAAAGGTTGTTCGATAAAATGATTTCGAATACAAAAGAAGTAAAATCAAGAGGCGCTGTAAGTTGGATTATTACGACGGAAGGACAAGAAGTTCCAGATGATATAGAATATGTTTCTTATATGCCGAAAATAGTAGATTTTATGCTGCCTTCTTTGACCATAATAGAATTACAATTATTCGCGTATTATGTAGCAGCGATGAGAGGATGCGATATTGACAAGCCACGGAATTTAGCAAAATCAGTGACTGTAGAGTAGAAAAAACAGTAGTGAATAATCGCACGATGTCACCCGACACCTATAGATGTGGGGGGATCGTGCTGTGGTTATAATTTAGTTGTAGCTTAGTAACAGAGAGGTAGATATGGGAGAAGTTTCGTATAAAGAAAAAATAGTCGTTTTAGATTTCGGAGGGCAGTATGCACAATTAATTGCACGACGTGTACGAGATTTAAACATATATTGCGAAATAAAATCATATAAAACGAGTCACCATGATTTAAAAGAATACAAGGGCATCATGTTTACAGGTGGTCCTAATTCTGTTTATTGTGAAGATTCCCCGCAATGCCCTAAGGAAGTATTCGAGCTGGGAATACCGATCTTAGGGATTTGTTACGGAGCACAGCTTATGGCATATATGTTAGGGGGAGATGTTAAGCCGGCTGATAAGAGAGAGTATGGAAAATGTGAGGTGACCTTCACCGACGATTCGGCGATAACATTTGGCAAAAGCACTACGTGGATGAGTCATACAGACTATATTTCTAGACCTCCTTCCGGATTCAGAATTACAGGCGTAAGTGAAAGTTGTTCCTGCGCTTCTATGGAGGATTCTGATAAAAAACTGTATGCTGTACAGTTTCATCCCGAGGTAGAGCATACTCAATATGGCAATGATTTTATTAAGAATTTTCTTTATCAAGTATGTGGGTGTAAAGGCGATTGGCAGATGTCATCCTTTTTGAAAACGACTATAGAAAATATCAAGCAAGAAGTCGGAGATAAAAAAGTGATTTGTGGTGTTTCCGGTGGAGTCGATTCAACGGTTGCAGCAGTAATGGTGCATAAGGCTATAGGAAATAATTTAACTTGTATATTCGTCGATCATGGTATGTTGCGTAAAGATGAAGGCGATATCGTCGAACAGATGTTCAAAGATGAATTTGAAATGAATATTATCAGGGTAAATGCAAAAGATAGATTTTTGAATAGACTCAAAAACGTAATCGATCCCGAATCAAAAAGAAAAATTATAGGTGAAGAATTTATTCGAGTATTCGAAGAGGAAGCAAAAAAACTTGGTAAGTTTAATTTCTTATGCCAAGGAACCATCTATCCAGACGTTGTAGAAAGTGGAGTCGGAGAAGCTGCAGTTATAAAAAGTCATCATAATGTAGGGGGGCTGCCAGTCGACATAGACTTCGAAGATATTGTTGAACCATTACGGGATTTATTCAAAGATGAAGTCAGAAAAGTTGGTTTAGAGTTAGGTATTTCCGACGAGTTGGTATGGAGACAGCCGTTTCCAGGCCCTGGACTCGCTGTTAGAATTTTGGGGGAAATTACAGATTCTAAATTAACTCTATTAAAAGAAGCAGATGCAATTTTTAGAGAAGAAGTTATGAATTTTGGACTTCAGCGTGAGATTAATCAATATTTTGCAGTGTTTTCAGGCATGAAAACCGTGGGGGTAGTCGGTGATGGAGCAATCTACGGGGAGACAATAGTCCTAAGAGCCGTTACAACAGTCGACTTCATGACTGCCGATTGGGCAAAACTACCATATGAACTTCTAGGTAAAACTTCTAATCGAATAATTAATGAGGTGATTGGTATTAGTAGAGTTCTTTATGATATAACTTCTAAGCCCCCTGCGACAATAGAATTCGAGTAAATATATAAACACGGGACGTACTAATCGTGCAAGCACGTTAGAGTCTTAGCTTAGATTTAAACTTAGATAATGAATCCGCCGCTTTAATCATGAGAGCTGCGGATTTTATTTTTAATATGACGAAATGTCCATTTGTGAAGATTGTGTGAAGAAATGAACATTTGTGTTGAAATGTTCATTAGATATATGTAATATATTGGAATACGTATTCACAAATATGGAAATGCGCAACCCACATTTGTGAAAATACACAATTCTTTATTCCGTAATTATAAAAAGGAGGAAATTTATGAGCGTAATTGATTATGTTATTATTGCGTTATATTTTGTCGGAATTCTTGGAGCTGGACATTTGATAGGAAGAAGCAACAAGTCTAATGACGATTATTTTGCCGGTGGGCGAAGCATGCCATGGTATGCGTTAGGATTATCTGTTGGACTTACAATGATTTCTGCAAATAGTTTCATAGGTGGTCCGGGTTGGGCTTACGATATTGGTTTTGTTGCTGCAATGGTCAATATCACTATACCGATTACTATATTATTTATTACTTATACAATATTACCAGTAATATATAATGCTAAGGTTACTACTGTTTACGAATATGTTAATCTAAGACTAGGTAGTTTATCAAGAGTATTGATGGTAATATCATGGCTTGCACAGTCTATCGTATTTATCGGTGGATTTGTTTATACACCGGCATTAGTTCTTTCTGCTATCACTGGAATAAGCCAAACTATTTGGGTTCCAATCATTGTAGTAGTTGCAATTTTGTTAACAATCATAGGTGGAATTAAAGCCGTAGTATGGACGGATGCTGTTCAAGGTGTTATCCTATTTGTTGGTATCCTCATTGCCACATTCATTGCAATAGGTATGCTAGACATGCCACTTTCTGAAGCCGTAGAAATGGCTAGATCTGAAGGCCGTATGGAATCATTCTTAGTCACGTCAAGTTTATCCGACCTTAATATTTGGTCTGCGTTTTTGGGCGGTTTTGCTATGTGGGTTGGATATTTTGGATTTGACCAAGGTCAAGTGCAAAGATATGTCAGTGCAAAAAACATGGTGCACATCAAGAAGACTGGTATTATGTCTTCAATTTCAATGCAGTTAATATATTGGGCATGTTTCTTCCTAGGTGTTGTATTCTTCGTGTTCTATCAAACTAATGAACCAACACTTGATTTCGGAAACACTAACAATGTAATGACTGACTTTTTATTAAACCATATCCCTAGCGGATTATTGGGAGTACTTTTGTCTGCAACATTTGCCGCGGCAATTTCTTCAATAGACTCAGTACTTAACTCATTAACTGCTGTTTTCGTAAAAGATATATACGAGCCATTTATTTCAAAAAAAGAGGGTACATCCCTTACTAAATCAAGAATATTTACTGGAATATTTGGTATTGTAGTAGTAGCATTTGTTTACTTAGGATTATCCGACAATACTTCATCAATATTAGAAGTAGTTGGAGTTTACGTTGCACCGTTTGGGGCACTACTCACAGGGGTAATGTTTGTATGTTGCTTCTTCCCTAAAGCAAATGATAAAGGGACGTTTATTGGTTCAATCGTCACAGTTGTATTATTCTTCTTGATGACAACATATCTTCCTGCACATCATTATCTATGGGGTTACTTGTATGGTGCTGTAATGACAGTTGTCTTCTCTTGTTTCTTCTCTATATTCTTCAAGAATGAGGAAGAAGCTAATAGAAAATACAAATATACTGTACAAGGAACAATCAAAGAACTTAATGGAAGAGTTGAAGAAGGCACGGGTTGTAGCTTAGCTCCTCTTAAACTTGATAAATACGCATATATTATGATAGCTGTATTTGTTGTTCACTCTATTATTTTGTTTGTACTTCAATAATTTATCAAAAAAGCGCATTAGAGTATAAACACAGCACGATGTCCCTCGCCTCTATAGGTGGCAGGAGATATCTCCGACTTTAAGTGGCGAGTACATAATCTCCCACCGAAAGTCGGAGAGGCTAATCGCATCTCGTGCCAGCTTGCAATCTTCGGCACAGACTAGTCGTGCAAGAGTGTTAGCTCCTTAGCCTCGATTTAAATAAAAAGCACTGCCATGTAAATTAATATACGTGTCAGTGCTTTTGTCGTTATAATTAATAAAGCTATTTGTTTTAAATAAATCTAATTATTTTTTTTAATGTGTACTTCTGCCAACAAGTGTAGGTTTAAAGGCTCTTATTTGAGGTAAGGCATCCTTATTCTTCATATTATCAAGTAATATTTGGATCCCAACATTTATTGCATGTTCGTGTGGTTGACTAATTGAACTCAGCCTGTATGGCATCCAATCACACATGGAAATATTATCGTGTCCGATAATCGCGACATCTTCAGGAACTCTTATCCCTTGGAGTTTCATTGCATCGTATGCACCTAACGCAATCAAATCACTCGAGCAAAATATCGCATCTGGTTCTTTTGCTGATACTATATTCATCCATGAATCATATCCATCATTATAAGAATATGGGATTGAAACCTTACTAACGACTTCTAGTCCATATTTATTTGCGGTGTTGAAGAATCCATTCTTCTTATTAACTTCATCTACTGCAGAATTGTTACTTCCCAGGTAGGCTAGTCTTTTTCGACCTGTAGAAGCAAAGTTTTCAGCGGCAAGCTCTCCACTTTTATAACTATCGATATATACTATATTAATATTTCTCGCTTGGATAAATCTATTAAATAGTAATACTGGAGTATCATTTTTTCTTACAGTTTCGACGAATTCAGTAGTAACAACTGATGAAGTTATTATTACACCATCCACACTATACTTAAGCAAGTTTTTTATTATGTCAGAGATTTTATCTTCATTATCTATCTTAAATATCTTTGTTTGTAGTCCACTATTTTGTAATCCTATTATAAAACGTTCGAGAACATCATAGTAAAATGGACCTAATTGATCACCGATGACAAGTCCTATTGTATCTGTTTTCCCAGAACTAATAGAACTTGCTAACATATTAGGGACATATCCTAATTCTGTAATTGCATTATTAACTTTATTTGCCAATATTGAATCGACTTTTCTATTAGAAGATGGACTTATTACCCTTGATACAGTGGCTTGAGATACTCCCGCAAGCTTTGCAACATCTTTGGATGTTATTCTTTTATTGCTATATTTTTGATTGCTCATTCAACATGTCCCTTTTTTTATTAATAGATCAGACAAAAAACATACAATTTTATGTTGTCTGGAAGTAAACCTGTAGTATATTTTCTAGTAAAAATTATTTATTAATAATATAGCGAATTAAATAGAATGTCAAGAAGGAACATGAAAGAAATAGAAATGTATGAATAGAAAAAAATAGAAATCTAATAATATAAATTTGGTATTGACATATGTGTAAGAACATTGTATATTTAATGTGGAATACGCATTCCAACAGGGTAGTAATTTATATTAGCATGGCTAATATAAATCTTCCATCTTGTGTATCAAGAGGTGGCAAATAAAAAATAAACGCCTCTAAGTAAGTGATATAAGGTGGTGTTATTATAATATATTTGGGGGTAATTTATGTCAGAAGGTAAATTTCAAGCAGTAAAAAAAGTAGTATTAGACTATCTAGAAGAAATAGAAAATTGTAAGCCAGAAGATTGTAGCAAAGTTTTAAGTAAGTATATGTCAGAGGACTTTAAATGGGAAGGTGTTTATCCTTTCATGGAACAAGTCGGAGCTGATGCGGTTGCAGATGTTTTTTGGAGACCTCTAAAAGAATCTTTAGTGAACTTGCAAATTAGAAAAGACGTTTTCTTTGCGGGCACTAATAGAATGGATGGAAAAACATGGGTTATGAACATGGGTCAATTCATGGGACTTTTTGATAAAGAGTATATGAATGTTCCTCGTACATGCAAAATGCATCATATGAGATATGGTGAATGGATTTGTGTTGAAAATGGAAAAATAACTGAAATATCTATGCATGTTGACCTTGTAGGGTTTATGCAAATGGCTGGTATTAATCCATTATTGGAATCAACAGGCTATTTCTTCGTATATCCTGGTCCAAGAGATCATAATGGACTGCTTTTTGAAGATGCTCCATATGACCAAGCTGCTAAGACAGAAGCTATTATTGATTTAATGATGGGTGGACTAGAATCTCTCAATAAATCAAACAATACTCCTCAAGATATGCTTAGGCTCACATGGACGGAAGATATGATTTGGTATGGACCATCTGGTATTGGTGCGTCATATACGATTCCAAGATATCAAAAACAACACCAAATTCCTTTTAGAACACAGCTCACTGACAAAGTTGCAAACGATTATACTATTTTCTTTGCAGAAGGAGATTTTGCCTGTTATGTTATGAGCATGGATGTGACTCCTACCGGTGGTTGGATTGGGATGACTGGTGGACATAAAAGTGCTTTTCTTCGTGGAGATACAGATGTTTATTATTGCAAAAATGGTAAAATATCTGAAAACTGGTGTTTCATTGACCTTCCATATTGGTTAAAAGAACAAGGAATTGATATACTTGAAAGAGCTACATCTTTAGCTAATCCAAAAATTTAGTAATAACCTCAACATAAAATGAAAACAGCCAGTGAAATACTGGCTGTTTTTATGTCCTACTAATATCATAGACAATCACTGCACGGGACGACGTGTATGATATTCCATTGGGGAATTGTAATATCATAGCACATATAAAAAGACTGCCCTCTCAGTACAGGGTTTTCAGCCTTATTTTTTTACTCCCACTCGATCGTTCCAGGGGGTTTGGGGGTGATGTCATACACCACTCGATTTACGCCTTCGACTTCCGCGACTATACGGCAGGCGATTTTATTTATTAATGGGTAGGGGAGCTCCGCGATTTCCGCAGTCATTGCATCGCTTGAATGTACTGCGCGAATTGCTATTGCTTGTCCATATGTGCGGGAGTCATCTTTCACTCCTACGGAAAGGCAACCAGGGCATAGTGCAAAGTATTGCCATATTGCTCTGTCTAATCCTGCTTGTGCGATTTCATCTCGCAAAATAAAGTCTGCTTCTCTTACCATTTCAAGTTTTTCACGTGTTATTTCTCCAACGACACGCACACCGAGGCCTGGTCCAGGGAATGGTTGTCTCCATACTTGTTCAGAAGGCAATCCCAAAGTTTCACCAACCTTACGCACTTCGTCTTTGAAAAGCCATTTGACAGGTTCTAGTAGCTCAAAGTCTATGTCTTCGGGCAATCCGCCTACGTTATGATGCGACTTGACAACACCCTTTTTTGACTCACTTTCGATAATATCCGGATAGATAGTTCCTTGGACTAAAAAGTCCATTTTTCCAAGTTTATTTGATTCTTCCTCAAATACTCTTATGAACTCTTCTCCAATTATTTTCCTCTTCGTTTCAGGGTTATCTATGCCTGATAGTTTGTCCAAAAATCTATCTACAGCATCTATGCTTATGAGGGGCATACCGAATTGTTTCGCAAATATTTCATTCACTAATTCGGGTTCTCCCTTTCTCATAAGTCCATGGTTAACAAACATGCAAGTTAGTTGATTCCCGATTGCTTTGTAAACAAGGGCTGCACAAACGGCACTGTCGACTCCACCTGAGAGGGCACAAAGAACTTTTTTATCCCCCACGGTTTCTCTAATGCTATTAACAGTATCTTCTACAAAAGCTTCGATCGTCCAATTACACATGAACTCACATTCATCTATAAATTTTCTAATTTCCTCGGTATCTTTTGTGTTGCCAAGTTTCATTAGTGGTACTTGTGATGCTCCGATCGTTCCCATGGAATCGATAAAAGTGTTAAGATCCGACATGCTTAATTCTGAGGAAGTACCCACTTCTGCAAGTTCATCGTCACCGATCAAGACGATTGCCTTTGGGGTCAAGTTTTTTATTTTCTCGAAACTTCCCTCAAATGGCGTTACTTCACAGTATACATTACTTTCTCTTACAATTTTGGCAACTTTTTGGTTGTTGTGAGCCCCAAAATCTACTATTAACAATAGCTCTTTTTGCATAATATTTCCTTTCATTTATTACAGTAGCATACGAAATTCGTTGTTTGTTGTCTCCTAAAATCGAGTAGATAATTTTAAATTCGATCTCAGTAGTAAATATTCACCAGCAGTGTAATCATAAAAATGAATCACAGTCCAAAGGGTATTGTAATTATTTTATTTATTCATTATAATCATATGAGTTAATGATTTCGGATACGACATCATCATATTGAGAGTCTTCAAAAACAATATGTGTTGTCTTGGTTGCGACCAGTCCCGTTAAATCTGGGCAAGTTGCAGGACAACCACACAATACAATTAGATGCTCAGATGGTTGGGATTCCCCGGCCAAAGCGTACACAAATTCAAAATCTTTGAGTTCTATTTTTAATTTCTCAAAAAAAGAGACTCTATCATAACGTGGATTGCATCCTCCACAAAATTTAATGATAATCTTTTTTTCATTCATAATTTTCCACCAAATTATTCACCCTTTAAAGTCATGAATATGATTTCGGGATTATTAAAAACTCTGATAGGGAAGATGCTGTTACCTAGTCCTCTGCTTACGTACATACTCGTTTCTTCTTTAGTATAAAGTCCCGATGTATATTCAGGGAAAAAGCCCTGATTAGGTGCAAGCACTCCACCTACAATTGGAAGGCGGATTTGTCCACCATGTGCATGTCCCGCAAAAACTAAATCTATTTCGTGTTCGACATAAATATCGAATATTTCTGGACGATGCGACAATAATATTTTAAACCGATCGCTTTTAGACCACTCTTCGAGTAGCGATTCTATTTCAGCGGTATCATATTCTTCACTGTCGACTTCCGTTGAAAATCCTGGGTCCGATAGTCCGAGCATATCAATATAGTCGTCACTACCTATTGATATGCTAATAGTTTCATTATCTAGAACTATTACACCTGCGTCTGTGAGCGCCTTTTTTATTTCTTCATATTCTCCAGACCAAGCTTCGTGATTTCCTGACACATAAAAAATCGGCGCAATTCTTATTGCATTTTCGATGAATTCCATAGATGATTCTAGGTCATATCTTCTCCTATCGATCAGGTCGCCAGTAATTACTATTATGTCAGGGGTTCCTGCATATATAGTATCAAAAAGCTCTTGCTGGTTTTCGCCAAATTGTGCATCGTGTAGGTCTGAAACGTGACAGATTATTACATCGTCGAATCTTGATGGAATATTTTCATTATTAAATTCTATTTCGGTTACTTCAAGATTATTATTTTGTATGGCGATATAAATTCCTAATGCTAAGATTAGCAATATTGGAATCCCTATAAATATTATTTTTTTTAGGTGTTTTTTTATTTTCATTTTTTGCTTTCTATTTTTTGTATTTTATGTTTTAGATTGATTTTTCTACCAAATTACCCACAATTATTCAATATCTGAGGAGGTAAATAATATTTTTTTTTGATTATAACATACTAGATATAATAAGTAAATTCCAATTCTATAATTTCGGCGTTTTCTCCGGTTTTGAAAATTCTCTTTTTTGCTTGTGGATCTATTTCGATTTCAAAATAGTATATATTTGCATATTTTATTTGTTTTGTCGAAAATGGTCGAAATTAGTCGAACGATTTTTGTAGATTATTTGTCAAAATAATGTATATTAGAATTATCAATATTAGTTGGAAAATATTGAAATAAATATAAGTTGAGGTAGATAATATGAAAGGAAAAATTGCTATCATTAGTCAGTCCTCCAGCACTGCGATAGACCCAGAAGAAGTACTGTTCATAGAGAGTTATGCACGAAAAGTTAGTATCATTACGATACATGGAACATATACACAGTATGGTCATCTCGAAAAAATTCGCGATGCGCTAGGAGATAAATTTTGTTGGGTATTAAAAAACAAGACAATCAATTTGGATATGATAAAGGAGATTAAAAATGGAATAATTATTTTCAAAAATGATGAAAAAATGATACTTGCAGAGCTTGCTTTTAGGAAAGCAAAACAAGGGTATAATAAATACTTAAGAGAAACCACTAACAATTATTTTGTTTGAGAAGCAAGTTTCCGTTTAAAAGAAATCGAAACAAAATGGCTTCAAAAACGCTGATTAAATAGTTATCCAAAACATAACTATTTCACATTTTTGAGCGCAGAAAACACCATTTCTAAATATGAAAGAAAGGAAGGAGTTATCATGCGTGGGATAAATAAAGGAATCAAAATTACACTTCCGTTCGATCAGTCAAAGGCTATCGAAAGAATGTTTGTAGAATGGAATGAAAATAGTAACAATATGATTGAATTAATTATTATTCCGAATCCGGATGGGTCAACCATTAAAAGATTAAAATTTGTTAGTAATATTATATTCGTTACATTTAAATATGGCGAAACTAACATCGAATTATTAGTCGAAGAAAATAGTATGAATGAAATCGATTTGGAGATACAAAGAATGGGGATCCCACTTAACTCTAAAGGATACAAGTATTTAAGAGAAGCTATAGTACTTGTCTTAAAAGATTCGGAGCTAATATCTGCGATGACGAAGGAGCTGTATCCTACTATAGCTAAGTTATATAATGTATCACCCAACAGTGTAGAAAAAGCCATTAGAACTTCAATAAATAGCGCATGGGGAAGAGAATATGTGTTGGCAAATTCAATGGTGGAAGAAGATGTCTTTTACTTTGTCAATAAACCCAAAAATTCCGAGTTGATTTCGGTTATTGCAGAAAGAGTTCGCGGTAATCTCATTGTAGAGAAAAAAGAAGAGTAGTATTCATCATTATTTTTGCGATGGTTAAATTTATATAGATGATAGGTGTGACTAGTTGTTTCTGTGAGCTATGTAAATCATAAAATGCACTTCGAGTAGAGAGAAAATAATCTCTCCTATTACTACAGTTTCACAATGTGGAGATTATTGGTAAAAAGGTATATATGATAGCAAGTCAATTCCGTAGACTCAGAATAGTAATCTGATGTATGGGATCGACAGCTTATTATATGTGCCTTTTTTATTGTCTTGAAAATTCATGCTATTTTATGATACATTAAGTAATAAGAAAACAGCAACTTTAAAATCAACAATGACAATAATATTATAATGGCAAGACTAGTAAAAAGAATTAGTAGTAAAAATAATAATGAAAGGAATCGCATGACTACACGTATGTCATTAAAGGTGAATTCATGAAAAAAGAAATGAAAAAGTTAATCAGATGGAGCATATTTGAAGAAGAGGTTGTTGCATTTACAAGTACAAGACAGATAGGCAACGTATCGTTAACAAGCGATGCGAGTGAAAAGACCGTAGAAAATATCAAAGATATGGCAAAAATTGCAAATATATCTCAGGAGAATTTCATAGGGTGCAATCAGACACATTCCACTAATTTTTATAAAGTTAGTGAGAAGGATATTTTTGAAGGAGGCTATATTAATGGGAACAAAATTGAAAATTGTGACGGTCTTTATACCAGTATTCCAAATATTGCTTTGATGTCTTTTCATGCCGACTGTAATCCTGTCTTAATATACGCACGTGATAAAAAAATAATAGGAGCTATTCATGCGGGATGGCAGGGAACGGTGGATTGTATTGTGACAAAGATGGTAAATCACTTAATTATCAATGAATGTTGTAGCTCACAAGAGATGTATGTATATATTGGGCCATCGATTTCGAAGGAAGCACTAGAGATAAAGGATGATGTACTTGAATTGGTGAAAGCGATGCCATTCGATTCCTCTAGTTACTATGTGAAAAAAAATGATTCCACATACTTGTTAGACGCAAAAGGACTAAATAAGCAGCAACTTATAAATGCCAATATCCCTGCAGAAAATATTACAATAAGCCCGTATTGTACATATAATAACGACAAATTGTTTTATAGCCATAGAAGAGGCGACGCAGAGAGATGTGCTTCTTGTATTTTGTTGCCTAAAAAATAGATGATCAGTATATATCTATGTGTAGCTAAGATGTCTGTGTCTAGCTAATATTACGGGTAGCCTCATGAGTTTCATGCCAATAGATATCTCCGAGTAACCCTTAAATTAAAACACGTAAATTTTATGGTATAGTAAGTTTATGGCAAATTTACACAATATTGATAGATTAGTAGACTAATTTGTGGTATAATTCAATATTAAGAAAAACACAAAAAAAATGGAGATTTTGATGGAAAAAACACTAAAGATACTTCCCGGCGTCTTATGTGCCCTTGTGATTGCGATTTGTGCTCACTATGTCGAGAGCTTACTGCCAATACATTTAATTGGCGCATCAGTAATCTCTTTGTTCATAGGAATGATATTAAATAGCTTTATAAATACAACGGCACTTAAAGCAGGATTAAAGTTTACTTCGAAAAAAATATTAAAATTTGCAATTATTCTCCTCGGAGCATCATTGAGTATTCAAACAATATTGACTGTAGGGTCGCTCTCGCTAGGGGTAATGGTTTTTACCTTTTTAACATGTTTTGGTGGTGGATATTTTATCGGAAAAGCACTGGGGCTCGATTGGAAACTCTCTAATTTAATTTCCGCAGGCACGGGCATATGCGGTGGTTCTGCAATAGCAGCAATTGCACCCGTAATCGACGCTAAAGACAGAGACATTGCGTATGCAATGTCGGCGACATTTATTTTTGATATGATAATGATTGTTGCATTTCCATTTATGGGGCATCTTTTAGAATTGAATGACATGGCGTATGGGTTGTGGACAGGAACTGCCGTCAATGACACTTCTAGTGTAGTTGCTGCAGGATATGCTTATAGTGAAGGCGCTGGTGACTTTGCAACTATGGTTAAGCTTACAAGAACGATTGCTATTATCCCTACAGTTCTCGTGTTTGCATATATCAATATTCGATTAAAGCAAAAAGAAGCTGTTAGCTACGCCCAAGCTATTGAAAAAATTAAAGGAAGCTCAACTCAGTATGAGGTGAGTCAAATTGATATGATAAGTAAATCATATGAAGACAAAGATTCTGAAAGAGAAAAGGTGACGAAAAGTGTCAATTTTCTATCGCTTTTCCCATGGTTTATCCTCGGATTTGTTGGATTAGCTATTATTAATAGCTTCGGATTGATTCCAATATCAATTTCTGCAATTACAAAGGAAGTCAGTAAGTTTTTGATGGTAGCCGCGCTTGCTGCAATTGGACTTAATACTAATATTAAAGATATGAAAAGCGCAGGTTGGGCTCCTATGTTGCATGGATTTATTATATCCGCGTTAGTTGTTATTGTAGCAATAGTAGTTGAGTGGTTTATGGGAATAGTATAACGCAATTATTTTCTTAAGTAGTTTATGTGTTAGTGTCGCGTCGTTTAATTTTGTTTGTATTTTGAAATTAGTGCGGAAAACAAAGAAGAAGGTGCAAGATGAATGATTATAATGTAGAACAAAAAGGATTTAATTC
This sequence comes from uncultured Oscillospiraceae bacterium, assembly GCA_964367585.1. Lineage (GTDB taxonomy): Bacteria > Bacillota > Clostridia > Peptostreptococcales > Anaerovoracaceae > CAYJGJ01. The sequence goes on from CAYIYH010000004.1 coordinate 84,691, forward strand.
AAAATTTAAATCTATTATTGATGCCACTCCATTATGTCTAAATCTTTGGAACATAAACATGGAGAATATCTTGTGTAATAGACAGGCTGCAATGTTGTTTGACCTTGATAGTGAACAGCAATACATAGAGAATTTTTTCAAGCTTTCTCCAGAATATCAACCTAATGGTAGGAAGAGTGATGAGCTTGCAAAGGAGCATGTTATCAAAGCGTTTGAAACTGGCTACAATAGATTTAAGTGGTTACATTGTAAGCTGAACGGTGAAGAAGTTCCTTGTGAAATAACTCTTACAAAAATAAATTACACAGAAGAAGATCTTGTTGCGGGATTTACTCGAGACTTGAGAGACGAGTTGATGGGTAGCAATAGCGTTGACGAGTATGAAAATTACTTTTTAAATAATATTTCAGAAAAAGTTTTGTTTAAAAAAGTAGCCGAAATATCAAAGGAATGGTATTTTTCATTTGATATTCGCACTTCACTTATTAGGTTTTATGGAAATTACGACAATAAACCAAGTTCTGAATACTTGCCACTCAATGCTCCTTTAAAAAAGGGTAAAATACATGAAGAGGATGCGGATCTGTTTCTTAAGCTCATGGAAAATATGCGAAAAGGATATTACGAACCTTTAGATATTAGATATTTGCAACCAAACGGTTCTTATAGATATATTCGATTTATGTATGAAATGGTGAATGATCCTAACGATAACCCAGTATTCGTAGTTGGGAAGGGAATTGACGTACACGATCAAAAAACTTTGGAAAGAAGATCAAGAATTGATTTGCTAACAGAGTGTTATAATAAGAAAACAGCGGAATATATGATTGTGGAGATGATTCTTGAGAAAAAAGAAAAAGAATTCGCATTGTTTTTCATAGATATCGATGACTTCAAAAACATAAACTATAACGTTAGCCACGAATTTGGAGATGAAATACTGAAGCTTGTGGCTAAGAGTATTAAGTCAATATTTAGAAGTGATGATATCGTTGCAAGAATTGGTGGTGATGAATTTATTGTATTTACTGCCAATCCAGGAAAGAAAAACGTACTTGACAAAAAAGCTCGAGATATACTTAAGTTATTGAGCATTTCATATCCATACAATGATAAAGAATACTCTTTATCTGCAAGCGTTGGTGTTGCTACGCACGAAAATGCACAATCTTTTGATGATTTATACAAAGCTGCGGATAGAGCTTTGTATAAGGCGAAGTCAAAAGGTAAAAATACGCATGTATTTTACGACAACACCTTGGAAAAAAGTCCAATTATAGCTCTAACAAAATTAGAAAATTCAAAAAGAATTGATGGTACGATTATTGACTTTGAACTTGTTACAGAAGTCTTCGACATCTTGTACAATGAAAAAAATGACATTTCCACGTGTGTAAATAATTCATTACAATATATCGGAGCGAAATTCGACGCAGATAGAAGTTATATATTTGAAACGTTTGACAATGGTAAAACTTACGATAATACATATGAATACTGTAAAAAAGACATTAATCCTGAAATAGCTAATTTACAAGGTATAACTAGTGATGTGCTCAGCGAGTTTTTTATTGACAATCATAACGGGATTCTCTTTTCTAATGATTTAGCTGCAACTTTCAAACAGGAGAATGCTTATAAACTGATGGCTGATCAAGGAATTAAATCATTCGCACATGCTCAAATAAAAAAAGATGGCTATGTCACTTTTTTCTTAGGGCTTGACGACTGTACAAAAGCTAGAATATGGAGTGACCGTGAGACGAATAGCTTGCAGTATATCGCTAAAATCATGTCCATAATGTTGAAAAGTGTTTACTTGCAAGAAGAGGTGAGTAACCTTGGAGAATACAATAGAACTACGATGCATATATCCGAGATTTCCGAGGAAGTATCATACGTTTCAGACATTGATACTTATGAATTACTCCACGTAAACAGGGCACTGTTAAATATTTTAGGCAACCCACCGGAAAGCAAATGGAAGGGTGGCAAGTGTTATGAAATATTACAAGGCAAAACATCTCCTTGTGATTTTTGTACGAATCATTTACTAAATGAACATTCTTCCTATGAATGGACTTTTTATAATCCTGTTTTTGAAAAAACATTTCTATTGAAAGATAAACTAATTCCTATTAAAGGGAAGCTTGCAAGACTAGAGACTGCGATTGATATTACTAAGGTAAGTGAACTTGAACTTACGCTAAAGGAGAAACTGGAAGATGAGAGATTTATTACGAGCTGTATAGCGGAACTTCATTCCGAGGATCTACCTAAAACATCAATTACCAAAATTCTAGGCCATATTGCGAAGTATTTTTCATCTTTTAGAACTGTTTTGTTCCAGATTTCAAAATGTGGGAAATATATAAATAATACATATGACTACTGCGAAGTGGGATTTTCTTCTCGCATAGACATGTTACAAAATGTACCAATTGAAAATGCCAATAAGTTATTCAAAATAATAAAAGAGAAAAAACAGTATTATTCGGAATCCTTGGAAAAATCCTTTAATAAGAGTGATGCGGACTATATTTGGCTAAAAGATTTGGAGGTCGATAATTTTATTGTTTCCTCTATTAAGGATGTCGAGGGGAATACGACGGGGTTTATTGCGATAGAAAATCCACAAACGGCAGTAGATAAAATGTGGATTTTAGAGTCAATTTCAAAATTTTTAGAGAATTTTATTAACAAGAATGAGTTGATTTCATCTCTAAATCAACTAAGTTATTATAATAGTTTAACAGGTATATATAATCGTCAGAGTTATATAGATGCAATATCAAAAGAAAACTTGTATTCGCTTTCTTCCCTAGGTGTTGCGCATATAAATATCAATAAAATGCGCAGTATAAATATAACCAAGGGATTTGCTTTTGGTGATGCCATCATCAAAAAAACTGCCGATATACTATCCGATGTTTTTGACACTAATGTATATCATATAGGCGGTGATGAATTTGTCGTTGTCTTAAAAGATGAAGATGAGATCGAATTTGATGAAAAAATAAAACATGTAAAGGAAGTATTCAGCAAAGAAAAAGAATTTAGCGTTTCTATTGGTTTTGCATGGAATAAAAACACGCCTTTGTTACATGAAAATGAAGAGGGTACTATTACTAATGAAATAGATTTCCCAAAACAAGGTTTTACATCTATTCTGAATGAAAACCTTAGAAGAGAAATATTAGAAGGTAAATATATTGTATATTTGCAACCACAAGTAGATATGAAAACGGGATTAGTTGTTAGTGCAGAAGCTCTGATTAGAAGAAAAGATGCAAAAGGTAATGTACAACCACCAATAACATTCATACCTTTTTATGAAAAAGAAGGTGCTATTTCGCAGATTGATTTATTTGTATTTGAAACTATCAGTAAATTGTTTCAATCATGGGATCAAAGTGGAATTAGCAAAGAAACAATGATTTCTGTCAATTTTTCAAGGCACACAATTGCAGAAAAAGAAATAGTAGAGCAACTATGTTCTATTTGTGAAAAATATTGTGTAAAGCCAGAGCGTTTCGTAATAGAAATTACAGAAACCATTAATAGCGTTGATGATGTGTCACTTTCTGAAATTATAGACTCTTTTGTAAAAGCAGGATTTAAAATTTCTTTGGACGATTTTGGTAGTGGACATTCCAATTTGTCCTCTCTTAGATTTTCCAACTTTGATGAAATCAAGTTGGATATGGGGATCATTCGAGAATTACATCAAAAAGAGCGATTAAAAATACTTGCAGAAAATGCTTTGGTACTCTGTAAGTCGTTAGATGGAGTAGATTCTGTCGCTGAAGGAATCGAGACTGTGGAACAATATATTCTTTTGAAAGAAATGGGTTGTGACAAAGGCCAAGGGTATTACTTTGATAAGCCGATTCCTATAGACATTTTTGAGAAAAAATACGTTACGTTGAGCGAGAAGGCGAAATAGTATTATATTAAATGTCTATTTTTTAGGAATTCAAGTGGGGGATATGTATATGAGTAAAATCAATGATGAAAATAAAGAAAAAATACAAAAAAAGATTAAGGCTGATGCAAAGCAAAAGTACGAATTCAACCACACTTTTAAGGCAATTATTGATGCTAATCCACTTTGTTTGAATTTGTGGAATAAGGAAATGGAAAACCTTTTATGCAATAAACAGGCAGTGACTCTTTTCGACCTTGAAAGCGAAGAACAGTACCTTAGAGAGTTTTTTAAGCTCTCACCTGAATATCAACCAAATGGAGTATTGAGTAGTGAACTCGCAGCTCATTACGTTGGCATTGCATTTGAAGAGGGCTTTGTTAAGTTTCGCTGGTTGCATCAGAATTTGCGTGCTGTAGAGATACCATGTGAGATTACGCTTTCCAAAATTACACTTTCTGACGACCAAGACTTAGTAGTTGGATTTACCCGAGATTTGCGGCCAGAATTATTCGGAGATGAAAGCGAAAATCAATACGAACACTATTTTCTAAATAAAATTTCGGATCGTGCATTGCTTAATTGTCTAGCGGATTTGACGGACGAATGGTTTTTTGCCCTAGATACCAGAACTTCTATAATTCAGTACTACGGAAAACAAGTAAAAAAATATAGTAGTCAAAACAGCGTGACGATGCCATTTGGGTCGCTGTTTGAACGTGGAATTATCCATGAGGATGATAAAGAAGAATATTCAAAACTTGTCAATAATATTAGTAGAGGGTACTACGAACCTATTGATGTTAGATATAAACAAGAAAATGGAACGTTTAAGTATTATCGTTATATTTATCAACCAGTCAACGATAGCGAGGGTAATTTAGTATTTGTTGTTGGGAAGTCGTTAGATGTGCACGAACAAAAAATGTTGGAAGAACGTGCAAAAGTCGATTGGCTTACGGGCTGCTATAACAAGATGATATCCGAACATATAGTAGCGGAAGCTTTATTAAAAGATGGTAATAAGCAACACGCATTATTTATTGTAGATATAGACAATTTTAAAGCAATCAACGATAACTTAGGACACTACTTTGGCGACGAGGTGTTAAAAGAAATAGCTTCAGCCTTGCGAAAGTCATTTAGAAACCAAGACATAGTTGCGCGAATTGGCGGTGACGAGTTTACTGTATTTATGGCGAATGTAACCTCTCGTGAAATCTTAGAGCAAAAAGCAAAGAAAATAGTCGAGGCGTTTAACCGAACTTATTCGGGAGAGCTTAAAGACTATTCTATATCCGGTAGTGTAGGCATTGCATTGTACCCTGATAATGGCTCAAACTATATTGAACTATATAAAGCCGCAGATAAAGCACTTTATCGTGCCAAAATGCTTGGTAAAAACAGGTTCGTTTTCTATGATAAGTCACTAGCCGATGGTACTATGAAAAACATAACAAAGATAGATAATGTTGATCGAATGACAGCATCATATTTCGATTATGATCTCATTACAGAGTCGTTTAAAATTTTGAATGACGAAGGTGCAAATAGTTCTTCAGTAAATAACATACTTAAAATAATAGCTAACAAATACAATACCGATAGGTGTTATATATTTCAGACATTTGATGAAGGGTTGACATATAGTAACACTTTTGAATATTGTTTACCAAATGTAAGTAAAGAAAAAGATACTCTTCAAAACTTGCCAGGTGAATTATTTCAAGATCTTTTTATCGAAGCGTTATCTAATGGTCTTGTGTGCACTAATGATTTAGAATCATTATTTAAAACTAGTAAATCGTACGAAACTATGGCAAGACAAGGTATAAAATCGTTCGTGCATGCGCAAGTAAAAAAAGGAAGATATGTGTCATTATTTCTTGGTCTCGACGACTGTAAGAAGGCGAGAGTTTGGAATGAAAAAGAGCTAAATACATTGCAATATATTGCGAAGTTTATTTCACTTGCGTTATAGTTTTTCATATCTTTGTTGATAGAGATTTTAGTAAAGAAAACGATTATATATTATTGAGTAAGTTACCAATATTTTCTAGAGTAAATGGAGTATATTAATGAAAAAAACAAAAATAGTTTGCACTATTGGTCCTGCATCGAATAGCAGCGATACGATAATTGATATGATAAATAGTGGTATGAATGTTGCGCGATTGAATTTTTCGCATGGAACACATGAGAAGCATAAGGAAACAATAGACTTAATTAAATCTATTAGAAAAACTGAAAGAAAACCCGTTGCTATTATGCTTGATACAAAAGGGCCAGAGATAAGAATTAAAAAAATTAAAGATGGCCAAGTAACCCTCGAAGACGATCAGGAATTCACTTTGACCAATAAAGAAATATTGGGGAATGAAAAAATTGTTTCTATTACATATGAACATTTGTTTGAGGAAGTAAATAAAGGAAATACCATCCTGCTGGATGACGGGAAGATAATGCTCGAAGTTACAGACGTTAAGAACGACGACATAATATGCAATATAAAAGTGGGCGGAATCCTAAAAGATCATAAAGGGGTTAATGTTCCTAATTTAAAACTTAATATGCAATATATGAGTAAGGAAGATGAAAAGGATATTATTTTCGGCATCGAAAATGATGTGGATTTCATTGCTGCTTCTTTTGCACGAAGAAGCAGTGACATGGAAGCACTAAGGCAATATTTGGATGAGAATGGTGGCAAAAACATAAAGATTATTGCTAAGATAGAGAATATGGAAGGTGTGGACAATTACGAGGAACTCTTAAAAATATCCGATGGAATAATGGTGGCAAGAGGTGACATGGGAGTTGAAATTGAATATGAAAAACTCCCTGGAATACAGAAGAGGCTAATCAAAAGTGCGAATGCAGTCGGTAAAATATGTATAACTGCGACACAAATGTTAGAGTCGATGATAACAAATCATATGCCCACTAGAGCAGAAATAACAGACGTTGCAAATGCAGTGTATGATGGAACTTCTGCGGTGATGCTTTCTGGAGAGTCTGCGATGGGAGAGTATCCTGTCGAAGCTGTGAAAGCGATGAACAATATTACGATCCAAGCGGAAAATGACAAAGAGTCCATGGTACAATCGTTTACTCGTAGACAAACAGTGGACAAGATGATTCTTGATGAAGACATTACTAATTCTGTAGGAAATGCGGCATGCATGCTTGCAAAAGACATCTCTGCTAATGCTATTATAGCAATAACCAAAAGTGGGTACACTGCAAGTATGATGGCCAAATTCAGGCCAAATGTAAAAATTATTGCAGTCACTCCATACGAAAAAGTATACCATCAACTTTCGCTTGTTTGGGGAGCTATTCCTGTAATCACTAAGACTAAGGAAGAATTAGGTGAATTATTGAATGAATGTATCAATGCATGTGTCAATGAAAAGCTCTTAACCCCTGGCGATAGAATTGTATTGAGTGCAGGGCTTCCATTGAATGTGTCAGGAACTACTAACATGATAAGGGTTAAGACAGTAGAATAGAGAGATGTAATTTCTCTAGTAACATATTTAGAAACGGGGTTTTCCTTGAAAAAAGAGAAAAATAATGTACTTGTCGTAGGAGGAAGCAGGGGGATTGGCTCTGCGATAGTAAAAAAATATATGGATACTGGTAATGCAGTGGTATTTTTTTATAATAAGTCGCGTGAAGAGGCAGAACTTCTCGAAAAGTGTACCGGTGCACTATCTATACATTGTGACGTTACGGAGCCCAAAGCGGTTGCGGAGGCGATAATATTTTCTTTGAAGCAGTTGAAAATAGATGGATTTGACATAGTGATTTATAATGCGGGAGTGAGTAAGGTAGAATTGTTCGACAAAATGAGTGATAATGCATGGCACGAAGTGATGGATATAAATCTGAATGGTGCATTCTACATACTAAAAGAAACTACTCCGCACATGATCAGAGAAAAATATGGAAAAATTGTCGCAATTTCTTCTATGTGGGGACAAGTCGGAGCGTCGATGGAAGTTGCATATGCTGCATCAAAGGCGGGATTGATAGGTATGATTAAGTCCTTAGCGAAAGAACTTGGACCTTCCGGGATAAATGTAAATTGTGTTGCGCCAGGATTGATCGACACAGACATGAATAAGTCGCTTAGTGCGGAAGAAGTAGCCGAAATTATAGAAGAGACTCCTATCCAAAAAATAGGAGAGACTAACCATATAGCCGATGCCGTATATTACTTAACAAGTGAAAGTGCGGAATATATTACAGGACAAGTCATAGGAATTAATGGGGGGCTAGTTATATAAATAACCCCACCATGTATAACCAATTATTTAGAAGGGTTATTTATCGTTTTGCTTGCCGTGCGCTTTTACATTGTATGCGCCCATGGCAGATTTATATTAGCAAAGCTAATATAAAATAGTTGACACATAAAGGTCATAATTATACAATATTATGGCAGAATATTCCTGTTAATAAATCATAGTAAAATACATTTATAAAAAGGATAGATAATATTTACGTTAGCTACTTTAAAATTGCGGATTACTTGTATATTGATGCTATATAGTAATGAAGGTAACCGTAGATTTTATGTATAAAAAATAAAAGGAGAAATTAATGTCAGTACTCGAAGTTAAAGATTTGCACGTCAGTGTAGATGGAGATAATATATTAAGTGGCGTAGATTTTACATTTAATAGTGGAGAAATACATGCTATTATGGGACCCAATGGAAATGGAAAATCTACATTGTTGCAAACAATAATGGGAAATCCAAAATATGAGATAACAAGTGGCGATATTCTACTAGATGGTAAGAGTATTATAGGAATGTCTGCGGACGAAAGAAGTAAACAAGGGCTGTTCCTAGGAATGCAACATCCAATGGAAATACATGGAATAACTAATTTTGACTTTTTACATGCGTGTGTCAAAGCACACGGTAGAGACGAGAGTGTGGTAGAATTCTCTAAGAATGTACAATCTACAATTGATAGGCTAAAGATGTCTCCCACGATGACTCACCGCTATTTAAATGATGGCTTTTCGGGTGGGGAGAAAAAACGCAATGAAATATTACAAATGATAATGCTCAATCCTAAGTTTGCAATGCTCGATGAAATCGATTCGGGATTAGACGTAGATGCAATGAAAATAGTGGCGGAAGTAATAAATGAAACGCTCAAAGAAAGACAAATTGGTCTCATAGTAGTCTCTCATTATCAACGTTTTTACGAATATATTATGCCAAATTTTGTTCATGTGGTGGTAGGCGGAAAAGTTGTGGAAACGGGTGATGTTGAATTGTCTCGTAAAATTGACAAGCATGGATATCACTATTCTACAGAAACTGCATGAGGAGGGTTATCACAGATGGATCATAATATTTCTTTATCAGAAGGATTAAATTTAATAGAATTTGATTCGGATGAAGTCAGTCTCTTAGTTCAAGATATTGATTGCGACATTTTTATCATTGTCAAAAATGGTGGAAATAAAAGACTAAATATTAACTTTTGTAATACTACAAGTAATATTTTTATTTGGAATGAGTATGATAATGATCTTATACTTCAAGAAGAGTATTTCTTGTATAATAGTTCTAAGGCCACTATCAGTTTTGCAGACATGTTCTCTAATTCTCTTACAAGAAATGTAGTCGCCGAGGCGATAGAAAAAGAATCGGAGTGCGTTCTTAATTGTGCGATTTTGGGAAGAGGCACAAAGAAAATAAATATAGAAGCGATAAATTCATCTACGAGTACCGATATGCGTATGGAAAATTCTACTGTATTGCTACAAGACGCTATTTTTCAATTTGATGCTGCAGGAATAGTAAAAAAGGGTGCTAAACAATCCACAAATTTTCAAAAAAATAAAGCCCTTACACTTCAAAAGCCCAAGAGAGTGAATATCACACCTACACTTTTTATTGACGAGAACGATATTGAAGCAGGCCATGGATGTAGTATCGGCGATGTCGATGAAAAAATAATGTATTATCTTAATTCGAGAGGGTTATCGAAAGAACAAGCGATGACGCTTTTAGTCGATAGCTTTCTCAATAATATTTCTACAAATGTAAAAGATGACGCTTTGCGTATGGATATAGAACAAAAGATAGAAGGGCAGGTCTTAAAATATGTTAGACAATATTCGTAGTGATTTCCCTATGTTGAATAATAATTCCGAATTGATTTATTTTGATTCGGGTGCAACAAGTTTGAAGCCACAGTGTGTTATAGATGAAGTTATGAATTACTATACTCAGTATACTTCCAATGTGGGTAGAGGTGATTACGATATAAGTGTGCACGTAACGGGAAAATTTGAATCTGCACGTGCATCTGTCGCAAAATTTATAGATGCGAATGAACCCGACGAAATAGTTTTCACAGGTGGTGCGACCGATTCTTTGAATACGGTAGTTTCGGGATATTTTATGAACAAAATATCTGCGGACGATGTTTTGTTGACTTCGCATTTCGAACACTCATCCTCTATTTTACCAGTTTTTGAACTTGCAAAAAAAACGGGTGCAAAAATTGAATATATTCCTTTGATAAACGGAAGAATCGATCTAGATGCGTATGCTAAGCTTTTTGATATTAATAATATAAAAGGCGTTTTTGTTGCGCACATTTCCAATGTGCTGGGATACATTAATCCTATCAAAGAAATGGCAAAGATAGCACATGAAAATGGTGCATTGATATCTGTCGATGGTGCACAGTCCACGCCCCATTATAAGCTTTCAGTTCAAGACATGGATATAGACTTTTTTTCTTTTTCGGGACATAAGATGCTTACCCCGTCGGGTGTCGGTGTTTTGTATGCAAAAAAGCAATTTTTGGAAGAAATGAATCCACTTAGACTTGGTGGGGGTGCTAACGCAAGATTTTATGAAAATGGAGAATATGTGTACAAAACCATTCCTCATAAATTTGAGGCGGGGACAGAGCCAATTGAGCAAGTATTGGCGATGGCTAAGGCAATTGAATATTTAGACAATATTGGATTCGAGAATATCCATAAGTATGAAAAAATGTTGGCAGATCGTTTGATAGAAGGCTTCAAAAAAATGGAGAATGTCACGGTTTATAATGAAGATACAGATACAGGTATCGTAGTATTTGCCTTTGATGGTATTTTTTCACAAGATGTCGCTACATACTTTTCGAAGCATAAGATATGTGTAAGAGGCGGGAATCATTGTGCAAAATTGACGAATCATATAATAGGAACTACAGACACGTTGAGGGCAAGCCTATATGTATATAATACGTCAGAGGAAGTCGATAAATTTTTGGAAATATGTCAAGACGTCACATTGGAAAACTGTGTGGATGTAATCTTTTAGTTGAATGCGATTGTTTCACAATCAGTGAGGAAGTATGAAATTATCTAAGGAATTAAAAAAAACAATAATTCTCGATCATTATAAAAACCCGAGAAATAAAAAGAAAGTCGATGATTCAGATTATTTTTTGCACCATGAAAATAGTGAATCGTGTATAGACGATATTATCTTGCAAGCAAAAATTGAAGATGAGATTATTAAAGATATTCGTTTTGATGGTGTTGCGTGTTCTATTTCCACTGCTGCAACGTCTATCATGAGTCAGATGTTTGTAGGTAAAACCATAAGCGAGGCGGAGTATTTTATAGAGCAATATAACAATATGTTGTTCGAAAAATCCTATGACGAGGACTTAATGGGTGATTTATTAGTTTTTGATGAACTATATCTTCAAGCTAATAGAATAAAATGTGGACTTATTGGAATGAAGGCAATGCAAGGCACGATTAATCAGTATAGAGACTCGAAATAAAAATTGACAATTGTAAGAAACAGAGGCGATTAGTTTATCATAGCATAATTCTATTTGCTTGAAAGGAATACTAATAGTGAACGAAAAAATAATTCAGTTGAAAGATAATTACACATATGGATTTAACGATTCGGACCAGAGTGTATATAAAACCCCCCAAGGTATTAACGAAGATGTTATTCGTCAAATTTCGGAATATAAAAAAGAACCGGAATGGATGTTAGATTATAGATTAAAATCATATCGTACATTTGTAGAATTCGACAATCCCAAATGGGGGCCGGATCTTAGCTTTATTAATTTCGATGATTATACATATTTTGTCACATCTTCCACGGGAGAAGATGTGACGAGTGATTGGTCTGAAGTTTCAAACCCAATAAGGGAGACTTTTGAGCATATAGGAATACCCGATGCTGAAAAAGAATTTTTGTATGGAGTAACTACGCAATATGACTCGGAAGCTGTGTACCATAATATGTTATCTGAAGTCACAGAAAAGGGTGTTATTTTTCTAGACACTGACAGTGCACTCAAAAAACACCCCGAACTATTCAAGAAATATTTTTCTACGATTATCCCGCATGACGACAACAAGTATGCGGCATTAAATTCTGCCGTCTGGTCGGGAGGCTCTTTCATCTATATCCCCAAAAATGTAAAACTAGAAAAACCACTACAGTCCTATTTTAGAATTAATTCCGAACTGATGGGACAATTCGAACGATCTTTAATCATAGTAGATGAGGGTGCGGATGTGCATTACTTGGAAGGGTGCACTGCTCCAGTATATCCTAGAGAAAGCTTGCACTGTGGTGTTGTTGAAATAGTAATCCATAAAAATGCCCATTGCCGATATACGACAATTCAAAACTGGTCTAACAATGTAGTGAATTTGGTGACTAAGAGAGCTGAAGTATATGAAGATGGAATGGTAGAATGGATTGATGGCAATATTGGGTCGATGCTAAACATGAAATATCCTGCTGCGATTTTGCGTGGAGAACGAGCAAAGGGCGTATGTATTTCTATTGCCGTTGCAGCAAAAAATCAAGTTTTAGATGCGGGTGCAAAGATGATCCATCTGGCACCCAATACGTCTTCCACCATAGTATCAAAATCGCTTTCTAGGACGGGAGGAGAGGTGAATTATAGAGGGACCGCATTTATCGGAAAAGATGCACATAATTCTTATTCAAAAATAGAGTGTGACACGTTGATATTAGACGATATTTCCCGTTCGGATACAGTTCCTACCAACATTATTGCTAACGACTCATCAATTATAGAGCATGAGGCAACCGTTTCGAAAATATCGAATGAAAAACTTTTTTATCTGATGTCTCGTGGATTGACAGAAGAAGAGGCTATCCAAATAATTGTAATGGGCTTCATCGATGAATTCACAAAGGAATTGCCACTAGAGTACGCGGTCGAACTTCATCAACTTATGCAAATCGATATGACAGGTTCTGTTGGATAGGAAAATTGATAGTGTTGTGTTATTTAGTTGCCTTATTTGTAGAGTAGTACATAGGAGTAATAAGGGTTAAAGCAGAGTTTGTAGAAAAAAAAAGAAAAGGGTAAATAACTTTATTAATTGCCTTCTATAGCAGAACTCAATAAACTTAGCTACTACGATATTTTGACCGATGTATTAACATCTCTCAAATGTGATGTAGGGTAAGGGTTTTTATTGATAGACCAGTGGAAATAGCTTTATTTGAAAAGAAATATATTAAATAAGTACATTAGAAAATTAGAAGTTATCGTATAAAAATGCAAGACGCCATAATAAATACTTGTGGGGAATTGTAATAATTATACAAATTATCTAAAATATATAATTAATTGTTGTCAGAATGACGGTTTTGTTATATAATATTACAAGTAAAGTCTATTTTTTTGTACAGAAGTAATAGTCAAATACATTGAGTTTTTAATTCCTGTAGTTTACAGAAGCCTCAATGGCTTCGCCTAATTGAAAAGAGGTGATAATAATATGGTTTCAGAGCATTTGACAAAAATTAAAGAGTTTGAAATGAATGCAGAGGAGTTAGTCTCAAATGCAAAAAAAGATGCAAAGAAGATGATTGAAGACGCTACTCGCAAATCGTCTGAAAGTATTGCACAAGCGGAAAAAGAAGCAAAGCAAAAATATGATGCTTTAATCAATGAGGGGGAAAGCACTGCAAATAGTCAATACGACGAAATAATTTCCGAGGCAAAAAAAGAATCTGATAACTTTGTCAAGAAGAGTGAAAAACACATGCAATCTGCGGTGTTTTATGTAATAGAAAGGACAGTGGGTAGTCGTGTCAATAATTAGTATGAAAAAACTTTCTATTATCGGAATCGATGATAGTTATGAGCCTATTATTGCATCACTAATGAATATGGGCGCTGTTGAACTTATTGAAAATAAAAAAGTTTTTTTAGAGAATGACAGGTTGCTTGATTTAGAAACTAGGAAGAATAAGACAGAAGAATCCCTTGAAATTCTAGAAAAATATAGCACGCTAAAAAAACCGTTATTCCACACAAGACGACCTATAAATCTGTCGGACTATAATAGTGAGACAAGTGATATTGAATCGTTTGATCTCAAAGTAGAAGAAATAGAAACTTTAAGCAATCGATTAAACAAAGTCTTGGATGAAATAAATAAATGTGAGATTAATTTGCTTTCCTTACAGCCGTGGGTTGAATATGACATCCCAATAGACATGACGCAAACAAAAGAAATGTCAATTTATATGGGAGTAATTCCTATTGCAGTCACAATAAGCGAACTTATAGATGAAGTAGAAGAAAAGACAGATAGATCTTATATTTCGATAGTTAAGCAGGACAAGCAATTTTCTTATTTGTCGATTTTTGTTTCCAAGGACAAGGGTGAAGAACTCCTTTCATTTTTGAAACAAAAAGGATTTACTCAAATAGTGTTTAAGGATTTGACTGGAACTCCGCAAGAAGCTATTCAGGCAATGAAGAGTTATATAGAAAAATCAAATGCGGAAAAAGTAGCGATAGAAAAAGAAATAAGCGAAAAATCGGATTATATTGCTCATATAGAACTTTATCATGACTATCTCGCAATCGAAAAAGATAGAGAAAAGGTCAAAAGTAAATTTGATAATACAGCAAGGACATTTAGTGCTGAGGGATGGGTTCCTGTAACATGTATTCCTGCAATAGAAAGTGAACTTGCAAAGTATAAAGAAGTATATTATGAATTGGTCGAGCCTACTGACGAGGAAGAGCCACCAATATTAATTCAAAACTCAGCTCTCACAGAGCCATTCGAGACTGTAACAGAGATGTATGCTCTCCCAATTTATAGGGGAGTAGACCCAACTAAATATTTATCATTTTTCTATGCGATGTTCTTCGGCATCATGCTTAGTGACGCGGGATATGGAATCATTATTGCACTTGCATGTTATATAATAAAGAAAAAATATGATCTAGAAGGCACGATGCGCAATATGATAGGAAGTTTCTTTTGGTGCGGTGTTTCTACTATATTTTGGGGAATTATGTTCGGAGGATGGTTTGGTGATTTTATTCCGGTGGCAGCTAATACACTTTTTGGAATAGACGTAGTCATTAAGCCATTATGGTTTAACCCACTCGAGGATCCGACACAATTACTCATTTGGTCCCTTATCTTCGGTGTTGTCCACTTGTTCTTTGGCATGGGTATCAAGGCAGGGATGTTAATTAGAGACGGAAAGCCATTTGATGCAGTCTGTGATGTTTTTTCTTGGTACTTAGTGATTTTAGGTGCGGGGATGTATCTTGCAGGAGGTTCTATTTCTACTATTATAGTAACTATTGGGCAATGGATGCTGATTGTGGGTGCTGTAATCCTACTGCTTACAGGTGGAAGGAAAAATAAAGGACTCGGAAAAATCACAGGTGGATTAGGTGCTTTGTATAACATAACTTCGTACTTGTCCGATATATTGTCGTATGCGCGTCTACTTGCATTGGGTCTTGCAACAGGTGTAATTGCACAAGTAATAAACATGCTCGGTAGCATGGCAGGTGGTGGAATTATTGGAGCAATCGTACTATTGATAGCGTTTGTGTTTGGACATACATTTAACCTTGCACTCAATGCGTTGGGGTCATATGTTCACTCTAGTAGATTGCAGTATATAGAATTTTTCGGTAAGTTTTATGAAGATGGCGGAGATGAATTTAATCCTTTCAAAAAGGATACAAAATACATTAAGTTCAAAGTTGCAAAATCCGAAAGCAATAAATAGCTTAATGCTACTAACCGATGAAAATATTATTATAGTAATAAACAATATTAAATAACCAAGTAATATATATATTTTTTAATAATACAAACATGTATTATATTCTGAATGGAGGAAAAAAATGATCACGGGTAATGTAATGGCACTTTTAGGAGCTGCGGTAGCTTCTCTTGCTGGTATTGGTAGTGCAATTGGTGTTGGAAAAGCGGGACAAGCGGCTGCAGGTGTAGTAGCGGAAGATCCAAAGAAATTCGGTAAAACTTTATTATTACAAGCCTTGCCGGGAACTCAAGGTATTTATGGTCTTCTTATGGCATTTTTGATTATGCAAAGAATTGGACTGATTGGGTCTGGTATGACAGAAATGGCTTTGACCGATGGACTATTTGTTCTTATTTCTGCTATTCCTATCGGGATCATAGGTATATGGTCTGGTATTGAACAAGGTAAAGCTGCGGTTGCAGGTATCTACTTGCTAGGAAAAAGACCTGATCAAATGATCAAAGGTGTAATATACGCTGCAATGGTAGAAACGTACGCGATATTTGCTTTGCTTATTTCAATATTAATGTTATTTAATCTACCTTCACTCTAAGGAGGTAAATAATGAGTATTGAAAATATTACGTCCAAAATAGAATCTGATGGTAAGAATGCTAGCGAGGAAGTATTGGAAAAAGCAAAAAAGGAAAGCAATGAGCTTCTTGATCAAGCGAAGACAAAAGCGGACAGTATTATAGAAGATGCTGTATTAAGGGGTACTTCTGAAAAGGAAAAACTCATAGAAACTAAGAAGAAAGTAGCAATTATTGATAGTAAAAAAATACTCTTAGAAAAAAAACAATTAAAAATTGATGAGTGTTTCAATAATGTGATTGATGAAATTTTAGCTTTCAAAAAAGAGAGTTATATCATATTCCTTTTAAATATATTAAAGGAAACTGGATATACGAGCGGAGTGTTGTTGTTTAATGAAAAAGAAAAGAAAGAATTAGCAAAAGATCTCCTTGCATCTGTACAAAAGATTATTCCTGGAAGCAATTTTGAAATTGGGAAAGAAACAAGAGATGTCAAAGGTGGCTTTTACTTAAAGCATGGTGCAGTATACGTAAATCTTACGGTAGAGGGTATTGTCAATGCAAAGAAGCAAGAAATGGTTTCTGAAGTAGCTAATCGTTTATTTCGATAGAGGAGAGTGATTGCATGAAAAAAGAATCGGGAGATTTTTTCTTCGCTAATGGGTATTTAAGTAATCGAATTAATAACCTCTTGACAAAGAATGATCTTAGCCGGATTGCTTCGGCTAAAGATTTGAAAACTGCTAAGAGTATTCTGCGTGAGCATGATTATGATGACAACGTTGATTTAATAGACAATGACATGGAGCAATTTATCCGAAAAGAACAATATAAATCTTATGATTTAGTCTTCGATACAATTACGGATAAAAAAATCTTGGGGCTCTTTCTTTTTCCATATGACTATCATAATATGAAGGTGTTTTTAAAGGCTGAATTCTTAAACGAAATGCCTGATGAGTGTTCGCTTGTTTCAACAGGATACATTGAACCTGAAAAAATGCAAATTGAAATAAAAGAGCGAGAATACAATCATTTTACAGCTAATATGAAGGCTGCTGTGGAGGAAGCTTTGGATGTGTTTGCTCGCAGCCAAAATCCTCAACATATAAACATTGTATTGGATAAAGCGTGTTACAAAGACATGTTAAAGAGCGCCCAAAGCCTAGGAAATCAGTTTTTAATTGATTTTGTAAAGTTGCAAATAGATTTGATAAATTTAAAAACATTCATTAGACTTAAGAATATTAAGAAGCCTTGGACATTCTTAAAAGAAGTGTTTATAGATGGTGGCGAAATTAACTTGCAGTTTTTTATTGATATATATGAGGAATCTATTTCTGATATCGCAGATAGATTTTTTGGCTATGGTATGGATGAGATTATTTCACTAGGTGCCACAAAGGTATCATCTGAGAGAGACTTCATGCTTTTTGAGAAAATGTGTGACGATATGCTTATGTCTCATATCAAAAAGATGCGATACAAAAGTGGTGGCTTAGAGCCAATTGCTGCTTATTGGTGGGCTAAGGAAGTTGAGATAGACAATCTAAGAATCGCACTTGGTGGATTGATTGCAAATATTGACCCTAATATAACGATAGAAAGATTGAGAGAAGCTTATGTATAAAATCGGAATAATGGGAGATAGGGTGAGTGTACTCGGATTCAAGTCGCTCGGTATAGACATTTTCCCTACGGATAATCAGGATACAGAGGAAACAAGGAGTCTATTGCATTCTTTGGCAAAAAAAGACTATGCCATAATATATGTTATGGAGAATTTGGCAATAGAACTTGCGGATGAGATATCCAAATACGATGAAGTTAGGCTGCCTGCTATTATACCTTTACCTAACAAATCGGGGCCACTTGGAATAGGTATGAGAAGTGTGAAGAAAGCAGTAGAAAAAGCAGTGGGAGCAGATATTCTTTTCGGAGGTGAAAAAAATGAGTCAAGGTAAAATCGTTAAAGTATCAGGTCCTCTTGTAATTGCGAGTGGAATGCAAGAAGCAGATATGTTCGACGTGGTAAGAGTAGGAGATCTCGGACTTGTTGGCGAAATTATAGAAATGAGGGGCGATAGAGCCTCTATACAAGTATATGAAGATACGGCAGGTTTAGGACCTGGCGCACCAGTTATTTCAACTGGCGCGCCACTATCTGTTGAGCTTGGTCCTGGATTAATTGAAACTATGTACGATGGTATCCAAAGACCGCTTGAGGTAATGAGGAATAAATCTGGTTCTAATATCCCAAGAGGTATTAAAGTTGATTCTCTTGATAGGACGAAGAAGTGGGAATTTACTCCAACTGTAAAAAAGGGTGAGACTGTAGAAAGTGGAGACATTATCGGTGAGGTTCAAGAAACTATAGTCGTTAAGCAAAGAATTATGGTTCCCTTCGGAATTGAGGGCACAGTCGAGACAATAGAAAGCGGTTCTTTTACTGTTGATGATATTGTATGTACAGTCAAAACTGTATCGGGTGAAGTTAAAGAAATAAAAATGATGCAGAAGTGGCCAGTAAGAAGAGGCCGTCCGTATAAAGAAAAGCTTGTACCGGAAATGCCTTTGATTACTGGACAACGTGTAATCGATACATTGTTCCCGATTGCAAAGGGCGGTGTGGCTGCTGTTCCTGGTCCGTTTGGCTCGGGAAAAACAGTAGTACAGCATCAACTTGCAAAATGGGCGGATGCTGATATTGTGGTGTATATTGGTTGTGGTGAACGTGGAAATGAAATGACTGACGTACTTATGGAATTCCCCGAGCTTACAGACCCACATACAGGCGAATCGCTGATGAAAAGAACAGTGCTGATTGCAAATACTTCTGACATGCCTGTAGCAGCTCGTGAGGCATCTGTATATACAGGCATTACGATAGCAGAATATTTTAGAGACATGGGATACTCTGTTGCGCTGATGGCTGACTCTACTTCTAGATGGGCAGAGGCTCTTCGTGAGATGAGTGGACGTTTGGAAGAGATGCCGGGTGAAGAAGGCTATCCTGCATATCTATCTTCTAGACTTGCACAATTCTACGAAAGAGCCGGAAGAACTATTTCTTTGGGTAAAGAAGGCCGACTCGGTGCATTGTCAGCAATTGGAGCCGTGTCACCTCCTGGTGGCGACATCTCCGAGCCGGTTTCCCAGGCAACACTTAGAATCGTCAAGGTATTCTGGTGTTTAGACGCCTCTCTTGCGTACAAGAGACATTTCCCTGCCATTAACTGGCTACAAAGTTATTCTTTATATATCGATAGACTAACAAAGTGGTTTGAGGACAATGTAAGTAAAGACTTCCCTAAGATGAGAATGGAAACTGCGAGATTGTTACAAGAAGAAGCCGAACTGCAGGAAATCGTACAACTTGTCGGGGTAGATGCACTCTCATTTGAAGATAGAATTAAACTCGAAGCGTGTAAGTCTATCAGAGAAGACTATTTGCACCAAAATGCATTCCATGAAGTAGATACATTTACTTCTCTTGATAAACAGTTTAAGCTCCTAACATTAATCTTAGAGTACTATAATTTATCCAAAGATGCTCTGAAAAAAGGAGCTGACTTCAATAAGCTAATCAATTTGCCAGTGAGAGAAACCATTGGTAGATTCAAGTATGTCGAAGAAAAAGATATAGAAGACGCATATGATAAAGCTAAGAAGACGCTTAGTGACGAAGTTTCTGAATTGATAGGCAAGGGGGAGTAGTCAAATGATAAAAGAGTATAAAACTATATCGGAGGTCGTAGGACCTTTGATGCTCGTAAAAGATGTAGAGAATGTCACATACGACGAGTTAGGTGAAATAATTTTACCTAATGGAGAACAAAGACTCTGTAAGGTACTCGAAATCAATGGAAGCAATGCATTGGTTCAACTTTTTGAAAGCTCCGCTGGGATTAACTTAGAAGAAAGCACCGTCAGATTTTTAGGAAAAGGAACTCAACTAGCGGTGTCTTCCGAGATGCTTGGTAGGGTTTTCGATGGAATGGGACGACCCAAAGACGGCGGTCCCGAGATTATTCCTGATAAAAGATTAGATATCAATGGATTGCCAATGAATCCATCTGCTAGAGACTATCCTGCGGAATTTATCCAGACAGGTGTATCTGCTATCGATGGACTCAATACTCTCGTAAGAGGACAAAAATTACCTATTTTCTCTGGATCGGGGCTTCCACACGCAGAATTAGCAGCACAAATTGCGAGACAAGCAAAAGTAAGAGGCGGAGATGGAAACTTTGCCGTAGTTTTCGCAGCTATAGGTATTACTTACGAAGAAGCCGACTTCTTCTCATCAGACTTTAGGAGAACTGGTGCGATAGATAGAACTGTAATGTTTATGAACTTGGCAAACGACCCTGCTGTTGAGAGAATTGCAACTCCTCGTATGGCTCTTACTGCGGCAGAGTACCTGGCTTTTGATTTAGACATGCATGTTTTGGTAATAATGACGGATATCACAAACTATGCAGAGGCATTAAGAGAAGTTTCTGCTGCTCGTAAAGAAGTACCGGGCAGACGTGGATATCCAGGATACTTATATACCGACCTTGCTACTATGTATGAGAGAGCTGGGCGTAAGAGAGATGAAAAAGGATCTATTACGATGATTCCAATCCTAACCATGCCAGAAGATGATAAGACTCACCCTATTCCTGACTTGACGGGATATATCACCGAGGGACAAATAATTCTTTCCCGTGATTTATATAGAAAAGGACTTACGCCTCCTGTCGATGTTTTACCGTCTCTGTCTCGTCTCAAAGATAAGGGAATTGGTGATGGAAAAACAAGAGAGGATCATGCCGACACTATGAACCAACTGTTCTCTGCATACGCAAGAGGCAAAGAGGCTTTAGAGCTCATGACGATTTTGGGAGAGGCTGCCCTATCTGAAACAGACCTATTATATGCAAAGTTTTCTCAGGAATTTGAAGAAAGGTATGTATCACAAGGATATACTACAGATAGATCGATAGAAGAAACTCTCGACTTGGGTTGGGACCTTTTGAGAATACTTCCTAAGACTGAGTTGAAGAGAATTAAAGATACGTATATTGAAAAATATTTTGAAGTTAAGTAATTAGACGTATCAAAACTTTTTCGACATCACTTTTCGAATCGGAAGGACGGATTGGATAGTAAATGGAAAGAATGAATGTAAATCCTACTCGCATGATGCTCACCAGCCTCAAGAAACGACTTAAAACTGCAACGAGGGGACATAAACTCATGAAAGATAAGCGAGACGAGCTTATGAAGGAGTTTTTGGAAACAGCAAGACAAACTGGGCGACTTAGAGTAGAAGTAGAAAAAGAATTAGAACATATGTATAAGAGTTTTTCTGTAGCAAGTGCTGTAATGAGCGGGGAAGTTATGGAAGAGGCTTTAATGTATCCTGTTCAAGGTGTTACATTGAATGTTTCAAAAAAGAACATTATGAGTGTCGATGTTCCTGTATTTTCATTTACGACTAAGGTTGCAGATGAGAGCGAAATATATCCATATGGATTTGCAAATACATCGGGAGAGCTCGACAGTGCCGTATATGAATTATCTCATATTTTTCCGCTACTACTTGAATTGGCGGCAAAAGAAAAAGAAACATTTTTGATAGCAATTGAGTTAGAGAAAACAAGAAGAAGAGTAAATGCATTAGAGTATGTAATGATTCCTCGCCTCCAAATGACAATTAGATACATCAAGATGAAATTAGACGAAAACGAGAGAGGAAATCAAACTAGACTGATGAAAGTTAAAGAAATGATGCTCCAAGAGTTAATTGAGGAAAAGCGAGAGTTTACCAATAAGGCTATTGATAATTATTCTTAATTGCAGGAAACGGATTATTTGCCGGATAAAATTTTGATTAGATTATTCATCGAAATGAAAAAGGGAATAAACATGTCAGTAATGTTTATTCCCTTTTTTGAACGATATGCAACATGCTCTAACAGTTATATTCGAGCATAATGGACTGTTTATCTAAAACGAAATATAATTAGATATGAAATAGGAGAAATATTATTCATGGATCTTATATTGTATGCTATCGTCTGTAAGAATACTTTGTAATACTTCGTCCGCTTTTTTGTATACTGTATCAAAGTCATCTCCATGTTCTGGATACAGGGAAATTCCTATTTTTGTATTAATCACAAACTCATTGCCTTTAATAGAGTATGTTCTATTCAGTGAATTACATAGTTCTAATGCTTTGCTTTTCACGAAGTCAATTGTATTGTAATTATTGATGAATACATAGAATTTTTCTTCGCTTGCCCTGCCGACAATATCGGTAGATCTAAACGTGTTTCTTAAAACAAGACCTACTTCCCTCAAGAATTTATCAGAATCATTTGGATCCGAAATGGAGTTAAGTTGGACAAAATTATTAATATTCACTAAGAAAAATGCACCTGTATTATTGTTGTCTGAGTAGTTTTCGATAGTAGATATTCGCAGATAATTTCGTATGTATCTTTCAGTCGCCTGCTTACTATATAGGACTGTAAGTGGATCTTCTTCTGATTTGACTCTCAATATATCAGTTTCAAGTTTA
Source organism: uncultured Oscillospiraceae bacterium (assembly GCA_964367585.1). Classification (GTDB taxonomy): domain Bacteria; phylum Bacillota; class Clostridia; order Peptostreptococcales; family Anaerovoracaceae; genus CAYJGJ01. Next base: position 107,864 of record CAYIYH010000004.1, read on the forward strand.
TGTATAAGAGGCTTAGATATGCTACCTAAAAGTTTATAAGAATTCTTCTTTTTGTCATAGTATGTATCACAGTTAAACGTATGCCAAATTCTATTTGAATCGGATAGCGTAACACAGAATTCTCCATCGACTTTGCCTGAGTTTGGATTTATTTCTTTGAGTTTGCTCGAAAAAGCATCGAATTGTTCCGTTGCGACTTTGGATTCCACGAAGTTGTCAATGGATTCCGGGATATTATACCTATCTGCAAAGTTCTTGGAGAATCGAATGTTTCCCTTTGATATGTCATAGTCAAAGAAAGCACTGTCGGTTAGTGTAACTATATTAGAAATAAACGCTCTTTCATCCCGAAGATCTTCAGATATTTTTACATAATCAGAAATATCAATGATCGAAAAGTATATTCGCTTTAGCCCATTTTCATTTATTATCATTTTCCCGTTAAACTTGATTCTTATTACATTTCCATCCTTGGTGGTATGTCTAACTGAGAATTCGACAGGAGCAAACGGGTCTCTTCGCATTTGTCTTTTGAAGTACAAAGACCATAATCGTCTACTATTTTTATCCAATAATCCAATTCCTTCATTATTGAATAGATCACGTACATCTTCTCTAGTATATCCTATCACATCAAAAAAGTAGTCGTTAGCTTCAATAATAGTAAACGAGTTGTTAGCTTCAATTATCAGTAATCCGCAAGTTGCAAACATACTTGCAAATCTAATATCATTAATGTTTCGAATTACACGTTTCTCATTATCACCTATGTACTTGTTTAACAATAGCGTATCTCTATACTTATCTTCAAATTCATGTATTGGCATCGGGCGAGCGTATAAGTAACCTTGGATTGCATCGCAATTCATGGATTTGAGAAGATCCGCTTGTTTTTGAGTTTCGATTCCCTCCGCGACTACATACATTCCGAGATTGTGAGCCATTTTAACTATACTATCGATGAGCATGTCGTCCCTGCGTTCATTTTTACCACCTACAAAGAAACTTCTGTCCATTTTTAGGGTGTCAACATTGAGATTTTTAAGCATGCTAAGTGAGGAGTATCCCGATCCAAAATCGTCTATTGAAATTTTAAATTTATTTTCCCTCAAGTCCGCAAAGAGTTTCTCAATAGCAAAGTCTTGTTCAATTGTAGTTGATTCAGTTAATTCAACTTCAATATACTCATGAGGAACTGAATATTTATCAACAATTGCAACTAGATCATCAACGAAATATGGATTTATTAAATTGATTCTAGAGCAATTAACAGAAACTGGTATTGGATTGATCCCTTGATTAATCCAATTTTGTATTATAGTACAAACTGTTTCTATTATATATTTGTCAAGGTCTACAATAAAGCCATTTTTTTCAAATAAAGGAATAAAGTCATTTGGAAAGATCATGTTCCCATCTGGTTCAATCCAGCGCACTAAAGCTTCTGCACCAACAAGTTTATTTTCGTGTGTGCTGAATTTAGGCTGTAAATATACTTTATAATCATTATTTTCAAGCGCAAGATTCATCTTCTTAGTGATTAGAGATTCCATTTGGAGGTTCTTTTTGAAAGCTTCATCATAGTCGCAAATAAATTCCCCTTTTGTTTCTCTAGCTCGTGCATGCGCAAGGTTAACTTTTGACATGATATCATCGTAATCAGTTTCTCCATGTTCTATTGTGTATCTTCCAATTTTATAAGTAGCAGGATAACCAGTAAGTTCTGGGACATATTTATCAAAGAAAGATTCTACAGGTCCAATTAGATTATTAATATCCTCTAAGAATCCATTTCCAGAAAATAATACGAATCTATCACCAGATATTCTGGATAATATAAGTGTTGGTTCATTAAATGACTTCGCAAAAGGCAAAAATGCTTTGAGTGTTTTGTCTCCCACATCATATCCAAACATTTCATTTATTGCCTTAAAGTTATCAATATCAAAAATGATTATTGAGTATAAATCGTTCTTATTTTTTTTGAGTATATTTGTAACATCTTCTCTCAGCTTAGTTGAGTTGGGTAAGCCAGTTAATCTGTCAAAATAGGCTGTATTGAACAGTATTTTTTTTGATTTCCACTGAGAATATGTGGCAAAAAATACAAGAATTATTATTGCCCAAAAAGTGATAATGCCTGTAGCTTTTGAGTATTTAGTTGTATCCAAGAGAAGTGGATTAATTGTATCTATATATGCATTTAAGATAAGAGTCAAATTTGTATTTTCAATTGGATAATAGCTCGCGACTTTTGATTCATCGTTAAAGTCATAGTATATTCCACCGCTTATTCCGTGTGTAATGTCCAGAGAGACATTTTCAATATCTCTTTCTTCAAGTACGTTTAGTATATCATCGGGAAATCTAGAATTTAATACGTGTTCAGATTTAGTAGAAGAAATTATATTTAGATCTTTATCAATTATTACTTTATCATCTAGTATGGAGCTTCCATGCGATGCATTTTCAAAGATACCGTAGAAATAAACTTCGTTATATAGTATACCAATAGTGTTATTTTCGGACATTATGGGGAAATAGATGTAAAAACCTATTCCACTGGCATCATTTGTCAACAGTGAGTCTATTGTGGTGATACTATTTTCAAAAGAATATAAAAAGTTATCATCGCTAGAGAAATCGCGCACGTCATTATATAGAGAAGTTCCCTCACCAGTTAGTTCAATAAAGTGGTAGCTGTATGCATATGCTTCTTGAGGGATTATTTCGAGTACCTTAGAAAAATTAGAAGAAGTTACATCGTTTTGAACAATATAGTCTGCAATAGAAGATAATTCATTAATCGAATCTTCTATTTGCCGCTCAATAATATATTCGAAATTTAATCCTGTTTGGTACAATTCATCTAAAGATGATTTTTTTACTGCGGTATTTAAATTAATATCTGATATGTTTATTAGGACCGCGATAATTACAATTATTAAAGTTACTACTGTATTTACAAATATTCTCGAACTAAAAATGCTCTTTCGCATATATTTCTCCTGCTTCAAAATATAAATAACTCTACTCATCGCAAAATATGTTAATAAGTATTAATTAATGTATAAATATATACATAGATACACATTATAATTATATCAAGTAAAAAATAAAAATCAAGAGAAATAAAGAAATATAGTAATGTAAGGAGAATTATAAAATTAAATATCGTACTAAATAACATTTCTTTTCTTATAAACCACCCAGTGTAAAAATATTCCTGTAAAAATAAGAAACTAAGATTCTAAATATTGAATTTTGTTTCATTTTTAATAGCTTTGGAAATAAGTATATGATATAATAGGTTGCAACAAAATTGGATCGTATTACGCGATAAAGCTAGATGTGATAATTCATAGAGTTTAGAGTAGATACGATGTTTTATTTCGGGAGAGGAGATACTCATTATAATTATATAATGTTTTAAGATTATGAAAAAATACACAGTGAAAGAACGAATACAATATAAATTTGATAACGTTATGTCAAAGGGCAGTATTGCGCTTATCGGAATCCTATTTTCAATTACAGTAACAGTAGCGGTAGTTGCTGCGATTTTTTTACGTATTGTAACTGAGGGTAATAATTCTTTTTCCGAAAATGTGTGGACAAGCGTAATGCACATCATCGATCCGGGAACTATTACAGGGGCTGAGACGAGCGATAGACCATTTATATTATTAATGACAATAGCTACAATATGTGGGATATTTGTAACAAGCATATTGATTGGTATTGTCAATTCTGGATTTGAAAGTAAATTAGCTACACTAAAAAAAGGTAATTCTAAAGTAATTGAAAAAAATCATACTGTAATATTGGGATTCAATAAGAATATTTATACTCTTATTTCGGAGCTCATCATTGCAAACGAAAACCATAAGAACTCTACCATTTTAATTCTATCTTCCGAGGATAAGGAAACAATTGAGGGGCTACTACAATCGAACATTAAAGACTTTAAGACAACTAAGGTTATATGCAGAACTGGTAACATTACAGAAATGACAATGTTAAAAAATTGCGCCCTTGAAGATTGCAAGCAAATAATAATAAATGAAGAAGACGATTATGTTACAGTTAAGTCGTTGTTATGTGTCAATAACTATTTAAAAGAAAACTGCGATTCACAAAGATACCCACATGTTGCATGTGCCGTATATAGCGTAGAATGTGCAGAAGTCGTAAAGGTTATTTCTATGAATAATATAGAGGCAATACATGTAGGAGATTCTATATCACGAATCATCGCACAAACTTGCAGACAACCAGGACTTTCCGAAGTATTGGTTGAATTTTTTGACTTTGACGGAGACGAAATATACTTCGAGAACTTTAAGGAGTTAGGTGGGCAAAAATTTGGAGATTGTTTGAATGTCTTCGAAAAGGCAGTTGTGTTAGGATACAAAAGGAATGAAGAAATATTCTTAGATCCTGATATGGAAACAATACTAGAAGAGGAAGATCTTTTGATACTTCTTGTGGAAGACGATGGTGCAGCTAAGGTTGGAAAACAAAGGGAAATCGATATTGATAACCTCAAGGTAGAGCCTACAGACGAAAATAGACCCGAGAATATACTTATAGTCGGGCAAAATGCGCTTCTCAGGAGAGTCATACTGGAGTTAGATATCTTTCTGCCTGCCGGATCCAAAATATTGCTAGCAGATATGGAAATAAAGGAAGAATTTAAAAAAATCGCCGAAGAATTGAAGAATGTAAAAATGACACATCAAGAGGTAGATACGACCACTAGATCTGAATTGGAGAAACTATTAATCAGTGATGAATTTAAATATATCGTGTTGCTGAGCGATGACGAAATCGAAAAAGATCTTTCGGACTCTCAATCTTTGATGAAACTTATTCATTTAAGAGACATCTCGGAGAAAAACAAAAAATCTTATACTATTACTAGTGAAATGAAGTTAGTTGAAAATCAAAGACTTGCAAAAATTGCTAAGGCGAATGATTTAGTCGTTGGTTCTAATATAATTAATCTTATGATAGCGCAAGTTGCGGAGAATAGACATCTTGCCAGTGTATTTAGTGAAATTCTCTCAGAGGAAGGTTCCGAAGTGTATATTAGAAGTGCAAAAAATTATGTGGTTACAGATGTCCAACTAGACTTTTATCAATTAACAGAAATAATGAAGCATCATGGAGAAATTGCGATAGGATATAAGAAACAGGTAGAGGAGGGGTATGAAATAATAATGAACCCGTTAAAATCAAAGCAATTTATATTGACAAAAGAGGACAGCATCATAACATTATCTCAGTAATTTATAAAAAAAGAAAGTAGAACGAACCGTGACAATGAACAGAGAAATAGTAATGAAAAAAAGGAATTACGTACTAGTCGCTGCGGTATTTACCCAGCTTTGTGTGGGAATAGCAAATTTATGGAGCATATTTCAAAATGGAATAGCTGAGAAATTATTTGCAGGAGACAATGCAGCTGCAGGCTTTTGCTTTTCAATTAGTATACTAATGCTTGGTATAGGAGGAATGATAGGAAGTAGGATAGAGAAACGTTTTTCGATAAAAGTTACGATTATGACTGGTGGCTGTCTATTGACTTTAGGATTCATTTTATCTTCTTTTATAACATCCGAAAATCCGGAATTGATCTGGATTACGTATGGTGTAATCGTTGGGCTAGGCTGTGGGTTACCATACTCTCCATGTATAGCCTGCGTGCAGAGGTGGTTTCCTGACAAAAAAGGATTAGTTACAGGTATTATAGTCGCCTCTCTAGGAAGTTGTGCTATTGTTTTCGCACCGATTTTAGAATTCTTCATATCGCATTTTGGCGGTCCAGGAGTAGGGGAACAAGACACATTTTTAGCAATCAGTGCAATCTTTGTGATCGTTTGCACCCTTTGTGCAATAGTGATAGATAATCCTAAAGGAGATGCTTTTGAATATATATCAAACTTAGCGTCCCCAAAAACTACTAGTAATCCTTCATCTAATCAAGCGAGCCCAAATAAGACAGTTGTGAATAACCCTATTGATTATTCGACAAGCGAAATGCTTAGAAAAAAAGAATTTTATTTCATCGCCTTGACTTTTATCCTTGGGTGCCTAGGTGGATTGATGATCATAGCATTTGCAAAGCCATATGCGATAGGGAAGGGGTTGGACGAAACAGCAAGTGTAATAGTAATGTTAGTTTCAATCTTTAACGCATGTGGGAGATTGCTATGGGGGAAGATTTCAGATAAGATTGGAAGAATCAGAACAATAATAATAATACTGCTAAGCACGGCTATCATTTCATTCTTAATTCCTCTAAGCAGTGGATTTACATTGTACATTACACTATCACTTATTGGGTTCCTATATGGCGGGTTGCTGACGAGCTTTCCTGCGCTTACAGCGGATGTATTCGGTGTAAAAAATATGTCTAATAACTATGGTGTGATGTTGATTTCTTTTGGAATAAGTGCCATAGTATCGTCTCAAATAGCAGGATACTATAAGAATATAGCGGTAGATAATATAGATTTGATGTCACCCGCATTTGTCATAGCTGCACTTAGTGCAGTTATCGCTGCAGGGATTATGGTGATATTAAGTGTAACATTAAAAAATAGAAATACTAAAATAACTTGATAAACTAGCACATTAAACTAAAAAAGTGGAATAAATATGTGCAACTACAATAAATGTATAAATGGTAAATATTCAGTTTACAATGCGGACAAAAAAATATATACTAATTATAGAAATATAAACAAATACACCGTATTTGTTTAAGAATAGCAAAAAGAAATATGTCATGATAATACAAAATTTAATTTATAATTAACGAACAAATTACATTAGTAAGGAAGGAAAATCTATGGAAACAAAATTTATATCAAAGGAAAATGACAAAGTTACGTTCGAAATGAACTTCACAAGTGAGGAGTTTGAAAACGCGCAAATTGCAGCCTACAAAGCAAACAAAGGCAAGTTTTCGATCCCTGGATTTAGAAAAGGTAAGGCACCGAGAGGAATAATCGAGAAACAATACGGTGAGGGTGTTTTCTTTGATGATGCAATTAATGATTTGTTTTCTGACAACTATACAGCAGCAATCAACGAGCTTAACTTGGAAGTAATAGACAGACCTAATGCAACTTTTGGAGAAATTGAAAAAGGTAAAGATTTATTAATAACAATTACTGTTTCGACTTTTCCAATTATCGAAGTAAAAGATTATAAGGGTGTTAAAATCGAAAAAGTGAGCGCTGATATTAATAAAGAAGACGTTGCTAATGAGATAGCTGGTATGCAAAAAAGGAATGCTAGAATAGCTTCGGTAGAAAGAGCTGCAAAAGAAGGAGACACTGTTTTACTTGATTATTCCGGATTTGTAGGAGATGATCAATTCGATGGGGGAACTGCGACAGAACAAGAACTAAAATTGGGTTCGAACACTTTCATCCCTGGATTTGAAGAACAATTGATTGGTGTGTCTGCGGGAGAATCAAAAGATGTAATGGTCACATTTCCTGAGGAATATCATTCCGATGACCTCGCAGGAAAAGAAGCTATTTTCAAATGCAAGGTGCATGATGTAAAAGAAGAGCAACTGCCTGAGCTTGACGACGAATTTGCAAAGGATGTCAGCGAATATGAAACTATGGATGAACTAAAGGCATCTATAGAAGAAAAATTAGAAAAAAGAGCGAAACAAGAAGCGGATACGGCTATGCGTGATAAAATAGTTGAAGAAATTTCTTTAAAAAATGAGTACACTCCTCCGACTGTTATGGTTGATGACGAGATATATTCTTTGATACGAGATATGGATACACAACTTAGACATCAAGGCTTGCAGTTAGAACAATATTTGAAGTTTATGAATAAAGATATCAATGATTTTGTTGAAGAGCAAAGAGAGGGTGCGGCAGCAAAAGTAAAAGCAAAAGTATTATTAGTTTCTATTGCAGATAAAGAAAAAATAGAAATAAACGACGAGGACTTGAATTTAGAACTATCCACAATCGCTGACGCTTACAAGAATACTGTAGAAGAAGTAAAAGAAATGTTTGGAGAAGAGGGTCTAAAACTGTTCATGAAAGACATTAGGGTCAAGAAGACAATCGATTTCTTATTTGATAATGCAAAAATTAAATAAAGTTATACCGGGAGGGCATCATGTCGTTAATACCATATGTAATAGAACAAACTAGCCATGGAGAGAGGTCATACGATATTTATTCGAGACTTTTAAAGGATCGAATCATCTTTATTGGTGAAGAAATAACAGACCATTTGGCTAGTACTATAGTCGCGCAGCTTTTATTTTTGGAAGCGGAGGATTCAAAAAAAGAAATATCGATATATATAAACAGTCCAGGTGGATCTGTTACGTGTGGTATGGCAATATATGATACGATGAAGTATATAAAGGCGCCAGTCTCTACAATTTGTATAGGATTTGCTGCAAGCATGGGTGCTTTTTTGTTGGCTGCAGGAGACAAAGGTAAAAGATTTGCACTTCCACATGCTGAAGTAATGATCCATCAACCTTTGGGGGGAGCCCAAGGTCAAGCTTCTGATATAAAAATACACGCGGATCATATCATTAAGACTCGTGAGAAGTTAAATAAAATTTTGGCTCAAAACACAGGGCGGGATTTAAAAACTATTGAAAAAGATACCGACAGAGACACATATATGACAGCAGCGGATGCTCTAAAATATGGTATCATAGATGAAATATTAGAAAGTAAAAAACAAGAGGAATAAAATGGACAATAAAGATACGCCTCAGAATCACAACTGTATTTTTTGTGACCGCGAACCGTCGCATGAATGCAGAATGATACATCATTATAATGCAAATATATGTGAAGATTGCATTAATGCTTTTAAGCAACTTTTTAATGATGCAGAAGAATATTACGACGAAGAAGATTATGACGAGGTAGAATTTGAGAATCCTAATGACTTTTTAACATACGAGGATTTGGCTAAGTTTAATAAAAGTAGTGTACGAAATGTAGATTTATCTCTTTTAAATAACAAGACTGGCAGTGATTCAGATATTTCAATAGATTCAAATGATATAAGTACTATCACTCCTGTAAAAATACATAACAAATTAGATGAATATGTAATAGGACAGGAAAGTGCAAAAAAGACATTGTCTGTAGCTGTTTATAATCATTACAAAAGGATAATGGATAAAAACAAGAAAAAATCTGATGTTGAGATACAAAAAAGTAATATAATGATGATAGGGCCAACAGGCAGTGGTAAAACACTTCTTGCTGAAACATTAGCAAAACTTCTCAAAGTTCCATTCGCAATAGGCGATGCGACTGTTTTGACAGAAGCTGGATATGTCGGTGAGGATGTAGAAAATATTTTGCTAAAATTAATTCAAGCTGCAGATTACAATATTGAGCGTGCGGAAAGAGGAATTATTTTTATCGATGAAATAGATAAGATATCCAAAAAATCGGAAAACGTTTCTATTACAAGAGATGTTAGTGGAGAAGGTGTCCAACAAGCATTGCTAAAAATACTTGAGGGAACTGTTGCTAATGTTCCGCCTAAGGGAGGAAGAAAACACCCGAACGAGGAGTTTATTAAATTTGATACATCGAATGTATTGTTTATATGCGGAGGGGCTTTTGACGGCCTAAGCAAAATAATTCGAAGACGGTTAGGTGAAAAAGTAATTGGATTTAAAAGTGAAGAAAGTGAAACTAACATAGATGATGAATCTAATGTAATCCAACATGTGCAAACAGAAGACTTATTGAAGTATGGACTTATTCCGGAATTCGTTGGTAGAGTACCTGCCGTAATTACTTTGGTCGATTTAGACGAGGATAATTTAGTAGAAATAATGCAAAAACCTAAGAATGCGTTGATTAAACAGTATAAAAGCCTTTTGGAAATGGATGGCGTAGAATTAGAGTTTCAAGAAGATGCAATCAGAGAAATCGCAAAAAGTGCATTAGAGCGAAAGACCGGTGCAAGAGGCCTGCGTAGCATAATCGAGAATTTAATGTTAGATGTCATGTATAGTGTTCCATCTCGTGAAGATATATCAAAATGTATCATTACTAAAGATGTAGTTTTAGGTGAAGAAGAACCTATAATGATCCAAAAGGAGACGGAGGAAAAAGAAGTCAGTAATTAGTGTATTAGAAATTGAATAATTCTAATACGTGATTGCGGGGAGATTGTAATGGGAATAAGCTTTAAGAAAAATAAATCAAAAAAAATAAGTGAAGAAATAAATGAAGAGATTGATGAGATAGAAGATTCAATAGAGTCTCAAGTAGAAATGGCAGAGACTCACGAAAAAATGGCGGAAGAACAAGTGGACTCTCAAGAAAAATCATTAGAAGATTTAGCAGATAAAATAGAAAACTCAGTAGAAACATTAGAAAATGAGCTTTTAGATGGTGCGAAATCTGATGTTCTGCCATGTGCACCTTTGCGGGGTGTAAATATTTTTCCACACACCTCGTTGCGTTTTGATATAGGACGAGAAAAATCCGCTATGGCACTACATCAGGCTATTAATAATGGCGGCAGAATGCTATTTTTAGTTGCGCAAAAAGACTCTGATATACTTATACCTACTAATAAAGATTATTACGAAACAGGTACAATAGTAAAAGTAAATCAAATGCTTAAGCTAGACGGGGATCTTATTAGCGTCTATGTTACAGGTATAAGAAGGGCAAAGATTAAGAAGATATTGTCTGAGGAACCGTACACTTTAGTAGAAACAGAGCGTTTTGACTATGCAGACGAGGATGAAGATAGCTTAGAAATTGAAACTTTATCAAGGATGGCTGCATCGATGTTTATTGAGTACAATCAGTTGTTGAATGTAGTCAGAGAAGATGTCGAAACAAAAATAGTAGATAGCATTACTCCAAGTGAAATTGTTAATAGAATAAGTGATACTATTGTGCTACCTACAAATGAATATCAAGAGTTGCTTGAAGTTCCAACTCTTAAAGACCATTTCCACATGCTTCTCAAAATATTGCAAAGAGAAATTGAGATTGCACATTTGCGAAATGATATACAAGAAGGTGTTCAAGAGGGGATAAGTCAACATCAAAAGGAATTTTATTTGCGTGAACAGATAAAAGTAATTCAAGAAGAATTGGGGCAAAAGGAAGATGTTTCGGACGATGTAGACAATTGGACAAAAGAGCTCGACAAATTAAAGCTCGACAAGAAGGTTGACGAAAAACTTAGAAAAGAAATTAAGAGATATTCTATAATGCCTCAAGGTTCACCTGATAAAATGGTTTCAAGAACATACATCGAGACTATAATCGGTTTGCCATGGAAAAAATCAAATAAGCTTAACACCGATCTCAAAAAGGCTCAAGACATATTGAATGAAGATCACTATGGAATGGAAAAAGTCAAAGATAGGATAATTGAGTATTTGGCTGTCGTGCAACTTTCGAAGAAAATAAAAGGACCTATTTTATGTCTGGTAGGCCCTCCTGGAGTTGGTAAAACATCGATTGCGAGATCCATTGCTAGGGCAAATGGAAGAGAGTTTACGCGCATGTCCTTGGGAGGGATACGTGACGAGGCAGAAATCAGAGGACATAGGCGTACATATGTAGGCTCTATACCTGGCCGAATTATTACCAACCTAAAAGATGCAAAAAGTAATAATTTATTATTCCTGTTAGACGAGATAGATAAGATAGGGACCGATATCAAAGGCGATCCTGCTTCAGCTTTATTAGAGGTGTTAGATCCGGAACAAAATAAGGAATTTACAGATCATTATCTTGAAATTCCATTCGATTTGTCAAAAATAATGTTTATTACAACCGCAAATACTACAGAGACTATTCCTAGACCGCTGCTGGATAGGATGGAAGTAATAAACTTATCGGGATATACAGAGGAAGAAAAAGTAAAAATTGCAAAAAAATATCTGATTCCAAAAAAGACAGAAGAACATGGTTTGTCTACTATCGATGTAAAGATCAATGAAGCTGTAGTGAGAAATTTGATAAATCACTATACAAGAGAATCTGGTGTAAGGAATCTCGAAAGGGAAATTGCTAACATTTGTAGAAAAATTGCAAAAAGTGTTGTAATGGAAGACAAGCAAGGATTCAATGTTACTGTAAAAAACTTAGAAAAAATGTTGGGCAAGAAGAAATTTAGGCATGATATAATAGAGGGAGAAAATGAAATAGGAGTAACTACCGGGTTAGCATGGACAAGCGTAGGTGGAGATACATTATTTGTCGAAACAGCAAAGATGCCTGGTTCTGGAAAGCTTACACTTACAGGAAAATTAGGTGATGTAATGCAAGAATCGGCAAAAACTGCACTCAGTTACATCCGTTCAATTTCTGCGGAGTATAAATTGGAAGAGAACTTTCATACTAAGTACGATATTCATATACATGTACCAGAGGGAGCCACTCCTAAAGATGGACCGTCTGCAGGTGTAACAATTTGCACCGCTATGATGTCGATGCTTACACAAAAGCCAGTTCGTAAAGAAATCGCGATGACAGGGGAAATAACTCTTAGAGGAAAAGTTCTTCCCGTGGGGGGAATCAAAGAAAAGGTTCTTGCCGCTCATAGAGGAAAGATTAAACTAGTAATACTGCCTCTTGAAAACAAGCCTGATATTGATGAGATTCCATCGACCGTACGGGATCAAATTGAATTCGTATTTGTCGAAAATGTCAAAGATGTTTTAGATATTGCACTTGTAAAATAACTAATAATCACTTGTCGGGAGTCGATGATATCAATCAACTTAGTGTTGAAATCGGATGAGAATAGAATAGGATGTAGTTATGATTATTAAAAATGCAGCTTTAGAAAAAGTTACAGTAAATCCAGATCAGTATCCAGAAAACGACTTGCCTGAAATTGCTTTCGTAGGACGCTCTAATGTAGGGAAGTCTTCCTTGCTTAATTTGATTACAAACAGAAAGAGTCTGGCTAGGGTTAGCGGGAGTCCTGGAAAAACACGAACTATTAATTTCTTTTTGATAAACGATGAATTTAGAATCGTAGATTTGCCGGGATATGGATACGCAAAAGTATCCAAAAGCATTAGTGATACATGGGGGGAGATGATCGAGACATATCTCCAGAACAGTAGTAATTTGAGGAAAGTAGTTCAACTCGTAGACATAAGACACACTCCAACGCAGCAAGATATCCAAATGTATGATTATTTAAAATATTATGGTTTGGATGGACTAGTAGTCGCAACAAAATCTGATAAAATATCTAGGAATGAGATTACTAAAAATGTTTCGAATATACGAAAAACACTACAAATGAAAGATAATGATATCGTGATTCCGATATCATCTCATAAAAAAAATGGACATGATAGGTTGTTGTCTGAAATAAAAAAAATCATGGAGGAATAAATGCAATATATTAGTTTTCTAATACTTGCAAGGAGACTGAAGGCAATAATTTCGCTCCTAAAAGACCCGAAAGTTTCGTTTCTAAAAAAAGCTCTTGTCTTTGCTGGAATTGCTTATTTAATATTGCCTATCGATTTCATACCTGTATTTGTTTTTCCTTTTGCAATTATAGACGATATAGTGTTGTGGGTGTTTATTTTGTGGGTGCTAAAGGATGAACTAGATAAATATGCTGATACCAAGCCTGAAGAAGACATTAGTAAAAAATTCAACAAGGATAATATCATAGAGGATGTAGATTTCGAGGTTAATGGAAAAGATTCAGAGGGAAGTGAAACATGAGTGTATCATTGCGTAAAGCGGGCTTAAAAAGTCAAATATTAATTACCGAAAAAGAAATACAAAATAAAGCAAAGGAGCTTGGCAAGCAGATTACAAAAGATTATAATGGTGAATCGGTTGTTTTAATCGGGACTCTTAAGGGAGCAATAATGTGGTTGTCAGATCTGATGAGACGTATTGACTTGGATACGGAAGTCGATTTTGTTACAGTCAGCAGTTATGGAGACAGCACTGTTTCATCTGGTGAGTTGCAGATAATTCAAGACTTGAGAAACGATATTAGGGGTAAAAATATACTTATTGTCGAAGATATAATCGACACAGGAATTACATTATCTAATTTAAAGAGATACTTATGGGAGAGAGAACCGAAAAGCATAAAGGTTTGTACACTCTTAGATAAAAAAGAAAGAAGAAGAATTGACATCGAAGCCGATTATACAGCTTTTGAAGTAGAGGATTTGTTTTTGGTAGGCTATGGTTTGGATTTTGATCAAAAATATAGGAATTTGCCATATATAACATATATAGAAGAAGTCAGTAAAGAATAATAGGCATTTCGAGATAATAGTATTTCGAAGAGAATATTCAATATGCTTGAGCACTATTTTGAATCACGATAATAATGTGTACCGTGTCATGGTTAAAATATTAAGAGAAAGAAAGAGGAGTAAAATGGGCGCAGAATTAAGAATTGGAATTTCAAATAAGCATATACACTTATCTCAAGCAGATTTAGATGTATTATTCGGTAAGGGGTATGAACTAGTAGTATTAAAAAATCTGGTTCAACTCGATGAGTTTGCTGCAGAAGAGAAAGTCGATGCAGTAGGACCAAAAGGAACATTAAAAGGGATTAGAATACTTGGACCGGTTAGGCCTAGAACTCAATTAGAGTTAGCCTTTACCGATGCGCGTACGATTGGAATTAAGGCTCCTGTAAGAGAATCAGGAAACATTGAAGGAAGCCCTGGATGTAAATTAGTAGGCCCTGCGGGTGAACTTGAAATAAAAGAGGGTGTAATAATTGCTTCGAGACATGTTCACTTATCAGAAGAAGATGCCAAGAATCATGGATTAAGCAATGGCGAACGCATAAAAATCAAGTGTGGTGAAGGATCAAGATCTACAATATTTGAAGACGTGCTTGTAAGAGTCAAAGATACTTTTGTAGAAGAAGTTCATTTAGACACTGACGAAGCCAATGCTGCTGGATTGGGACCTGATTCTACGTGTGTCGTAGTATAACTTTTTGCAGAAAATTAGTTTTTACCCGGAAATATGTCATCTATAGAAGTTGAATAGGGGTTCAATTTCGCTAGAACATACTTATATATGAGTGGCTAGTTTAGTATGATGAAAGTTGAAAGGATATAGGTAATTGTATGAAGATTAAATTTTGTGGTGCGGCAGAAGGAGTTACAGGATCATGCCATATGGTGACTACGAAGAATCACAAATTCTTGTTAGATTGTGGTCTTTTTCAAGGAGGAAAGAAGGAAGACGAATTAAACTTTGAACCTTTTCCTTTTGATCCTAAAGAAATTGAGTATGTCATATTAAGCCATGCACATATAGATCATTGCGGAAGATTGCCATTGCTTGTCAAAAGAGGATTTGTTGGAGATATATATTGTACGGATGCGACTTATGACTTATTAGGAATAATGTTAAGAGACAGTGCATACATACAAGAAAAAGAGGCAGAATGGCAAAATAGAAAAAATGAGAGAGCAGGAAGACAACTTGTCGATCCTTTGTATGTCACAGCAGATGCAGAAGCAACCCTGAAGTACTTGAAACCAATACTATATGATCAACAAATCGCTATTAATGAGGAAGTAAAAATAGTATTTAATGAAGCCGGACACATTCTAGGTTCTTCAATTGTTGAACTATGGGTTTCTGAGGACAATACCGAGACTAAAATTGTATTTTCGGGAGATCTTGGAGTCGAGGGACGGCCTATACTTAGAGACCCGACTATCATAAAAAAAGCTGACTATGTTATAATGGAAAGTACATACGGAAATAGAGTACATGGTGAAAAGTCCACAGGAACTAAGCAACTTTTGGATATTGTTAGGCAAACAACCAAGAGAGGCGGAAATACTGTTATTCCTGCATTTGCCGTTGGGAGAACTCAAGAACTAATATATGAATTTAACAAATGGTATGACGGAGATAACGAATACTCTTCAGAACTTAGGGATGTAAACGTATATGTAGATAGTCCTATGGCAACTAACACAACGGAAGTGTTCAAAAAGAATGCACAAGTATTCGATGATGAAACTAGAGACTATATTATGAATGGAGATCATCCATTAGAATTTGAAAACTTGAAATTTACTAGATCTGTAGATGACTCAAGGGCATTAAATTTTGATAGAAAGCCAAAGGTAATTATCTCAGCAAGTGGAATGTGTGAAGCAGGAAGAATAAGGCATCACCTAAAACATAACCTATGGGACCCAAAATCAAGTATTGTGTTTGTAGGATATCAAGCAGAAGGAACTTTGGGACGTTACTTAAAGGAAGGGGCTACGGAAGTTAAACTCTTCGGCGAAACTATCCAAGTTAAGGCAGAAATACATAATCTTGAAGGATTCTCTGGACATGCCGATAGGGATGATCTGATGGAGTGGATCGGTGGATTCAAAGAAAAACCGAAGAAAGTTTTCTTAGTCCATGGCGAGGCTGATTCAAAAAATGAACTAGCTACCCTTATCGAAAAAGACTTAGGTATTGAGGTATTTGTAGTAAGTGAATATACAGAGGTAGAACTTGATAAGTCACACGTGATAGGCCAAAGCGAAAAAGTAACAGCTAGCGAAAAAGAAAAGAATACAGATGAATTACGTGAATTGCTTGCTGGAATACACCAAAATATTGAAGGTGTAATATATAAGGCAAATCTCGCTTCATCAAAAAATATAGAGGACGATAAACTGGTAAAACTCAAAAATGAGGCGTTAGAATTAGAAAAAGCAATGGTAAACCTAGCAGCTGCTGTAACTAATGACATTACCACTGAGTTCGACATTGCAGCACCTATAGAGGCGGAAGATAAAAATAATTAGAAGTAAAAAGAGCAATATTTTTAAAGCCCACGACAACACGTGACAGTGGGCTTTAAAAGCTTTGAACGATAAATTATTTATACTGTTCCCCCATGAGTTCGAGAGCATTTTGTCTTGTAATGTCTGTGATAACATCTCCACCTAGCAGCCTTGCTATTTCGTCGATTTTTTCAGTTTCGGACAATTTTACGACTGTCGTGTATGTCATATGTTCATCACTTTCTTTTTGTATTAAATAGTTGCTTCCCCCTTTGGAAGCGATTTGCGGCAAGTGAGTTATACATATGATTTGATGCGATGTTGCTATTTCTTTTAATTTTCTTGCAACTATATTTGCAGTCTGCCCGCTGATTCCAGTATCTATTTCATCAAAAATCATCGTTGGTATTTGATCGAAACTACAAGTTACCTTTTTGAATGCAAGCATAATCCGGGATATTTCACCGCCTGAGGCAACTTTTGATAAAGGCTTAAGGGGCTCTCCTTTGTTTGTTGATATTAGTAATTCGACGATATCGTTTCCAGAAGGGAGATAGTCGGAAGATTTTTTTATTCCCACAGAAAGATCACTTTCGTTAAAGTTTAAGTCTCTCAGTTCTGTCATAAGCGCAGAGGCTAACTTTTCTCCGATATCATTCCTTACATCTGATAACATTGATGCTTTGATACATATTTCTTTACTTAATTGCTCCGATAGAATCTCTAAATCATTGATTCGCTCTTCGAAATTCTCTATATCATCAAGTTCCTTAGAGATTTTTGTTTCATATTCTAAAATATCCTCTATAGTTTTACCATATTTTCTCTTTAGAGCATTTATCTGTTCATTTCTCTCTATTGCGATATTTAGATCTTCGTCCGAGTAGATGGAGCGTTCTTTAATTCTTCGTATTGTGGTTGCCAAATCTTCTATTTTGTAATATGTATCCGCAAAGCTATTTGTAACATCGGATAATTCATCGTCAAATTTACTTATCGATTCTAGTTCGGAGAGGCATGATCTCAGGTTTGAAAGTGTAGCATTAGCATTCTCATCACCTAAGATTGTATAATTGACAAATTCTAATGCATTGGATATTTTTTCACTGTTTTGAAGTAAGGATATTTTTTTTTCTAGTTCTATATCTTCATTGATAATAAGCTTTGCATTTTTAATCTCATTCGCTTCATATTTTAAGAAGTCTGCCTTTTTCAAATTGTCTTTTTCCGACATTTTAAGTGCAATTAGATTTTTATTAGTTTCGACATACTTATCGTAAACCAGTTTGTATGCTTCTTTTATAGGAGATATTATTTCTTTTTGGTAATTATCTAGCAAGATAATGTGGTGATCGTTATTCAATAAGTGCTGGTTATCATACTGCCCATGTATGTCTGCAAGTTTTACACATGTTTCATTTAATTCTGCGAGCGTCACTATGTTTCCATTTAGTTTGCATAGATTCTTTCCATTTAATCCGACTTCTCTTACGATAACAACATCGTCTCCATCTAGAGTGCCCGATAGTTGTACAGTTGCTTTTTCTGTTCCTGTTCTCACATATGAGGAATCAGCTCGCGCACCTAATGCTAAACTGATAGCCTCAATGATTATTGATTTACCGGAACCTGTTTCACCTGTAATAATGTTTAGTCCATCATCAAAATAGATTTCCGTATTTTCAATAATTGCAAAATTTCTAATATTGATGTAGTTGATCATGTGAAATCTCCTTTACGTTAAAGATTTGCTATAAAAAAACGCATACAATTTCTCTATGTCTAATATTATACACTATATTGTAAAATAAGTATTATATTTTTAAATTTTTCTTTGAAAATAGCAATATTTGTTATTAATTTTCTTGATTTTATCTATTTTCTTTGTTAAACTATGTAGGTTATTTATGATACAAAGAGAATGTTCTAAAAGTATTGATATAATATATATTAGGCGAAAGCCTAATAATACCTGCTATTTTGTGTAGCAAGGGCAGGTAGGACAATAAGTAATCCCTCTGAATTATAGTTTGTACAAAGTGGGGTTGTTTATATTTTTGCAAGAGGAGGTGAGCAAATGAAAATTGCGTTGATGGTTTTGGTTTCTGCAGCGAGTATCGTACTTATAATAAGTGTGCTATTGCAATCAAGCAACAGTGATGGCCTGTCCGGATCGATTGCTGGTGGCGCTGAACAGCTATTCGGAAAGAAAAAATCAAGGGGATACGATGCACTGCTCAGAAAAATAACAGTAGTTGCAGCTTTTCTTTTTATTACTATTTCATTATTATTAGTAGCTCTATGGGATAGTCTTAGTTAAAAATTCAGTTGATTCTTGTCTATGCTATGATAAATATCTTAGACAATTTGTTTTGGCATGGACGTAGTAATCGATAGTAAATATAGTTTTTTGTTTTAGGAGGTAATATGGAATTATTTTTGAAATGGGTCGCACCGATTAGCGCGCTTATTGGACTACTCGTTGCTTTTTCTCTTGCTGCATGGGTTGGCAAGCAAGAAGAAGGAACTGATAGGATGAAAGAAATCGCTGGATATATAAAGGAAGGTGCGATGGCCTTTTTGCGAAGACAATACTCTACAATGTTAATAGTGATAATTGTATTGTTTGTAATAATCGGATTTTCGTTAGGCAGTTGGATAACCGCTGTACTATATGTGTTTGGTGCGGGATTCTCTGTATTGGCGGGATTCTTTGGAATGAGGGTTGCTACATTAGGTAATGTAAGAACTGCAAATGCTGCTGCAACATCGGGAATGTCTTTGGCTCTAAAAGTTGCTTTTAGAAGTGGTGCGGTCATGGGACTATGTGTTACAGGCCTTGGATTGCTCGGAGTAGGTTTAGTAGTTGTGTTTTTAGATATCGCTACTATAGAGGAGTGCATTACAGGATTTGGATTGGGTGCATCTTCTATGGCTCTTTTTGGAAGAGTTGGTGGCGGTATATATACGAAGGCTGCCGATGTGGGGGCTGACCTTGTAGGTAAAGTTGAAGCTGGTATTCCCGAGGATGATCCAAGAAACCCTGCTGTTATAGCGGATAATGTCGGTGACAATGTCGGTGACGTGGCTGGTATGGGTTCTGACCTATTCGAGTCTTATGTTGGTTCAATCATTTCTGCTATACTTATAGGTATAACTTCTTTCTCAGTAAGTACAGAATTAAATGAAAGCATGGTTTCTCAGAGTTCAGCAGCCATATTCCCATTGATTATATCTGCAGTAGGTATTATTGCTTCAATAGTAGGAATTATGCTTGTTAGAGGATCGGAAGATTCTAATCCTGCAAAATCGTTAAATTTTGGAACATACTTTAGCAGTGGAGTAGTTATTCTTGCCTCTGTAGCACTTAGCTATTACATGATGGGTAGTTTGATATATGCTGGAGCGATTATCTCTGGTCTAGTAGTAGGAACATTAATCGGAACAATCACAGAAGTTTATACATCTTCTGATTATAAGTCAGTTAAAAATATTGCAGAGCAATCTCAAACGGGTGCTGCAACAACAATTATCAGCGGACTGGGTGTCGGCATGATGTCTACACTATGGCCAATAATATTTATATGTGTTGGAATCGTTGCTTCTTATTATTTCGCAGGAATATATGGAATAGCGCTTGCTGCGGTTGGTATGCTATCTACAGGTGGTATGACTATAGCGGTAGATGCTTATGGTCCTGTTTCCGACAATGCAGGTGGAATAGCTGAGATGAGTGAACTTCCTGAAAATGTAAGAAAGATTACCGATAAATTAGATTCTGTTGGAAATACCACAGCTGCAATTGGTAAAGGATTTGCAATAGGTTCTGCAGCACTTACTTCTTTGGCATTGTTTACATCGTATTCTATAGTTGCAAAAATCACCACTATAGATTTGAACTCGGCAGTTGTTATCGTAGGGCTATTCATCGGTGCAATGTTGCCATTCTTATTCTCTGCGCTTACAATGAATTCTGTAGGTAAGGCAGCAAATCAAATGATTGAAGAAGTTAGAAGACAATTTAGAGAAGACAAAGGTATAATGGCCGGGACATCTAAGCCTGATTATGCTAAATGTGTTGATATATCTACTGCAGCGGCGTTGAAAGAGATGGTAGTTCCAGGACTACTTGCTATAGTGTCTCCTCTTTTGGTAGGCCTTCTTCTTGGTAAAGAAGCTTTGGGTGGTATGCTTGGTGGAGCTCTTGCAGCTGGAGTTTTAATGGCAATAATGATGTCTAATGCAGGCGGTGCATGGGATAATGCTAAGAAATATGTCGAAGAAGGAAATTTTGGCGGTAAAGGATCGGATGTGCACAAGGCAACCGTAGTTGGTGATACTGTAGGTGATCCATTCAAAGATACATCAGGACCGTCTATCAATATACTTATTAAACTTATGACTATTGTCGCAGTAGTATTTGCTCCGTTAATTGCAGAATATGGTGGAATAATTACGAGGTTATTAGTTCTATGAAGGATGTAAATGCGTGGAATAAGTATAGTAAAAAACAGCTTTCTTATATAGAAACGCTTTGTAACGGATATAAAAAATTCTTGGATTTAGGCAAGACCGAAAGAGAATGTGTCGATATAACGATCAGAGAAGCAGAGGAAAACGGCTACATTAATATTGAAAAGCTGATATCACAAAAAAAGAAAATTAAAGCCGGTGATAAAGTATATGCAACACTTATGAATAAGGCAATTGCATTATTTAACATAGGTAAAGAAGATATATCGCTTGGAATGAATATTTTGGGTGCACATATCGATTCACCTCGATTAGATGTGAAACAAAATCCTTTGTATGAAGACTCAGAAATTGTTTATTTGGACACTCATTATTACGGTGGTATAAAAAAATATCAATGGGTTGCACAACCACTTTCGATACACGGTGTCGTAGCAAAGAAAGATGGTACCACAGTAACGGTGGTTTTAGGTGAAGATGACGGTGATCCCGTAGTGTTTATCTCAGACTTGTTAGTTCACCTGTCTTCAAAGCAATTAGAAAAAAAAGCATCTATAGTCATAGAAGGTGAGCAATTAGATGTAATTGTAGGAAGTAAGCCATTAAAATCATCTAAAGATGATAAGGACAGCAAAGATGCCGTCAAGAAAAATATTATTTCGATATTAAGTGAAAAATACGATATCGAAGAAAATGATTTTTGGTCGGCAGAGTTAGAGATTGTTCCCGCTGGAAAAGCTAGGGATGCAGGATTGGATCGTAGCATGGTGTTAGGCTATGGACAAGACGATAGAATCTGTGCATATACTTCGTTGGTAGCTATGCTTGAAGTTGAGAACCCAAAAAAAACGACTTGTACACTTTTAGTAGACAAAGAAGAAATTGGAAGCGTGGGTGCAACTGGAATGCATTCTAGATTCTTTGAAAATACTGTTTGTGAAATACTGAATTTAATGGGGATGTATGATGAATTGACAATGCGTAGACTTCTTTCACGCAGCAAGATGCTATCATCAGATGTTAGTGCAGCATATGATCCCAATTTCTCCGAGGCATTTGAAAAGAAAAATACAGCATTCATGGGAAAAGGAGTTGTCTTTAGTAAATATACTGGTGCAAGGGGAAAAAGTGGATCTAATGATGCAAATGCCGAATTCCTAGCACACATACGAAAGGTAATGGTCTCAAATGATGTAGTATTTCAGTCTGCCGAACTTGGAAAAGTCGACTTCGGTGGCGGTGGGACGATTGCGTTCATACTTGCTGCGTATGGAATGGATGTTGTCGATTGTGGTGTTGGATTGCTCAATATGCATGCACCGTATGAAGTTTCAAGCAAGGCAGATATTTATGAAGCGAAGAAAGCATATGTTGCATTCCTTAGTGAGGCATAAAGAGGCTAAAGTTAGGCATATTTTTTCATAAATCAAGTAAAAAGGTCAAAAATACTGTAACATTAGTATATTTTAAGTTGTTAACGTATTCTTTACAAAAAACGAAGTTATCCACAGCGTTGCCGTGGATAACTTTTTTGTTTATGGGAATAAACTCGCGTAAAGATTGATATTTCAATAAAGCTTAAGTTAATACAATTTTGCTGATAAGTATGCACTAATTGTATACGATTTGAAAAAAATAGTGTAAAAGTGCCTAAATCATTTGTAATTAGGCATTTGTGTTTTGTGGAAAAATAATGCATAAATAATCGCAGAAAAAACACAATAGACGTAGTATTTTAATCTCAATTAGTCATATTATTTTTCAAGGTAATTTACAGTAGAGATTGCAAGATTATATATATTATCTTTATCAAGCTTTATTACTAGTGAGGAAGCTTGTTCTCCTCTTTTTCGAAGTATCGCAGGGGGAGAGATATCAACTGTCATATTCTCGGTAAGGGTCGAGTTTGCTACCTCCTCATAACTCATTTTGAAACCAGATATTAGGTCTGAATCTAAGCTTTCATGCCATAATGGAATTGTTACTTCGCTGTTAAGGGTTCCGGAGATGAGATTGCTTGTCGCAGCTAAATCGTCTTGCATTTTCTGCTCAATTTCGATATCAAGTGAGGAGCTTGATATTTCCAAGATACAGGTATTATTGTCAAAATATATCTTTCCCACACTAGAAAGGGCTATAACTTTATCTTCTTCATTTCTCTCGTATACACCGTCGTTGTTTATATACAGCATACTAACAATGTTGTCTGTTGACTCCATGCTTAATACTGATGGTGTCATAGTGGAAGGCGCATAGGTATAACTCAATGTAGGATGCTCTTCTATATTGTCCTCGATAAAGTCTTCGATATAATTATTCATTTTATCTGTAAAACTATCCAGATGATCTTTATGGATCACAACTGTCATCGTCGCTGTATCAGGGTATGCATAGTAGTCTGTACCACCTTGTATGTTTACCAATTCGAAAATAAATGCGGAGTTTTTAAATGCTGCAAGTACAGCCCCTAACTCGTTAATCGGATTAGGATAGTTATTTACTGTTTTGTCGGGAATCCCGCCATTGAGTCCTGAAACTGTGATGTCGAAAGATAGTTTATTTTCCGCAGAATTAACGGGCTCATATTCAATGGAAGATGAAAGTGTATGTTTGCTTATTTGTGAGGAAGCTGTTATATAAGTTTCATCTTCTACTTGGGTAAACGATATGAACTCGGTGTTTTCATCAAAATATGTCGTGCTCAAAGATGTGAGTCCTTTGTACGAAGCATCGGAATCGTTGGTAAATAGAAAAACTAAATCATTATCGGTTATTACATTTCGGGATAAGTAGAAAGATAGTGAAATGGGATATAGGCATGCATATAAGTTGTTTACATCATATGAGCAGTGAAAAACGGTTGTTTTATTATTTGGCTCTGGACTTTCAGACTTTACCTGGAATATTACGTTGTCATTTGAGTCGATTATTGAGTCAATATTTCTTGATTGCCCCCAGTGATATATGTAATTGCTGAAGTCCGCAGAAGATGCAGTTTCAGGGAAAACATCCATTATGTCTGCAGTATATGCTAGGATATCTTCCTCCGCTTCGATTTTAGAACTGCTCGGCGGCAAATAAGTAAATGCGAGCCCGAGAGATACCGTTATAGTAGTTACAATAACAATGATTGAAATAATTATTTTCTTTTTTGATTTCATCTATATTTCTCCGTTCTTTTTGCCATATAAAAATATGTTTTTTCTTGATATTCATGTGCAATATGTTATACTTAATATGGAAATAGCTAGCGTCATACGCTTAGTTGTTTTTTAACGATTAAATAACATACTGCAATGTGCTTTAGGTATTAAAAATTCTACATGACAGCAGTGAGTATAACATCTACTCGCTATATAATATCATAATAGTTAGCAAAAGTAAAAAGAGTTTTTTTGTGCAGATTGTTAATAAATGCCAAAGATTCGAATGGGGGAATTATGGAATCAAAAAATATAATAATTAGACCAACAGAGTTTGACGATTGTATGCATTTTGCAAAATGGGAAACTGATCCCGATTTGACAGAGTTTTTCTCCATTAATGATGGGCAAACTTATGAGGATATTGTCACGAAGTACATCAGGAGCAAGTCTAATCCTAGTGAAGAGATTTATACAATTGTGCATAAAGAAGATATGCGACCAATTGGTCAAATTCATGTCGGGTTGATAAATAATGTTTATGATTCTCTTGACATCACAAGGATTTATATAGCAGAAAAAGAGAAGAGAGGGAATGGCCTGGGTGAAGAAACTATGAGATTGTTTTTAGAGCATTGTTTTTTAACAATGCATCGTGAAAGAGTCACCTTGGATTACTTTTCAGGAAATGTTATTGCACTTGCACTATATCAAAAACTAGGATTCCATAGTGAGGGAATCATGAGACATGCCGCCAAAAAAAATGGGAAATACTATGATTTGCATTTGATGTCGATGTTAAAGACAGAATTTTATAGCAAATTGCATAGAAATTAATATCTAAATTAAAAAAATTATAATAGATGATTAGTAATTCTATTTATTAATCGTGTAGTTGATGAGTAACATTAGTAGAGAGGGAAAATGAAACTAACTATAGCAGAAAAAATAATAAAGAGCAAATTAATTTCGGGAGATATGATTCGGGGCAGTGAAGTTGCCATTAAAATTGATCAAACTTTGACGCAAGATGCAACAGGGACTATGGCATATCTTGAGTTTGAAGCAATTGGTATTGATAGGGTAAAGACTGAATGTAGTGTGGCATATATAGACCACAACACCTTGCAGTCGGGGTTCGAAAATGCGGATGATCATCGTTTTATACAATCCATGGCAGCAAAATATGGATTGTATTTTTCGCGCGCGGGCAATGGGATTTGTCACCAAGTTCATCTCGAGAGATTTGCTGTCCCAGGTAAGACATTGATAGGATCTGATAGCCATACTCCTACTTGCGGAGGATTAGGAATGCTCGCGATGGGAGCCGGCGGGTTAGATGTCGCGGTTGCAATGGGTGGTGGTGCATACCACATTATAATGCCCAAAATGTATTTCGTGAATTTGAAAGGTCATTTGAGAGATGGTGTCACCGCAAAAGATGTCAGTTTAGAAATATTAAGGATACTGAGTGTAAAAGGCGGCGTTGGAGCTATAATCGAATGGGGGGGGGATGGAGCAAAAAATTTGTCTGTGCCAGAGAGAGCTACTATCACCAATATGGGAGCGGAACTAGGTGCGACGACATCAATTTTCCCTTCTGACGAGATAACGAAAGAATTTTTGAAGGCACAAGGTAGAGAGGACGCCTATACGCCTTTGCAAAGCGATGATGGAGCGCAATACGATAAGATTATAGAGATAGATTTGTCCGAGTTAAATCCTCTTATTGCATGCCCACATAGCCCTGATAATGTCGTAGAGGTCCAAAGCATAAAAGATCAGAAGGTAGATCAAGTTTGTGTCGGGTCTTGTACAAATTCTTCCCTTTATGATATGCTTAAGATCGCCAAAATGCTTAAGAATAAAACAATTAATACTCAGGTTAGTATGTCTGTTTCGCCTGGATCAAGGCAGGTGCTAGAGATGTTGTCCACACAAGGCGCACTAGTAGACATTATAAAAAGTGGTGCAAGGATATTGGAATGCGCTTGCGGGCCTTGTATTGGCATGGGATTCTCTCCTAATTCGGGAGGGACAAGCCTCAGAACTTTTAATCGGAATTTTGAAGGGCGTAGTGGAACTGCCGATGGAAATGTATATCTTGTTTCTCCTGAAACCGCCGTTGCGTCTGCGATAACTGGGAAAATTACAGATCCGAGAACGCTTGGAGAAATAGGAACTGTCGAGATTCCAAATATATTTACTATTGATGATAGTGGAATAATTCCGCCACTTAATATAGAAGATGCGGTAAAAGTTCAAATTCAAAGAGGACCAAATATAAAGAAGATACCGGACACGTTTTCTCAAAAAGATGAAATGCGCGCCACTATTTCGCTTAAGGTCGGAGATAATATTACTACCGATCACATTATGCCAGCAGGTGCAAAAATACTACCATATAGATCGAACATACCGTATCTGTCAAAGTTTTGTTTTGCTGTTTGCGATGAGGAATTCCCCGAAAGAGCAGAATCGATGGGGCAAAGCATAATTATTGGCGGAAGCAACTACGGACAGGGATCATCTAGGGAGCATGCCGCACTCGTCCCATTATATCTTGGTGTTAGGATAGTAGTGGCAAAAAGTTTTGCAAGAATTCACGTCGCAAATCTTATTAATGCAGGAATAATGCCACTTGTATTCGCCAATGAATCAGATTATGAAAAAATTGATGAGAATGACAGCCTCTTGATTTCAAGTATTTATAGCGGAATGCAAAGTGGTACAATGATATGTGTAAATGAAACCCAAAATATTTCTTTTGAATTAAACTGCAACTTTACAAAAAGACAGGTAGAAATATTGAAGAGTGGTGGATTGTTGAATTATACAAAAAATTTGTAGGGTATGATAAGGGGTAAAATGGAAGCAGAGATAAAGAGAGCCGTTGACAGTTTTGAAAGATTGTTAAGAGAACAAATTGTAAGAGCAGATAGAATTAAAAATCAATCAACAAATGGCAGTGTAGCACAAAAAGAAAAAACAATAATCGGACTAGTTGATGGAGACGGTATTGGTCCCATTATTATGGAGGTTGCGAAGAATCTTCTTTATACATTATTAAAAGAAGAGATAGAATCGGATATAATTGAAATAAAAGAAATTCGCGGACTTACGATAGATAATCGCACCCAAAAAGGGGAGGCCGTTCCTGCCGATGTGCTTGAGCAGATCAAATCGTGCGATGTGATTCTAAAAGGACCAACGACAACGCCTAACGGTGGTACACTTGAAAGTGCAAATGTAACTCTTAGGCGCGAGCTAGATTTGTTTGCAAATGTTAGGCCAATCATTATTCCAGAAGAAGGGATTGATTGGATATTTTTCCGTGAAAATACAGAGGGTGAATATGTTTTAGGTAGTAAAGGTGTCGAAATAGAAGGCCTTCTCGCAGTAGACTTCAAGGTAATTACAGACCCTGGTACAGAACGGATTGCACGAGCTGCATTTGAATACGCACATAAGAATGGAAAAAAGAGTGTTTCTATAATCACAAAAGCAAATATAATGAAAAAAACTGACGGTAAGTTTTCCAAAATTTGCGCTGATATTGCAAAGGAATATCCTGGAATTAGTGCCGAAGAGTATTATATTGACATCATGGTTGCAAATATACTAAACGAAGAGATTAGAAGTTCCTTTGAAGTCTTCGTGTTGCCAAACCTCTACGGAGATATAATTACCGATGAAGCGGCTCAATTGCAAGGTGGTGTTGGAACAGCGGGCAGTGCAAATATTGGAACGAATCATGCAATGTTCGAGGCAATACATGGCTCAGCACCACGATTGATAGAGTTAGGCCAGTCCCATTTCGCCAATCCAACAAGTATTATCA
This sequence comes from uncultured Oscillospiraceae bacterium, assembly GCA_964367585.1. Lineage (GTDB taxonomy): Bacteria > Bacillota > Clostridia > Peptostreptococcales > Anaerovoracaceae > CAYJGJ01. The sequence continues at coordinate 136,137 of CAYIYH010000004.1, forward strand.
GGGCTATGAATATGATGTTGAAGCATATAGGTTATGGGGATAGAGCAAAAAAAATGGATTCTATATTAGATGTAAATCCAATGCAAGATATGACATGTGCGGAATATGGAGAGTTTTTGATGTCTTCTGTTAGATAAGGGGATGGCTTTGCTGAAGTCTTAAATAAAACGCAAAAAAAACACAATAATTACATATACCAATGTTTTTATTGTTGAAAACATCGCAGATTAATGGTATAATATTTATTCGTCGATTTTGCATTTTATGTGTATTTTATGAGTGAAACGACACAGTAGTAAATGCTTATTATTTAGTGCTCTTTACATATGATTTGTGGATTTAATAAAATATAGGTTGGTGAAAAATGAGAAAAAATAGAAAGTTTACTACAATAGGACTGTTAATGTTGATGACTATTCTGATTACTTCGTGTACAGGAGTGTCAAACTTTGATTATAACTTTGATTTGACAGAATACATTACCCTTGGGGAATATAAAGGGTTAGAGTATGATGATGTTGTGATTGAGGTTTCTGAAGAAGAAATAGAAGCGGAAATTCTCTCGCGTAGAGAGTTGGCGACAGTTTCTGAAGAAGAGACTGAAGGAGTTGTCGAAGAAGGAGATAATGTAACAGTAGATTTCGAAGGTAAAATAGATGGAGAAGTCTTCGAGGGAGGTTCTGCCGAAAGCTACGTAATGCAGGTGTTACCTGGACAAATGATAGATGGATTTACGGAAGGAATGGTTGGAGTCGATGTTGGCGAGGCGGTTGTCCTTGATTTAAAATTCCCCGATGACTATCACAATACTGAAGTAGCAGGTAAGGATGTTGAATTCACAATAACGATCCATAATAAACTTGTAGACAAGATTCCTGAGTATGATTCGGATTTCATTAAGGCAGATACGAGTGATGAGTACGACAACGAAGAGGATTATGAGCAATTTATCAAGGAGACGTTGTTGGCGCAAAAAGAACTTGATGAAGAAACTAATCGAAATAATACTTTATGGGGATTGATTGCAACAGCAACAGAAATCAATGCTCATCCAGAAGAGGCGTTGACATTTAAAGAAGAGCAGCTTTTGAAACAATTTAATATGGAAGCGACGATGTATGGACTCACCTATGAAGAATACATTCTGCAGGCTACACAGCTAGATACTGAAACATTTGAAGCGACTACACTTAAAGATATAGCAAAAGAATCGGTTGCGCAAGATATGATTGTTCATGAAATTGCAAAGACAGAAGGACTAGAAATATCCGATCAGGAATATGTAGATTCTTTAGATGAGTTACTTGAGGATAGTGGATATACGAGAGATACATTTGAAACTTCAATGCAAATGTCTATTGAAGAATATGCAGTTATGATGAATATTAGAACATCCATGCTTTGGGAAAAGGTTATGGAAGTAGTTAACGAGCATACTGTAAGTTAATAATTACGGGGAGGAATTACCATGAAATCAAATTCGAAAAATATTAGAAAGATGATTTATCAAACGAGTGCGGATTTGTACAAAAAGGATGATTTGGATCAAATGTTAAATCAATTATCTGATAACACATTGACTTTTGCAAGTCCTTTTGATAATCCGGCACCACAAACACCGGTTACAAATAATATTGTGCAGGAGCCCCCTTTGGATCCTGTAAGTAATTTGGATTATTCGAATTCTGCAAGTTTGTTTGAAACAGAAACGTCACAAGAAGTGGAACTAGATGATTTTGCGCCCGAGTCAAATTCTAATTCAGAAATTTTTCCGAATGCAACTGATGACTCGAATTACGTTGACACACAAACTCAGTTTGACAATACTGTGTCACAAACTGAGTTTCAAGATGAACTTGTTTCAGAGTACTACTCCTCGTCTTCAACTGAACCGTCATTTGATAATGAGGGGGTGGATCTTACATCAAACAATATCCAAGATGAAACTGAAGCTTCTGGCTTGTACAATATTCCTCCGTCTAATAGAACAAAAGAATCGTTGGGAAAGACAACTTCTAATAGCGACTTGTCAGCCGAGGCAAAGAAGCTTAGCGAAGAAAATAATAAATTAAAATATTATATTATTACAAAAACAAAAGAGTTGGATAGTGAGAATGAAAGACTAAAAAAATATATACTTACAGAGGCTCGAGGACTAACTGTCGAAAATGAAAGGCTAAAAAAAGAATTAACATCTAAGACGATTGAGATGCAAAAAGAGAATGAGACAATCAGAAATGAATTTTTCTCCAAAACAAAAGAATTCCAAGCAGAAAAGGAAAAACTAATAAATGAGTTTGAAGAAAGAACAAAAGAGCTAGAAGAGGAAAGGGAGCAATTTAGAGTTCAATACGAGGAAGTAAATAAAGCGATAGAAGAGCTTAGAGAAAGAGAGCAACATTTATCGGGAGAGGTTGAACAGGCTCGCGAACGAAGAATAGAAGAAGAGAGATTGGCTGAAGAAGCAAGATTAGCAGAAGAAAGATTGGTTGAAGAAGCACGATTAGCAGAAGAAGCAAGATTAGCAGCAGAAGCAAGGTTAGCAGAAGAAGCAAGGTTAGCAGAAGAAGCAAGATTAGAAGCAGAAGCAAGACTTGCAGAAGAAGCAAGGTTAGCAGAAGAAGCAAGATTAGCAGCAGAAGCAAGACTTGCAGAAGAAGTAAGACTGGCAGAAGAAGCAAGACTTGTTGAAATAAAAAGACTAGAAGAGGAAGCTCGAATGACGGAAGAAGTGCGACTTTCTGAGATAAAAAGATTAGAAGAAGAGGTGCGAATTGCTGAGGAAGCGCGACTAGCTGAAACGGCAAGATTAGAGGAAATAGTAAGGAAAGCGGAGGAGGCACGAATCGCTGCAGAAACAAAACTCATCGAAGAATCAAAGCAAGCAGAGAAGTCCAAGCTAGCAGAAGAGTTAAAAACTGCCAGGGAGGAAAAGCTAGAAGCGGAGGTGAAGCTGGCTCGTGAAGAAAAGTTAGCCGCGGAGGTTAAGCTAGCATTACATGAAAAAATCGCACAAGAAGAAAAGCAAGCACGTGAGGAAAAGATAGCACATGAGGCGAAACTAGCATTGCAGGCAAAAATCGCACAAGAAGAGAGATTAGCTAGAGATAACCGTTATGCACCAATCCATCCATATTATCCAAATATGAGAAGCGAATTCGATGTGAACCGAATTGAACACCCTAGACGAAACAGTTACGACTACTTTGATGAGAATGGATATAGAACTGAAAGTGATAGGATGAGAGGGTATATTGGAAGTGAGACAAATAGCTTAAAAATAGAAAACGAAAAACTAAAAGAGCGTTTGAACATGTTAAAATCTGAATACTCGAATCCTCAAAATTATATGGATGATTTTGAGGACGGACTGAAATATAAAAAAGAAATCAAAAGAAGACAGGATGAAAACGAGGATTTAAAAGAATTACTAGCTATACAAAAAGAGGAAATGAAACGACTTATTTCTAAAATTGAGCATTTGACTGTTTAGTGTAAAAAGGGGGATAATTGTTTAATTGAGCAAGAAAACACTAATAGAATTAGACAACTTATCAAAATCGTTTGAAAAGACATTAGTACTGGATCAATTTTCCTTGTCAGTAGAGGAAAATAAGTTCATTACACTACTAGGTCCTTCCGGCTGTGGAAAAACTACGACTCTCCGTATTATTGGAGGGTTTGAAACGCCGGATAGCGGAAGAGTTTTTTTCGAGGGCAAAGATATTACTGAATTACACCCTAATAAGCGAAATATCAATACGGTCTTCCAAAAGTACTCACTTTTTCCACACATGAATGTAGAGCAAAACATTTCGTTTGGACTAAAAGTATCAAAAAAATCCACACAATACATAAAAGACAAGGTAAAATATGCATTGAAACTAGTCAATTTGAGTGGATATGAGAATCGAAAGGTAACATCGCTAAGCGGCGGACAACAGCAACGAATCGCAATGGCGAGAGCGATTGTCAATGAACCGAGTGTCTTATTGCTTGATGAACCATTGGGGGCACTAGACCTCAAATTGAGACAGGATATGCAATATGAATTAATCAGGTTGAAGAATGAGCTCGGTATTACTTTTATTTATGTCACACACGATCAAGAAGAAGCACTTACAATGTCGGATACTGTAGTAGTTATGAATGGTGGACATATCCAGCAAATGGGAACTCCCGAGGAAATATATAACGAGCCTGAGAATGCATTTGTTGCCGATTTCATCGGCGATAGCAATATTATAGATGCAACTATGATAGACGACAAAATCGTAAGAATCATGGACGTGCTTTTTGCATGTATAGATGAGGGATTCGGTAAGAATAAACCTGTCGACGTGGTTATTCGCCCGGAGGATGTTATATTGAGACCGCCTGGGCAAGGACGGATGGACGGAATCGTAATACATAGTGTTTTCATAGGGGTACACTATGAAATGATCGTGGAAGCGAATAATTGTGAGTGGCTTGTTCAAAATACAAAAAACTATCTGGTTGGAAGTAGGGTGAGTATTGATGTGTTGCCTGACAATATTCAAATAATGCATAAACCTCAATCTAAAGATGAGGAGGCAATAGTAGTAGATGTTTAAGAAGTCACTATCAATTCCCTTTGTTGTATGGATAGTATGTGGAACTATAATACCACTTATTGTGGTGTTTTATTATGGACTTACAGATAAATCTGGCACATTTACACTCGAAAACATATTCGCAATTGTGGAGACTGCACACATACAGGCACTTACTTTGTCATTACTATTATCCCTGGCAAGTACACTTGTATGTTTTCTTCTTGCCTTACCATTGGCATTAATACTAAAAGATAGTAAATTTGCACGCAACGGACTAGTGATATTCATTTTTATATTGCCAATGTGGATGAATTTTTTATTAAGAACAATGTCTTGGCAAGTAATATTAGAACGTGGTGGGATATTGGATAGTGCTTTAACGGCACTAAATTTACCCATGATTGAAATTATTAATACTCCTTTTGCAGTTGTATTGGTTATGGTGTATGATTTTTTGCCTTTCATGATATTGCCTATTTTCAACACGCTTTTAAAGATTGATAGTGGAATAATAGATGCTGCCAAGGATTTGGGAGCAGATGATAAGACAGTTTTTTTCAAGATAACACTTCCAATGATAATTCCGGGAATTGTAAGTGGAGTAACTATGGTATTTGTACCATCTCTTACGACATTTGTAATTTCCAACATGATTGGAGGAAATAAGATGCACCTGATAGGAAATATTATAGAGCAGGAATTTACAATTAGTAACAATTGGAATTTGGGTGCGGGACTGTCGCTTGTAATGATGATATTTATTTTAGCTAGTATGCTACTCTTCATGCGATTTGATAAAGACAGCGAAGGTAACTTATTTTAAAGATAAGGATATATGCCGTGAAAAAAAGCATAAATATTGCCTATTTGGCATTTATTTTTTTATTTCTATATCTGCCGATTGCAGTTCTTATAGTTCTTTCATTTAATGAAAGCCGTTCTATGTATAAGTGGGAGGGCTTTTCTCTTAAATGGTATGTGGAATTATTTGATAATCCGCTTGTGCTAGAAGCGGTAGTCAACACTTTTGTTATCGCAATAGTTGCTGCTACAATTGCAACTATTATTGGAACTGCTGCATGCTTAGGCATTATGAACCTATCAAGTAAGCAAAGGAATGTATTATTAGGGTTTAACAATATTCCGTTACTTAATGCGGATATAGTTACAGGAATAGCTCTCCTATTAACATTTGTAGTTTTCGGGATTACATTAAATCAAGCGACTGTAATACTTTCACATATTACATTTTGTATTCCATATGTAATTTTAAGTGTAATGCCACATGTAAGACAGATGAATGTGAGCACTTATGAGGCCGCACTTGACTTAGGAGCCAGTAGAAGATACGCATTTTTCAAAGTAGCAATTCCTGAAATAAAAGCGGGAATTATCTCGGGATTTTTAATAGCGCTGACCATGTCAGTAGATGATTTTGTTATTACATATTTTACAAAAGGAGCCGGAATTAATACTATATCTACTATGGTGTATTCGATGTCCAAAGTTGGAATACGTCCGACTTTCTTTGTGTTATCCACAATCATATTTGTAATCGTTTTTATTATATTAGTTATTTCAAATTTTATTTTAAGAAAAGGAGAGTCTCGTTAAATCTGAATTTTGAATCGTGTTGCCAGTTTGATTATACCCTGTTTTATCAGCATGAGATATGTTTGAGCTAGGATGAATGCTTTAGAAATCTTTAGATTAGAGAGACAAAAGTTAAGAATGAAAAAATACTTGTCATTAGTTATTTTGATCGCATTGGTTACAATGATTTCCTTACCGCTTTCAAGCTGTGGTAGCGATTCAGGGGAGAGTGGAGAGCTAAATATATTCAATTTCGGTGATTATATCGACCCTACTTTGATTTCACAGTTCGAAGAAGAAACTGGAATTAATGTTAACTATAGTGAGTATGATACCAATGAGGAATTATATCCTGTAATCAGTACAGGTTCGGCAGACTATGATATTATTTGTGCATCTGACTATATGATAACTAGAATGATAGACGAGTCGCTCATTCAGGAGATAAATTTTGACAATATACCAAACTATAAAAATATAGATCAAATATATAGAGAGTTGGCGGGTACTTATGACGAAGTAGGTTCATATTCTATCCCACATATGGCTGGAACTATGGGAATAGCATATAACAGCGAAATTATTCCCGAGGGAGAAATTACATCTTGGAATGACCTTTGGGATCCAAAATATGCGGATAAAGTGATTATGAATGATAGTATGCGTGATACTTTGGCAATTGCACTAAAAGCAAAAGGGTATTCTGTAAATACATTGGATGAAACGGAACTTTCTGATGCAACCGATTACTTGATAGAACAAAAGCCCATGGTTTATAAATATGCGAATGATTCCGCAAGAGATTTTTTAATTGGGGAGACGGCAGCTTTGGGAGTTGTATGGAATGGAGAACTTTTATACATGCAAGATTTGAATGATAAAATAGAGTTCGTTATACCCGATGAGGGATCGACCTTCTTCATAGACGCATGGGCAATAACTGCGAATGCTAAAAATGTTTCAAATGCAGAGAAGTGGTTTGACTTTATGCTACGTGAAGATGTTGCATACACCAATTTTGAATATTTGACATACACAATTCCCAACACGGCGGCTGTTGAAATGATATCAGATGACCTAGTTTCGAATGAGGTATTGTTTCCGCCACAAGAAGTAATGGAAAAATGTGAGACATTAAAGAGCTTAGGTGTCGATGCGGATGAAATGTATAGTGATTACTGGAAAAAGTATAAAGCAGAGTAGCCAATGCAAGGATATGTGCGGATACACAAATGCGATCTTAAAATACGTGAATACGACATCTATTCGGCTTATTACTGTGGGGTTTGTAAATCAATCGCTAGGAGGCATGGCAATATCCCACGTGCAATTTTAAGCTATGATTCAGCATTTCTTGCGCTACTCCTTGATTCTTTAAACAAAGAATCAGAAGTTATCAATAGTGAGCGATGTATAGTGCACCCAGTCATCAAAAGGCCGGTAGTTCTTAATAATAGTGCAATAGACTATGCTGCAGATATGATGATTGTTCTTGCTCACTTTAAAATTGAAGATAATATAAACGACGAAAAAAAGATTAGATATAAAGTTGCTAGCAGGATACTTAAGAAGTATTATAATCGTATATTAAAAAATCATTATAAACTCGTGACTCGTATCAAAAAGCAGATAGACGATTTGAATGCAGCTGAGAAGCGGGATCTAAATACTCTTGATATGATGTCGGAACATTTTGCAACCATTATGCAAGACGTAATGTCATCATATCCGGAGGCAACAAGCGTAGAAAAAAGAATTTTAGGAGAGGCCGGTAGGCATTTGGGAAAGTGGATATACTTGATAGATGCTGTAGATGATCTCGAAGATGATATTAAGGAATGCAAATATAATCCGCTTATTCGTAGATGCTCTGACAGTTATGATCTTCGAATTATAAATCACGACGTACAAGAATTTCTCCGGGATGTAAAAAGCTCGATAGGAGATGCTTTGTTCTTACATCTTGCACATTTGACTGATGCTATAGATTTGTTACACATAAAGAAGAATAAAGGAATAATAGATAATATTATACTTATGGGCCTCAGAAAGCAAACCGAGGATATTTTAATGAAAGGTAATGAAAAATGAATGATCCGTACGAGGTGTTAGAAGTAAAGAGTGATGCAAGCGATGAAGAGATAAAAAGTTCTTATAAGCGGCTTGTAAAAAAATATCATCCCGATAAATATAGAAACAATCCTCTGGCAGACTTGGCAGAAGAAAAAATGCAAGAAATAAACGAAGCATATGATGTATTAATGAAAAAAGGTAGAACGAGCAAATCTGCTTACTCACAAGGAACTTATTCATATAGTTCTAGTCGTTCTACTAATCCAACGTATAGTTCGATTAGAATAGCTTTAGATCGGGGAGACTTAATAGATGCGGAGAAATTGCTAGTTAATATTACAGACAGAGATGCCGAATGGTATTATCTCAGTGGTGTTCTTTCGTATAAAAAGGGCTGGTTTGATGACGCATTAAGCAACATTAATAAGGCGATGAATATGGATCCGAATAACAGAGAATATAGGCAAGCCTTTCAATCTATGATTAGTAGGAATATGCATTATTCTCAACGAGGAGACATGGGGGGATATGCAGCTGGACCGACTCCTTGTGATTGTTGTCAGACGATGATATGCCTAAATTGTTTGTGCCCAGGAACACCTTGCTGCTAACATATTGGTTAGCGATTCATGCAGTTGATCTATCTATGTTTTCGAAGTTTCACCCTCATTTTGTAGAGATTTATTGAAGTGAATACTATTGACAAAAAAAGGAGTGCTTGAGATTGTCAAATTCAAATAAAGACGTAGAGATAATTAAAGACACTGTAAATATTGTTGATGTTATTGGAAAAGTCGTCGAGTTGAAGAAGATGGGTGCCAACCACAAAGGCCTTTGTCCTTTCCATACCGAAAAAACACCTTCTTTTACCGTAACTGAAAACAAGCAGATGTATAAATGTTTCGGATGTTCGGAGGGCGGAGATGTCCTTCATTTCGTCCAAAAGTACTATAATCTAACATTTAAGGAAGCTATTGAAATGCTAGCTAATGATTATGGAATTAAATTGGAGAAGAAATTCGAAAAAGATAGAACCCCATATTATCAAGCCAACAATTTGGCCGCTAAATTTTATCATTTGACTCTTACAAGAAAGAATAATAAGGCTTTATCATACATGCAACGCAGGGGAATTAACATAAAGACACTGAAAAAATTTGGGATAGGGTATGCTAGAGATTCATGGAATGATATCAATGAATATATGATTTCGCAAGGCATAAGTTCGGATATAGTAACAGAACTAGGTCTTGTAGTTAAAAAAAATAATGCGCAATCATATGATACTTTCAGGGATAGGGTTATATTTCCTATTTTTAATCCAACAGGGAAAGTTATCGGATTCGGTGGAAGAGCGATAGGTAATACTATGCCAAAGTACTTAAACTCAGCCGAAAGTGTCGTATTTAATAAGCGATATAATTTATATGCATTGAATTTTGCAAAACAAGAGATAGGGAAGACGGGAGTTGCGATACTAGTGGAAGGCTATATGGATGTAGTTAGCTTGTGGAATTCTGGAGTGAAAAATTCTGTGGCAACGCTTGGAACAGCATTTACCCCTGAGCAAGCCAAACTGTTGAGTCGATATGCCAAAGATATTGTTATAGCATATGATTCCGATGAAGCGGGACAGAAGGCTACACTTAAGGCGATAGATGAGTTACAGAGAGAAAAATGTATAGCGAAAGTTATTATTATTCAGGGGGCGAAAGATCCTGATGAATATATAAAAAAATATGGAAAAAGTTCCTTTGATGAATTAGTAAGCTCAGCGATTACCGCAGTTGATTTTAAGCTAAATTATGCAAAGAAGAATCTTGATATGAATATCGATCAAGACAAAATATCGTACATGGCGAAAGTTGGGGACATACTTGTAAAACTATCTCCTGTAGAACAAGAAATATATATTAGCAAAACTGCAACCTATATGGGGATGCCCGAAAGTGTAATAAAAAGAGAATTGGAGACAAAAGGTGCTAACACAAGTGATATTGTTTCAATCGGAGCACGAGCTGATAGAAAATCTTCTGAGGAACAAAATATCGGAGAATACAGGGCAGATGCCGAGTACCAAGATTATATAGCTTCTCAATACGATGAGATTTATCAAAATTATGAGTTTGATGAAATATATACAGACGTGCAGGAACAATTTTTTCCGCATAGTAAGGATGGATTGAATTCGCGCGATACCGAATCTATAAGCTCATTGGAGAAGTATTTGATAAAACTATTTTATATTAATAAGGAATACTTGTATGAATCAGACAAACACGATGGAATACTAGTAAATAATTACGCAATTAAGATAAGAGAGTTTTTTCGAAGTGAATACGAGACAAAAGAAGTATTAGATAAAAACAAAATAATTGCAGCGTTAGATGAAAAAGAATCCATCTTTTTTACTCGCATATTAGATGATATAATAATTAATGGCGAGGATGAAAAAATATTTAACGATTGTATCGTGGCATTTGAAGAAAAATGCCTTAAAAATCGCGAAAAATGTTTAAACGAATCGATGAAAAATGCTAAAAGAGATGGTGATATAGAAAAAACAAAACTGATTATGCGAGAGTTGTATAATCTTCAAAAACAAATGCGCGGATTATAACCGATTCAGTAAATTGTGGACCGTAGTATGTATGATTCAGGTTTTCAATAAAGGAATCATAGAAAAGTAAGAAGCCATAATATAGTATGGGGAGAAAGGGTGTAGATAGTGAACGAGGATTTTTCAGAAGCTAATGTTATTTCTGATACAAGTGAGAGTGTTGCTCTAGATGAGAACCAAAATAAATTAGGAGAGCTAGTAATGGCGTTAGAAATAATTGCTATTGCTAATGGTAATGTACTAACGTATGAACATATAAATCAAGAGCTTCAAACCATGGAATTGAATGAACAAGAAATTGATTCAATTTATGAGGTGTTGATTGATAAAAAAATTAGGATAATGGATATCAATGAGTATGAAAGTGAAAAATATTCCGCTGATTTAGATGATGCGATAATCTCTGACGATGAACTTCTTCTCGATGGTTCTGTTATATTAAAGGATGATGAGTTAGACTTTGATGAAATTAACGACAATGAAATTGTTATGGACGACTCTATAAAACTATACTTAAGAGACATGAGAAATGCTGAATTGCTTTCACGTGAAGAAGAGATAGAGTTGGCAAAGGCTGTAGAGCGCGGAGACGAAGACGCAAAAAGAAAATTTTGTGAGGCTAATCTCAGATTGGTATTCAGTATTGCGAAGAAATATTCCGATAGGGGCCTTTCCTTTGACGACCTCATACAGGAGGGGAATATAGGACTAATAAAAGCAATAGAAAAATATGATTATCGTGTAGGCACGAAATTTGCGACATATGCACATCACTGGATAAAGCAGGGCATTACACGAGGAATATCTGATAAGGCGAAAACTATAAGAACGCCTGTTCACATGGTTGATACGATCAATAAGGTTAGAAGATATTCTCGATATTTTTTACAGGAGTTTGAAAGGGAGCCTACGGCTGAAGAAATAGCTGATGCAATTGTCCTTAAAAAAGACCTAAAGACAAATGTAGAAAAGAAAATGAGGCCTGATGAAGTCCGAAGCATTCAATCTCTTTCACAAGCGATTTTATCTTTGGAAAAGCCTGTAGGAGAAGAAGAAGAAACTAGACTAGAAGATATTGTTGCCGACGACAATGCAGTTTCTCCGGCCGATGCCACAGCATACGCTATGCTCAAGGATGAAATTGACAAGCAATTGGATACTCTTACAGAAAGAGAAAGAGAAGTAATGATTCTTAGATTTGGGTTGCGAGACCAAGTCTCTAGGACTCTTGATGATGTTGGAAAAATATTTAATGTTACGAGAGAACGTATTAGACAAATAGAGAAAAAAGCACTTAAAAAGCTTCAGCATCCAAGTAGGAGTAAACGATTAAAAGAGTACTTCGATTCGATAAGATAACATGAAATTAAGTACCAGATTGCATTTAATGGCGGATCAAATAACTGAGGGAGAATCGATCGCTGATATTGGAACCGATCACGGTTTATTGCCAATTTATTTGTTGCATAAAAGAGTGTCGGACAAGGTGATCTTCGTTGATTTAAGTGAAAAAGCCTTGCAAAAAGCCGTGCGAAATTATGGCCTGTGGCTGCAAAACGATCCTGTTGAATTCCAAGAGCTTATTAACCTTGCATATTCTCTAAATGGGAATTTAAGCTTGCGGAATGATTCTGTTAACTTCCGATATCTGCCTTCACAATATGCCCGAGAAGTGGATTTTCGTGTCGGTGATGGATTATCTGTTTTAGAAGAGGGGGAAGTTGATGCGGTATTTATTGCGGGATTAGGCGGAAACACAATTGTTGAGATTCTTGCAGAAGATCTTACTAAAACAAAATCTATTAACAAGTATGTGTTGCAACCGAGAAATAGAACTTTTTTCTTAAGAAAGTGGTTATTTGATAATAACTTTCAGATTTCAAACGAGTTGTTGGTTAGAGAAAATAAATATATTTGTGATATTATTGTTGCGACTTCTCGTGATGATGCTCTTTCGTTTGCTGGATTGTTTCAAAATAATAACTGTAAATCACTTTCTTTTCCCGATAAAATCTCTAGCGGTTATGTTTTATCGCTGAAAAATGAAGGAGAATCTATTACTTCAGACCATTTTGACCTGGAAGAGGAAATGGATCTTCAATTTGAGATTTCGAGTGCAATATACTCTTGCGATAGAATGCTTTCCTTAGAATATCTAGAGCACAAAAAGAAAGTGAGTCTAAAGATTCTAAATGGATTAGTGAACTCGGGAACCCCCGATGATAAGAGAATATCTCTTATAAAAAAGATGATTGGATTAATCGAATCGTTGGAAGCGTCTCTTTAGCGTGAAGAATTTTATTATACATATTTGTATAAAGCGGATAAATTGTAATAATCATGCAGGAGTAATGGTATGAAAAATAGTATGAATAATATGGCTGATATTATAGAAACAATTGCTCCTTTAGAATTGGCTGAAGAATGGGATAATTGTGGTTGGCAACTAAAGTTAGATAATTTCGATAGTAAAAAGGCGATGATATCACTAGATATTACCAAAGAGACAGTGCAGGAAGCAATTGAAAGAAAAGTTGGCCTTATTGTTACTCATCATCCGTTATTTTTTGGTTCAATTTCTGCGATAGAGGAAAAAACAACGCTTGGAAAAAATATAGTTAATCTAATTAGGTGTGGCATTTCTGTTTATTCAGCCCATACGAATTTTGATAAGGCTGTCGGTGGTAATAATGATTATATGGCAAATAAATTATCTTTAATAAATGTCAATCAAGTTGGAGATTACTTACGTATAGGTGAACTTACCACTGGATATGCAGTTGAGGAATTTCGAGAATATCTTTCAAAAGCATTAAAATGTAGTTATGATAAAATAACTGTGGTAGGAAACGAAAGTAAAAGAATTAAAAAAGTCGGAGTGTGTACAGGTGCAGGAGCAAGCTATTGGAATACTTGCATGGCTAACGGAGCAGATGCTCTTGTCACAGGCGACGTAAAATACCATGATGCACTGATGATAAATGAGAATGAATACACTGTTTTTGATTGTCGACATTTTCAAACAGAAATATTGTTTGTAGAAAACATGGTCAAAATCCTGGAAAAAAAATGCAACGAAATTGAGTTAATTCCGTCGACTAGTCAGGTTGACCCATTTAGTTAAATTCTCATAAGTAGATCTTTATTCTAGTACATAAATCTTACAATTTTATTATTCTAATATGTGGTTTAGTATTTCTAAGTTTTCTAACATATGTATCTCACGTTTCATTGTTACACTAGTGCGTGATTTAATATTTCTTATTATTCTAGCATGTGAATCTCCCGCCTCATTAGTATTCTATATATTATATATGTATATGTGAAGCCTAGAATTTCAGCAAGCGGAAATGATAACCAAGAAAGTGTGACTCCACCTAGTTTGAATAAAATATATGCTAGAGGGAGAATTCCGATAAGTTGTCTAATCATTGAGCTAATTAGGCTATATATGCCGTGCCCCAAAGCTTGAAATAATGTCGAGCATACAATTCCAAAAGCAGCCGGGATGAAGCAGATGCTTATTATTCGTAGAGCGGGAATTCCCATCGATAATAAATCTTCCGATGGATTGAAGAAGTATAATAAACTATGCGGGAACAGTTGGAAGATTATCATTCCTAGCGCCATCACCAAAAATGAAAATATAAAAGAGGCTTTTAGAGTACTTAAAATACGATCTTTGTTTTTTGCTCCGTAGTTATATCCAAGAATTGGAAGTGTCCCCTGACTAATTCCAAAAGTAGGCATGAATACAAAGGATTGTAACTTAATATATGCACCTAAAACCGCTATTGCAGTATCAGAAGAAAGTATGGTATTATATCCGATTAGCATAATTGATGCTATTGATTTCATAATTCCTGCTGGCAGACCTACCATTAATATTTCTTTTAGTATTGGCCGGGGAATAGAGACTTTTATGATGGCAATTGATAATACATGTTTGCTTTTGAATAAAACAATGATTCCTATTAGACATCCTAAAAGTTGCCCTAATATAGTAGCAATTGCAGCGCCCGATACTCCCAACTCTGGAAATCCTAATAGACCAAAGATAAGTATTGGATCTAATATGATATTTGTAACGGCGGATATTATTCCAAGGAGCATAGGCCATACCATGTTCCCAGTAGCCTGAAGTATTTTTTCGATCATTACGAGCATTATAACGAATCCGCTGAAAGATGAGACGATGCTTAAGTAGGATGTCCCTTGAGTTATTATTGTCTCATTCTCGGAAAACATAGATACAAAAGATTCTGAGAAAAAAACGCCGAATATAAGAAAAATAGAATATAAAAAAGCCCAAAGCGGAAACATCGCATTAGCTGCGGCATTTGCATCATTAAGATTCTCCGCACCCAATCTTCTTGATATCAGTGAATTTATTCCTACCCCGAGTCCAACGGCAAATGAAATGATAAAGTTTTGTATTGGGAGTGCCAATGATACAGCGGTGAATGCCTCCTCGCTAATTTGTGCAACAAATATGCTATCCACAATATTGTACAGTGAGTTGATTACCATAGATAGCATGGGAGGGATACTCATAGAAATCAAAAGCTTCGTGGTGTTTTCTGTGCCCATTCTAAGGGTGTTATCAGTTTTGTTTTTATCCATTTATTTTGCTACTACTTTCTTGGTTAATATAGCTTATTTTTAAGAGTACACACTCAAAACCCTAATCTTTATCATTGCCTATTCTTGTAAGGAAGTTAGCAATTTAGTCTCAATCCAATTTATGATATTTATCAATTATTCATGATGGATAGAGTCTAGATCAGTTTTTGAAACAATTAAAATCGCGTTATAATAGAGGGCAAGCTTATAAGCCGGGTTCTGTATTTGGCAATCATCTATCTATGGCGGACATTACTGTACGCTCTTGCGACCTACCTACTCGGACGATGACGGGTCGCCATCTTGGGCGTCCTATTTGGTCTTGCACCGGATGGGGTTTACACGGCCAACTTGTCTCCAAGTTGCCGGTGAGCTCTTACCTCACCATTTCAACCTTGCCACAGCATTATCTGTTTCGGCGGAATGTTTCTGTTGCACTTTCCCTATAGTTACCTACGCCGGACGTTATCCGGCATCCTCACCCTGTGGAGCCCGGACTTTCCTCGTGTTTCCACGCGATTGCCTAGCTTACCCTCGGCTTATATACTATCATATAAGCAGGAAGTTTTATAGTATTTAATAAAATTTTTTGGATATAAGTTATGAATTAAAACTACGATAAAAATTTCGTGATGCACAAATAATAATATATTACGTAAATATTACTCGATGTTCATGCTTATCAAAATTTCCATACCTCACGTTCTTTTGTTTGAACACTACATAAATCCTCGTAGGAATTACTTTATCAATAATAGTATATCGTGGAAAAATTATAGAGTAGACGTTCTCAGATGATTTCATGATGCTGATCGTGTTAAGAAGTACACATTACTTTTATGAACATAATACGTAAAAACAGCATTTTACACAGCGAATAACTTAACTTTTAATCACAAAAAAAC
>CAYIYH010000005.1:0-97084 GCA_964367585.1 uncultured Oscillospiraceae bacterium
GGGCTACATAATTATAATACTGCAAACAAAACCTCCTAAATTAAGCGAGAAAAGATTTTAAATCGCATATAATCGATTTTATATTTTTAATCAATTAATGAAAAAATTCCCATGTTTATATACAAACATTATTATCAAAGTAATAATAACACATTTTAATCATTTGTCAATATATTATATGTTTGTGTTTCCATAGGTGAATTACAACTTTAATTATACTACTTCATTGCTGAATTAATTTGATATTTTTATATAATAAATATTTTTAAAATTCGTTATTCATTAGCACGTTTACTGCAATCACGGTCTATGAAATATTTAGATGTTTTGTTTAGTTCTTTCGCATAACGGAATATATTCTGCCCGTGATGTAACACTCTTATATGCTGGGCGTATAATACGGCTATTGTTGGCCAATTCTTCAATCCTATGCGCACCCCACCCTGCTATTCGAGAGATCGCGAAAATTGGAGTATATAATTGTGGTGGGATATTAAGCATATCATAGACAAAACCGCTATAAAAATCTATATTTGGAGAAACTCCTTTGTACATTCTTCTTTCATGTGCAATTATTTCGGGTGCAAGACGAGCTATCATAGAATATAATTCATACTCCTCTTGTCGTCCTTTTTCTTCACTCAATTGCTTTACAAATGTCTCAAAAACCTTTGCACGTGGATCAGAAATGGAGTAAATTGCATGGCCAATCCCATATACTAGTCCAGAACGATCAAACGCCTGCTTGTTAATTATTTTTTTCAGATAATCGGCTACTTGCCCCTCTTGTTTGCAGTCATTTACATTGTTCTTTATGTCTTCCATCATTTGACACACTCTAATATTCGCCCCTCCGTGTTTTGGACCTTTGAGGCTGCCAATAGCAGCAGAAATGGAACTATATGTATCCGTGCCAGTAGAAGATACAACCCTCACTGTAAATGCCGAATTATTTCCACCACCATGGTCGGCATGTAGCACTAGAGCAAGGTCTAAAATTCGCGCCTCCAGTTCAGTGTACTGTTGATCATACCTAAACATATGCAATATGTTTTCTGCTATAGAAAGATTTTTATTTGGCTGATGAATGATCAAGCTCTTATTGTTTTCATAGTGATTGTATGTATGAAAACCATAAACCGCTAACATTGGAAACCTAGAAATAAGTTGCAAGCATTGTCGCAATATATTAGGTATGTTTACATCATCAGGGTTATCGTCATAATAATACAACATAAGAACACTTCGAGCCAATGCATTCATCATATCACTACTCGGTGCTTTCATTATGACATCACGTGTGAATTTAGGCGGTAAGGAACAATATGAACTTGTTATATTAGTAAATTCTTGTAATTGATCTCGTGTTGGCAATTCCCCGAATAGTAGTAAGTACATTGTTTCTTCAAATCCAAATCTATTCTCATTTAAAAAGCCCTGCACTAAGTCTTCAACGTCAATCCCTCGATAATATAGCTTACCATCCATTGGGACTTCGACACCATCGACAATCTTCTTTGCTGTAACATCACATATATTTGTTAATCCTGTCAGTACTCCATTTCCATTTAAATCACGGAGTCCTCGATTAACCTTGTATTTAGAATATAATTCATCTGGAATATTAATATCAGTGCATTTTTTTGCCAAGAGTTCTATTTCAGGAGTTATTTCAGAGTAATTTATAGTATTGCCTGTATTTTTTGCCATATTGACCTCATTTCAAATTTTTTATTACCATTTATTTTATCATTTTAATTTTATAAAATCAACCATAATTAATAAAGAGTCAACAATTTATGATTACTTATAAGCAATTATCCAACTATTGTTTTTATTGTATTCAAATACAGCAGTCTTGATTGTTGACACTAATTAATCAAACATGTATAATATATTTAATCATTAATCGACCCTATTCGATTATATAATAGGGAGAAAGGCAATGGACTATTAAATACTTGCATAAATAGTAAGTTATAACAATATGTCCAAAAAGGTTTTATTATGTTAAAGAAGAAGTTAATACTATTACTATCGTTGATTTTGATGTTTTCCTTAGTCTCGTGTGGAAGTGATTCTGGTGAAGCGGAAGGCGGCGACAGTGATGCCACAGGACCTGATGCCTCAACTGGAAGAGTTGGAATGCAAACAGAATCACGTAACGAGGATATGCCTGACGAAGTGGAAATAACTATGGATGGTGATAATATCGTATTTACAATTACTGGATATGCACCTACTGCAATTAACGAACAAATAGCAACCTTAGACGGCGCAAGTGACGATGCCGAAGTCGATGTGAATTTCTACTTCAAAAATGCCGATAACACTTATAGCGGATATATGGCAGCGCTACTACGAGCAAATGGTGAGAATGATATGAGTTTGTCAGTCAAAAAGGATGGATCATCAACTCTCGCAAGCGATCCTATGGATAAAGGTGCTTCTTTTGAAATAACAGATGATGCAATTATATTTTCAGCTCCTGTTTCTTACTATGAAGGGTACTATGATATCATAGCTAGCGGCGAAGTAGTTGTAACAGATATGGAAGATTACATAGTTCATAGCTCAATGCATGAATTCGAATAATAATTAATACATAATTTATTGAATACTTTATACTTACTTTACAAGGAGGGCATTTGCAATGTCAAAACTATCAATTGTTGATATTAAGGGCCATGAAATAATCGATTCTAGAGGGAATCCTACCGTCGAAGCAATCGTTACTCTTTCAGATGGTAGCATAGGAGTAGGAGCATCCCCAAGTGGAGCTTCTACTGGAATTTATGAAGCATTAGAACTTAGAGATAACGATAAAAAGCGTTACAATGGTAAAGGCACGCAAAAAGCTGTAGAAAACATAAATACCAAGATTAACAAGTTATTAATAGGTATGGATGCTAGTGATACATACAAAATAGATTCACTAATGATAGATGCGGATGGAACATCAGACAAATCAAAACTAGGAGCAAACTCTATACTAGCAGTATCGATTGCCTGCGCAAAAGCGGCGGCAACCTCATTGCAAATCCCTTTGTATAAGTTTTTAGGTGGAGCCAATGCCAATGTATTGCCAATTCCTATGATGAACATATTAAATGGCGGAGCACATGCATCTAACACAATCGATGTACAAGAATTTATGATAATGCCTGTTGGTGCACCTAATTTCAAAGAAGCACTTCGCTGGTGTGTAGAAGTTTTTCATACCCTCGCCTCTTTGCTCAAAGAAAAAGGACACACGACATCTGTCGGCGATGAAGGCGGTTTTGCGCCTAATCTAAAAGATACAACAGAAGCACTAGACTATATCCTCAATGCGATAAGTAAAGCAGGATATAATACCGACAACGATTTTAAAATAGCAATAGATGCAGCTGCTAGTGAATGGAAAGATTCAGACAAAAAAGGAAGTTATAGATTACCAAAATCAGGCGAAACATATACTTCTGAAGAGTTAGTTGCATATTGGAAAGATTTATGTGAAAAATATCCTATTTGCTCACTAGAAGATGGATTAGACGAAGAAGACTGGGATGGATGGAAAATACTCACCGACGAACTAGGCTCTAAAATACAACTAGTTGGAGATGACTTATTTGTTACTAATTCCAAAAGGCTTGCAAAAGGAATAGAAATGGGAAGCGGAAATTCCATCTTAATAAAATTAAATCAGATTGGATCTGTTTCAGAGACTTTAGAAACAATAAAATTAGCGCACAGAAACGGATTTACTACGGTAATATCTCATCGATCTGGAGAAACTGAAGATACAACAATAGCGGATTTAGCAGTTGCCGTAAATGCAGGACAAATCAAAACAGGTGCTCCTAGCCGCTCAGAACGTGTGGCAAAATACAATCGTTTACTTAGAATAGAAAACGAATTGTCGTATACAACATTTCAAATTTAAAATTAACTTTATCTATGATGTTGGTATATAATAATCATTTACCAATATATAAATAGGTAAACAAGATATCCATAGTCTCAATTAAAAAAATGCTGTGATAAACAAGTAGGAATTTGTTAGATTCAATTACTTGATTTCATCACAGCATTTTAAATTTTTAGCATTTTATACGTACTTTTTTTAAATTATTAAAGAATAAAATTCAGTAGCCTATTTAAAATATTCTACCGCAGATTTAAACATTTTCATATCATATTCTCCAGGTACGTTTTTATAAAGATACTCGCCAATTCTTTCAGAATGCCCCATTTTGCCAATAATTCTACCGTCGGGAGAAACTATTCCTTCAATGGCATCGTAAGACCCATTTGGGTTGTATTGAATATCTGAACTAACCTTTCCATCCAAATCTACATACTGAGTGATTATTTGTCCCGAGTTAGCCATTTTTTCGATATCATTATCGTTTGCAATGAACATACCCTCTCCATGGGAAATTGGCACATTATAAATATCACCTACCCTAACATTAGTAAGCCATGGAGATTTATTTGAAGAAATTCTTGTGCGGACTATTTTTGATTGGTGTCTGCCTATTTTATTAAATGTAAGTGTAGGCATGTTCTCATCGCAATCAATTATCTTTCCATATGGCAATAATCCTAATTTAATCAAAGCTTGAAATCCATTACATATTCCTGCCATTAATCCATCTCTATTATCTAAAAGATCTGTCACGGCTTCTTTTATTTCTTCATTTCTGAAAAATGCTGTAATGAATTTACCCGAACCATCCGGTTCATCTCCGCCGGAAAAACCTCCCGGAATAAATATAATTTGAGATTGTTTTACTCTTTTCGCAAATTCGCTTACAGACTCGGATATTTTATTGGAACTCAAGTTATTTATAACAAAAATTTCCGGGGCCGCACCCGCTTTCAAAAAGGCTTTAGCACTATCATATTCACAGTTAGTACCAGGGAAAACAGGTATAAGAACTTTTGGCGGATTTTTATCAAATGTTATATTGCTTTTTTTTGCAAAAAGAACATTATGATTCTCACTAGAATTTGATATCAAATATTCATAATTATACGTCTTAGGTGTATTTGTTTCAGTTGATATATTACAAGGATATACAGGATCAAGTTTTTTTTCATAAGAAGTATTTAATTCATCTAATGAGATTACATCTTCATTCAGCTTAATTGAGAGTGTAGACGTCGTCTTTCCAAGTAATAATACGTTGTCTCCTTCTAGGCGTACATCTTGCGAAACCTCGACAACAAAAGAGCCATATGAATATCCAAATATAGTATTGAAATCAATACCCTTCTCGTATTCAAAACCTATCCCATTACCTATAGACATCTTATATATAGCTTCTGCTACACCGCCATAAGTGGGAGTATATGCACTTATAATTGTACCGTTTCTAATCATATCAGTAACATCGGCAAAAAGTTTGCTGAGCGAATCACTGTCAGGCAGACCATTAGGTAAATATTTAGGAGTTAACATGAATATATTATTGTCAACTAGCTTGAATTCTGGTGAAATTATATCTTGTGCATCTCCTACGCTTACTGCAAAAGAAATTAGTGTTGGTGGAACATCTAAGTTTTCAAAAGATCCACTCATTGAATCTTTTCCCCCTATTGCTGCGACATTTAATTCCTTTTGTGCCTTGTATGCACCCAATAAGGCTGCCATTGGTAAGCCCCATCTCTTAGGATCTTTATGTAATTTTGGGAAATATTCTTGAAACGAAAGGTATGATTCTTCTACTCCGGCACCTGTTGCAACATTTTTTGCAAGTGATTCTACAACAGCATAATACGCTCCATGGTATGGACTCAATTTTGACAAATATGGATTAAAACCATACGACATTGCTGAGCATGTTGTCGTTACATTCTTTTCCATCGATATTAAGTGCACCATAGATTGTAGAGGTGTCTTTTGGTATTTTCCACCAAAAGGCATGAGAACAGTACCGGAACCAATAGTTGAGTCAAACATCTCAGAAAGACCTCTTTTGGAGCATACGTTTAGATCTCCAACAAGATTAAAGTATCCTTTTTTAAAGTCATCTGGAATATCTTTAATTATTGATGATGGTGAAGACACTTCGATGGATACATGCTTCTCTACCCCATTATTATCTAGAAATTCCCTTGATATATCGACAATAGTTTTATCATTCCAAATCATTTTTAGTCTTGGAGACGATGTTACATTTGCAACAATGGCACAGTCTAAATTCTCACTTTCGCAAAGAGATGTAAATTCATTAATATCATTTTTATCAATTACTACTGCAACTCTTTCTTGTGACTCACTTATCGCAAGTTCTGTACCGTCGAGACCATCATACTTGGTTGGAACTTTGTTTAAGAATATTTCTAATCCATCGGCTAATTCTCCGATTGCAACAGCAACTCCTCCCGCTCCAAAATCATTGCATTTTTTTATTATTCTAGAAGCATTAGGATTTCTAAATAATCTTTGTATTTTTCTTTCTTCCGGTGGATTACCTTTTTGAACTTCTGCTCCACAAATGTCAAGTGAATCCAGTGTGTGTGCTTTAGATGAGCCTGTAGCGCCCCCACATCCGTCTCTACCAGTCTTTCCACCAATCAATACTACTATGTCACCATCACAAGGTTTTTTACGAATTACATTGCCAGCGGGTGCCGCTGCAATTACAGCACCGACTTCCATTCTTTTGGCAGCATAATCTTCGTGATATATTTCTTCAACTTGTCCCGTTGCTAATCCTATCTGATTACCATAAGAACTATATCCATTTGCTGCTGTAGTAACAATCTTTCTCTGCGGCAATTTTCCTTCAAGAGTTGATTCTATATGTGCAAGTGGATTTGCGGCGCCAGTTACTCTCATAGCGGCATATACATAACTTCTCCCAGAAAGCGGATCTCGTATTGCACCACCCAAACAAGTTGCTGCACCACCAAATGGTTCTATTTCTGTGGGATGATTGTGTGTTTCATTTTTAAATAATAAAAGCCAATCTTCGTATTCATCATTTACCTTAACTTTTATTTTTACAGTACACGCATTAATTTCGTCAGATTCGTCTAAATTTTCTAAGAATCCTTTTTTCTTCAAGTATTTCGCACCTATTGTGCCTAAGTCCATAAGCGTAATTGGTTTCGTTCTATTCAAATAACTTCGCGTTGATATATAATCATTATATGTATCTAAAATATCAGGGTCATTAATTTTCACATCATCGATAATTGTCATGAATGTTGTATGTCTGCAATGATCTGACCAATATGTGTCCAATACTTTTATTTCAGTAATTGTAGGATTACGGTTTTCTTCGATGAAGTATTCTTGACAAAAAATTATATCTTCAAGATCCATTGCGAGTCCATAATCACTTATGAATTTTGTAAGGTCTTCTCTATTATATGCAATGAAATTATTCAAAACATCTACATTTTGTGGAATGTCGAATTTTGCATCGAGTGTGTCATATGTATCTAGTGTAGATTCTCTCATTTCGATAGGGTTGATAACATATTTTTTTATAGCAGCCTTGTCTTCATCAGAGAGTATCCCACTTACGGCATAGATTTTTGCTGTCTTAATAACTGGTCGTTCACCTTTGGTTATTATCTGTATACATTCAGATGCTGAATTTGCTCTTTGGTCAAACTGTCCCGGTAAATATTCTACAGCAAACACAAAATCTTCAGAGGATAATCTTAATATTTTATCAGATGCTATATCTACTTGAGGTTCGGCAAAAACTGTATATACTGTAGAATCAAACTGTGTTTCAGTAAGATTTGTACAGTCGTATCTATTAATCACTCTTATTTTTTTTATCCCACTTATTTGACAAAACTCTATCAAATCTTGTTGTAGCTTACTAGACTCATGGGCAAACTCTTCTTTTTTCTCTACATATACTCTATATACCATTTTACTGCCTCCAAATTAGCGCCTCTAAGGCTTTTTTGCCTATATCGTTTCGATAATACATATTCTCAAACGATACTTCACTTAATCTATTATATGCATTGTTTATCGCATCTTGAAGATTACTTCCCCTTTGAGTCAATGCCAAAACTCGGCCACCATTTGTAATCAATTTGTCTTTATCTAGAGTCGCACCTGCAATGTCTATATAAGACATATCTTTAACTTTGATAGGATATCCCTTTTTGTATCCTGAAGGATACCCATCAGACGCAACTACTACGGTACATGTTGCATCATTCGCAAAAATCACATCTATTTCATGTAAAGTTTTAGAAGAGACATGCTCCATTATTTCGAACAAATCACTTTCGAGTAAAGGCAGCACAGCCTGTGTCTCGGGGTCTCCAAATCTACAATTATACTCAATTACTTTTGGTCCATTAGGTGTAATCATTAATCCGAAATACAGGCATCCACTGAATGTTCGCCCCTGAGAATTCAGTGCTTCAATAGTCGGGACGAAGATATTATTATAGCAATAATCTGCAACATCCTTCGTATAATATGGATTAGGAGCAATTACTCCCATACCTCCCGTGTTTAGTCCATGATCTCCATCTAGTGCACGCTTATGGTCCATAGCAGAAACCATAGGAATTAATGTCTTACCATCTGTAAAGGTCAGGACAGAAACCTCAGGACCAGTTAAAAATTCTTCTATTACTATTTTATTTCCACTTTCACCAAATACTTTCTCAGTCATGATAGAATTAATAGCAGTTTTTGCATCGTCGAAAGTTTCTGCTATAATTACACCTTTTCCAAGTGCCAATCCATCTGCTTTTATTACAATTGGATATTCAATATTTTTTATAAAATCTAATGCCAAGGATTCATCAGTAAAAACTTCGTATTTGGCTGTAGGAATATTTGCACTTTTCATAAGTTCTTTTGCAAAAGCCTTACTGCCTTCTATAATTGCTGCTTTTTTATTCGGACCAAAACATGGTATTCCCTGCTCCTCGAGCAAATCAACTAATCCTAACACTAGAGGATCGTCAGGAGTGACAATGGCATAATCAATCTTTTTATTTACTGCAAAATCAACAATTTTGTCTATATCAGTAGCACTTATGTTTACACAAGTCGCAAGTTGTGCTATTCCCCCGTTACCGGGCAATGCATATATTTCAGATATTTTACAATTGTTTTTTATTTTTTTGATTATTGCATGTTCCCGTCCACCGCTACCTATCACTAATACTTTCATAGTTCTCCTTTATTATGAGCAATTAAATATTTGCAATTTCTTTATTTTGACGACTAATAAATTCCTGTTTTTACTTATAGCATATGCAGTAAATAATTTTTACTTATATACAGGTAATCAGTTAATGGCTATAACACTTTTAGTATTTAAAAGCTCTTTATTAATGGTGAAATAATCTTATCCCTATAAATGACATAATCATATCATATACGTCACATGTGGCGATTACATCTGAATCTCTTACGGAACCTCCAGGCTGTGCTATATAAGAAACACCGCTTTTCTTTGCGCGGACAATGTTGTCTTGGAATGGGAAAAAGGCATCACTTGCCAAACATACATCATTTATAGCAGAAAGATAATCTCTTCTTTCTTTTGAACTTAGAATTTCGGGTTTATGTGTAAATGCATTTTGCCACGATCCATCTTCTAACATGTTTTCGAATTCATCTGATAGATATATGTCAATATTATTAGACCTTTCTGGTCTTGAAAGACTTTCTTTGAATGGTAGATTTATTACTTTGTCATGCTGTCTGAGATGCCAAAGGTCTGATTTAGTTCCTGCCAATCTCGTACAGTGGATTCTCGACTGTTGTCCCGCACCTATTCCTATTGATTGTCCATCTTTCGCAAATGCAACAGAATTCGACTGTGTATACTTCAAAGTTATTAATGCTATAACTAAATCCCTCTTTGCACTTTCGGTCATATTTTTGTTTTTTGTAATAATATTGTCCAAAATAGAACTATTGATAACTAAATCATTTCTCTTTTGTTCAAATGTAATGCCAAAAACGTCCTTTGTTTCATATTCTCCAGGCATATATTCACTATCTATTTTGATTATATTATATGTCCCATTCTTTTTTGCCTTCAATATTGCTAAAGCTTCTTTTGTGTAATCAGGAGCTATTATACCATCAGAAACCTCTCTTTGAATTATCATTGCGGATACAGTATCGCATGTTGTGCTTAAGGCTATGAAATCACCAAAGGAAGACATTCTATCTGCCCC
This sequence comes from uncultured Oscillospiraceae bacterium, assembly GCA_964367585.1. Taxonomy (GTDB): domain Bacteria; phylum Bacillota; class Clostridia; order Peptostreptococcales; family Anaerovoracaceae; genus CAYJGJ01. Next base: position 10,171 of record CAYIYH010000005.1, read on the forward strand.
TCTCGCTCTCGCGTAAGCGGTTGCTATGGGAGAATCATCCAATCCTTTGATATCATCTACAAAATATGCCTTCTTTAAAGTATCATTCATTTTTAAACCTACTGCTGCACCGGCTGGACTAACGTGTTTAAACGAGGTTGCTGCCGGCAGATTAAGACTTTCTTGCAATTCTTTGACTAATTGCCATGCATTAAATGCATCAAGTAGATTAATGTACCCAGGATTGCCATTAAGTATCTCTATAGGAAGATCCCCTTTTTGCATAAAAATGCGCGCAGGTTTTTGGTTTGGATTGCACCCATATTTTAATTCCATTTCTTTCATAATAATGCTGCTCCTTTATAACTACAGATCCCCGATTTTTTTAAACGGCAAATTGTATTACAGATTTTTTATAAAATAATTAAGAGAATTTATTAATTATCTTCTCTTCAAATTTTCCAGTCATGACGTTTGTATATCTTACATATAATGAAATTTTATTGTCATTATCTAGAGAATTCCATATTGTATCAGATAAATGGTTAATACTATTTGTAATTTCTATTGCAACAGGTTCACCAATAAATGAAGGAATTGGATTACCATCTTCCTTATATGTATGTATAAAATGCCCTACTCCCTCGATAAACTCATAAGAATAAGTATGTCGAGCACAAGCATCACTGTTTGGATTAATACTTTTTAATATACTCATTTTGTAATTTATTCCCTTTGGATTGTCTAAGAAAACTATAGAACTTATTCTAGGGGTAAAATTAGGTGAATCAGGTTCAAAGGTACGAGTAACAAGTGCATCTTCAAAAGTCTTCCCACTTTGAAGGTGTCCTAAAATAGTATCTGTTTGGTCTCCATTAGTTACTATTATTTTGTTTTCGTATTTTCTTACAGGATGATAAATTATTAATGATGGATCTTCAACTTTCGATTCATCATAAGGTTTAATCATAATTCCATCATCTGATTTTTTAAATACCCTATTTCTACTATTTTCACTTCTTCCCATAATAAAATAAGCATTGACTATATTTTCTTTATCACTTGTCATACCTACTATAATGCCACGCCCCGGATATCTATTGTTTTTTAATAAATCTGCAATATTGTTGTACATTTCTAAATTCCTTATATTGTCATGCAACTAAACTATTAAACATTAATGATAATACACTCATAAACTCTTTGCAACTTCTTCTATCGCCTTAGGGTATATTATCCACTCAGCCTCTTCCATAACACGTCTTTGTAATGATTCAGGAGTATCATTTTCATACACATCAACAGCCTTTTGCGAAATAATTTTTCCACCATCGGGAATTTCATTTACAAAATGGACAGTAGCGCCTGTAACTTTTACTCCATAATCAAGTACCATTTTATGTACATTTAGTCCATAACAACCCTTTCCACAAAATGAAGGGATTAATGAAGGATGAATATTTAATATTCGTCCTTCAAAAGACTTGACAAAATTAGGGCTTAAAATTTTCATATATCCTGCCAAAACAATGAGGTCTATATTTTCCTGATTTAACTTGCGTATAATAGAGTCTTCTTCCACAATGCAAAAGGATGGAATATTATTATCTTCCGCTCGCTGTAATCCATACACATTTTTTTTATTAGAAATAACTAGTTCTATATTTCCGCTAGGTAGTTCCCCTTTATTACTTGCATCTAATATTGCTTGAAAATTAGTTCCACCGCCGGAAAGTAAGATAGCAATCCTCTTTTTTATTTTAGTGATATTAGAAGAATTATCTAACATATATGTATTCCTTCTTGCGCACTAACTTCTCCAATAACATATGCCTCTTCTCCATTTTGTCTCAATACTTCTAAAGTAGTATTGAGATCATCCTTATCAACTATTACAGTCATGCCGACACCCATGTTAAAAGTATTAAACATATCTCTTTTTGAAATATTACCCACTTTTGCAATATATTCAAAAATTGGTAAAACATTAAGAACATTCTCTTTTATTGCTGCCCCAAGACCTTTTGGTAAACTTCTAGGAATGTTTTCATAAAAACCACCACCCGTAATATGTGCCACAGATTTCACTTTTACACGTTCAAAAAGAGACAACATTGGCTTTACGTAAATTTTTGTAGGAGTTAAAAGAACTTCGCCTAGTGATTTATAGTTTAACTCTTTAATAGGAATTGATAAATCTGCGTTTTCTACATCGAAGACTTTTCGTACTAAAGAATACCCATTAGAATGAATTCCCGATGAAGGTAAGGCGACAATAATATCTCCAACTTTAACATTATTCTTATCTATAATTTTAGACTTATCCACAATTCCAACAGCAAATCCTGCAACATCATACTCACCATCTTGATAAAATCCCGGCATCTCGGCAGTTTCGCCACCATTTAAAACGGCTTCCGATTGTATACAGCCATCAACTATCCCTGATACAATTATTTCAATTTTCTTGGGTTTGTTTTTTCCTATTGCGATATAATCTAAAAAAGAAACAGGTTTAGCACCTGTGCATATGATATCATTGACACACATTGCAACACAATCAATTCCTATTGTGTCATGTTTATCAAGCAAAAAGGCAATTTTCAGCTTTGTGCCTACCCCATCAGTACCACTAACTAATACAGGATTTGGAACATCTTTCACGTCTAGTTCCAAGAGACCTCCAAAGCCTCCTATGTCAGAAGTCTTTCCAAACACCATCGTTTTAGCAATATGTTGTTTCATCAATTCTACGGCTTCATATCCAGCAGTAATATCGACTCCCGCTTCTTTGTAGCTTTGACTAAAACTATTTTCACTCATAGATTCCTCTTTTTCTCTATTTGGGTAAGATAATTAATTTAAAATTGATTTTTTAATAATAGTTATGATTTTACATATTTTATACTGAAAAAAGATGCAATTACTCGCTTATTTTTGTTGAATATTTATCTTCGACAATAGTAGGCAATACTGTAGGATAATTTCCGTCGAAACATGCACTGCAATACCCTTCATTTATTTTTGCATCTATTATTTTTGGTAAGTTATCAACATCTAAAAATGTCAAGCTTTCTACGCCAATGGTTTCTTTCATTTCTTCTATAGTATGTGTACATGCTATTAGATTTTCCTTAGAATCAATATCTGTGCCATACGGACATGTGTTAATGAACATGGGGGCAGATGAACATAGGTGAACTTCTGTAGCTCCGGCATTTTTTAGCAATGCTACGATTCTTACAGACGTAGTTCCTCTTACAATTGAATCATCTACAAGAACTACTCTTTTTCCTCTGACAGTCTCGGCAAGAACATTTAGCTTAATCCTAACCTTATCTTCTCTAACAGATTGCCCCGGTGCAATGAAAGTTCTTCCAATATATTTGTTTTTTATAAATCCGATTCCATAGGGAATGCCTGATTGTCTCGCATAACCTATAGCAGCATCTAATCCAGAATCAGGAACACCGATTACAATATCCGCCTCTATTGGATTTTGTATTGCAAGTTGTGCTCCAGCATTAGCCCGTGCCTTGTGCACACTAATTCCATCCACTACAGAATCCGGCCTAGCAAAATAAAGATACTCAAAAACACATATTTTTTTAGGAACACCTGTAGATGGATTTTCTATACTTATAATGTCATTCTTGTCAAATATAAGGATTTCTCCCGGATTCACATCACGTATTATTTTTGCACCTGCGGAATCTAAGGCGCACGTTTCTGAGGCAATTACGTAGGAGCCATCTTCACAGATTCCATAAGAAAGAGGCCTGAATCCATGTGGGTCTCTTACTGCAATTATCTTGGATGGAGACATAAGTAAAAAACTATATGCACCTTGTAGTTGCATCATGCCTTTTGAAACCGCTTCCTCTATCGAAGAAGATTGTAGACGTTCTTTAGTAATAATATGCGAAATTAATTCGGCATCGCTTTTGGTGTGGAAAATAGAACCTTCAGATTCAAGACTTCTACGAAGTTCGTGCCTATTTATTATGCTACCATTATAAGAAATAGCCATTCTTCCTTTTATATGGTCGATTACTATCGGTTGTGCATTGATGCGTTCCTTAGATTTATTATCTCCATATCGCACGTGCCCCAAGGCCATAGTTCCAGCACCTAAATTATACAATATATCAGGCGTAAATATGTCATTTACAATTCCTGAATCTTTATACGTTGTAAAAATTCCGTCATCATTGACTGTAATTCCACAACTATCTTGCCCTCTATGTTGCAATGCAAACAAACCATAATACACTGTATTGGCCAGTGTGCTAGGTTCTTTAGAGATTATACCGTACACTCCACATTCTTCTTTTATTTTTCCCACAGTTAATTGCTCCTATTTCAAAGTATGTTAAATATTCTTACATCAAAATAATTGATATAAATTATCGATATTAGTGATTAATTAAATTCTTTTTCTACAGCATCATTATCTGCAAGAACTTTTTTTCTATTTGCTTCTCGATAATCTTCAAGTTTTTGTGCAATTGACTTATCATCTACACCTATAATTTGTAAAGCTAACAGAGCCGCATTTTGTGCTCCATCTATTGCTACTGTTGCAACAGGCATGCCACTTGGCATTTGTACCGTCGCCAATAAAGCATCTAACCCATCCAATGTAGAAGACTTGATAGGAATCCCTATTACAGGCAAGTTAGTGTTTGCTGCTATGCTTCCAGCCAAATGTGCAGCCTTGCCAGCCGCTGCAATTATAACAGCAAAGTCATTATCACGTGCTTTTTGAGTAAATTCATGGACTTGTGTTGGAGTTCTATGCGCAGAGTATACATGGACTTCACAAGGAACATCGAATTCTTTTAAAACATCAATTGCACCTTTTACTACAGGCAAATCATTCTTGCTTCCCATAATTATTCCAACTTTTTTCATTATTAATCCTTTCATTTTTGTAACTTAACTTATAATCTAGAACAATAGACTCCTTATGATAGGCGAGTACACCCCCCTATCATACACTTAAATTATTCACCGTTTGTCTAAATAGCTTTGTAAAATTATTATTGCAGACTGTTTATCAATTACTTTCTTGCGGTCTCTTCTGCTTACATCTGCTTCAATTAAAATTCGCTCGGCAATTACAGTAGTAAAGCGTTCATCTTCCCAATCAACTTTTACATTTTTTATTCCACTACTCATAATCTTGTTTTCTAGCATTTTTTTGAATTCGTATACTTTCTCTGTTTGGAGGCTGTCTGTTCCGTCTAGTTTCTTAGGTAATCCTATTACAACAGTGTCACATTCGTATTCTCTAATCATTTCTAACACTTTACTAGTATCTTTTCTAATGCCTATACGCTCAATCGTTGTAAGCCCTTGCGCAGTAATGCCCAACGGATCAGAAAGTGCAACTCCAATAGTTTTGTCTCCAACATCTAATGCAATTTTTCTTTTCATTATGCACTCTTTTCTATTAAATATTAGATATGCACAAATTAATTATCTGTGAAGTAAGCTTTTAAAATTTCTTCTACTAGGTCATCTCTATCTATTTTACTTATCATGCTTCTTGCATTATTATGACTAGTTATGTAAGAAGGATCACCGGAAAGTATGTAGCCGACCATTTGATCTATCGGATCATACCCTTTTTCCTCTAATGCTTTTTTTGCATCGTTAAGTATTTCTTTCATGGTCTTATCTAATGGGACATTACTAAATGTCAGTGTCTGCTTGTTTTCAAATTTATTTTTATCCATAATTTACCTTCCTTTTAAATTCTTCCGCATACTTATACAAATCATATTAAATTTAAATATCTATTTTCAATTGTTTTTCTAATAGTTCATACATTATTATATTGAATTCATAAGCTCTTTTGCAACATTTAGTGCTTCATCTATTTTACTACTATCTTTTGCACCTGCTTGAGCCATGTCTGCTTTACCGCCGCCACCACCGCCGCAAACTGCAGCTATTTTTTTAATCATATTCCCAGCATGGTAACCTTTATCGAGTAAATCTTCTGTAACAGAAACTAAAAATGCAACTTTTCCATCTGATACATTAGAAAAAACCATAACCATATTCTTACTTTCGGACTTAATAGAGTCAGATAGATTTCGCATGTCATCAATTGTTAAATCTTCGAATTTTCTTGTAATTAATGATGCGTTTCCTATTTTCTCAGCTGAGTTAATAATCTCATCTAACTCTCCGTTCATTGTGTCTTTTTTGAATTTTTCAACTTCTTTAATTGAATCCCTCAATTCTTGCATTACTTGTTTTGCTTTAGTTTCCACATTATTCTTATTTGTCTTGAGCGTTTCGCTAATTACAATTAGTTTTGCGTCGCATTCATTCAAAGATTCAAGAATTTTTTCTCCGGTTATTGCCTCTATGCGTCGTACGCCTGATGCAATCCCTGTTTCACTTAGGATTTTAAATGCTCCGATATGAGCAGTGTTTTTTACATGAGTACCGCCACAAAGCTCAACACTACAGTCTTCAATCTTAATTACTCTTACAACATCACCATATTTTTCAGAAAATAATGCCATAGCACCTAATTTCTTTGCTTCATTTATTGGCATTTGCTCGGAATTTACATTTAAAGAATCAAATATTACCTCATTTACTTTATACTCGATATTTCTTATTTCATCTGGTGTTAAAGGATTGAAGTTTGTAAAATCAAATCTAAGTATTTTTTCATTCACTAATGATCCTGCTTGAGTAACATGAGTTCCTAATACTTCTCGCAAAGCTTTATGTAATAAATGGGTAGCCGTATGATTTTTTTCGGTCGCAAATCTTTTTCTCTTATCTATTTTTGCGTCGACATTATCATTCAAATTAATTTCTCCATTTACTATTGTAATATTGTGGATAATAGTCTCACCTTTTTTTGATATGGAGTTTACATTAGCGCTAAAAGAATCACCTGTTATTATTCCTAGGTCTGAAACCTGACCTCCGCTTTCACTATAAAAAGGAGTTTCTTCTAGTATAATGTTTACATTCATACCTTCAGTCGCTTTTAATATCTCTGCATCATTTAAAAGTAACTTAAGCACTGTTGAAGAAGATTCATTTTTATCATATCCGACAAATTTAGTATCAGGAAAATCCAGTAATGAGTTATCAGATTTCCATCCCGCATCATCATTAGCTTTTCGTGCTGCCCTTGCCTTTTCCTTTTGTATTTGCATATGCGATCCAAAACCATCTACATCTGCACTACAGCCATTTTCTTCTAAAATTTCAATCGTAAGTTCAACAGGAAAACCAAAAGTGTCATATAATTTAAAAACTTTTTCTCCAGGTAAAACCTTAATATCTTCTTTTTTTAATTCTGCTACATAATCTTGTATTATAACTGTCCCTTGGTCTATCGTTTGAGCAAATTTCTCTTCTTCCATTGCAATTACTTTTTGGATATATTCTCTTTTCTGATATAGTTCAGGATATGCTCCCTTACATGTATCAATAACCTTGTCTGATAATCGAACTAAAAATACATCGTTAATCCCAATCGATTTTCCATGCCTTGCCGCTCTGCGAAGAAGCCTGCGCAAAACATATCCTCTTCCTTCGTTGCTTGGCCTTATATCATCACCTATCATGAAAACTATAGATCGTATGTGATCCGTAATTATTCTTATTGATACGTCTTCTTTTTTCTCTCCGTTATAATATTGTGCGGTTGATATATTTACAACTTCATCCAGGATTTCTTTGAAAGTGTCTATTTCAAAAATAGAATCTACGCCCTGCATAATACACGCTAATCTTTCAATTCCCATACCTGTATCGATGTTTGGATTATCTAGTGGAATATATTCCCCATTTTCGTTTTTTGAAAATTGTGTAAAGACATGATTCCAAAATTCCATATATCTGTCACAGTCACACCCAGGCTTACAGTCGACAGCTCCGCAACCATATGTCTCTCCTTTGTCAAAGTAAATTTCAGAACATGGACCACATGGACCTAGGCCTATTTCCCAAAAATTATCTTCTTTCCCTAACTTCACTATTCTATCCTGAGGAAAATCTAAATTTTTCCATATTTGAACCGATTCCTCATCTTCTTCGTAAACAGATACCCACAACTTATCCATTGGAAGTTTAAGTACATCCAGAACAAATTCTAATCCCCACTGTAGCGATTCTTCTTTAAAATAATCACCAAAAGAAAAACTCCCTAGCATTTCAAAAAAAGTAGCATGTCTGGCGGTATGCCCAACATTCTCAATATCTCCAGTTCTTATGCATTTTTGACAAGTGGTCATTCTTTTTGCAGGTGGTTCTTTAGTTCCCGAAAAGTATGGTTTTAGAGGTGCCATGCCCGAATTGATAATGAGCAAACTCTTATCCTCTTCGGGAATTAAAGATGCGCTGTGCTCCGCATAATGTCCCTTGCTTATATAAAATTCTTTAAATAAAGTGCGTAGCTCATTAAGTCCTATTTTGTTCATCATAACTCCCATAAAATGCAAAAATAATATAAATTAATAATAATAATTATAGCATATATATATGATATCTGCAATACGATTAAATCATCGTAATGATTCCGCCACCGAGTAACTTATCTTCTATATATATTACTATTGATTGCCCTGGAGTAATTGCTCTTTGGGAATTATCAAACTTTATTTTAAAAGATCCCGATTCATCAGATATCAAAACCCCACTCGAAACTTGCGCCGAGTATCGAACTTTTGCAGTGACTTGCATCTTGTCATACTCCCTTGGAAAAATAGATGACACTTCTTTGCTTTCACCACTGCGAGTAAAAAAGCAATCTTGTACACTTACTAAATCTGTATACAAGTCGTCTTCATCACCCAATACAATACTATTTTTTCTTTCATCAATTCTAATTACAAAAGCAGGTTTACCTAGTGTAATCCCGAGACCTTTTCTCTGACCGATAGTGTAATGCATCAAGCCCTTATGTTCCCCAATAATATCACCATCAGTATTTAAGAAATTCCCTTTATTACAACTGTATCCCTGCCTTTTAATAAAATCCGTATGCGACTCAGCATTCTGATCAATAAAGCATAATTCTTGACTGTCTTTTTTTTCAGCATTACTGAGATTACACGTTTTAGCTATTTCACGAACCTCTTCTTTATCAGCAAAATCACCCAAAGGCAATATTAATCTTGATAATATATCTTGTCCCAATCTATATAGCATATATGATTGGTCTTTTTTTTCGTTTGCACCTTTGTGGATGTAATATGTTTTATTATTATAGTCCAATACTACGTTAGCATAGTGGCCGGTAGCAATATAATGTGCATCGTTTTCATTGGCTGTTTCAATTAGCTCTTTAAACTTTATTGTTGGATTACATAAAACACACGGATTAGGTGTCTTACCCCCAACATATTGCTTACAAAAATCACGGATAACAATATTGTCAAAGTTATCTTTTACATTTTTTATTATCAATCTAATTCCTAATTGAGAAGCTATTTTTTTTGCAATATTTTCTTCGACCTTTTTTTCAGTAACATTAAAATAAAATCCTATTACTTCATAGCCTTTTTTCTTAAGCAAAAAAGCGGCAACAGTACTATCTACTCCACCGCTAAATCCCAATATTACTTTGTTTTTATCAAATGGCTTTAAACTATTCATAATATTTTTCACTCGTTTGTCGATTAAATATTTTACTAATCAACTATTTTTATATTCTTTAACTGATTTTCTAGATTACCCCTAAAAGCTTTTACATATTCTTTTCGAAGAGACTCTTGTTCCTTTTTTTCATCTTCGCTTAACTCTGTCTCCTTTGATTTTCGCGCAAGCTCATTAATCCTGTTTATTATTTTTTCATCCATTACTATTTCACTTTCTCACGAATTAATAACCCCATCTTATCTAAGTTATTATTCTGCGGGATTATTTATCGTTCTAATCACCATTGCTACACAAGATGGCAGACTTATATTAGAAAAGCTAATATAAATTACAATCTCTTTTTCAGTGTTTTGAACATATTTTTTACAGGAGAAATCATCAAAATCAATGCGGTAAGCGCTCCCTCAATAAATATATATGTTGCGTTGTACAAAAGTGCCCACGTCCATGCATTGAATCCTTCGGGAGCATATTCACCGAAAAAAAACGCTCCTGACAAAACGGTGCAAACATATCTGGCGAATATTCCTAACAGATACCCCTTAATCAATCCACTTTTTTTATCTCTCATCATTCCCGATAATCCAATAGCTCCGAAAGCCAATGGATAATCAAGCAATAATTGCGCAGGATGTATTACATAAGGACCTAAAATTAAATTTATCAATCCTAAAGACATCCCTGCCATTAAACCGGTCCTAGTACCGTAAATATATCCAACAACTGCAACAGGCAACATGCTGAACGCTGTTACCGATCCGCCATATGGCGCATCAAATAGTTTGATCTCACTCAAGACAGATGCAAGAGCAATCATTATAGCAGATATTGTTACTGCAGAGACATCGAATTTTTTACCTCTCTGCGGAACTAAGATGACCAGAAACATTACTACTATTACACCTATTGTAATAGCCTGGCCTATACTCCCTTCAAAAAACAACTGTAAATTTGCAAACATAAAAAAACCTCCTAATTAATAAAATACTTCGGAGGGGATACATAACAAGAATATTATAGTCCTTGCTTTCCTACGTCGGCATTAACCGAATCAGGTATGAGGGTATAATTCTCAGCAAAAGCTCCCCTAGCAAATACAATTATAATGTATTATTTCGTTATAGTCAATAAAATGAAAACAATTATTCAAAGTTATTCAAAATGAAACATAATTATCAAAAATTCAATGCTTTTAAATGGCCTATTGTTTTATTTTTTTCTATCTCTATGTTCGATATTTGGGTTAATATACCACTAATCGTTTCCTGTTGAGCCGCTTGTCTATATTCAGTCAGATCTGTATAAAAAGAGTACATCTGAGTAAGGACTTTATCATCCCAGGTAGTACTAGTTGCATACTTAATATTCACATGAGATACTGTTGTTCCAAAATAAAATGGACCACTTGGATTCAAATAATTACCACCTAAACCCTGTGCTACTGTGGCAATATTGGCTTCTTTAGAAGGATATGCAGATTGTCCATATCCAAACATGTTATTTTCCATGAAGTTTATAGTTCCCCAACCACTTTCTATGACTGCAATACTGGCAAGCATTACACCATTCACCCCGTACTGTTCAGCGTCAATAAAGGCATTTTCAAGTCCCGTTAAACCAGACTTTAAGACAGTAGACAATTCCTCAACGGTAAAACCACTAGGTTGTGACATATCCATTGCAACAAGATCCGCCCTACTATAATAGACTACCTCTGGAAGGTTGTTAAGACTACGGTCTAACTCCTTTATTTCCATGTTCTTTACTATTATAATGTTAGTCAAATGCTGTTTATAATCGGCAAGTCTTTGTCTTTCTTCTCTCAACATATTTGAATATAAAGTGATAGCAATGGCAGCAATTAGACACAAAGGCAATATATACGCTATCTTTAAAAACCACCATTTAGCCGAACTCTCTATAGAGCTACCTCTATTCTTCTTTGCGTCGTTTTCTATAGGATTAAAATTATTTTCGTGTAATCCCTCCGACTCGTCAGCAATTTCTTTTTCTGTAGATTTTAATTCATCATTTACGATTTTTTCCTCTACTATCAGGTCCGATTCCACAGCAGATTCTACTTCATTTAAATTTTCTTGCTTTTCTTCCATTTTTTTCCTTCTATAAATTATTATTTTTATCAAGGAGATACATCAACACACTATTACTATTGATATATTCCAGGTGTATAACTTTGATTTAATATTATAATGCAAATATATAAACAGGTCAATCACGAGTTCTTCATATTAGTAGTTAATGTTACACAAAATCACTATAGAATCCTATAATGTCTATTTATGAATTAGTGTTGTAAAAAATAAACTAATTTTTTCATTATTGTATTGCAAGAGAATTCAAAATAATATATTATAGTTCTAGAAAAATATAGAATTATTACAGGTTAAAGTTCAAATAATTAACATAGGATTTTTATTCAAATGATCAACAAACAAATATTAAAACTTGCTCCCTCTGCAATGTCACATATTAAGAAAAATCTTGTCCTACAAGTACTTGCACTTCTATTTAATATAGTAGTTTTTTTTTGTATTAGCTATTTATTATATGACATATTAAAAGACACCGTAAAATCGGACTATATTATTGCATATGCAATAATTACATTTACGGCGGTTGTCTTCCGTTCCATATTTGTTTATTTTGCAAATAAACAAAGTTATTACGCATCCCTATCTGTAAAAAACTCACTTCGTGAAAAAATATACAACAAAATGGTCAAACTAGAAAAAATTAATGACTCCAAAATAACAACCGCACAACTCCTTAAATTAGCTGTGGAAGGAGTTGACGAAATAGGTAAATACTTTGAAGAATATTTACCACAGCTTTTTTACTCAATTGCTACATCTATTATAATAATAATCACAACATTAGCCTTAGACATAAGGCTTGGAATTACAATGATACTTATAATTCCACTTATTCAAATATCTATTAATTTAACACATAAATATGCACAAAAAGCTGTTTCGAATAAATGGAATGAATCTACAAATCTTAATGACAAATTTTTAGAAAATATAAACGGACTAACAACACTGAAATTATTCAATAGTGATGAATACAAACATCAACAAATGAGTCTTCAATCTACACTTGTACGCAAATCCTCCCTAAGACAACTCACTGCAAAGCAAAATTCTGTATTCATAATTGACTTAATCGCATACTTAGGAATAGCCTTAATAATCATAATGGTACTTTACAACTACAGCAACTGGCACCTTGACTTTATTAGCGGATTCACTATTATTTTGCTATCCGTAGAGTTATTTTCTCCTCTACATACAATGGGAATACACTTTTATACTGCAGCAAATGGAATAAATGTCGAAAAAAATATACTTGAGTTTCTTGATTTAGAAGAAGTGTCAAATGGAACACATTCTATATATAATAGTAATATCAGTATTAATTCTTTATCATATTCATTTGGAGAATCTTTAGTTCTGGACAATATTAATATTGAAATCACGCCTAATAGTATTATTTCGATTGTAGGAAATAGTGGTTCCGGAAAATCCACTCTAGCCAAAGTAATTTGTGGGATAAACAAAAACTATCAAGGAAATGTTACTATAGATAACAAGGAAATAAAAGAAATCGATATAGAAAATCTACGAGACAATGTAACTTATCTAAGTACCAACAGTTATATATTTAAAGGAACTGTCAGAGAAAATTTACTAATAGCTAAAGAGGATGCGACAGACGACGAATTGTGGAAAATTCTCAAAAGAACGCAGTTGTCTGATTATATATCAAGTCAAGATGGCCTTGACACTATGTTATTAGATCAGGGATCAAACCTCTCAAAAGGACAATGTCAAAGACTTGCACTTTCACGTGCACTATTGCACGACAGTAATATTTATATTTTCGATGAAGCAACGAGCAACCTAGATCCCCAAAATGAAAATGATTTTGTATATTTGGTAAAACAACTTTCGAAAACAAAAACAATTATTATAATATCTCATAGACTGTTAAATGTAATGTCTTCTGACATGATATGCGTACTCGAAGATGGAAAATTGCTCAATAAAGGAAAACACGAAGAGCTACTGAAGGAATGTAAACAATACAAAGCATTATGGCTTGCTCAAAAGAAAATGGAAAACTTAAAATGAAAAATAAAAAGAAAAGAAGACACATAAAATATAGCGCACCTTTTGTTATGGTAAGACTCTCCTACTATATCACACCTTTGTCCCCTCTTATGATTATATCAATAATATGTGGATGCCTTTCATACTTTTGTGCTATACTTATTCCTATACTTGGAAGTTATACTATGACGGAAATTTTCTATGGGAACGATACGATAGACAATATAATCCTTACACTCTTAATTTTAGCGATAGCATATGGGGTTTTAAAATACTTGGAACAATATACCAATCAGTATATATCTCTTAAACTCCTAGAAAACTTCAGAGACAAAGTATTTCATGCACTGCGAAGATTAGCGCCCGCCAAATTAGATGAAAAAGATAGCGGAAAATTGATGTCGCTTATAAGTTCTGATATAGAATTGCTCGAAGTGTTTTATTCTAGAACGATCACTCCCCTATTTGTAGCAATTATTTCTTCAATTACAATAGTTGTAGTAATTTTTCATTATAACATCATCCTAGGAGGACTCGCACTAATTGCCCATTTTACTATTGGATATCTAATCCCAAAAAGCACATACAAAAAGAGTAAAAAAAATGTACAAAAAAACAGAGAGGCTACAGATGATCTTAATTCAATAATACTTAGTTCTATCTATGGAATAGATGAAATATTACAATATAATTACTCAGATTCAATGCATAAGAAAATTGATGAATATACAGATGAAGTAGAATATACAAATAGTGTTATGAAAAAGCACAATGCATCAACTCGCTCAGTCACTACATTTTATGTTTTGCTATTTTCTATTGTACTGTTATTTGGGTCCTCCACCCTGTTTTCGATGGGGTTGTACGATGTAGACGCCGTAGTAGTTCCTGTTTTATTACTTATTTCATCATTCAATGCCGTTGTATCTCTCGCTAACCTAGGGACTGGATTGTCACAAACAATCGCGAGTGCAAGAAGAATATTCGAGTTAATAGACGAAAAACCTTTAGTAAAGAAAGTTACGGGCGAAAATACAATAAAGAATAAAAATATATCTTTTAATAATGCTTCTTTTTCATATGATGAAGAACTTGTACTTAATAATTTTTCTCTATACATCAACAACAACGAAATACTTGGTATAAAAGGAAAATCAGGTGTTGGAAAGTCAACAATACTTAAACTATTAATGCGTTTTAGAGATGTCGACAGTGGTGAAATAAAAATATCATCACATAACATAAAAAATATAAATACTCGTAGCCTTAGAAAGAGCCAAGGACTCGTTATGCAAGAAACATTTCTCTTTAATGATACAATATTAAATAACATAAAAATAGCCGATTTGGAAGCAACAGATGCTCAAGTATATGCAGCATGTAAAAAGGCTGCTATTCACGACTTCATAGAATCTTTACCTCAAGGATATGATACTGTCATAAGCGAATTGGGAAAAAACCTTTCAGACGGAGAAAAACAAAGAATAGGATTAGCAAGAGTATTCTTACAAGGATCCTCATTTATCCTTCTAGATGAACCAACTAGTAACTTAGACAGCTTAAATGAAAATACGATATTATACTCGTTGAAACAGATCAAAAATAAAACAATTATTATTGTGTCTCATAGAACTTCCGCAATGAAAATTGCAGATAACATTATTGAAATTAAATCTAATAGAAAAAGTTAACTAATATAATATATAAATTTATAGATGAAAATTCATAGTTTCTATGTTTCATCCACAGATATGACTCTGCATTAATTAAATAATCATTCCAATTTAAATAAGGATACATATTTTGAATAAATTAAATACAAAAATTAAAAAATTATTTAGGTTTCTCTATTCGCGCTTGTTCATTATCTTTTTCTTAATTGCACTTCAAGTGCTTTTTTTAATATTAATACTTCTCGAAGTAACAGAGACACAGAAATGGGTAAGTATCTTATTATATATCATTAGTTTTATAATGATTCTATACATAATAAGAAAAGATGAAATAGTCGAATATAAGTTAATATGGATAATGTTCATAGGCCTTTTTCCACAACTAGGTGGTGCTCTTTATCTATTAATTGGCAATAAAAAACCCTCTAGAAAAATGAGGAATTCGTTAGAAAAAGTTCAATATACTCATCTGAATGAATTTATTCCTGACGAAACTGCATTGCAAAATCTTTCCCCTCGCCAAAAAAGCACTGCAAAATATATAAACGACTTCGGACCATTTCCTGCATACGATAATACGAATATCAAATACTATCCTGTCGGAGAAAAAATGTTCAATGATATGATAAATGATTTAAAGAATGCAAAGAAGTTCATATTTATGGAGTACTACATTGTGTCCGAAGGATATATGTGGAGAACCATATTTGAAATATTGAAGGAAAAAGCTAATAGTGGAGTAGATGTCAGAGTTATGTTCGATGATATGGGGTCTGCCCCCTCTGGGCCTGCAAATTTAGTACAAGAGTGTAAATCTAACAACATTAAATGTACAATGTTTAATCCCTTAATTCCTTTAGTCTCTATTGTAATGAATAATAGGAATCATAGAAAAATACTCTCCATTGATGGAAATATTAGTTATAACGGTGGTATAAATATTGCTGATGAGTACATTAATAAAATAGATCGTTTTGGTCATTGGAAAGATACAGGAATAAGGCTGTTTGGAGATGCAACGTGGAACTTCACGGTTATGTTTTTAAATATGTGGAATGGAATAAATAAAACTGATGAAGACTATTCACAATATAAGCCGACATGTATAAATCTTACATCAGATGACGACAGATGCGTAGTTCAACCATTTTCAGACTCTCCACTAGACGATGAGCAACTAGGAGAAAACATATATATAGAAATGCTTAATCAAGCAGAAAACTATGCCTATATTTTTACGCCGTATCTTATAATAGACAGTCAAATGCAAAATGCATTAACACTGGCAAAAAAAAGAGGAGTAGACGTTAGATTAGTTACGCCGGGGATTCCTGATAAGCCTTTAATCTTCAGATTAACAAGATCTTTTTACAAACCTTTAATTTATGCAGGAGTTAAAATATACGAATATACTCCTGGATTTTTACATGCAAAAAGTTGTATAGTCGACGACGAAATTGGTTTCGTAGGTTCTATTAATATGGATTATAGGAGCCTATTTTTGCATTTTGAGTGTGGCACAATAATTTACAACAGTAATATCATAAAAAAAATTAAAAACGATTATTTAAGCACTGTTAGACTCTCTCACGAGATTACAAAAGAATTTCCGCGTAATGGGATAGTTGGAACTCTTATAGACGCTGTAATGCGAGCATTAAGCCCATTATTATAGGTATAACATGATATTTTCATATTCGACATATACAGTTTTATTATTGACATTTAATTTGACATTATAGTTCTTCATACTGCAAAAAAAAGGGGTATTACCCCCTTTTTTTTATATGAAAATCGCTATATTTAATGATGTTATCTATTGTAATTTATAGTTTATTAATAAAGCGAATATATATGAAAGACTTAGGTTATAAGCTTTAAAAGCTAGTACCCCTGACCAATGAACTTTGAAAGCCATTCCCTTCGTTTTTTCTCTCTCTGTCCCACCAGTGTGGCAAACCTCCTTTGATCTAATGGCATCTATCAAGTCATTATTGCATCGAACATCCCTATCAAATTTTGTATACCCTTTTCCCACATTTTTTTCATTATGTGAATCAGAGCCTCCAATTCCTAAAATATTATGCTCTTCTGCTAGTTTTCGTGCCTTTTCATTTGCCTCTTTTAATTCACAAGTATTAAATACCTCTATGAAATCAAAATCATCTATTAACTCAGGATTTCTTTTTATCGCACTCATAAACATAAGCGATGAACTACGGACACCGAAGGGATGTGCAGGCCCCAATACTCCACCTAACTCATGAACATACTTTATTAGTTTTTTTAGTCTCATGCCTCTTAGTTTTAAAAGCTTCGGCAATACGCCATCTGGAAGGTAGATTAAAAAGTGTCCTGCATCTACTGTATCATATTCTATTCCCTTAATAACAGTAAAATTGGCAAACTCGGGATTATCTTTTATTTTATCCCAAATTTTACATCCTCTATATGTTGTATGATCTGTTATGGCCATACCATCAAATCCTTCTTTTATTAGCAATCTAATATATTTGTCTAGTGGAATCAAAGAATCAACAGACCCCCCTCTAATATGACAATGTAAATCGAAAGTCAAATATATACCTCCCTTTGCATATCGCAATTCTGAAAGTGTATTATAGTAAAAGCAAATAATCCATTAGACTATTTGCTTTTACTATAATACATCTTTATTTTAGATATTGGGTGTAGATTGTGTGTAAATTAAATAATTTACATTATCCCCTGAGCAGTCATTGCAGACGCTACCTTTTCGAATCCTGCAATATTCGCGCCGGCTACTAAGTTATATCCCAAGCCGTATTTTTCAGAAGCACTTGCACAATTATCATGTATATTGACCATTATTTGCTCTAATTGTTTAAATACTTCTTCTTCGGAATAGACGGTGTGTCCAGCATTTTGTCCCATTTCTATACAAGAACATGCTACACCGCCGGCATTTACTGCTTTGGATGGCCCAATGATAACATTATTTTCCATCAAGTAAGCAATTGCTTCGTTTGTTGTTGACATATTAGAACCTTCAGCAATGTATTTAATGTTATTTTTCACTATTTCTTTTGCATCTTCTAAAGTGATTTCGTTCTGCGTTGCACAAGGAGCATATATGTCTGCTTTAATTCCCCAAGGTTTTTGCCCAGGATAGAATGTTGCACTTTTATATTTATCTGCATAAGTAGAAATTTTCAACCCTTTTTCGCGTAATTCTAAAAGATAGTCAATTTTATCGCCTGTAATTCCATCTGGATCGTGGATATATCCATCTGAACCGGAAATAGTAACTGTTTTTGCTCCTAATTCGTCAAATTTCTTGATAGTTCCCCACGATACGTTACCATATCCAGAAACGACAACTTCTTTTCCTTTTACGTCATCGCCATTCGCTTTTAGCATTTCTCTAGTAAAAAATACGAGTCCATATCCAGTAGCTTCGGCTCTTCCAACTAGACCACCATATAAAAGACCTTTTCCAGTCAGTACGCCTTCGTATCTGTTAACAATTCTTTTATATTGTCCGAATAAATAGCCAATTTCTCTAGCACCTACCCCAATATCACCAGCCGGAACATCTGTATTTGGCCCTATATATTTGGATAGTTCAGTCATAAATGCCTGACAAAATCTCATTATCTCTCCATCTGATTTCCCTTTAGGATTAAAATCAGATCCACCTTTTCCTCCTCCGATTGGCAAGCCAGTAAGAGAATTTTTAAATATTTGTTCAAATGCTAAAAATTTAATAATTCCAGGATATACATTAGGTGCAAATCTTAATCCGCCTTTGTATGGACCTATTGCACTATTAAATTGACATCTATAACCTCGATTTACTTGTGTTTTACCATTATCATCAACCCATGCTACTCTAAATGAAACCATCTTCTCAGGTTCAATCAGTCTTTCAATTAGACCAGATTCTACATATTCAGGATGTTCTTTTAATACAGGAACTAGCGATGTCAAGACTTCTTCTACCGTCTGTAAAAATTCCACTTCATTTGGATTTCTTTTTGTAGCAATATCTATATACTGCTTGATTAAATCGTTCATTTTTTCTCCTTTAAAATCAACCATACTTGCATTTTTCCGAATTTTGAGATAATTTTACGCCACAGAAAAATTATTCGGAAAATAAATTTATTCTATATTAATTTGACAACACTTCATGGTTTGAAGTGCATTGTCGTGGCTTTCTAATGTTACTCCGGCACATAGCGATGAAATTACAGTAATTGGTGTATTATGAATCGAACATTTTAATGCAATTGCATTAGTAACGACACATATATCAGTACATATTCCAATTAAGAATATTTCATCTACTTCATTATTTTCAGTTTTCTGAACAAGATATTTAATTAAATCCGGAGAGCCAAAAGATAGCTTTTCTATCGATTTGGCTTTTTTTGATTCAAGTGCACTTAATAAATCTGTGGGAATCTGCCAACCGTGAGTTCCCTTAATACAATGTAGTACGGGTAAATTCTTGCCTTCAAGTGTTTCTAAATAGTTATCATAATGAGTATCCATTGTATAAATCACTTCTCCATCGAAATTTTTCACATAATCGATTACTCCATTTAATATCTCAGGACCTTGAGGAGAGGCCAATGCTCCTGTAATAAAATCGTTTTGCATGTCTACTACAATTAGCACCTTACTCATATTATACCCTTTCTTAATTAATCTCTGTACATTTAAATCCATTAAATATTATAAGAAACTATAATATTAGAAAATATTTAAATGTATAACCACGGTACGGACTAATCGTGCAAGCACATTAGTTCCTTTGCCTCGATTTAAATATTGTATATATTCAAATTTTCAAAAAAATAATAATAATTATATCTTATATAAATAAAATTGTCAAAAATTATTTGTATAATTTTTGACAATTTTTTACTTGATACCTTTAAAGAACTATATTCGATGACTTGTAGGTAAGAGTTCATTAAGTACTTTGCGTTGTTCTGAATTAAGTTCTGGAGGAATAAATTCATTTAGCCTTTTCTCAACTTCCAAACCTGCAAGTTCATTGACGGTTTTTTCACCCGAACTTTCCCACGTCCCATGTGGTTCTTTTAAAAATAATTTAGCAGTATAAAAATCATCACGGAACTGACTAAAGTCATCGGATATTTCTTCATCCATTATGCCAGTAATATAATCTCCACCATGCTCGATAGAAATCATCTGGTCTAATTTTAGTGTATCATCACTTATTTCAATTGGTTTTCTCAATCTTTTTATTACTCTGTGTAGTTCTTCATCTAATACAAACTTTTCATATCCTACGCTAAGATATGAATCTAAGCAACCAAGCGACATACTACACATCGCATATTCGTGGTATGCCATTGTAAATCCAAGCATCAAAGATTCAGCTCCGGCTTGATAATCGGCAATCTTTGCATCGGTTAACATGAAATGTCCCATACATGGCACGTCATAATAATCTACGATATCTTTTTGTGCCATAGCAAACAAAGCACATTCCGGCGCACCTGCAACACCTGAGGCAAACCGCATATCAGAAAGTAAAGGAGATGTTCCCATAAGATGTGGATTCCCGCTTTTGATAGTTTGTGTAAACACAAGACTTGCAAGTCGCTCTGTATTAGATTGTAGCAACATCCCAGCGAATGAAAGAGGACCAGAGACTCCTGGCATCCCTCCCGTATTTCCCCGAACAACTTGTCCTTCACGTACATAAGCAATCTGCGTATCACACGTACTTTGTGATACCTTAAAAGGTGCATCCGTACTGCAGTGCGCAAATGCAACTACTTTATCCTGATCTGTAATTCCATTGACACTTCTTATAGTCTCAAGAGACATTTTTGCGATTTCATGGCCCTCTGCAAATGATTGAATTGGCTTATCAGAATTTGCAAGAGTAAGAGCAAGCCTTCCCTTCGCACTTTCCATAGGATTATTAGATATTATATCTCCCGAAAAAAGTGTGAGGCCTACAACATCCATAATATCACTTGACTGGCATAACTTTGTGAAATTAATATAGTCATCGAGGACGGGCGCTCTGTATTTACCATCACTTAAGACAAAAACTGGTCCGGTAAAAGGTAAAGTAACATTGGCTCCAGCTTTTACTTCAATTGCATTGTTTCTACCGTAAAACTTAAAGCTCTTAGGTGTTGTTTTTAGTGCCTCACTAATTTGTCTTTCCGTAAAAAAAACAGTTTTTCCCTCTACTTTAAATCCGGCATTTCTAAATATGTTAAGTGCCTCTTCGGACTCATAAACCATTCCCTTATTCGCCAATAAATACAGTGTCTTTTCATGTATATGTTCTATTTCCGATTTGCTCAATGTGGATCGGAATTTTGGTAATTGCATTTACACCCTCCTCAAAAACATTTAATTTCTCTTTTTATGTTGACTTCTTCTAAATTATGTTAAAAGAACATCGCCCATCCTAGGAAACCTAGAGAACCTACGATACCAATAGTTAAAGTAACCATAAGCATATATCCCATAATGTCTTTTGCAGATAATTTTGCGATAGAAAGTACTGGAAGAGCCCAGAATGGTTGAATCATGTTAGTCCAAGAATCTCCCCATGCACAAGCCATCGTTACACTTCCAAGATCAACTCCCATTGATTGTGCGGCTTCTATTACAATTGGACCTTGTACAACCCATTGTCCTCCACCTGAAGGGATAAATATATTTAAAAATCCTGCAGATAAGAATGTAAATAATGGCAATGTAGTTTCTGAAGCAATACTAGCAACAGAATCTGCAATAATTGTAGCTAAAGAAATTCCTGTCTCAGGATTTGTTACAGTCATAATACCCATAATACCTGCATAGAAAGGAAATTGAAGAATTATTCCAGCGGCTCCACCAGCAGCTTTCCCAATAGCATCAACATATCTCTTCAAATCACCATGGAATATTATTCCCAATAATAACAATGTTAAATTCATTATATTAAAATTAAAGCCATTAAGTATACCAACCAACCCATTTTCAGAAATTAAAACAAAGTAGTAGTTAAACAAGTATGTAAGTATCATTGCTATTGGAACTAACCATAGTATTTTACTATGTTCTATCTTATTTGCCGCAGTTGTTATTGTATATACTTTTTCTTCTTCATCGCCTAGCATAGTAGCATCAACAATTACAGTATCTTCTTTTTTAGCTGGATGCATAGAATATACTACGATAGGTAATACAATTAAAAGTGTTGCAAACATTATAAGATTCATTGGGTGAAACATTGTTTCGTCAGCTAGTACTGTATAAATATTGTCTCCTACTGGGAATCCCGCAGACATTCTTAGTGCTGGAGATGCAGAAGGTCCAAAACCTGCAAAGACATAACCAGTATATGCCGCAGCAACTAATACACGATAGTCAACATCTTTGATTCGGCGTGCCATCGCTTTAGCTAATAACGCACCTCCGATAAGTCCAACAGCCCAAAATGCATAAGAAGTAATTCCTGTAAGAAATGCTGTCAACATAATAGCACTACGTTTACCCTTTGCAAGAGATGCAATAGTTTCAAATAGATTCTTTACAATTTTTGCAGAAGCCATAGCTCCACCAAGTACTACGCCTAATGTCATTTGCATTGCGAATTCAGCTATGCTCCATACACCGCTAGAACCACCCCATCCAACTGCAATATCAAGAGGTGATTGTTGAGTTGCGATACAAGCTGTAACAAATACAAGAAATGTAAGTGCTATAGCAATAACAAAAGGGTCCGGTAGCCACTTTTCAAATAAATGCACACTGGCTTTAGTAATTTTTTTGAACATAATTTTCATCCTTTCAATTAATGTAAATAATTACTGACAATAAAATATATTATTTGGTAATAAAACATGTTTACCAATAATAACAAATTAAAAGCAATTTCCATGCCAGATAAAAAACTAGATATATTAGGAATTTATATTATTAACATTATCGTTTCGCCCAAAACTTGTCGATTACACAAGAATAAGCGACAAGTTTTGAGCACATACAATATTTATTTGTCGCCTATATATTATTAATTCCTAAAATGTATCAACTAGGTCATCCGCAGATGTGTATGGTCTATCTTGTTTTAGTGCTGTTTCCAATAAAGTTAATTTACCATCATATGTAGTTAATCCTCGACGTAAATACTTATTATCTTTTAATGCTTGTTTTACTCCCTTTTCCGCAATTTCTAATACGTAAGGCAAGGTAGCATTTGCTAATAGTATTGACGCAGTCTTTGAAAATGCAGACGGAATATTGTCGACACAATAATGAGTAATTCCCTCTTCTTGATAAACTGGATCATCGTGTGTTGTACTTCTGCAAGTTTCAATAGCTCCTCCATCATCACATGCTACATCAATAATTAGTGCTCCATTTTTCATCATTTTTAAATCGTCTCTGCTAACCATGTGGTCATTTCTTGTTTTATCCCACATAATGCAATTGATTACTACATCAGATTCTTTTAAACATTTTTCTAGATTTTCTCTGTTAGAATATAGATATGATACATTCGAAGGTAATTTAATTTTTAAATCCTCTAAACTATCTAATCTTATATCCAATATTCTTACTTTATTACCAAAAGATGCTGCAAGCTCTGCTGCTCCATAACCGGCATTTCCTGCACCAATAATTGTCACTATAGGAGCATCAATTCCAATTTGGTTGTGAAGCAGTGTCCCTACTCCGCCAAATACGGCTTGACTGTAATGAAGTGCTGCTAAGAATCCACCCTTACCTGCTAGAATACTCATAGGTTTAAGCATTGGGAAATTACCATCCTTATCGTCTACGTCTTCATATGCGATAGACGTACACTTGCTGTCCAATAATGCATCTGTTTCATCTTCATGTGCATTACTATGTATATATGTCATTACTATTTTATCTTTATTTAGATATTGAAATTCTTCTGGGAATATTTCTTTTACTTTATATATCAAATCACATTTTTCATACACGGTTTTACAATCCGCAATTATTGCACCTACAGCACGGTATTCATCATCAGAATATCCACTTCCTAATCCTGCACCAGCCTCAATATAAACCTCATGACCACGCCTTGTAAATTCCGCTACCGTAGCAGGAATCGATGCAACTCGATATTCATTTGGCTTAATCTCTTTTAATACTCCAATTACCATTTTTAGATTTCTCCTCTCATTCTATCAATTATTATTTATTTAGAATTACTAATAATTATACTTATTTTTAATATTTATTTTATTATAATTTTATACACGTTCCTCGATAAATTCTTTAATTAAAGAAATTCCACGACGAATATTTTCCTGAGAACATGTATAAGACATACGCACATAATATGGGTTTGTAGGATCAAAAACCTGTCCCGGCGACATTGCGACACCTTTATCACGCAACAATTCTTCGCAAAAATCCATACCCGTCATCCCTACAGCCTCTACGCTAAAATACATATAAAATGCTCCTTTTGGAGTAATACAGTGGACTTTAGGCACTTTCTTCATTTCTTCTACGACTAAGTCTCTTCTAGCTTTAAATTCGGCTTGCATTTCTTCTAATTCTTCATAAACAGACTCATAAGCTTCAATTGCACCATATTGCGGGAACGATGGCGCACAGATTGCCATATGACTGTGCATTCTAATTATTTGAGTCACATATTCTTCTCTACCTAGAACGTATCCGATTCTCCATCCGGTCATAGCAAATGTTTTGGATGCACTATTTAATACGAGTGTCCTTTCTCTCATTCCTGGTAATGTTGCAATACTTTTATATTTTCCATCGTATACAAACGCATCATAACATTCATCAGAAATCACTAGTAAATCATGCTTTATCGCAAATTCGGCCATCATCTCGATTTCTTCTTCTGTCATTACATAGCCTGTTGGATTATTTGGATTTGTAATAACAATCATCTTAGTATTTTCTGTAACCCTTTTTTCGAAATCTTCTTTTCTAAATTTTAGTTCTCCATCATTAATAATCGGGACTGGAACTAGCTTTGCATCCGAATATGTCAATTGATGATTGTAGGAATTGTAGTACGGTACAGGGATCAATACTTCGTCCTCAGGATTTAAAAAAGTCATCCAAATTGCATGTAACGCTTCGCTAGCACCTACCATAATGGCAATTTCAGTCTTAGCATCATAATTTGTTCCGTTTTTCTCCGCTTCTCTTTTAACAATCGCTTCTTTGAGTTTCGTAACACCACTTGCAGAAGTATAATACACATGCTCATTTTTCAGGGCTTCTATCCCTGCATCTATGACTCTTTTTGGAGTAGGGAAATCGGGTATTCCAATTTCCATATGAATTACTTCTTTTCCTTGCTCCTCTAGTCCATTAGCAATAGCATAGATTTCAAAATTACCCTTACCCGTAGGTAAATTATTAGTTCTGCGATTAAATCTCTCTTGAGGTTGTTTCATGATTAAATTTCCTCCTTATAAAAAAAATAAAATTTACAATAATTTTGTTTAGCAATATCCGTACCAAGATGTGTCGTTTTGGGATTCAACTATATTTTTTGAGTTTCAAGAAGCGATAATGCATTTAATACAATTTCCTTTCGTCTTTCAAGTTCCTTTTCTTTTAACAAATGTGGATCGCCTGTAGGATAAGGAATTGCCTGTGCTCCAGAAATTCTTGCAGCGCCTACTGTCTTTGAAATAGGAGTCACTGTACAAATATGAGCCGCTGGAATTCCTGCCTTTTCAAATTGTTTTACTATCGTTGCACCGCAACGAGTACAAGTTCCTCAAGTAGATGTTAAAATTATGCCGTCCACACCATCGGATTTTAACATCGCAGCCATCTCTTCACCCATTCTTGTTGAATCTGCTACAGAGGTAGAATTTCCTGTTGTACTACAAATATAAGGATATACACTTCCGATTTCACCAGCATTCTCCAGATCTTTCAACGTATTATAAGGCGCAACTCGATTAGGATCATCGTTCGCATATACAGGATCAAAGCCCGCATGAACAGTTTCCCATTTGCCTTGCTCTAATCCCTGTACATCACCCAATTCGTAACGTCTCCAAATTTTTGCCGTTGCTGCAGGAATATGGTCAGGATTACCTATTGGAACCATCCCGCCTGTCGTACAAAGTGCAATTTTGGATTCCCTCATACTTTTCAGAGGAGCCGCAGGCACTACTTTTTCGTAAACTGATATGGGGAGTTCTGTTTCAAATTCTTCACCTTTTATTTTTGATAACAACATATCAACCGCACGAACTGCACCGTTTTTTTCTCTAAATATGTTTACTCTTTGACCTTTTGCAAAATATTGCTCATTTTTTGGAGTGCCCAAAACTTCGTCATTTAATATTTTGTTAGCAAATCCTGCCATAAGAGGAACCGCCTTACGAATACCAGCTGCTGACTTTGCAACTTCCATAATATAAATTTTTTGCTTATACATTTCTACAGCAGGATTCTCCCAATAAAGGCCTGTAATAGCTTCAATATCCAGTTCTTCTTTTACATACGCACATACATCTGCACAGGCAATTCCAAAGCGCCCTGCATTGAAAGCTGGTCCCGCAATAATAATGTCCGGTTTGTACTCCTCTACTTGCTTCTTTACAAACACTTTGCACACATCCATGTTTTCTACATAGTAATTGTCACCGCAAACTACTGTAGCTACAATTTCCGCATTTTTCAGAAGTTGAGAAAACGCATTCGCATTACCTTTTGGACCCACATGAACCTGTGGTTCTGTATATGCCATTTCTTCTCCACCAATTTGCCCGAAAAATTGATTTGTATAAAATAATACTTTTTTCATATCCTTCTCCTTAATTTTATTTACTTTTCAATCTTTAAATAAATTCTTAACATTTATTCCATTTAAATTGTCATTGCAGAAAGCAATGTATTTCCCTGCAAGTTGTGACTTCCCATAATTCCATGGATTTCTACCATTAATGTCCCATCTGATTTTATGGAATCCACATTGCCACCTGTAACTTTTTCAATTTCTTTTAGATTTCCTATTATTTTATCCACTTTTGGAAGCAATATTTCAGCATTACTATTTCCTGTGGAAACGATTGCGTTTGCCTCTGGGGTAACATCAGGAAGTGACTCTGACATTCCGTCGAGTCCTGCATCTTCATTCGTAATAATGACGGTTTTGATTCCTTTGTTCTCCAAACCTTTACAAACAATCATCAAATCAGTCGTTGGATTCCCGAAGCCTTCTTGAGAAATGATTGCTGCATCTACCCCTAAAGATTCAACTAATTCTAAGGTTATCATATTCGCCCTATATTTTTCTTTTAAAGTAACCATCAAAGGATTTAACACTACTCCCATGAAATTTAGCTCCGTACCATGCTTTTCAAACAATGCGTCGATTACTGCGTTATTCAAATGATGATAAGTTGTAGTTTTAGAACCAGGAGAGACACAGTTTCCACTAATGATTGCACCGTCCATATATTCTAATGGAGAAACCATTGCAGGAATTATTTGCTTAGCATCTCTTCCATAAAAATAGGTGTCATGAAGAAGCCCTTGTGCCATACAATTGCAAATATATGCCACTTTCGGCAAATGCGGAAAACTGTTATACCTCTCACCAATTGTGGGCCATTCGTAAACGTTCTTCTCGTAATCTTCGTAATTTAATGCAATTTTACCGATATAATTTGCAGCTTTAATTCCTGCTATTCTCACTACCTCTTCATGTTCATGTTGATTAACGCCATCCGATTTTTCGATAACCATTACAATATTGATTAACTTAGAAAAGATGGTATAATCTGACCCAGGGCCACTCATGTCAATCAATCCTTCCTGGAATCCCACAATAGGCCCTGTAGATACAACGGCACAACCCTTTAACGCATAGGTAATTCCTTTCCCTACAATTTCAATATTGTCATCAAAAATTCCAGGGAACATCTTCCCGCCTTCTAACTTTGCTCTCGGCTCGATAACATCTTTTACAGGTAAAATTCTTACAGATTCTCCTGGTTTTGCAACATCGAAAGAAACAGATTTTACTCTTTTATCTCCGCAAATTAGTGTCTTCAAATCTTCTATATTAATAGAAACAATACCTTTTTCGAGGTTATTCTTGTTTCCTAACACAACGTCTTTCACTCGTACACTTCTCAATTCCAAACTCATCACTTACACCTCTCATTTCACTCTCTTTTAATAAAAATTGATAGAATTACTATATCCCCTTTGTATGGTATTTAAATCGACTACTATATTCTAGTTCTTTTATTCTATATTCAATATAAGCAAGTAATGTACCATATTTTTTAAAGTAATAATTTTTGTTAAAAACCTAGTATTTTTACACGCCTATTGAAGACAGTAACTTCCTTATTAAATAATAAAAGAACTTAGAACGACAAAAAATGTCACAATGTACGGCTATTTACTGTTATACGCTTCAATTCCTAGCCTTATTAATTCTACGGCTCTTCTCATGGCCTCTTTATTTAAGACATACGCTATACGCATCTCATCTTTACCTAATCCGGGGGTAGCATAAAACCCTTCCGCAGGAGCAAACATAACGGATTCACCATTATCTTCAAACTCCTCTAATAAAAACATAAGGAAGCTTTCAACATTATCGACAGGCAATTTTGCTGTCATATAAAAGGCACCTCCAGGTTTTTGACATATGACTCCTGGTATTTTCATCAATTCTTCATATGCAACATCTCTCCTACCACAGTATTCAGATATTATTTCCTTATAATATGATGCAGGAAGCTTAAATAATTCTGTCGCACCTATCTGATCTATAGTTGATACTGAAAGTCTGCCTTGTGCAATCTTCATTGCATTGTTCATAAATTCAGCGTTCTTAGAGGCAAAAAAACCAATTCTTGCCCCGCATGCCGAATATCGTTTTGATACTGAGTCTACTATGATTAATCTGTCTTCTACCTCTTTTACCTGTCCAAATGAAGTAGCTTCCCTACCGTCATATGCAAATTCCCTATATACCTCATCCGAAATTATCCATAAATCATGTTCTTTTGCAACCTGTCCTATCAATACCATCTCCTCGTAAGTAAGCACTCTACCTGTTGGATTACCAGGGCTATTACAACAAATAGCCTTAGTTCTAGGTGTAATTGTAGCCTCTATCTTATCTCGTTGTGCAAAATGATACCCTTCTTCAGCAGTTGTAGTAATAGGAACGAGATTCCCACCTGCACTCGACAAAAATGTTGTATAATTAGTGTAGTATGGCTCAGGAACCAATACCTCGTCTCCCTCATCTAAGATTGCTGTAAATATCATACTCAATGCTTCAGAGCCACCTGATGTAACTATTATATTATCTCTGTCATATTTAACATCATAATTTGCTAAATACTCGCAAATAGCATCTTGTAAGTCTGCAAGTCCTCCGGATTCAGCATATGCAACGACTTTACTATCAAAATTATTAATTGCTCTAAAAAAAACATCGGGAGTAGCCACATCCGGTTGACCTATATTCAGATGATAAATAATCTTTCCCGCATCTTTTTCTTTTTGAGCTATTGAATTGAATTTTCTAATTGGAGAAAACTGCATCTCCTGTACTTTTTTTGATAATTCCATACTAATTTCCTTTCAACTTTCAAAATATCTGATTCATCGTAAACATATTCTTTGCCTTATTTAACAACGCAATATCTATGCCAATTTAAACATTCTTATATTTCAATGTTTTTTTTTCGATTACAAGTAAATTCGCTCGAAAAATAGCGGATTATATATTAAACGACAGTTTTTTGTCGCTACATCATGGAGGTACTTCTATCTCGAGTTCCATTTACTATTATCATTATACAAAAAAAACGTTTTACCTTGACTAGAGTACTTCTCTAATCAAAATAAAACGCTCTAAATAAAACATAAATAAATATATACTGTATTAAGTTTTTTACAAATGGATGATATTTCCTTTTCATACAGTATCATTTACTTGTGTATAAAATTAATAATATCGTAGTCACTTCCACTCTGTTGGAGATATATTTAATTTCGTAATCTTATACTTTAGTGTTTGACGAGGTATACCCAATATTTCTCCCGCTTTTGTTTTATTTCCCTTTGTTTTTTGCATGGCTGCGATTATCATATTTCTTTCTGCAAGTTTCAAATATTCGTTTAAATCTAAATGAGGAAAAGTATTCGTACTCTGTGAAATGCTTTCTATTTTTAACTGTTTCTGATATAAATCGTCGGGACTACAATGAACATTATCATACATATATGTCGGTAATTGTCGTATATCAAGTATATCCACTTCTGACATGCTAATCATATTTTCAACGACATGTTTCAGTTCTCTTACATTCCCTTCCCAATCATAATTTAAAAATAGATTTTGCAATGAATCTGTAATTCCGGTAACATTTTTTTGGTACATACGATTAAAGTAAACAATGTAGTTTTTAACGAATAATGGAATATCTTCTTTTCTTTCTCTCAGCGGAGGTAAATAGATCATCCCATTAGATAGACGATAAAATAAATCTTTACGAAGTATTCCTTGCTTAACAGCCTCCATCGGATCCACATTCATAGCTGCAATTATTTTTACATTCACCTTCTTCTCATGATTTCCGCCTACCGGTCTAAATGTTCCGTCCTCTAATACACGCAATAACTTTCCTTGCAATTGGATAGGCAAGGAATTCAATTCGTCTAAGAATAACACTCCTCCATCGGCTTCTTCAAAAAGACCCTTTCTTGTCTCAGCTCCTGTGTACGCCCCTTTTTGAGTACCAAACAAGATCGATTCCATAAGATTCTCAGGAACAGAAGCGCAATTCTGAATAACTATTTTTTTCTTAGGAACCCCAATACTATTAATCATCGCTTGTACAAAAAGTTCTTTTCCAGTACCGGTTTCACCATAAATTAAATTTGAACGTAAAGTCTTTACCGCAACCTTTGCCTGCTCAATACAAGCTAACATTACAGGATTCATCGTGATAATATCATCAAATGTAGTTTCGTTACTTTTTCCTTTGATTTGTTCTATAAGTAAATCGAATTCATCTTCTGCATTTATTGAACTTCCATGATGATCTACAAATTCAATATCTGTCACATTTTTTGCTAATTCCACTACCCCATTGATTTTACCTTCGAGAATAATTGGGATTGTAATATTATTGGTACAATAAATATTTCCCATAAAATCTCTGAATTCTTGTTTTTTCTTTACCACGATTTCTCCGGTAGTCATAGTCTCCAGGACAGAACTTTGCTTTCGCTCTACGGATGGAAATGCGGAAAAGAAATTCTGACCCGCATACGGTGCTAAGGAACTTTCCATTTTTCTGTTAGGTAATTGAATATCAAATCTAGAATTATAGGTTACTACAAATTCTTTATTTACAACCATTATATTGTCAATGTTATTTAATACAAAATTATCTATGGTTATCATTGGTTTACCTCCAATAGAATATATTATCGACAAAAAATCCGCTTGTGACAAAAAATTGTCACCTATATATTAATATATCAAATATTAGTATTCCACGCAACAATTGATTTAATTTGCAAATTTTATTTTCCGCAATTTAATTTTCATTTATATCTTTTTATTTGCATAATGTAAGCATATCTTCGGGTAGCACGGATTCAAAGTAAACCATTTTTTTCGTTATTGGATGTACAAAACTTAGGTAAGAAGAATGCAAAGCTTGTCTACCTATCAACAATGGCGCATTGCCTCCGTATTCATAGTCACCTAGCACAGGGTGTCCTATATGACTCATATGTACCCTTATTTGATGAGTTCTACCAGTTTCTAATTTTAACTCTACAAGAGTATATTTATTTCCAAACCTATTTTTCACATTGCAATGCGTAATAGAAGGATATCCTCCATCTAATACAGCTCTAGTAACTTTTTCTTCTGAAATCCTTCCAATTGGCAAATCAATTATTTTATAGTCTTCTTCTAAATTTCCCTTCACTAAAGCCAAATATCTTTTTTCAACATTTTTTACTTTCATCTGCCTGATGATATCTTCTTGTACATACGCATTTTTAGCAACAAGCAAAACACCTGTCGTATCTTTGTCTAATCGATTCACAAACCTTATCTTAAAATTCTGTCCACTCACACGCATATGATACATTATTCCATTTGAAATAGTATGACTATGATATCCTCTAGTTGGATGAACTACTATATCAGACTGCTTGTCAATTACGAGAAAATCTTCGTCTTCATATAAAATCTTGAGTGGAATATTCTCTTCCAAACAAAAACTTGTTTCCTCTGGTAAAATCACTTTTATCACATCACCTATTTGGGGATTAAAATATGTTAAAGACTCTTCTCCATTTAAAAATATTAATCTTTCCCGTTTAATTCTGGACATCAAGCGAGAAGAGAATTGAAATTTTGTTTTTACGATTTCTTTTATCGAGAGTGATGTATCTTTCTCTGTTACAACATGTTCAAATCTGGCCATTAAATAATATCCTTTATAAAATAATTTCCTTAGTTGTATTTTGAATTATGACTTAACAATCTTAATACATAATATAACATATTACTTTATATTATGCGGTATTTTTACCAAAAATACTTGAAAAGTTGTGATTTATAATATAAAATCAATTGTCCGTTGTGTATTGCAACACGAAAATATTTTGAAATTATTATAGGAGAATTTATGTTAGAAAAAATGTTTAAACTAAGGGAGCATGGCACAGATGTTAAAACCGAAATTGTCGCAGGTATAACTACATTCCTTGCAATGGCATACATACTTGCCGTTAATCCGTCAATGCTTTCAGCTACCGGCATGGATGCGGGTGCTGTTTTCACTGCAACTGCACTATCTGCAGCAATTGCAACATTCATAATGGGATTTTTTGCAAACTACCCAATTGCTCTTGCTTCGGGTATGGGGCTTAACGCCTACTTTGCATATACCGTTAGTCTTGGCATGGGACTTGGTGATGATGCTTGGAAGATAGCACTTGCTGCTGTTTTGATAGAGGGTGTTATATTTATAGTGCTTTCATTATTCAAATTTCGTGAAAAGATACTAAACCAAATTCCGCAAAACTTAAAATATGGTATTACTGTTGGTATTGGTCTTTTTATTACCATCATCGGCCTTATTAGTGCCGGAATAATAAAAGATGATCCTGCAACCCTTATTTCTATGGGAGATCTTACATCTGTACGTGCACTGCTTACAATTACAGGGATTATTATTATCGCAGTACTTATGCATTATAATATTAAAGGAGCTATACTTATTGGTATTTTGGCAACATGGGGACTTGGAATCGGTGCAGAACTTATGGGAATTTATGTTGTTAATTTTGATGCAGGTATATTCTCAAACATTCCAAACTTTGACAACTACACACTATTTCCATCACTCGCACCGACATTTTTCCAATTCAATTTTGAGTGGGCAGCTAATAATATTGTTTCATTTGCAACAATAGTGTTTGCATTTTTATACGTTGACCTTTTTGATACAGTTGGAACTCTAATCGGTGTTGCAGCTAAAGGTAATCTACTCGATGAAAAGGGTGAACTCCCTCGTGCCGGAAAAGCACTTATGGCAGATGCTGTAGGTACTGTTGCTGGTGCGTGTCTTGGTACTTCTACTGTAACAAGCTATGTTGAATCCTCAGCAGGTGTTGCTGCGGGTGGTAGAACAGGACTTAGTGCAGTAACTGCTGGATCTTTATTCCTTGTATCATTAGTGCTTTCGCCTGTATTCCTTGCAATTCAAGGGTATGCGACTGCTCCTGCCCTTATCATTGTAGGTCTTCTTATGATGAGTGCTGTTTCTAAAATGAGCTTTGAAAAAGATATGGCGGATTCGATTTCCGGATTTCTTGCTATCGTCATGATGCCATTTACATATTCTATTGCAAATGGTATTATGTTTGGTATACTTTCTTGGGTATTCATCAAGTTATTTACAGGTAAGGTGAAAGACATTTCTGTAACGATGTGGATTTGCAGTCTTTTATTCTTAGCGAAGATTTTGTTTTTATAATATTATTTTCTTAAAGATCTTACTTTTTAAATTTTAATCTCTGTGAAGATGTAAATAATTGGAACTTACTGAAGGTTATTTACATCTTTGCAGGAATATTTTAATCCTCCTCTCTTGCAAAACGCTTACAATACTAGTTCTTTACTCACCTATTACATTATGTTGCACTATTTAACCCCCCAAACTCAATTGATACAAATAATCCCATAGATAAATAATTTGGAGATATTATGAATAAAGTAATAAATAGTAACGAAATGAAAAAAATTGATCAACACATGATTCACATTAACAAAATACCTGGGATAATTCTAATGGAAAATGCTGCAATGAATGTGAGTAATCATATATATAATAACTATAAAACTGCGACAAATATCTGCGTGTTATGCGGTATAGGAAATAATGGCGGTGACGGCTTTGCAATTGCCAGACAACTTATAGTCATGGGATATGAAGTAAAATGTTTATATATCGGTGATGAAAGTAAAATGTCAGAAGACACACTCACTCAAAAAATGGCACTAGACCAAATAAACACACAGAATATCATCCATCTTGAAAAAGATGAAATTTCAGATAATGAATTTAATGTAATTCGTAAAGAAATATGTGCAACCGACTTAATTATTGACGCTATGTTTGGAATAGGCCTTACAAGAAATGTCACAGGCACATTTAAGCAGATAATAGATTGTATTAATGAATCAGGTAAAGAAGTAACAGCTGTAGACATACCCTCGGGTATAAACGCAGATACAGGACAAATAGAAGGTTCGGCTATCAACGCAAAAACAACTATTACTTTTCAACACCCGAAAATTGGCCACTATATTTATCCAGGCAGAGCGAATACTGGAAAATTAATTATCGCAAAAATTGGCATCGACAAAGGGTTTACGTCTTCATGTAAGTCAATCATCACAGCTTATGACTTAAACAATAAGCCTAGGATGTTACCGAAAAGAAAAACAAATTCCAATAAAGGAACATTTGGAAAACTTGGAATAATCGCAGGCACATATGAAATGGCAGGTGCCTGTACCCTAGCCTGTAACGCAGCATTTAAGTCAGGTGCAGGACTTGTATCGGTAGGAAGTTCTTCTTATGTTACAGACATTATTCAAAAATCATCTCCTCTTGCACTAGTTTGCCCCTTTACCGATGACAATTATACCGCAAAATCTAAATTGGATATAGTCGAAAACTTTTTGGAAGACAAAAATGCAATCGTCCTTGGACCTGGAATAGGATCTAATACAGAACAAATAGTAGAATACGTCATCAAAAATTATACAAAATCACTCGTGCTCGATGCGGACGGGCTCAATTCTTTAAGCCTGAAATGGCTAAAGGAAAAAAAGTGTAATGTAATTATAACTCCACATCCTAAAGAATTATCTCGATTGATAAACATACCTCTAGATGAAATACTAAGTTCACCAATAGAAATTGCAAAACAGGTGGCAAGCGAATACAAAATTACCGTATTACTTAAAGGAGCAACAACTATAATAGCTCATCCGTCAATGAATGGTAATACAAATGTTTCACTAGTACTTACAGGAAACGATGGGATGGCAAAAGGCGGTAGCGGCGATGTACTTAGTGGAGTTATCGGTAGCCTATGCGCTCAAAATATTAGTACAGATTTGGCTGGATTATTAGGTGCTTTTATCTGTGGCCACAGCGCAGACATAGCAAAAGAAAAAAGCAATACGTACTCTATTACACCTTTAGACACTATCGATAATTTGCCCAATGCATTTAACTTATTATCTTAATTGCATTTTCGTGTATATTCATTCAAAATCAAGTTGTATTTTCATACTAAATCCACCAATATATTCTCGATAAATGCTTATAATTTATTTTGAAATTTTCTGCAAATACCCATAATAAAGTCCACTTTGACAATATTATCAACCCATTCTCGTGGAATGTTATTTAATCCATAATACACACCGGCAAGTCCACCGGCAATAGCTGCAACAGTATCGGTGTCGTTTCCTAAATTGACAGCTTTCAATACGCAATCCTTGTAAGTTTCCGTAGTGAAGAAACACCACATGGCAGCTTCGAGAGAATGCACGACATAGCCATCTGATTGTATACCCTCATCAGAAAATACTCTAATATTCGGATTAAGTACTCTATCGAAATGTTTTAACTCCATCTCTTTTTTATAATAACCTCTTAATATGAATTATAGTCTGTTTTAATGCTTTGTCTTTGTCATAACCTTTTAGTAACTCTGAAACAAACTGAACATAAATCGAACAAGCAATCTTTGAACGCATATGCCCATGAGTTAATCCAAAAATATCCTCGGCTATCGCAAATTTTTCTTCTAATGGCATTCCTGCTGTATAGAATGCCAAAGGAAGTATACGCATTAATGATCCGTTCCCATTATCATATTCATCATCTCCACCGCATTCCAAAGGTGGAATCCCTTTTGAATAATTATACAAGGAATTACGAGTAGTTATTCCAATATCGAAAGCTTCGCCATGAGGTGTCATATATCCATCTTCTATCCAAGAAAGAAACTTAATACAAATATCGTCATAATTAAGACCATTCGAAAGACTATCCATAAGACACAGTGTCATAGTACTATCATCGGACCATGTCCCTTTGGGTTGATTAAATGTGCCAAACTCTCGCATTTCCGAAACAGGATTTTGTCGCAAATCTTCCCTACTCATAAATTCGACAGGCACGCCTAGTGCATCCCCTACAATTAATCCTAATATTCCACCCAATAGCTTATCGTCCATATGGATCTCCTTTTGATCTTTGGTGGAGATAAGGGGGATCGAACCCCTGACCTCTTGACTGCCAGTCAAGCGCTCTCCCTGCTGAGCTATATCCCCAGGACATAAAGAAACTTAAATCGAGGCTAAGGATCTAACGTGCTTGCACGATTAGTCCATAGCGAAGATTACAAGCCAGCACGAGAGGCGATTAGCCTCTCAGGGTTTCAGTGGAAGATTATGTACTCGCCACTGAAAATCAGTCCTCTATTTTTGAATAACCTCTGTGACTTCATAGCCTGCATCGGCGATTACACTCTCTAGTTGCTCAATTGTGGCAGATGTATTTTCAAACGTTGCCTGATTTTCATCCAGATTAACTACTACAGATCTGATTCCATCTACACTATTTAAAGCTTTTTCGACGTGTTTTACACAATTCATACACATCATACCATTAATTTTCAGTGTTGTCATTTTCTTCTCCTCACTTTTATTTTTCATTACATTTTCATTAGTAGCATTAATCATAACATTTTCAGCTATACAATAATTTACTACGTTTTCTCCTTTATTTACATCCGATTTATTCTCATCCATCACATTTAGAGCTCTAATATTATCACTCTTAAATCGTTTTAATCTAAGGGCATTAGTGACCACAAAAAGACTGCTCAAGCTCATTGCGGCAGCACCAAACATAGGTGTCAAAGTCAATCCAAACGGTATATATAGAAGTCCAGCAGCAAGTGGTATACCTAATATGTTATAAAAAAACGCCCAAAATAAATTTTGTTTTATGTTGCGAATTACGGCATAACTTAATTTGACAGCTGTAACAAGGCTGAGTAAATCACTTTTCATGAGTATAATATCTGCACTATCTATTGCTATATCAGTGCCCGCTCCTATCGCAACTCCTACGTCTGCACGGACTAATGCAGGAGCATCATTTATGCCATCACCTACCATTGCAATTTTTTTACCAATTTCCTGATATTCTCTCACTATTCGTTCTTTATCTGCGGGCAATACTTCTGCAATTATTGTATCTACATTTACTTTCTTTCCGATATTTTCTGCAGTAATTTTATTATCGCCAGTCAACATCACAGTATTAATATTCATTGATTTTAAGACTCTTATTGCTTCCGGACTCGTTTCTTTAATTGTGTCTGCAACAGCGATTATTCCAATAATTGAAGTCTTGTTTGCAAAAAGCAATGGAACTTTACCCTGCATTGCGAATTCATCAATATTCCTTTTTACACTCTCAATTGATATGCCATTTTCTTTAATCAGTCTCGCATTGCCTGTTATGTATAATTCCTCATCGATGTTGGCGCTTATACCTTTTCCTTCCATCACCCTAAAGTCCTCTATTTCTAAAGGCTTCAGATTTTTACTTTCGGCATACTCAATTATTGCTTCCGCTAACGGATGTTCGCTTTGCTGCTCTAAGCTGTAAGCGATTTGAAGTAAAAACTCTTCATCAATATCAAATGCCATAATATCTGTTACTTTCGGTTTTCCTTCGGTAATAGTTCCCGTTTTATCTAGTATAATAGTATCTACATTATGGGCATTTTCCAATGCTTCTCCTGTTTTAACTAGTATCCCATTTTCTGCACCTTTTCCTGTTCCGACCATAATTGCAACAGGCGTTGCCAGTCCTAATGCACATGGACAAGAAATTACTAATACAGTAATTGCACATGAAAGCGCAAATTCAAATGAATATCCAATCGCAACCCATATTATTGCAGTCAATAAAGAAATTCCGATTATAGTAGGAACGAAAACACCTGCAATTTTATCTGCTATCTTTGCAATCGGTGCCTTCGTTGCACTGGCATTTTCTACTAATTTTATTATTTGACTAAATGTAGTATCCTCACCTACTTTTATAGCTTTTACTTTAATATATCCATTTTTATTTATAGTGGCGGCTGTTACATTATCCTCTATATTTTTTTCTATAGGAATACTTTCTCCTGTAATTGCCGATTCATCTACATTGCAATTACCATATATAATGACACCGTCGACAGGTATACTCCCGCCCGACTTCACAATCACTACATCATTTACAGCAACCTGCTCTATTGGAATCTCAATTTCTGTCCCATTTCTTTCCACTAATGCGGTTTTAGGAACAAGGTTGATTAGTTTATTGAGTGCGTCGCTAGTTTTCTTCTTCGCCTTTGATTCTAAAAATTTTCCAAGGGTAATCAGTGTAAGTATTGT
Organism: uncultured Oscillospiraceae bacterium; assembly: GCA_964367585.1. Classification (GTDB taxonomy): domain Bacteria; phylum Bacillota; class Clostridia; order Peptostreptococcales; family Anaerovoracaceae; genus CAYJGJ01. Next base: position 49,650 of record CAYIYH010000005.1, read on the forward strand.
TGCTGCGGATTCAAAATATAAATCCATCGCATACCTATCGACGATTCCAAAATTACTAGTGCTTATACCATAACTGATGCGATATATTGCGAAAACACCATATACGAGTGCAGCCGTAGATCCTACACCGATAAGACTATCCATGTTAGGAGCACCTTTAAAAAGTGATTTGAAACCATTCGTAATATAATTTCTATTCACGTAACATATCGGTAGACATAATAAAAACTGCGTGAATGCAAAAGAAACTGCATTGCTACTTCCCATCATAAATGCGGGAAGTGGTAATCCTATCATATGCCCCATCGAAATATACATCAGCGGAATCAAAAAAAGAATAGATATTCTTAGTCTAAATATGAAATTAATATTTTCCTCATGTAGTATACTGTCTATGTTATTTTTACTATTATCTCCTTTTATGTTATCTTCTGGAAGCGATGCTCCATACCCTGCAGAAACTACACCATTAATTATTTCTTGCGGAGTCAATACTTTCTCATCATAATCGATCAACATGCTATTAGTGAGTGAATTGACGGTAAAGTCGGTAACTCCTTGCATCTTGCTAATCTCTTTTTCTATCCTTGCCGCACATGCAGAACAAGTCATTCCAGATATATCAAATTTATGTTTCAAATCATACTCCTTATATTCTTTTAAACATACAAAACTATACCACGGCATAGATTATTCAGTAAAGAAAACTACAATTACTGCGTACTCTGCTCTTTTACAACTCTTTCATAAAACTTGTCGATATACTTAACAAGGTGTTTTCTAAAAAAAACACACAACAAAAATGTTATTATTGCAAGGACGCCTATCACTCCAGCTAATGCAAGATTTTCTGTCCGTGTAAAATAGCCTACTAAAATGCTACCGCTGAATCCTAAACTCCTTCCAATGAATGATAGTATCAAGAATGCTCTAAAATTCATTTGAGATATGCCTGCACAATAACAAACTAAATCTTTTGGTAACCCGGGAATCAAATATATCAAAAACACAATAGTATATGCACGTTTACTATTTAATCTATCTATATAATACGTGGTTTTTTCTTTTCCTAGCATCAAGTATACGAAATCTCTTCCCAATACTTTTACTAGATAGTACGAAACTGTCGTACCCAATATTGCCCCAAGAGAAGTCAGCAAAAATGCTTCTGGAAGGGTAAATATGTATCCCGCAGCAAATTGAAATGCCTGACCGGGAATAATGCTTATGACAATTTGTATTATCTGGACAATAACATAAATAATCACAGCTTGATTTTTGTACGATTCCATCAATGCAAGTACATCATCTTGAGAGCTTAATGATACTATTATATCCCATCTGTATATTACTAGATAGACTGGAATCGCTACAATTATGAGTAGCAAAATTATTACTTTTAGTATTGAGGTGAATATTTTCTTTTTATCTTTTTCGTATTTCACTCATTTCCTCACAAATATATTGTAACCACGGCACGATGTCCCCCGCTTCTCATGCCAGCTTGCAATCTTCGATACAGGTTAATCGTAGTTGTATGCCGATAGACAGGCAAGCATATTAGTTCATTAGCCTCGATTTAAATCGAGGCTAAAATCTAACACACCAACACGATATGACACCATAGTCTACTCAAGTATTTATATGATTACATTTCCACTTTTGTATAAATTATCTAAAGATTTTATTACTCCAAATTTAGAGTGTTCATATGTTAGGCCACCTTGAAAATAGACTATATATGGTTCTTTTGTTGGTCCGTCTGCACTAAGTTCTATAGAAGAACCTTGAACAAATGAACCTGCTGCCATGATTACCTTGTCCTCATATCCGGGCATATCCCAAGGCAAAGGAACCACGTGCGAATCGATAGGAGCTGCTTCCTGAACTCCACGACAGAATTCGAGCATTCTATCTTCTTTTTCTAGTTTAATAGCTTGTATTATATCACTCCTTAACTCACCTTCTTTTGGACATACTTCAAATCCCAGATCGGCATATACTTTACCGCAAAGCATAGCACCTTTTATAGTATTGCTAACTGTTTTTGGTGCCATAAACAATCCTTGCAAAATACCTCTCGTTTGACCAAAAGTTAATCCGCATTCACTTCCGATTCCAGGACATGTCATTCTATAGGAAGCTTTTTCAATTAAATCTTTTTTACCTACAATATAACCACCATTTAGAGCAATTCCACCACCAGGATTTTTAATCAAAGAACCCGCCATAATGTCTACACCAACATCTGTAGGCTCTTGTATATCTAAGAATTCACCGTAACAATTATCAACCATTACAATAATATTGGAGTCAATATTATGGATCAAAGAAGCTACTTCTTCAATTTGTGATATGGTAATTGCCTTTCTCCATGAATATCCAGTAGCCCTTTGCATACAGACCATCTTTGTCTTACTGTTGATAGAATTGCGCAGCTTTTGTAAATCAATGTTACCATCTTCTAGTAGCTCAATTTGATTATACTTAACTCCATAGTCTAAGAGAGAACCCATGCCCTCTCCTCTTATTCCTATAACTTCTTCCAATGTACTATAAGGACCGCCTGTGCAATAAATCAACTCATCTTCAGGACGTAAACAACCCATCAATGCTATAGACAATGCATGTGTACCATTTACAATGTTAGTTCTAACTAACGCATTTTCAGTATGAAAAATATGCGAATATACCTTTTCTGTCACCATTCGACCCATGTCGTCGTATCCATACCCAGTATTCCATCCAAAGTGTATATCACTTACCTTACATTCCTGAAAAGCACTCAATACTTTATATTGGTTGTATGCAGCTATATCGTCTACATTTTCAAATTCAGCTCGGACTTCTATCTCCTTTTTTTCAACATATGACAAAACCTTTTCATCTATATTGAACTTTTCATTTAGATATTTGCTCGTTCTATTCACTTTTACTACGATTCCTCCTTGCGTTCTATTTCCCATTCCATATTTCGTACAAGATCTCTTTTTACACCTTGTTTATGTCGTGCATATAATTGAGTAGTTGTTACTTGTTCGTGATCTAGTAGTGCCTGCACATCGAAAATAGAATTACCTCTTCCGATTAGACTTGTAGCCGCCGTAGCACGAAGTTTATGCGGACTATACCCTTCTTTTGAGCTTGTATGAAGTGCCAAAGCAGTATATTTTTTTACAAGTTCTCTTATCTGTCTTTCGGTCATTCTTTTACCTTGGAGAGATAAAAATAGAGCATCTTCATGTCCTGGTTCAATAGAATCATTGTTTTGTCGCTCTAATGTCAAATATTCTTCAATTACGAAAGAGACAGATTCATTGATTGGCATAATGGATTCTTTCGCTCTCTTTCTGTATATGATAAATTCCCCTCTATTGAAGTTAAACGAGGAAACATTTAATTGCTGCAATTCTGATAGTCTTAATCCATACGTTATGAATAAAATTAAGATCGCCTTATCTCTTTTTTTTGTCTTCTCCCAATAAGAATATTGGTGTTTAGTCAAGCCCTCTCCTGTCGTCACAGCATCCAGCATTATCATTACTTCATCGTCTTGGAGCGCCTTTATCTCTCTTTCTCCAGGGTTAGACACACGAACAGGGTTAAATCCGTCTGTTATGTTTTTACTTACTAGTTCTTCTCTATATAAATGCTTAAACATCACAGACAAAGACGATTTTTTTCTTGCCAGTGTCTTGTTGCTATTTTCATAAACATAAATTGAATCGTCGTTTTCCACGGTATATTTACGACAGTAGTCAAGAAACATATTTATGTCCACTGCCTTGATTTCGTCGAAATCATTTAACTTAATTTCTTTAATTTTTGTTGCTTTCGTCAAATCTGTTTCAGAAATTAAATAGTTTAAAAAAAACTTTATATCCCCAAGATAGGCGTATCTTGTACCTATTAAAACATTTGAACGCAAATATGAAAAGAAGCTACGTAAAAAATAAGGCATTTCACTTTCTAGTTCTTCACACTCCATGTATATTTTATTTTCTTTTTGCACAATATTCTGAGGTTTATCGCTCTTATTATGCGTTACTACTTTTTTCACTGCCATAATATTATAACTTCCTAACTAACTCATAAATTATAAATCTGTAAACACAACACCAATTACAGACTACACCTCATTAACTAAGGACTCTAATATTACAGGAACACATTCCTTTATATCGTTGTAATGTGTCAAATCGTACCAATTCATGCTTTCATATCTTTTAAACCAAGTAATCTGCCTCTTTGCATAATGTCTGGTATTTCGTTTGATTAGGTATGTCATTCTTTCTTCATCGACTTCTGCATTCAAGTAGCTGATTACTTCTTTATATCCAATACCTTTCATAGAAATATGTTCACTAGTAAGTCCCATCTCCATCAAAGAACAAACTTCTTCTACTAACCCTTTTTCTATTAACACATCTACTCTATAATTAATCCTATCGTACAGTTCCTCTCTATTTCTATTGAGCCCTACAAGATGAAAATCATACTTATTATTTAGATTATAACAATTGGAGAATTCTTTTATTGCACTTCCATCCTTGGCAATCTCTATTGCCCGTATCACTTTATTTAGATTATTTTTGTGTATTCTCTGCGAAGCATCGTAGTCGAGAGTCTGTAAAATTTGATGTAATTTATGAGGGTCTTCTCGCCCTATTTCGTATAATTCTTCCCTATATTTATTATCGGCACTTGTTTTTGCAAAATCCATATCATATATCAATGAATTGAGATAAAGCCCTGTCCCTCCTACTACAATAGGAGTTTTTTGCCGTGACAATACATTATCTATTGCTCGCTCCGCAAGATATTTATAATCCGAAACAGAAAAAGGCGATGCAGGATCTATTTGGTCTACAAGGTGATGTTTCACCATCGACAATTCTTCTTTGCTTGGCTTTGCACTACCAATGTCTAAGTATTTATACAATTGCATGGAATCACAAGAAACAATCTCACCATCTAATTTTAGCGCTACCTCTATTGCAATTTCTGTTTTTCCAATTGCTGTAGGTCCACATATTGCTATAACTTTATTATTCATAATTACCTTTTAAATGCAAATAAGTCTAAACGGATAATAATATCTATTTACTTAATGCTTCTACACTCGCTTAAACATTTTTTCTATTTCGTACTTAGATAATTTAATAAATGTAGGTCTTCCATGTGGGCATGAATATGGATTAACACATTTTTTCAAATCATCTATCAATGCATCGATTTCTGTAGTCGCGATTACATCATGTGCTTTAATAGCCACACTACATGACTTTCGTATCAATTTATCTATTACCGTAAAGTTCTTGATATCCAAGTATGAATCTATATTATCTACGAAAAAGTTAAAGAAATGTTCAGCTTCTTGGATAGTCATAAAGGTAGGAATTTCCTTAATAACATACGAATTTTCACCAAATTCTTCGATTTTATATCCTAGTCTATTCAAAACTTCGACAGTAGAAACAAAATATTCCATTACATCTAAATCTATATCCTTTACTAAAGGAATTAGTAGCATTTGACTTGATTTATCAATATTTTCATATTGAAATACAAACTGCTCGTAAAGTATTCTTTCATGTGCCGCATGCTGGTCAATAAAATAAAATGTATTATTATATTCCGCAATAATATATGTTTCGAACACTACTCCTAAAACATTCAAGTCATCAAAGCTAAATGGTGTTATCGCAGGAGGTTGTATTGCATCTATTGTTCTTTTTTCTTCTTTTTTTTGCATCATCAATTCGTCGATTATGCTAATCTGCGATTCTTTTACAAAAGATTCATTATATACAAGTGTACTACTATTGGAATACAGCTTTTCATAATTCTCCGATGATGCACTATCGAAATGTAAACTTTCGAGGTTCTCCGGTGCCACGTTACTGTAATCTAATTTTTCGAGGTTCTCCGGTGCCACGTTACTGTAATCTAATTTTTCGAGGTTCTCCGGTGTCACGTTACTGGAATGCAAACTTTCATGCATCTTCGGTGTCTCATTACTAGAAACCATTCTCTCACGCACATCGGGAGAGACATTACTATAATCAAATCCCGATCTTATTTCCGGGATTGCACTGCATGAATCTAATCCAATTCTAATAGCTTCGGCGATATGGCTTATTATTTTTGAATCATCGTCGAAGCGAATCTCCTTTTTTGTTGGATGAATATTCACATCTAATTCTGACGGTGATATTTCGATAAACAAAAATACAATTGGATATCTTCCACCGAAGACTCTCTCCTTGTATCCCGTCTCTACACCCTTTTCTATCACCTTACTATCAATATATCTCCCATTTACAAAGAAAGTCTGATATTTTCTTGTTGTTTTCGTATTGTCTGGAGAAGATATATAACCCTCAATCTTGCAACCCGACTCATTGTAATTTATAGGAAACAGTTTTTGATATTCACTTTGCTTGTATATAGAGGATATAGCCGTAAATTTATTCCCATCTCCGTTAGTGGAAAATAAAATGTTTCCATTACTTATTAATTTTATTTTAATATGCGCAAACGCAAGAGCAATATTAGAAATTAGCCTGATTATCAATGCGCCCTCAACGTTATCATTTTTAAGGAATTTTCTTCTAGCAGGGGTATTAAAAAAAAGGTCACTAATAATAATTGTAGTTCCCTGTGGGCATCCCGTTCTTTCTTTTTTTTCGACTTTACCGCCACTAAGGACGAGATGCGTTCCGGTATTGTCATCCTGAACTTTCGTGATAATTTCTGTCCTCGTTACAGCACTAATCCCTGCCAGTGCTTCTCCTCGAAATCCTAATGTAGAAATATGATTCAAGTCTTCAGAAGTACTCACCTTGCTAGTTGCATGGCGAAGAAAAGCAGTTTCGACTTCATCTTTATGAATACCAATGCCATCATCGGTAATTCTGATGTATGACTTTCCGCCATTCTTTATTTCAACTATTATGCTTTTAGCTTTTGCATCTATTGAATTTTCAATAAGTTCCTTGATAATAGAAAGAGGTCTTTCTACTACTTCTCCGGCAGCTATCTTATCCGCTACGTGTTTTTCTAAAACTTTAATCATTCATTTTTCTTTCTTAAAATTTATTGTTTTGAGAATTTATTTGTTATATAACTATTAGGAGGCACAGATTCCACGAGCCATACGTTACCACCTATAACACTATTTTTTCCGATTACAGTATTTCCACCTAAAATTGTAGCACCCGAATAAATAACTACATTGTCCTCTATGTCGGGATGTCGTTTAATCCCTCTTACAATGTTACCATCGTCATCTACATCAAAGCTCTTTGCACCGAGAGTCACTCCTTGATACAACTTAACATTTTCCCCTATCGTACATGTTTCGCCTATTACTACACCTGTGCCATGATCGATGAAAAATCCCGCACCTATAGTTGCACCAGGATGAATATCAATTCCAGTATTTTTATGGGCATACTCTGTCATTATACGTGGAAGAAATGGAACTTTCATCTCATAAAGAATATGTGCTAATCTATAAATAGACACTGCTTCTATGGATGGATAGCAAAGGATTATCTCTGCTACATCCCTTGCTGCAGGATCACCTTTGTATGAAGCCAAAATATCACTAGACAGTATTCTTCTAATGTCGGGAAGTTTACTAATAAAATCTAATGAAATCTTAGATGCTGTAGCGTCTATCGAAGCTTCATCTCCAATTGTGCTGTCGTTACGCGACATGTCATCATACATTTCCTTGATGATATTGTACATCGAAATAGTAATACGGTTTAATCTGTCTGTAATCATTACAGATACCACGTGTTCAGAAGACAAGTCTTTTTCATATATGTTAGGGAATAATACTGATTTTAAGTCCTCTATCAGTTTTTCAACTTTTATTTTCAGGCCAAAACCTTGAATGCTTGCACAGAGTTCTTCCTCATTTATCTTCTCGATTTCGTCTGCAATTAGAATAGTCTCATTTTTTATAAACTCTTTAATCATGATATTTTGTTCCTTTTTTACATCTCTGTTATTAAACTTTTGTACGTACTGCCTCTATAGGTGGGGTCCCTCGTGCCATCGTTATTTTTATTGAAATAAATCTGTAGAAAGATAGCGTTGTGCGCTATCAGGAAAAATGACTACAATATTTTTATTTTTATTGGCTTCTTTTTTTGCTTCTTTTATAGCAACACATAGGGCTGCACCCGATGATATACCGACAAGCAATCCTTCTTTTTTTATCGCCATTTTTGTGTATTCATATGAATCAAGGTCAGACACGGTTTCTGTATCGTCGATCACGTCAAGTAATAAATTCTGCGGTTTAAACCCTGCTCCTATACCCTGTATTTTGTGAGGAGCAGATTTACCCTCCGATACAAATGGAGAGCTCAAAGGTTCAACACCTATAACTCTAATATCCTTATTCTTATCCTTCAAGTATTTGGCGGTCCCCGATAATGTTCCACCCGTACCGAATCCGGCCACAAAAATGTCAACTTGAGAATCAAGTTGGCTATATATTTCCGGCCCCGTAGTTTCAATATGTGCCAACACATTATCATAATTTTCAAACTGAGAAGGTATAAAACTGTTTTTTATATCATCACGGAGTTCTAAAGCTTTATCGATTGCACCTTTCATTCCAAGCTTGCCTTCTGTCAATACGACTTGTGCGCCTAATGATTCCAAAATAGATATTCTCTCTTTACTCATTGTCTCCGGCATGGTCAATATAATTTTCATCCCTTTTGAAGCGCAAATCGCCGCGAGACCTATCCCCGTGTTGCCACTTGTAGGTTCTATAATAACCGTTTCGATATTGATTGTGTTATTCGACAACGCATTGTTTAGCATATAATATGCAGCCCTATCCTTTACACTTCCTGTTGGATTCATAAACTCAAGTTTTGCATACACTTTTGCACAAGCATTGTACTCCTTTTCTATATTATTTAGCCTAAGTAATGGTGTGTTTCCTATTATTTCTACTATTGAATTATTAGCCATAGTACTCTCATTCCACATATATATACTGTTTTAATTCTTCCAATATCTTTATAGCCATAGATGGCGTTGTTTCCATTAAATCTATTCCATCTATACATTCTACTAATTCCCTATAAGATTCAATCGCCACATTATTTGAAATATATTCTTCCATAATAACACTGTTTTGAATATCAAATACACTATTCTCTTTTCGGTTTTTTCGATCTTGATCGATATTATCAACAACGTCATCACTATCAATCCTATCAATCCTATCAATTTTATCAATATTATCAATAAAATGAGGCTGCAGATCATGTTTTTCTAAAACAGCTAGCTTAGTCTTCGCATCGGTCAAAAGTTTAGTAGGAACACCTGCTATCTTCGCCACGTATATGCCATAACTTTTTGATGCAATGCCTTCTACTATTTTATGTAAAAAAACTACATTTCCATCTTCTTCGGTCACATCTACATTTAGATTTTTAACACCTTCGACAGACTGCAACTCCGTAAGTTCATGATAGTGCGTGGCAAATAAAGTGGTAATCTTATAATTTTCATTACAAAGATATTTTACCGTGGCCCATGCTATAGAAAGACCGTCATACGTGCTAGTTCCTCTTCCAATCTCGTCTAAAATAACAAGACTCTTGGTCGTTGCATTGTTAAGAATATATGCCAATTCGCTCATTTCAACATAAAATGTTGATTGCCCCTGCGAAAGATTGTCTGAGGCTCCTATTCGCGTAAATATTCTATCGAATACACCGATTCTAGCATACTCACAAGGAACAAAACACCCTGCCTGCGCCATAAGGACAATCAATGCTGTTTGTCTCATATACGTTGACTTCCCTGCCATGTTAGGCCCCGTTATGATTAACATACTATTATCCATATTGTCAGTATGCACATCGTTAGGGACAAACAAACCAAGACCTGTAAGATGTTCAACAACAGGATGCCTTCCATTAACTATTTCTAATTTTGCGTCCTCTTCAATAATCGGTTTTACATATCCATACTTGTTACTTGCTTCTGCAAAGGAACAAAGTACGTCTATAGTAGATATTATATGAGAGGTTGTCTGTATATTCTTTATGTACTTTTCTATTTGCTTTCTTATGTCTATAAAAATATTATATTCTAAAAGGTTAATTTTTGCCTCCGCATTTAAAACGAGGCTTTCCATTTCTTTTAATTTAGGTGTGACAAATCTCTCACAGTTCGATAAGGTTTGCTTTCTGATATAATCTTCAGGTATTTGATCATAATAGGACTTCGTTATTTCCAAATAATATCCAAAAACTTTATTATATCCTACTTTTATATTCTTAATTCCCGTCCTATTTCTCTCGCTATTTTCAAGATTCGCTATCCATTGCTTTCCATCTTTTATTGAATACTTAAGATCATCGAGTTCTTGCGAATATCCCGGTTTAATAAGTCCACCTTCTTTAATTTGCAAAGGGGGTTCGTCACATATAGCATTTTGTATTATCCCATGTACTTCGTCTAATATATCTATATTACTAGACAGTTCTCTCAAGTAAGTTCCCTTTAGATTTAAAAGACACTCTTTGATAAAAGGTAAAACCGCAATAGATTCCTTTAAGGATATCATGTCTCTTCCATTGGCATTACCGCTTGAAACTCTTCCCATCAATCTTTCGAAATCATATATATCCGCCAGATTCTTTCTCAAATCTCTACGTATAATTAGTTCTCTTACTAATTCCTCGACAGCGTCTAGTCGTCTACAAATTTCTTCTCGCGAACATAGCGGTTCTCTAAGCCATTTTTTTATTTTTCTGCCACCCATTGCTGTTTGAGTCTTGTCCAAAATACCTAGCAACGAACCTTGTGTTTTATTTGTGTCCAGTCCCTCCGTTATTTCTAGATTCCTTATAGTAGACTTATCCAATACCATAGAATTATCAATATTGTAATATTTACAATCCATGAGATGTTTTAAGTCACGTTTCTGTGTATCTTTGAGGTATTGTATAAGAAGAGCTAAGGAGGCAATTGAATAAGTCTTCCCACTCATCCCAAAACTATTGAGCGAAATAAGTTGGAATTGATTCAAAACAATTTCTTCACATGATTTATGAGAAAGACTAGTCTGTGATAAAATTGAAAGGTATGCAGATGTTTCTTGCTGCAATTTATTGGTATTAAGAAATTTAGCAGAAGACTCGTCGATTACAACCTCTCGAGTTCTGATTTTTGACAATTCGTTAACACATATGTCCAATATATCACTCTTTTTGTCGGTTATTTGGGTTGTATATATTTCTCCCGTAGTAATATCACAATATGTAATTCCCAATCCATGTTCGTCTACAAAAATAGATGAAATGTAGTTACTATCTTTTTCTGATAATAATACTTGAGAAAAAACCGTGCCAGGAGTAATGATTTGAACCACTTCTCTCTTCACTATTCCCTTTACATCTTTTGGGTCCTCGACTTGTTCACAAATGGCTACTTTGTGTCCCTTATCGATTAACCTAGCAATATAATTGTCCGCAGAATGAAAAGGAACACCACACATCGGAGCTTTTTCTTCAAGTCCACAATTTCTCCCGGTAAGCGAGATTTCTAAGTCGTTTGATGCAATAAGCGCATCTTCGAAGAACATCTCATAAAAATCACCTAATCGAAAAAACAATATACAATCAGTATATTGTGACTTAATTTCATTATATTGTTGCATCATTGGTGATAATGCCATATTTTCTCCGATCAAAATTAACTTTACTACTAACAAATACATAACTATATCTATGCAAATGCAAATATACTAAATTATAGAAAATTTATGTTTTACGCTTTCAGCAATAACAGGTATTCTACGTTACCCTTTGCTCCCTGTATCGGAGATTCTACTATATCAATAGGAGTAAACCTATTTGTTATCGCATACTCCTTTACATTTTCAATAGTTTCTTTCCTAACATTTTCGTCACGTACTATACCATTCTTGCCGATTTTATCTCTTCCCGCTTCAAATTGAGGTTTTATCAAGCAAACGACCTGCCCATTTTCCCCTATTATTTGTCTCGCAACAGGAAATATCAATTTTAAAGAAATAAAAGAAACATCAATCGAAATAAAATCAATGATGTCTTCAATTACATTTATATCCAAATATCTAACATTGCATTTTTCAATATTTACCACACGTTGATCGTTTCTAAGTTTCCAATCTAGCTGTCCATATCCAACATCTATAGCATAGACTTTTGAGGCTCCATTTTTAAGCATACAATCGGTAAATCCGCCTGTAGATGCTCCAATATCGACGCATATTTTGTCGTCTAAAGCTAATTGGAATTCAGAAATAGCTTTTGCAAGTTTTAATCCACCTCTGCTTACGTAAGGACATTCATCACTCTTAATGAATATATCCACTTGGTCGTCAAACATGCTTCCTGCCTTGTCGCAACGCAATCCGTCGACAAAAACAACACCGGCCATAATAGAGGCCTTGGCTTTCTCTCTCGATGCGTAATATTCTCTTTCTGTTAGTATAATATCAAGCCGCTTCTTCAATAGATTTAAGTATCCTCTCTGCGATCTTCTCAGGACTAAGTCCATACATATCATATAATTCATTTTGAGTTGCGTGCTCGATGAATTTATCCGGCCATCCAATAGGAATTACGTTTAATCTTCCATTGAGCATCGCCGCAATATGTTCCCCAAAACCACCTCTGACAATATTATCCTCTACTATGACTATCGTATCACAGCCGTAGTCAACTATATCTTCATCAAATGGCTTGATACAATTAACTTTGACAATCCCAACATTAATTCCTTGCTCTGATAGTATCTTATATGCACCAATTGCATTGTCTAGCATATTGCCGACTGCCCAGATATCAATTTTTTTTGGAGTTTCATTTGTTTTGTTTTTAGAAGTCTTAATATCAATAATATCGCTATTGTTACACGCAAAAGTTTGATTATAGACCTCGATCTCGTTTAATCTTTCATTATGCGCAGAAAACAGATCTTCAGAATTAATGCTATTAATATCAAAAGATACACTTCCCCTTGGATACCTTACGACACATGGCGAATTCAAGGTAAATGCATATTCAATCATGTGGTAAAGTTCATATCCATTAGACGGAGCCAAGACCGTTAGATTAGGTATAGCTGATAAAAAAGAAATGTCGAATACTCCATGGTGAGTCTCACCATCTGCACCTACTACACCTGCCCTGTCAAGCGCAAATACTACAGGCAAATTTTGAAGAGCAACATCTATAATGATCTGATCAAAGGCTCTTTGAATAAATGTACTATAGATTGCGACTAACGGCTTTAATCCATTCGATGCAAGCCCTGCCGCATAATTTACCGCATGCGCTTCAGCAATTCCTACATCAAAAAATCTATCGGGATACTTATTAGCAAAGGGAGATAATCCTGTAGCATCGCCCATAGCTGCTGTTATGGCTACGATTTTATCATCTTTATCGGCACACTTAAGTGCGGCCATTCCAAAAATCTCTGAGTATGAAATTCCATCTGATTTTTTTGACTGACCAGTCGCTAAATCAAACGGACCAACCCCATGATATTTCGAGGCATTTTTTTCAGCAATTGCATATCCCTTACCCTTTTTTGTAAGGACATGCAATATAACAGGCTCTTCCATATTTTTTGCAGATTGAAGTCCATCAACTACTTCATCGATATTGTGTCCATCTATAGGTCCTATGTAGTTTATTCCTAAACTTTCAAATAAAATTCCATCATTAATAAAAAAGAATTTTATCTGTTCTTTTATTTTATGAATTGCTTTAATCGAGACTTTACCAATAAGTGGAAGTTTAGATAAAATATTCTTCGATTTTCTTTTTAACCTAAGGTATGACTTTGATGCTCTAAGTTCTGTTAAGTGTCTAGATAATCCTCCAGTGTTTTGAGAAATAGACATCGCATTATCATTCAATATTATAATAACTTTTTCCTTGCTTTCGCCCAAGTGGTTTAATGCTTCATATACTAAACCACCCGTCATAGAACCATCACCTATTACGGCTATGGATTCACCTTTGACCCCATTTATTCTATTCGATGTTGCAATTCCCATGGCTGCAGATATCGATGTGCTACTATGTCCTGTCTCATAAACATCGTGGATGCTCTCTCTTCGTTTTGGGAATCCGCTCATCCCTTTACACTGACGAAGAGAAGAAAACCCTTCCGATCTTCCCGTAAGTATCTTGTGAACATAAGATTGATGGCCTACATCCCATACAATCTTATCCCGAGGGCTGTCAAAAACCTTGTGCAATGCTATAGTAAGCTCTACAACTCCCAAGTTAGAAGCTAAATGTCCACCTGTCTTAGATATAGATTCCAAAAGAAATGAACGAATATCATCTGCCAGACTTTGTAAACTAGTCGTATTCATATCTTTTAGGGATTCGGGTAAATTCATTAATTGAAACTCATATTTCATATACAATTATTTCTTTCTATCAGACAGATATACTACTAAGTCATGGAAAAATTCAGCGTTGTCATAATATTTTGCGATAGAGTCCAGAGCTTTTTGTGTTAACTCTTTAAGTTTTGTTTGGGATTTCTCGATTCCGTTAATGCTAACGTACGTCACCTTATCATTTTTCGAATCTGAATTTGGACTTTTTCCAATAATTTCCTCGTCGCCTATCACGTCTAACAAATCATCGCATATTTGAAAAGCCATTCCAAGGTTTTGAGCATATTCCATCATACTTTCGTGCATTTCTTCATCTGCATTACCTAGATATAATCCTGCCTTTATAGATGCCATTATCAAAGCGGCTGTCTTATAGTGATGGATGTATTCAAGCATTTCATCGGAACACTTCGTTTTGCAAAATTCTATGTCTGTTGCTTGGCCTGCAACCATTCCATCGATTCCGGCAGCCTTAGAAATAGTATACGCCGCCCTAACTTGTTTTTTTAGCCTCTCGTTGTCATCGAAAGCCAAAAACATTTGTTTATACATTATTTCATATGCAGTATTTAAAAGGGCATCCCCGGCTAATATCGCAATTCCCTCTCCATACTTCTTATGGTTTGTAGGTATTCCTCTTCGCAAATCGTCATCATCCATCGCAGGTAAATCATCATGAATTAAAGAATAAGTGTGAACATATTCGACTGCACAAGCAAAAGGCAATGCTTCATTTATATTGCCACCCGCAAATTCACATGCTGCAAGCAAGAGAATAGGACGGATTCGTTTTCCACTTGCATTTAGACTGTATTCGACTGATTCTTTGAGTATTATGCTTTTACTATCTATTTGTGGCAAAAAATCCAGAATGTGCTCGTCGATTAATTTTTTATATTCATTATATTGTGCATTCATATCTATAACTGCCTTTCTTTAATCGTTTGAATTTGCCTAGTAGCATCATCCAAAATATCTTTGCATATATTATAATGTTTAATACCCTCTTCATAAGATTCCAAAGCTTTATTGAGTTGTAAATCGGATTGTTTTATTGATTCAACACATTTTTTCAATTCATCTAAGGATTCTTCAAACTTTGAATAATCGCTCATCTTCCTACTTCCTCTCTCTCCTTAATATATATGGAATTTTACTGTCTCTCATTTGAATGTAATATGTATTATTATCTTTTATCAATTCATTGCAACTGATAACGTTATTATCTATGTCCGAAATTATCGAATATCCTTTTTCTAATTGTAGCTGTGGATTATTTTGTTCGATAAATATTTTCATCTCGTTTAACTGGTATTCATATTGTGGAATCTTATTGTTGATTTCACTATCTAATTCTCTAGCAAAACCATCGAGTTCAAGTCCAGTCAACGATACTTTATTACTCAGTAGATTGAACATATCATTATAATAATTGTCAAGCTGATTATTACCATTGGTAATTTGAGTTTCAAATAAGTTATTCATATCACTAAGTAAACTATCCAATTGTAATTTATGATACTTTATCTTAGTTTCCAAAATACTCGCCAATTCATTTAGGTAGTATTGCAACGCACCGATTGTCTCATCGCGGTCATAGACGGCGATATGCGCAGCCTGTGTAGGGGTTTCAGCCCTTAAGTCAGATACAAAATCGGCAATGGTATAATCGATTTCATGGCCTATTCCCGTAATTATTGGAATCTCAGAGTTAAAAATACTTCTTGCTAAAACTTCTTCGTTAAATGCCCAAAGATCATCACTGGATCCACCGCCACGCCCAACAATTAGCGTATCGATAACTCCAACGTATTTTTCATTAACAAAGTCTATAGTGTTTGCAATGTCCAAAGAAGCACCTTTTCCTTGTACCAATGCGGGGAAAATATATATATTTAATTTCTTGTTTCGTTCATCGATTATTTTCAGTATATCTTGGAGTGCCGCTCCCGTCTCAGATGTAACAATGCCTATTGCACGAGCATATTTAGGGATAATTTTCTTATATTTTTGATCAAACAATCCCTCTTTCAAAAGTTTGGCTTTCAATTCCTCAAAAGCCACGATGCGATCGCCTTGACCTTCAACCTCTATGTCGTTAATAAATAACGTAAAAGAACTACCACGTTTATATACGCTAAGCTTTCCATAAACTATGATTTGCATACCATTTTGGATTTCGTAGCGCAATTGGCGGACCACATCACGATTAATGTAGCAATTTATTTTGTTTTCGCCCTCAACCAATGACAAATATATATTACCTGTACTATGTCTATTGATATTAATAATTTCGCCTTTAACTACGACCTTATTAAAAATAGGATCTCTATTAACTATCTGTGCTAGATAGTCGAGAAGTTGAGAAACCGATACAGGTTTTTGTGCCATTTAATTACCCTTTTTATAAATCTATATTTGTACTCTATATACTCTTATTGATATCACCAGCGACTTTACCAAGAACGGCATTAACATATTTGGGAGAATCTCCCGTGCTATACTTCTTTGCCATTTCTACAGCCTCATTAATAGAAATCGCGTCTGTAATATCATCCGAATGAAATAACATTTCACAAGTTGAAAGCCTACAAATAGCAAGATCGACTTTTGGCATTCTCTTGATATCCCATTTCAATGCCTTTTCATTAATTCTACGGTCTATATCCGCTATGTTGTCTACTATATTTACCAACACCTTTTCAAAATACTCAACCTGATCTTGAATTTCCTCGTATGCAATAGTGTCTGCTCGCAACAATTCTAGCACGATGGCAGACTTCATTTTCTTTTTAAAAACATTCTTCGCATCTAGCTCAAAAATATATTGCATAAGTCTTATTCTTGCTTTTTTTCTACTCATTTTCTGTAAAATCCTCCACGTATGTGACATCATTAATGAAGACATCGATTTTAACTACTTTTATATCCAAAGACTTTTCCAATTTATTTTTAATTTTAGACTGGATTTCCCATACTAGCTGTGGAATATTATATCCAAATTGGACGACAATATGGAGTTCAATATAAAAACCTTCCTCTAATTCATATAATTTAATTCCACGGGAGAGTGGGTTTTTTCGTAAAATATTCCTTGATATATCTCTTGCGTAACTACTATAAAATTCACTTACACCATTGGTTCTTATTACAAGACGATGTATTATTCTCAAAACATCTAAATTATTCACAATATTTTCTTCATTTTGTAAAATTTGGTTTTCCAAAGGTGTTCCTCACTTATTATTGACTATTCAACCGGATTGTCTGTTTCGATATTGACAATGTTTAACTCAATTTTTTCTATACGATTCTCTCTCACTGATAAGATTTTAAACTCACACACGCCTTCTACTACAACCAAGTTCAAATATCCATCATTAGGTATTTCACCTAACTTATCCGCAATAAATCCACCTATTGTTTCACTCGATTCGGAAGTTAATTCTAATCCTGTTTCATCATTAAAATCATCCAAATATATATTGCCATGTAGTAAAAATTTAGTATCTGATACTTTTTGGATGGTCTCGCTTTGATCGTCGTATTCGTCGTCGATATCTCCCATTACTTCTTCGATAATGTCTTCCATAGTGACTATACCACTAAACCCGCCGAATTCATTTATTAAGATAGCAATATGCTGGCGTGATTTTTGCAAGTCGAAGAATAGAGAGTCTATATTTTTGCTTTCGGGTACAAAGTACGGTTTTCTCAAAATAGAGGCAATATCAACATTTTCGAAGCCATTTTTGCGGGCCTCTATCAAATAGTCTTTTATGTTGAGTATTCCTATTATATTATCTGTTTCTTCTTTGCAAACAGGTATTCTTGAATGTTTCAGTTCCATTAATTCATCGAGATACTCTTCGACGGGGTCATTTATATCAATAATAAACACGTCGGTTCGGGGAGTCATAATCTCATAAGCGAGTTCATCATCGAAGGCAAATATGCTATTAATCATATTTTTGCCTTCTTCTTTGATTATTCCGCTGTCCTGTCCCGCATCAAGCATCGACATAACATGATCTTCGCTAAAAGGACTGTCGTCTAAATGAGTGTCTTGCTTAAAGATTTTTAGAATAATGTTTACGATGCTAATAAGAATAAATGTAATAGGCCTAAAAACAACACAAAGAAAGTACTGTACATTTGCAAATGTAATCGAAAATTTTTCACCATGAGACAACGACAATTTCCTAGGAAGTAATTCGGTCAAGATTAATGTGACCAAAACAAAATTAATTATTACAGCCTGCGTATTATCTTCAAAATACGAAAGTGCCAAACTTATTGCAGCAAACACAACTACATAGCTGATTATTTTGTTTGTATATATGTATCTCGACGGTTTTTCAATTAGACAAAATAACTTCTCTGCTCTTTTGTCTTGATTTTCTTTGACATATATTTTAACGAAAGTTCTACTCACCTTACTCAGAGAAGTAGAAGATATTACTAGTATTGCATTAGTTACAAGCAATAAGGTTATTGCTATAATAGTGTAATACAGCATGGGATCCGGGTCGTCTTGCATGATTTTTCTCCTTATAATTTATATTAATCATTAACACGAATTTTTCGCGCTTTTTAGTATACTATTGGTTATATTTCTTTTTTTATAAACAACTATTAGCATTGTTTCTTCATTTTTCTAATAAAATAGTTCTCCGCGACAGGTGAATCGACTTTAATTTTTACAATTTGCTGTGCATGAGGGGCAGATTCGACATACTCACCCTCGTCGTTAATAATGAAATCAATTTTCTGCTCATAGTAATCTACAAACGGTCCAAATATCTCTACGGTTTCGCCAACTGAAAACTTATTTCTTTGCTCCACTAATGCGATGCCACTTACTTCGTCATACGATTTAACTACACCTACAAAGTCATATTCTCTCATGTATGCACTTGTCAAATAATTTTGTGCAATATCTTTTAGATGCTTAAAATAAAACCCCGTAGTGAATTCTCTATGGCTTACTTTTCGCAATTCTGAGAGCCACTCTTCTTTGAAACAATAGGCTTGCGGACTATCATAATAAGAATCTATAGCTTTTCTATATGCAGACACCACGGTCGCAACATAAAACACACTTTTCATTCTGCCTTCTATTTTGCATGAAGCAATCCCCGATTTTATTATTTCAGGAATATGCTCTATCATACATAAATCACGAGAGTTAAGTATATATGTACCTCTCTCGTCTTCAACTATAGGAAAAGACTCGTTTGGTCTAGTTTCTTCGACTAAGGCATAATTCCATCTACATGGATGTGCACACATACCCTGATTGGAATCTCTATCGGTCATATAATTGCTTAGCAAACATCTTCCAGAATAAGATATGCACATAGCCCCATGGATAAAGCATTCAATATTCATATCGTTTGGCACATTCGCCTTAATTGTTTTTACTTCGTCTAACGTTAACTCCCGCGCCAAGACAATCCGTCTAATGCCATATTCATACCAAAACTTTGCACTCCTGTAATTTGTCATGTTTGCTTGAGTACTCAAGTGTATCGGCATGTTTGGATTTACTTCTTTGATGATATCCATGATACCTGGGTCGGAAACAATATAAGCATCTATCTCTATATCTTTAATTGTTTTCAAGTATTCCACAATTTGATCTATATCTTTGTTGTGTGCAAATATGTTTAAGGTTAAATAAGCCCTTTTATCTCTTTCATGTGCGAATCGGACACCTTCTCTTATCTCTTCTATTGTAAAGTTACCAGAACTGGCACGCAGACTAAACATCTCACCACCAAAATATACAGCATCTGCACCATATAATATTGCGGTTTTTAATTTATCTAAATCTCCGGCTGGAGCCAATAACTCTATTTTTTGTTTCGTCATTTTTTACTCTATTAAATCAAAATTACATGTCTACACGCTTGTACGCCTAACCAAAAGCAATAATTACAGATTATCTATCACAACTAGGATATATATTGGCGGATTACCCTCGCTTAAAAACACTTAAAGCTAATCCATCACCTACGGCTACTATTGAAGATGACAGAAAACTAATATTATGTATATAATCTATGTAGTCTTGTAAGTTACGTATGCTCGTCTTGTTCGCTTTATATATTTTATTGTTATCTATTGTGGGCAATGCAACCAATCCTTTTAATAAAACATTATCTGTCAAAATAAGCGCACCGTCTTCACAATAAGGCACTATCATATCTAAAAATTCTTTATTGTGGCTTTTGGACGCATCGAAAAATGCGCAATCGATAGTAAGATTTGAGTCGTCTAAATAATTAGGCAACTCTTCTTTTGCATCTCCTTCGATAAGTGTAATTCTATCTTGTAATGCATATTTTTTTATATTCGCCCTTGCTTCTTTACATAAATCCCCATTCTTTTCTACAGTAATTACTTTAGCTTCGGGACACGATAATGCAAAAAAAATTGATGAATAGCCAACTGCTGCACCAATTTCCATAATACATTTTGGCTTTTTTATCTCTAAAAGTGACTTTAACAATACTTCAGTTTCTTGCAATATTATTGGCACATTTATACTTTGTGCATACTCGCGTAAACTGTGTAATTCACCATTGTAAGCTCTATAATGAGTATTAATAAAATCTGTCACTGCAGGGTAAACTATTTCACGAGGTATTTCACTTTTATTAAAATGCGAGATATTACTCTCTTTCTCTATTTCAGTAAAGTCGTTTTGCATTTCGTCCGATGCTCGCTTTCAATATCATACGTTTCGCATGTTTTGAAATTAATACCAAAGATTAGCATTTACAGTATCTAAATGCTCTTGATACGTACTACTATATAATACCGTACCATCTTCCTTTGCAAAAAAATATAAATCATCTGTAATTTCAGGATTAAGGCATGCTTCCATAGTAGGGATAGATGGGTTACAAATAGGCCCTATCGGCAAACTTCCATACATATACGTATTATATAATGAATCATACTCGGTATCTTCTATCGTTACATACACCCTCTTTTCACCTTTTGCATACAAAGCCGTGCTACAGCTTTCCAAATTCATTCCAATATTCAATCTCTGTTGGAAAACTCCCGCTATTTTAGGAGTATCGACGGCAAAAAGAGTTTCTGCCTCGACTACCGATGCAAATGTTACGAATTCGTACAAGGTGTATCCACTTGCCTCAATTTGTGGGAGTAAAGGTTCTATTTTTGATTCAAAGACATCTAATATATGCCTCGTTACTTGCTTAACGTCCTTTTCTTGTTCGGTAATAAAATATGTATCGGGATACAAAAAACCGTCTAGTGGGCATCTAATGCTCTCCTGGAAGATTTCATCCGTCAAAAAACTATACTCAAGTGTAAGTTCATTTAAAAAATCTCTATCGTTCCACGTTGCAATTACTTCTTCTGGAGTAATCTCTAAAGCAACAGCAATAGCCTCAGCTGCAACATCAAAAGTAGCTCCCTCGAATATTGTAAATCGGTTAGTAGAAACATACTCAAACGTGCCGTTGTTGATAATATCGAATATCTCTGAAGTAGACATTGACTTGTTGAGCACATAAGAATTGGCTTGTAAGGTATCATGAGGATTCAATTTTAAATATATTTTTACAATATTTTCATTTTTAATAAGGCCCGATTCATAAAGGAGGCTTATTATCTGTCCTTCACCCATTCCCGATTCTACATTTACGGATATAGGCGCATCATCATCAGGGTTCACAGGCTCCAATCCGCTTCTCAGAAGAGAATATGATCCGATTCCTATTCCAACAAGAATTAACAGTGTGACAATAATTACATATTTTTTCAATTATACACCTCTAAATTGCAACAAATATCATCACTCAGATATGAGTACTAATATTTGTTACGAAAAATTAAGACTGTTTAGATCTTCCCAAATATTCACCCGAACGAGTATCGATTTGAATAGTTTCACCTTCTTCTATGAAGATAGGAACTTGTACTGTTGTTCCTGTTTCGACAATAGCTGCCTTAGTAACATTAGTAGCAGTATCCCCTTTTACACCAGGCTCTGTTTCTATAACCTTTAAGTCGACAAAGTTAGGAGCTTCTACTAAGAATGGTTTATTTTGGTAAAATTTTATAGATGCAACATCGTTTTCACGAAGAAATTTAATTGCCTCTTCTACGATGCTTGCAGAAAGAGGTACTTGCTCATACGACTCTTCATCCATGAAGTAGTATAATTCACCGTCATTATATAAATATTGCATACTTTTAGACTCAATATGTGCCTTAGGGAACTTATCATTTGGGTTGAATGCTTCTTCCCTAGTAGCTCCTGTAATAATATTTTTATATTTTGTTCTTACAAATGCAGCCCCCTTACCCGGTTTAACATGTTGAAAATCAACTACAACATGTGGCTCTCCATTTATTTGGAATGTAATACCTTTTCTAAAATCACTTGCATATACCATTGGGGCTTTCCTCTTTTCTGAATAAACACTAAAAATAAGACAAAACGAGATTATTCATTTTGCCTTACCGATACCAAATTAATCTACACTAATAAATGTAAGCACAAAAAATGCTCCATTACATTCACCTAGACCTTATACAGCTCTATTTATCTTGTTAGATCTTATACAACTTGTACATACTTTCATTCTACGTACTGAAAGATTATCAGTAACCTTCACAGTTTGAATGTTAGCATTCCATTTTCTTCTAGTATGTCTGTTTGAGTGTGATACATTATTACCAGAAACTTGTCCTTTTCCGCATATTTCACATTTTCTTGACATTATCGCACCTCCTTTTTGTATTTTGTCTCATATATTCCGTATACAAGTATATCATTTTTTTCATTACTATGCAAGCATATATATGATTACATATAATAAAAATTTGAACTATTTAAAGTAAATCCCATCTATTTTCATTGCAACTACCACATGTCGATATAATAGAAATTACAATGAGAATTCAGAAGGAATAAAATAAACAACTTAAGATTTGACACGTACAAAAGTAGCCTGTGCCGTTGCCGCTACCTTTTTTGTAATAGGACTAACGGCAGTCCCCCTTAATCTAATCAGATTCTTTCCTATGTTTACGGCTTCTACTACGAAATAATACTCTTCTTCCAAAAAAGGTCTAATATAGTTGACACTTAAGTCTGCCGTCGCAGTACTTGGATGATCTGAGTAAGCTTTTGCCGATATTCCTAAAGCCACATCGAACATAGTAGCAACAATTCCTCCGTGGCACTCTCCACGTTGATTCTTTTCCCAATCTTTTATCTTAAAGGAAATAGTTGCAGTATTGTTTATTTGGTCGAAATCGACTAGTTTAGGTTCTAGAAGACTATTGACTCTGCCATCATTCATAGTATTAATTTTATCTATTGTATTTAAAAGAATATCTTTAACACTCATAATCTTATTTCCTTCTTCAATACACATTATATTGTTACGCTGTATTCAAATAACAATACATCACTTCTAATCATATATTTAAACATTACTTCAAACAAAATAGCATACACTATTTCAGATCAGACAATCATATATTACTTCGAATCTAGTGATTTCCTAATATATGCGACCCCTAAGAATCCTGAGAAAACTAGTAACATCCATGCCCATGATTCTGTATTAACTACAAAAAGATGAATCACACTGTATATGCATATTACTAAAAAGAAAATACCTGATAGGAAATACTTTTTATTCATTATACTCATGCTCCTATTAAATCAATACTAAGAAATTAATGTGAGATTGTTCAAGTGATACGTGTCGAGGATTGAGAGCTAGTCTATATACTTTATAACAGCGTATTCAAGAACAATTCTCAAATACGCCATAAATAGTCTCATATTTTACGATTGAATAACGGGACACTCTAATAAACTAATATCAGTAAACACTACTTTACATTTTCACAAATTTTAACACCACTACTTGTTCCGATCCTAGTAGCACCTTCATTTATCATAGCCACTGCATCTTCATAAGACTTGACTCCACCCGAGGCCTTTATACCCAAATCTTCTTTCACAATAGATTTAATAATTTTAATATGCTCTACACTTGCGCCACTTGTTGAAAAACCAGTAGACGTTTTTACGATATCCACACCGCATTCGATTGCCAAATTACATGCCAATACAATCTCTTCGTCTGTCAAAAGACAAGTTTCTATAATTAGTTTTACTAGTGCATTGTTAGCTTTTGCAACATTGACTACAGCACTAATATCATTCTTCAAATAATCAGTATCGTTATCTTTCAGTTTGCCAACATTAATAACCATATCTATTTCATGTGCACCTGCTTCAATGCTATTTTTAGTTTCGAAAGCTTTTGTATCGGTAGAATTTGCACCTAATGGAAATCCGATTACCGTAGCAACTTTGACATCACTGTCTGCCAAGAGCTTTACTGCAAGTGGAATATATGCAGGGTTTACACAAACCGCATAAAAATTATGTTGCTTAGCTTCATCACACAACTTAACTATATCCGCTTCATTCGCATCCGGTTTTAATATTGTATGATCTATATAACTATTAATTCTATTCTTCAAAATGCTCTCTTTTCTCATGTGTAAATTCACATCAATAATATGATCTGTAATTATTTTAATCTACACTCGCATTGTCTACACGCAATAGCAAAACATGCTAGATTTTTTCTTCTTCTTCGGCTACAATTTCTGCCTCTTTGCTTTCAGCAACATCTACAGTCGCTTCGCCAACTTCAGAAACATCTGGCTCTACTTTTGATTTTCCAAGCTTCTTAGGTTTAGCTTTTTTAGGTTCTTCTTCAGTTACATCTGCCGCAGGCGCACTAGAATTCTTAGAAGATATTACAGATGAAATAGACCATTTTTCCATTTCAAATTTCACCTTGTCAGCTCCAACTTGGATAACAATTGTATCATCCTTAGTTTTTACAATCTTTCCTCTAATTCCACCGATTGTAACAATTTCATCACCTACACCTAAAGAACTTCTCATTTCTTTAATCGCTTTGTCCTTTTTCCTTTGAGGTTTGATCATCAAAAAGTACATTGCAAGGAACATAATACCAAAAGGCAATACCATTCCTAAAAGGCTAGAAGTCCCTGTCGCTTCCGTATCGGCAAATGCAGGAACAGCTGTAAGTGGTAAACAAAGTACCGTGAAACATAAAATTCTTATCATCTGTTTTTTCATTTAAATAAATCCTCCTAATAATCGATTATTTAACGCTTCATATGATAACATACATATGGTAAATTATTCATAACATATAATCACTATTCATTTTATTCTAGAATAAAAGATTAATATTCACCTATGCAGTAACATCAAAAATATTTGTAAATACAATATATTTACCTTGTATATAATATCAGTTTGATTTAAATAAATCAAGGGATATTTTGTATATTTGACACATTTGTTTCAATAGAAAGTAAAAATTAAAAATAATTATATATATTGAATATCCCTAGCATCAAAAGTGCAATAATCACAATAATAAGCATCCTCTCGTCTGTTTGGTCAGAGGTTTTTT
Source organism: uncultured Oscillospiraceae bacterium (assembly GCA_964367585.1). Classification (GTDB taxonomy): domain Bacteria; phylum Bacillota; class Clostridia; order Peptostreptococcales; family Anaerovoracaceae; genus CAYJGJ01. The sequence goes on from CAYIYH010000005.1 coordinate 75,630, forward strand.
CTGTAATACGTTTTCCTAAATACGCTCCTAAGACACCACCTAGACACATAAATAGCAAATAAAATACGCCAACATCGGGAACAGACCCCGTAACAAAAGTAATTATCAAAGAAGTTGCCTGAGACAAAAATATCAATAATAGAGAGGTCTTAACAATCTCTTTAGTAGGCATAGTATAAAAATAATGGAGCGCAGCTATGTTTATCGGCCCTCCACCTATCCCCAAAAAAGAGGCAATTGTACCTAAGATAAATCCTAAGAATAATGTAAAAAACGGATTCTTTACATTGAGCGTATTGATTCTTCTTTTAAATACAAGATAAAATAATACTGATAAATTAAGAAGCAACAAAAATATTGTCTGCAAAAAATCTATTTCACTTCCCGAATTTAGGAGTGTTATTTTACCTAATCCTCCTCCAAATACAGCACCTATTGCAAGAAAAATCGTTAGTTTTATTTCTATGCTCACTTCTTGTTTCCTTGAAGTAATGATTGATGTAGTCGACATAAATAAAACGGTAGTACCAGTCAAAAAATTAATAGTCAATGCATCAAAATGACCAAGATAATCTATTACGGGTTTCATTATCAATCCACCGCCAATTCCACTTATGGCTCCTATTATGCAAGAACAAAATGCAATGAAAAAATATATAACTTGCATAAACAATCTCCTTGTAAAAAGAAAATAAAACAGGTATAATAAAAAGAATTCGGACTCAGGTTATTAGGGAGAACACATAGTTTCACCACCACTATAATCCAATAAGCATTACATATCAAAATCTAACAGCTATAAATATATACGAATAATAGGGAGAAATCTACAAAATATAATGAAAAATTACAAAAAAAAATTCTTACTTATACAAATAGGGCAATGTATTTCTCTTTTGACAGGTTCTATATTAAATATTTCCATATCTTGGCATTTGACAGAAAGCACAGGCTCTGCGCTCTACTTATCATTGGCAGTAATCTTTGGATATTTCCCGGAAGCACTACTAAGTCCCATAGCCGGAGTAATAGTCGATAGGTATAACAAGAAAAGTGTAATAATTCTTGCAGATGCTTTCATAGCATTACTAAGTCTAACCCTTGGGATAATAATCTTTTCATCAAACTTTACAATACTAGCTATATTTATCACATTGTTTTTTCGTTCTATCGGAGGCGCTTTTCATAGATCCGCATTCATCGCATTAACTCCATCGCTAGTTCCCAAAAACGAACTAGCAAAGTTCGCAGGATACACTCAGAGTTTCTCTTCCATTTCTTACCTACTAAGCCCCATATTTGGAGCAATACTATACAGCACTTATGGCTTTGGATTCACAGTATTACTCGATGTAATAGGTGCAATATTTGCAATTACAATATTGTTAGTTATCAAAATTCCACAATGCGAAAAAATAATCAAAAAAACATCTATAGGAATTAACTCAATCAAACATGAATTAATAGATGGAATAAGAGTAATGCGTGAAACAAAAGGAATTACTACATTTATAGTGATAGGTTCTTTATACTCGTTTTTTTATTCGCCAATAGGTGCACTCTTTCCGTTCATTACAATCAATTACTTTGGAGGAACCTCTCAGGAATCAGCTGTTGTCGAAGTCTCTTTTTTCTTTGGTATGTTACTAGGCGGCATGCTGTTGGGAAAGATTATTGAGAATATAAAAAGCATTTCTCTTATGTGCTTTTCTGTTTTTATATATGGCCTATCTATTACAATAATTGGGCTACTTCCTACAGATGGGTACATAGTATTCGTAGCGTTTTCTTTTATTATGGGGTTAGTTGCTCCTTTATTTTTTGGAATTCAAACATCTGTATTACAACTAAAAATACCAAACGACTATTTGGGAAGGATTGGCTCTATTAATCTGGGAGCACGCACACTTATTATGCCCATAAGCCTATCGATTTCGGGAGTATTCGTCGAAATAATAGGCATAGAAAACTGGTACTTAATATCAGGCATAAGCATTATATTACTCGCCATTGTTGCATTCCTAAATAGAGAATTAAAGCATTGCAACTAAAACTATTACAATTATGACACACTCCCATTAAACACAATAAGTAAATTCATCATCAATTATAGAGAAAATATCTACTAATCCTCTAGAAAACACCTTGCATTTTTACCACTATCTAAGTTATATGATTAAGTAAAAAACCCATGTAATATATTAGGTTATTCCAACATATTACATGGGTTTATTCATTCTATTATTTCAAGAAATTCTTTGCGAAACTTTGAGAATTAATTGTATATCAACTAATGTTGCTATACTAATTCTAAAAATACCACTTCAGCACCATCACCTTGACGAGGTCCCAGTTTCATTATTCTAGTATATCCACCGTTTCTATCACTGTATTTTGGAGCTATTTCATCAAATAACTTAGTCACGACATCTTCATCATACAAATAAGCTAAAACTTGTCTTCTAGCGTGTAAGTCACCTTTTTTCGCAATAGTGATGAGTTTTTCAGCAGTTCTCTTTGCTTCCTTTGCTCTACAATCTGTAGTAGAAATTCTATTATTTCTAAACAAATCAGTAACAATGTTGCGTAGCATTGCTTTTCTATGAGCAGTCGGTCTTCCTAATTTTCTATATCCTTGCATAGCACTTTTCCTTTCATAGTATTTTATTCGTCATTATCTTTTAACGATAAGCCTAAATCCTTAAGTTTATAACGTATTTCGTCTAACGACTTTCTTCCCAAATTTCTAACCTTAATCATTTCATCTTCTGTCTTGCATATCAAGTCTTCCACAGTGTTAATAGCTGCTCTCTTAAGGCAATTATACGAACGAACAGATAAATCCAAGTCTTCAATATTCATTTCAAGTGACTTTTCTTTTAAGTCTTCTTTCTTCTCAATCATGATTTCAAGACCATCAGCTACATCGGCAACTCCCATGAACAATTGAAGATGATCTATCAACGTTTTGCCGGCTATAGATAAAGATTCATCAGGAGTTATGGACTCATCTGTCCAAACTTCCATAATCAATTTGTCATAATTCGTGTATTGACCGATTCTCTTATCTTCAACAGTGAAGTTCACTTTTTTGATAGGCGTAAATATCGAGTCAATTGGAATAACAGATATAGGTGTATCGTCAGTCTTGTTTTGTTCAGCAGGTACATATCCAAGGCCCCTTGAGATGTAAAGATCCATTACTAATGGAACATTATCTTCTAAGGTTGCAATGTGTAAATCTTTGTTGAAAATCTCGACTTCAAAATCAGCCATTATATCCGCAGCAGTTACGACTTTAGGTCCAACTGCATTGATTATTGCTCTTTTTGTTTCATCACCAGTAATCTTAACCGCTAGCTGTTTTAGATTTAATATTATCTCCGTTACATCTTCTCTGACACCTGGGATAGAAGAAAATTCATGAAGAACACCATCTATTTTGATAGATGTTACAGCGGCACCTGGAAAGGAACCAATCAATACTCTTCTCAGAGCATTTCCCAAAGTTATACCATATCCCCTAGCCAAAGGTTCAATTTCAAACTTTCCATATTTTCTATCTTCTTCAATAGACTTTCTTATTTCTGGTTTTTCAAATCCAATCATCAAAATCTCCTTTAATTATAATATAGAACAAGTAACTATTATTTAGAATATAATTCAACGATGTAATGTTCTTCTATAGGAGTATCAATTTCTTCTCTTCTTGGTTTTGCAACCATAGAACCTTCTAATTTATCGACATCGAATGTCAACCATTCAGGAACCGTGATAATCATATCTTTCACTTCCTTGAACTTTTGAAGTGACTTACTTTTATCTTTAACTTTTATTACATCCCCCGGATGAATCTCTATTGAAGGAATTGTGATTTTTTTGTTATTCAGTGTAAAATGACCATGTACGATCATTTGTCTAGCTTCTCTACGAGTTGCCGCAAGCCCCATTCTGAATACAACATTATCCATTCTAGATTCTAATCTTATCATCAAGTTATGACCGGTGATGCCTTCTTTATTCTTTGCTTTTTCAAAATATCTTCTAAAAGGTTTTTCTAATACGCCATAAATAAATTTTGCCTTTTGCTTTTCTCTAAGTTGAATAGCATATTCGCTCATCTTTTTATTAGACTGATTAGGTTTTCTTCTAGACTTTTTATCTATACCCATAATAATAGGGTTAATTCCAAGGGTTCTACATCTTTTAAGAACAGGAACTTTGTTTACTGCCATACTATTTTCCTCCTTACTTACTATACTCTTCTACGCTTAGGCGGTCTGCAACCATTGTGTGGAACCGGTGTGATGTCTTTTATCATTGTAATTTCCAATCCAGCAGTTTGAAGTGCTCTGATAGCAGCTTCTCTTCCTGAACCAGGACCCTTTACAAACACTTCAACCGATTTTAATCCATGCTCTAAAGCTGCCTTTGTAGCTTCTTCCGCCGCCATTTGAGCTGCAAATGGAGTAGATTTTCTAGAACCTTTGAATCCAAGCGATCCAGCACTTGACCATGAAAGTGCATTTCCACTTGTGTCTGTTAATGTAACTAAAGTATTGTTAAAGGTAGATTGAATATGCGCTTGACCTTTATCAATATTTTTACGTTCTCTTTTCTTTTTTCGAACATTCTTTTTTACGACTTTTGCCATTATTATCTACCTCCTTATCTTCCTTCTTTTTTCTTTCTACCTACAGTTTTCTTCGGACCTTTTCTTGTACGTGCATTTGTTTTAGTTTTTTGTCCTCTGACTGGTAGACCTCTTCTGTGGCGAATTCCTCTGTAAGAACCAATTTCCATCAATCTTTTGATGTTTAAAGATACTTCTCTTCTCAATTCACCTTCAACCAAGTACTCTTCATCGATCAACTTTCTAATTTTACCAGTTTCATCTTCGGTCAAATCCTTAACTCTTGTGTTAGGATCAATACCTGCTTTTGATAAAATGTCAACTGAAGTCTTCTTTCCGATTCCGTAGATATAAGTTAACCCTATTTCTACTCTCTTCTCTCTTGGCAAATCGACACCCGATATACGTGCCATACTTTCCTCCTTCTCCTATCTTCCGTCACATACCGAGGGTGATATAGACAGGCGTTACGTTTTAATATAACTTAATAGACAGTAAGCTCGGTCATTACTATCCGATATTAAATAAAAATTTATAAATTGCACTACTATCCGCAATTTAAAATTCATATTATAAACAACTTATTAACTCAATAAATTAACCTTGTTTTTGTTTGTGTTTTGGATTTTCACAGATTACCATTACTTTTCCATTTCTTTTTATAACCTTGCACTTATCGCAAATAGGTTTTACTGATGATCTTACTTTCATTATTATCCCTCCAAAGTCTATTCTATTATTTATCACGCCATATTATTCGACCACGAGTCAAGTCATAAGGCGATAGCTCAACTTTCACGCTATCTCCAGGAAGTATTCTTATGTAATGCATCCTAATTTTCCCTGAAATATGTGCAAGTACTTCATAGCCATTTTCAAGTTTAACCTTAAACATCGCATTCGGTAAAGAATCTACTACCGTTCCCATAGCTTCTATGACATCTTTTTTTGCCATACTTTAACACCTTTCATCTTTAAAAAATTTAACATATGAATTATATTTCAGGTCATATCATAAAGTCAACAATTCAGGTTCTCCGTCTGTAATCAAGACGGTGTTTTCATAATGTGCAGTGGGCGTACCATCCACGGTAACGACTGTCCAATTGTCTAACAAAACATCGACCTCATAATTCCCCGCCGAAGTCATCGGCTCTATGGCCAATGTCATAAATGGCGCTAACCTGGCACCCCTATTGGGTTTACCATGATTAGGTATAGGAGGTTCTTCATGTAATTTTTTTCCTACGCCGTGCCCAACATAATCTCTTATAATAGAAAATCCGTTTTTTTCCACTTCTTTTTGGATAGCATGTGAAATATCAGAAATTCTATTTCCGACGGTACAAACCTTCAAACATTCGAAGAAAGATTGCTCCGTCGCATCAATAAGTCTAGATTTTTCTTCGGTAATCTCACCGACTGCATACGTTCTCGCTGCATCTGTAAAACAACCTCGATAGACACATCCAATATCTACACTCACAATATCGCCGGAATTGATGATTCTATCCCTACTAGGGATTCCATGTATCAATTCATCATTAATAGAGACACATGCACTAGCAGGAAATCCATTATATCCTTTGAAAGCAGCTACCATTCCATTTTTTTGAATGGTCGATTCTACATAATTATCGATGTCCATAGTCGATATACCAGGCTTGATAACATTATTAAGCTCACCAAGTATAAAACCAGTAACTTTTCCGCTCTCTCTCATCAAATCTACTTCATGTTTAGACTTAATGATTATCATAAAGATTTACCTATTTCCTCGACAACTTTTGCAAATACTGCATCTAATTCACCTGCCCCATCAATGACTGATAGTTTGCCTTCATTAGAATAATATTCTACTAGTGGTGACGTTTGAGAAATATAAACTTCTAGACGTTTCTTAACAGTCTCCGGATAATCATCCGAGCGTTGTATAACCTGAGAATTACACTTATCGCATATACCTTCAACTTTTGGAGGCATATTCTTTAAGTGATAAGTAGTGTTGCAAGACTTGCAAACCCTTCTCATAGCCGCTCTAGATATCAATTCCTCTTCGTCTGTGTCGATATTTAATACTAGATTAAGATTAATTCCATTACTTTTGAAATAATCGTCTAACTTTTCCGCTTGATATATTGTCCTAGGAAATCCATCTAACAAGAATCCTACCTTGCAGTCCTCCTCATTCAATCTAGATATTGCAATATCAATTACAAGATCGTCAGGAACTAACTCTCCCTTGTCTAAATACTCAGTAACCTTTACGCCAAGCGGTGTCTTATTCTTAATATTAGCTCTAAAAATATCTCCTGTAGAAATGTGTGGAATTCCATATTTTTCTACTATCTTTTGTGCCTGAGTCCCTTTTCCCGCTCCCGGAGGGCCAAGTAAAATAATGTTTAACATTCTAAGAAATCCCTCCTACTTTAAAAAGCCTTCATAGTTTCTCATTAACATTTGGTTTTCGATTTGTCTCATCGTATCAAGTGCTACACCTATAACAATTAGCAACGAAGTACCACCCCATGCAATATTTAAAGGTGTGAACGTAGACACTATAGTTGGCATAATTGCCACAGCTGCCAAGAACAATGCACCTACTAGACATAATCTAGTCATTACTTTGTTTAGATATTCTACAGTAGCTCTTCCAGGTCTAATTCCCGGAATAAAGCCTCCATTAGCTTTCATGTTTGCAGCTACTTCCATTGGATTAAATGACATAGCAGTATAGAAATATGTAAAGAATATTATAAATACAACGCTTAATGCACTATAAATCCATACTCCAAATTCTCCTGCAGGAGATAACCAAGTAGTAACAAAATTTGTAAATTCGCTATCATTAGGAAATAACATAGTAATTGTTAATGGAAACTGTAAAAGTGACATTGCAAATATTACAGGTATTACTCCAGCTTGATTTACTTTGATAGGAATGTGTGTGGATTGCCCACCATACATTTTTCTTCCTACAACTCTTTTTGCATATTGTACAGGAATCTTTCTTGTGCCTTGTTGAATCATTATTATTCCCATGATGACGACTATTGCCAACACAGCGAAGATAAGCACTGTAACTATTGTTATACCACTACCCTCTGTAGTTATCCCAGTCCAAAGTTCTATTACTCCGGCAGGAAGTGTAGAAACGATACCACTAAAGATTATTAGAGATATACCATTACCTACGCCTCTTTCGTTTATTTGTTCTCCTAGCCACATCAAGAATGCAGTACCAGCAGTAAGAACTAAAACGATAACTATAAGTGTACCAACACTATCGTCGACCATAGCACTACTAAATAATCCTAATGTAAGCATTACCGCTTGAGCTAATCCCAAAATGATTGTCAAGAATCGAGTAATCCTTGCAATCTTCTTTCTTCCTGTGTTACCTTCTTTTGACAAAGCTTGGAAGTATGGGAATGCCATAGTCAATAGCTGAATTATGATTGAAGATGTAATATATGGAGTAATACTGAGTGCAAATATAGTGAAATTGCTAAATGCACCGCCCGAGAAAAAATCGAACATCTCGAATATACCCATTTCATCAGAGAATACACTAGCAAGCTGTGCTTGATTTATTCCCGGAACAGGTATATGAGACCCTATTCTATATACTACAAGCATACAAAAAGTAAAAATAATTTTACTTCTCATTTCCGGCAATCGCCATGCTTGATGAATAGTTTTAAACATCTCCATTTGCAATCACCTCTGCTTTTCCTCCAGCAGCTTCTATTTTTTGTATAGCTGTTTTTGTAAATTTTTCAGCAGAAATAGCAATTTTTTTATTTAATTCGCCATTTCCGAGAATCTTCACTCCGTCTTTGACTTGTTTAACCATACCGACTTCTTCAAGAACAGCCCTGTCAATAACTTGTCCATCATCAAATCTGTTCAAGTCTTCAACATTTATAATAGCATATTCTTTTGCCCATTTATTTGTGAATCCTCTTTTGGGGATTCTTCTGAAAAGGGGCATTTGTCCACCTTCGAAACCAATTCTTACACCGCCACCACTTCTAGAGTTTTGACCGTGCATACCTCTTCCGGCAGTAGTTCCTAGTCCAGAACCTTGGCCTCTACCTTTTCTTTTACGATTTTTTGTTGAACCCTCTGGTGCTTTTAATTCATGTAGTTTCATATCGCCCTCCTAACTGCTTATACTTCTTGTACTGTCACAAGGTGTTGTACTTTTACAATCGCGCCTCGTGTTTGTGGAGTATCAGATAATTCAACAGAATGATGCATCTTTCTAAGGCCTAACGCTTCGACTACTTTTCTTTGTTTAGGGGAAGCGCCTATTGTACTTTTAGTTAATGTAACTTTTAACATTTTTGCCATCTTGCTCTCCTCCTATCCCAGAATTTCTTCTTTTGTTTTTCCTCTTAATTTCGCAACAGATTCCGCTGTTTTTAATGATTTTAGTCCTTCAACAGTTGCTCTTGCAATGTTACCGATATTACTCGAGCCTAAAGACTTAGCTCTAATATCTTTTACACCTGCAGCTTCTAAAACAACACGTGCCGAAGATCCCGCAATTACTCCTGTACCAGGCGCAGCAGGCATAACTAACACTTTACCAGCTCCAAACACACCAACATTTTTGTGTGGAATAGTAGTTCCAACAGTCGGTACATATATTAAGTTTTTCTTTGCATCTTCGGTAGCTTTTCGTGCAGCTTCAGGAATTTCCTGAGCCTTGCCGAATCCTACCCCAACATGTCCAGCTTCATCACCTACTACCATAGTAACACTAAAACGCATGTTTCTACCACCTTTTACAGTTTTTGCAACACGTCTAATGTTTACGATAGTTTCTTTTAATTCTAGATTTGAAGCATCAATTATATTACGCATTTTATCTTCCCCCCTGTTAGAATTTTAATCCGGCTTCACGAGCAGCATCAGCTAATTCTTTTACTCTTCCGTGATATAAGAAACCACCTCTATCAAAAGCAACCTCGTTAATACCTTTTGCGATTGCTCTTTTAGCAATAGATTCGCCTACCGCTCTAGCAGCTTCCTTGTTGCCACCGTTAGAAACAGTTGCTTTCAAATCTTTGTCTAAAGATGACGCCGCAACTAATGTAGTTGCATTTACATCATCGATAATTTGAACGAAAATGTTCTTATTAGATCTGAATACACACAGTCTAGGCATTTCAGGAGTTCCTTGTAAATTACGTCTAACTCTAGCATGTCTTTTCTTTCTTCTGTCATTTCTACTTTCGTTTGCCATTTTCATTTCACTCCTTTCTATTGTTTACCTGTTTTTCCTTCTTTACGACGTATAGTCTCGTTTTCGTATCTAACACCTTTTCCTTTGTAAGGTTCTGGTTTTCTTAGCGATCTGATGTTAGCTGCGTAGTTTCCTACCACTGCCTTATCGATACCTTTTACGATTATTTCTGTCGCAGTTGGTGTTTCTGTAGTTATTCCTTCAGGATCTTTCATTTCTACAGGATGAGAAAATCCTAAATTTAGTACTAGTACTTTGTCTTTCTTTTCTGTCTTATACCCAACACCAGTAATTAGTAACTTTTTTTCGTATCCATTAGTTACGCCAACAACCATGTTATTAACTAGTGTTCTAGCAAGTCCATGCTGAGATCTTTCTTCTCTAGCATCACCTTTTCGAGTAAGCAATACTTCCTCTGGGTTTATTTCAACTTTAATAAGTGGACTTATTTGCTCTTTTAATTCACCCTTCGGCCCCTTAACTGTTACACAATTCGCTGCGTCTACGGTAATTTCAACACCGGCAGGAATTATGACAGGTCTTTTACCTATTCTTGACATATATTTCCCTCCTAATTACCATACATAGCAAATTACTTCGCCACCAACACCAAGTTCTCTAGCTTTTTTGTCGCTGATTACACCTTTAGATGTCGAAATAATTGCAATACCTAATCCACCTAAAACCTTAGGTACTTCGCTAGATTTAGCATATACCTTTAGACCTGGCTTAGATATTTTTTTAATTCCACTTATTACTCTTTCACCTGTCGGTGCATATTTCATCTGAACCTCGATGCTACCTTGATTATTATCATTTATTACTTTGAAACCTTCTATATAACCCTCATCCAATAGAATTTGAGCGATAGATTTTTTCATTTTAGAAGCTGGAACCGTTACCGATTCATGAGATACAGTATTAGCGTTTCTGATTCTCGTTAGCATATCTGCTACAGGATCTGTCATTGTCATTTCAGCTTTGCTCCTTCCTTTTGCATGATACCCATTCTTCATGTGGGTCCTTGCAATAATACTATTACCAGCTTGCTTTTCTTACACCGGGAATTTCTCCCTTATAAGCAAGCTCTCTAAAACATATACGGCAAACACCATATTTTTTAAGTACAGCGTGTGGTCTTCCACAAACATTACATCTTGTATATGCCCTGGTAGAAAATTTAGGTTTTCTTTGCTGTTTAACTTTCAGAGATAACTTAGCCATACTTCCTCCTACTTCTCAAACGGCATACCAAGAAGCTCTAATAATGCTTTTGCTTCCTCGTCAGTTTTTGCCGTTGTTGTAAATACTATATTCATTCCTTTAATTTTATCAACAGAATCGTAGTTAATCTCTGGGAAAATAAGTTGTTCCTTAATACCCATAGAATAATTACCTCTGCCATCAAAAGAATTCTTGCCAACTCCCTTAAAGTCTCTAACTCTTGGAAGAGAGATGTTGAATAACTTATCTACGAATTCGTACATATTGTCGCCTCGTAAAGTAACTTTTGAACCAACAACCATTCCTTCTCTTACCTTGAAGTTTGCAATAGATTTTTTTGCTTTAGTCTTCAACGGTTTTTGTCCAGAAATCAAAGCCAATTCTGCAACTGCAGTTTCCATCATCTTAGTATTGTCTTTTGCTTCGCCTAATCCCATGTTGATAGTAACTTTAGTTAACTTTGGCACTTCCATAACATTACTGTATTGGAACTTTTCTTGCAGTTTTTTAAACACGTCATTTTTATAAGTATCTTTTAACCTTGCAGCCATTTCTCCCCCCTTTCTAACCTATTTCTTTTCCAGTTTTTTTAGCAATTCTAACTTTTTTGCCATCTTTCACTTCATAACCGACTCTAGTTGCCGATTTGCCATCATAATACATTACATTTGACGCATGTATAGGCCCTTCAAAGTGTATAATCTCTGCCTTTTGCTTTTGTGTTTGTTTTTGGTGTTTTGTTACTACATTAACACCTTCAACAATGACTTTTTCATCTTTTGGGAATACTTTAAGTACTTTACCCTTTTTTCCCTTGTCTTTACCTGTAATCACGATTACAGTATCGTCTTTTTTAATACGCATCGTCGCCTCCTATAATACTTCGGGTGCCAAGGACACAATTTTCATGAAACCTTTGTCTCTTAGCTCTCTTGCCACAGGGCCAAAAATACGAGTACCTATAGGATTTTTGTCAGTCTTGTCTTTGATTATTACAGCAGCATTTTGGTCAAACTTTACATAACTTCCGTCATTTCTTCTTGCGCCAGTCTTTGTTCTTACGACTACCGCACGCACTACTTCACCTTTTTTCACTACGCCACCCGGAGTTGCTTCTTTTACAGAACACACAATAATATCTCCGATATTAGCATATTTACGGCGAGTACCACCCAAAACACGGATACATAAAAGTTCTTTTGCACCAGAATTGTCTGCTACTCTCAATCTTGATTCTGTTTGTATCATTGTAGGTGCCTCCTTTATTTAACTTTTTCCAAAATACTCACGAGTCTCCATCTTTTATCTTTTGATAAAGGTCTCGTTTCCATGATTTTAACTTTGTCGCCTATGCTACATTCGTTATTCTCATCATGTGTCTTGATTCTCTTCGTTCTTTTCATCGCTTTACCGTAAAGAGAATGTCGCACAAAATCTTCGATAGCAACAACAGCAGTTTTATCCATCTTGTCGCTGACTACTACACCAATTTTTACTTTTCTTCTATTTCTTTCTGATGTCATAACACTCTCCTTTCATTAAACGTTAGCTTTTACTAAGCTTTTTTCTTTTATTATTGTCTTAACTCTTGCGATGTCTCTTTTTACTTCTCTCATCTTTACAGGATTTTCTAATTGACCTGTAACATGTTGAAATCTGAGGTTGAATAGTTCTTTCTTCTTTTTTTCCAATTCGACAGTCAATTCAGCATCAGATAATTCTCTCATTTTTTTCAATTCCATTATGCTTCACCAACCTTTGTTACTTCTTCACCCTTGATAGCAAATTTGCATTTAATAGGCAGTTTGTGAATCGCAAGCCTAATAGCTTCTCTTGCCTGCTCTTCCGTTACGCCTTCTATCTCGAACATTACTCTTCCCGGCTTAACTACAGCAACCCAATATTCAGGAGCACCTTTACCGGAACCCATACGAACTTCCGCAGGTTTTTTAGTTACAGATTTATGAGGGAAAATACTTATATAAACTTTACCACCTCTTTTTATAGATCTTGTCATAGCTATTCTGGCTGACTCGATCTGATTTGAAGTAATCCATCCACACTCTTGTGCTATAAGACCGTATTTACCATAGGTAATCTTGTTACCCTTGGTAGCAACGCCCTTCATTCTACCTCTGTGGACTCTTCTTCTTTTTACGCGCTTTGGCATTAACATGATTAGTCTCTCCTTTCTATTGCTATTCTACACTAGACGCCGTTTCCGTTACATTATCATCACTGATTGCATTTGCAGGCGCCGGCGCATCATCTTGTGTTTGTGATTTTACTTCAGGAGCAGGTTTCTTTCTTGTTCTAGGTTTAACTACTGCAACTTCTTCTCTTTCAGATCTGTCGCCTCTTTTTCTGTCATACCCTCTAGAGTCATTATTTCTCTTGCCGTCTCTTCTGTTTTTTCTATCATTCTTCTTGTCTTGTTTTTCAACTCTGATTACGCTTTGAAGTCCTTTGTCTAAAATTTCACCGTGATAGATCCAAACCTTAACACCGATTTTGCCATATGTAGTATCCGCTTCAGCAAATCCATAATCAATGTCAGCTCTTAAAGTGTGCAAAGGAACATTTCCTTCACTGTACTTTTCACTTCTAGCGATTTCAGCTCCGCCCAATCTTCCAGAAACAAGAACTTTGATACCCTTTGCATTAGCTTTCATAGTTCTACCCATAGCCTGCTTCATCGCACGTCTAAAGGAAACTCTTCTTTCTAGTGCTTCTGCTATTGATTGCGCAGAAAGTTGCGCATCTAACTCGGTAGTTTTTACTTCGATTATTGATATCTCGACAGGAGACTTAGTAATTTTTTCTATGTTTGCCTTAAGCTCGTCAATCCCTTGTCCAGATTTTCCGATTACCATACCCGGTCTGCCAACCGATATGATAAGCTTTAATTTTTCTGCTCTTTCTATGACAATCTTAGAAACTCCTGCAGCGTAAAGTTTTTTCTTAATGAATACTCTAAGTTCGTTGTCTTGTGCGATAAACTTAGCGAAGTCACCTTTGCCAGCATACCATTTCGAACTCCAATCTTTTATTATGCCTACTCTCAACCCATGAGGGCTTACTTTTTGACCCATTCGATAATCCTCCTACTACATATCTCTTTCTTTAAGTGTCACACCAACATGGCTCGATCTTTTTAATATAACCGAAGCCCTACCTTGTGCACCTGCACGCCATCTCTTCATAGTAGGCCCTTGATGCGCATAAATATCTGATATGTATAGCTTACCAGGATCCATATCATAATTATTCTCAGCATTGGCTGCAGCAGACTTAACCACTTTTTCAAATATCTCAGACCCTTTACCTTTAGTAAACTTTAGGATAGTCAACGCTTCTGTCAAATCTTTTCCTCTAACTAAATCTGCTATAGGCTTGAGTTTGATAGGAGACATTCTTACATATTTTGCGAGTGCTTTTGCTTCCATTTTCTATCTCCTTTTCTTACTTCTTCTTACTCGACTTGTCGGCAACGTGGCCTCTATACGTTCTAGTCGGAGCAAATTCTCCGAGCTTATGTCCTACCATATCTTCTGTGATATAGACAGGAACATGTTTACGTCCATCGTGAACAGCTATAGTATGGCCCACCATTTGTGGAAATATTGTCGATGGTCTTGACCAAGTTTTCAAAACCTTTTTTTCGTTCGCGTCGTTCATAGCCATGATTGCTTTGATAAGCTTTTCATTCACGAAAGGTCCTTTTTTTATCGATCTACTCATTTAACTGCTCCTTCTTCTATTTCGCATTTCTGCTTTTTACTACATACTTGTCGGATGGTTTGTTTTTCTTTCTAGTCTTATATCCAAGAGCAGGTTTACCCCAAGGAGTAACAGGGCTCTTTCTACCGACAGGAGATCTTCCTTCACCACCACCGTGAGGGTGATCGTTCGGGTTCATTACAGAACCTCTGACAGTTGGTCTCCAACCCATATGCCTTTTACGTCCAGCTTTACCGATTTGGATATTGCCATGATCATTATTTCCAACTTCGCCGATAGTAGCCCTACAAACGATCAATATCTTGCGAACTTCTCCGGAAGGCAGTCTGACTTGTGCATATCTATCTTCCTTAGCCATAAGTTGAGCGCCATTCCCTGCAGACCTTGCAATTTGGCCACCCTTACCAGGCTTCATTTCGATATTGTGTATCATAGTACCAACTGGAATATTCGCTAGAGGAAGAGAGTTTCCCGGTTTAATGTCGGCCTTCGTTCCTGAATAAAGAACATCTGATACCTTTAATCCTTTTGGAGCGATAATATATCTTTTTTCTCCGTCCGCATAAGCTAGCAATGCAATGTTTGCGCTTCTATTTGGATCATATTCGATACTCTTTACTGTAGCTGGAATATCATCTTTTTGTCTCTTGAAATCGATTATCCTATACTTAGGTCTAGTTCCACCACCTCTATGTCTTACAGTTATTTTACCTCTTGAGTTTCTACCAGAATGCTTCTTGAGCGTTACTGTAAGCGCCTTTTCCGGCGTGCTTTTCGTAATTTCTTCGAAAGTAGAAACTGTCATACCTCTAAGACCCGGAGTCGTCGGTTTGTATTTTTTAATTCCCATACTTTTCTACCTCCTGCTTATAATCCATGGAAAAATTCTATAGGCTTGCTTTTTTCGCGAAGTGTAATAATCGCTTTCTTGTAAGAAGGTCTTCTTCCTATGTCTCTGCCTCTTCTTTTCATTTTTCCAAGTTGATTTAATACATTAACTTTTTTTACATCGACGTCAAATATTTCTTCAACGGCTAATTTTATTTGTGTCTTGCTTGCATCTTTGGCAACTTTGAATGTGTACTTGCCATTTTGCGCCTGTTCCATGCTTACTTCTGTAATTACAGGCTTAATTATTATATCGTATGAGTATCTCATTAGCAGTACACCTCCTCGATTTTATTTAACGCTTCTTTGGTTACGATGAAGCTTGTGTGGTTTATAATCTCGTAAACATTCATAGTTCCAACAAGTGACGTTTTAATTCCTTGAATGTTAGATGCTGACTTGATGACGTTTTCATCCTTTTCAGCCATTACTATAAGTGCCTTCTTTTCTGACTTAACATTTTTTAGCATTTCTATCATAGCCTTAGTCTTTGGAACATCAAACTTCAATTCGTCTAATACTATTATTTCTTTTTCAATCACCTTAGATGATAATACAGACTTCATTGCCAATCTGCGAAGCTTCTTAGGTAATGTATATCTATAACTTCTAGGCTTAGGCGCAAACGCTCGTCCACCGCCGATTTGCGAAGGATCTGTTGTACTACCTTGTCTGTGACGACCAGTACCTTTTTGTCTAAAAGGCTTTCTTCCGCCCCCACGCACATCTCCACGTGTCTTTGCAGATTGAGTCCCTTGCCTTTGGTTTGCCAGATAATTCTTAACTACCGCATGAACTGCGAACTCGTTCGGCTCAATTCCAAACACGCTATCTTTTAAATCCATAGTTCCTACTTCAGAACCTGACATGTTTAGTATATTCACTTTTGCCATTATATTTCTCCTTTCTGAAGTTTAATCTATTTATTTACTTTGCCTTGACCCTTGATAGCTTCAGTTATTCTCACAACACCACCCTTATTTCCAGGGACAGCGCCTTTAAGAAGCATCAAGTTTCTGTCAGCATCAACTTTTACCAACACTACGTTTTGGACAGTCACAGTGTCTCTACCCATCCTACCAGGACCAGCATTGCCCTTGAATACCCTTGATGGGTATGTACCTGCAGCTAGTGCTCCAGGAAGTCTCTTGTGCTTAGAGCCATGGGACATAGGACCTCTATGATGTCCGTGTCTTTTGATATTACCTTGCGTTCCCTTACCTTTAGAAACTCCAGTAACATCCATCTTCATGCCCGCTTCGAAATCTGCAACCGTAATTACTTGACCGACTTCATAGGTTTCGATTTCAGACGTTCTGAATTCTGCCATATGTTTTTTTGGAGAAACTCCAGCCTTTTCAAAGTGGCCTTTCATCGGCTTATTGGCTCTGTGCTCTTTTTGATCTTCAAATGCGATTTGCACAGCATTATAGCCATCAGTTTCTACTGTTTTGATTTGCGTAACAGTTTCAGGTCCCGCCTGTACCACTGTTACCGGTATAACATCACCTTCTTCGGTGAATACTTGGGTCATACCAATTTTTCTTCCCAAAATTGCTTTCATACATTCCTCCTACTTTCTTACAGCGGATTGAATGAGGATACCATCGACAGAATCGACCTCGCTCAATCGTACTAAGAGAATATCGCATCACAGATCCAATAAGCGCTCTTGCGTCTTGTTAACCTGCGATATCATTTCCTTCATAGTCGCCATTGCAATTTTTAAAAAACTATATCTTAAGTTCTACTTCAACACCTGCAGGCATATCCAAGTTAGTCATAGCCTCTGTAGTCTTTTGCGATGTGTTAATTAAAACAATAAGTCTTTTGTGAGTTCTTTGTTCGAACTGCTCTCTACTGTCCTTGTACTTATGTACAGCCCTAATGACTGTAACAACTTCTTTTTCCGTAGGCAACGGAATAGGGCCAGATACTTCTGCACCTGTTTTTTCTGCCATCTCTATGATCTTCGTAGTCGCATGGTCTAACAAAGCGTGATCATATGCCTTTAACTTAATCTTAATCTTTTTTAGTTCGCTCATTTTTTCCTCCCGTTTTTTGTACCATTTGCGATAACCTTGTACAAAGAACTATTGTAAATATGCCATTTTTGAGTATGCATACTTGCTGTACTATGCACACGCGCTCGTGCGTTTCTTTTCTAAAACGCAATAAAAAATAATGAACCCCCTCCTCGATTTGAAAATCGGCGAAAGTGATTGTTATTACAGCATTTTTAGCTTATTTCTTCTAACAAGCCTATTAATTTTATACTATTATTGTTGTATATGCAAGTGTTTTTTTGAAAAAATATCATTTATTTTTTATAAAAAATTTATTTCAAAAAACAGAGTAAATTACGAAAAGTATTTTACTCTGTTAATTACTTTAGAATAAAAATTCACAAACACAGTTAGCTACATACTACTTATTTTATAGCTTCTAATACAGCTTCTATAATAATGTTTTGTTCTTCAGTTTCCAAATACGGATGCATTGGCAAACTGAATGTAT
This sequence comes from uncultured Oscillospiraceae bacterium, assembly GCA_964367585.1. Lineage (GTDB taxonomy): Bacteria > Bacillota > Clostridia > Peptostreptococcales > Anaerovoracaceae > CAYJGJ01. The sequence goes on from CAYIYH010000005.1 coordinate 93,887, forward strand.
GATTGCAATAATATGTTGCATTTGGAAATTCGCAATCATTATACGGATAGCCTTCGTATACTTTTAATTCATGCTGAGGCTTAGGATAATAAATCATGTTAGGTATATTTTTTTCATTCAAGTGCTTTATAATACTATCTCTTTGTTCTGTGCTTTTTGCAAGTAGCGAGTATTGCGCATATGCCGATATATTCCCATCTCTAACATGTGGAGTCACAAAGTAATCTGCAAATGCGTCATTATATCCTTTGGCTACTTCCTGTCTCCTCCGAAGTTCATATTCTTCCAGTGCCTTTAATTTTACCTTCAATATTGCAGCCTGGATTGTGTCCAATCTCGAATTAACCCCAACCCTTACATTATCGTATTTTGTTGCACCTTTTCCATGAACACGGATGGATTTAAGAATATCGGCTAATTCATCGTCATTAGTAAATATAGCACCTCCATCACCATAACAACCTAACGGTTTCGCAGGGAAAAAAGATGTAGTAGCCACATCACCAAAAGTGCAGCACTTCTTACTATTATAAGATGCTCCAAAAGACTGCGCAGCATCTTCAATTAGTAGCAAACCATATTTATCACATACAGCTTTAATTTCATCGTAATCACAAGGATTACCAAGAAAATCCACAGCAACAACTGCCTTAGGCGTAAATTTTCCATCTTCAATAACTCTTTTGATTTGACATTCAAGGGAATCCGGACAGATATTATATGTATCTTTTTGTATATCGCAAAAAATAGGCGTAGCACCTAACATCGTCGAAGGTTCAAGACTCGCCACAAAAGTGATATCCGAACAAAAAACAGCATCCCCTTTTCCTATCCCATACGCCATATATACCATTTGTAGAGCATCCGTTCCATTTGCACATGATATACTATGTTTAGTTCCAAGATATTGCGACATCATGGCTTCAAATTCTTGCACTTCTTTACCCATAATGAAACTGCCTTGATTAAGAACATCTTGTATCGCATTATTAATTTCATCTTTTAAAGATGAATACTGTTTATTTAAGTCAATAAATTGCATTTTTTCTCCTTTTATAAATTATTATTTACGGAAAATATTCCCGGTACTTAGTTAGATATAAAACGACTAATTCATCCCTGCGGGATACCACCAGTTCAAGTCTACTCTACCGCTAATTCCATCAATTGTTCCACTGCTAGTGTATTGCCAATAATGATATCTATTTTCGTAAGACGTCGTATAGTTATGATTAAAATCATCTTTTCCCATATATAATGTTGCATTCCAATACTGCGCAACCCATGTTTGATAACTGGAAAGCTGATCCATATACAGATTATTACGTAACCAACTTAGATTAGCATATACCATTGCGTCATATCCTGCATTTTCTATAGTTTGACAAAAAGCATTTGCAGCATCTGTTCTTTCTTGTACTGAAATATTATTATGCCTTAATGGTACCCCGGTAACTGAGTGGGTATAACTCTCTGTATCATACACAATTGGTAAAGTAACTGGAATTCCGAGTTTATCTATTTGGTCAAGTGCATATTGAGCCTCTGCTACTGCTTCTTCATCATTTATTGCCTGGGTGAAGAAATATACACCTATATAAATTCCAGCAGCATACGCACCTCTCATATTTTGCGCAAACATAGAATCCGCATAAATCTCTCCAGAGGAAGCACCTCTACCACCTACTCGAATTATTGCAAAATCTACGCCATCTGCTTTAACTTGGTTCCAATCAATATTTCCATTCCACACAGAAACATCAATTCCAAAACTTAGAAACTGCTCATCAAGATTAGTGCTAGGAATATACCCTACACTGTTTCCATAACTCACCTTGTACCAGTTTTCCACATTTGTTTCATATGATATCGTTGCTGTTACTTTTTCTCCCGCTGGTATCGTTGTTAGTATATCAAATCCAGGACCTGCGTTTTGATATAGTTCCACATTTGCTGTCGTTTCAAACACTCTTACAGGATTTACACTACTGGAATTTAAACTTAACGTTCCTGCTTTTATATAGCCTGTTTGGCTTGTTCCATATTCTATTTTAAACCATGAACTTGTGCCTTCTACCACTACAAGTTCCAACAATACTACTTCTTCACCTTTAACTACTGTATCTATCTTTGTTCCTGCTAATCCCGCAGCATCATATACATCTGTCACACTAACAATTGTTGATATTAAATTTGCATATGCGTTTACTACTTTGCTTTCTTCGGGTGCCTTTAATTGTGCTGATGAGACAAATCCAACATTATTTCCATAATTTACTTTGCACCATGCTTCTGTTTGCGTTTCATACGATACTATTGCTGTTACTTTTTCCCCCGCTGGTATCGTTGTTAGTATATCAAATCCAGGACCTGCGTTTTGATATAGTTCCACATTTGCTGTCGTTTCAAACACTCTTACAGGATTTACACTACTGGAATTTAAACTTAACGTTCCTGCTTTTATATAGCCTGTTTGGCTTGTTCCATATTCTATTTTAAACCATGAACTTGTGCCTTCTACCACTACAAGTTCCAACAATACTACTTCTTCACCTTTAACTACTGTATCTATCTTTGTTCCTGCTAATCCCGCAGCATCATATACATCTGTCACATTAACAATCGTTGATATTAAGTTAGCATATGCGCTTACTACTTTGCTTTCTTCAGGTGTCTTTAATTGCGATGATGATATATACCCTACGCTATTTCCATAGCTTACCCTATACCAGTTTTCCGCATTTGTTTCATATACTATTGTTGCTTTTACTTTTTCCCCCGCTGGTATCGTTGTTAGTATATCAAATCCAGGACCTGCGTTTTGATATAGTTCCACATTTGCTGTCGTTTCAAACACTCTTACAGGATTTACACTACTGGAATTTAAACTTAACGTTCCTGCTTTTATATAGCCTGTTTGGCTTGTTCCATATTCTATTTTAAACCATGAACTTGTGCCTTCTACCACTACAAGTTCCAACAATACTACTTCTTCACCTTTAACTACTGTATCTATCTTTGTTCCTGCTAATCCCGCAGCATCATATACATCTGTCACATTAACAATCGTTGATATTAAGTTAGCATATGCGCTTACTACTTTGCTTTCTTCAGGTGTCTTTAATTGCGATGATGATATATACCCTACGCTATTTCCATAGCTTACCCTATACCAGTTTTCCGCATTTGTTTCATATG
>CAYIYH010000006.1:0-84193 GCA_964367585.1 uncultured Oscillospiraceae bacterium
CAGATAATATCAATAATAAAAATAACATAGTTAGTGGCGTGTTATCTCCTGTGGTGGGATCACCGGTTCCGACGTATGCTGTTGCGGCAAGCAAAAGCTCTTCCGAGATGTTCTGGACGACTCCATCCTTCGACACTTCGAGTTGGAAAGAGTACATTCCGTCTACTCCTTGAGGATTAGTAGCTGTTCCATGAGTTGGAAGGACTAACGAATCTGAAACGATGGCTACACTAACAGTAGGGTCTGCTGCAAGCAGAGGTGCGTATAGCGACATCACGTGTGCGCTCAATTGCGCTTCACTAACTAATCCTAAATTTTGTGGAATCTCCGGCAATGAAAAACTCCTTATAGATGCAACCATATCATTTACAGATACTAAATCCGGATCGACACTTTCGTTCACTGTCATGGAAAGCATTTTCGTATCAGTTACAGCTCCTTTTTCAAACTCTACTAAATAATTCCCGGAAGCATCATCGTATGATACTGTAGCTGTTACTGTAGCGATACCTCCTACCAACAGTCCATTTACATAATTTTGTACGGCAAGGGTTCTGTCTGCTTGAGTTGCTCCAAAGGGCACAGTCAAAGTACCATTTACTACTGCAGTCATGGCATCGTTAACTAATTCTATATCTGCAATATTCGTACCTGTAGTCACTGTGGCACTAGAAACTGGGCTAGCACTATGTGTTAGTGTCTCCGTCATTCTAATATAACCTGTAACGACCTCGCTGTCACTGTCTATAGTTTTTTCATTATTACTGCCCCAAGCTATGTTATCAAAGCTATATTCGGCACCGGCCACACTATTTATTGAAACAGTGTAGTTATTCGTTGCGGCTACATAGTTTGATGCCATATTTATCGATGGCGCACTTTGAGTTGCCTTAATAACTGTAGCTGTCTTGGCACTCGATATGTTTCCTGCAGGAGCGGTAGAAGTGCAGATAACACTTATTCGCGTGCCTATATCGGATTGTGTTATTGTATATGAAGTTCCTGTTGCAGAGGGTATATTCACATCGTCTCTTTGCCACTGATATGTTGGAATAACCGCATTATTAGAATTTGTAAGAGATGCATTTAATACCTGTCCGAAAATTGCATCGCCTGTGATCGCAAGATTTCCACTAAACACAGGAGGAGTTGAAGATAGCTGTATCGATTGGATTACCGCCTCCGCACTTCCTGCAGGTATTGTGATCGTGCCATAAGCATCTCCATTTATATATATCCCCCAAGTTTTTGAAGTGGCTGAAAAGACGGAATTCGAGTAATTCCCCCCTATCTGATGCGGTAAGGTTATTCTCTCTGTATCGTCTAGTGTGTTTCTAATTTCAACAGTTGCATTTTCTACTTGTACAGAATGCTCATCCACAACACTAATTGTCAATGTTCCAGGAGATCCTATTAATTCTGTATCAAAATTCCTTAGAAATGGATAGCCACCATTAATAGCAGAAGATATATCCCAAATAGTAGTAAAATCCCAACCTACGAATGTCGGCTGAATTTTTAGTTGCTCACTAGTCCTTCCTAGACTGGTATGCCCAGAGGTAAGGCTTGCAGAAAGAGTGTTGTCATAGTATGTACTTTGTAGTCTGCTAATGTTAACCTCGCCGCCATCACTCCACCCAGCTAACGGTCGAACTTCGCCTATGCTTGCCGAATACGAGTTTGTAATGCTTATACTATTAGGATAGTTCCACCCAGCAAATCCAGAGGTATCTCTAACACTGCTCCCTCTTATGAAAGACGCCCTAACATATGAATTAGTAATAGTAGCGGGATTAGATGATCCATGTGTAGAACCAAAGAATCCACCTATTGCCGCGCCTGCTTGAACTTTACCTGTTACATAGGTGTTGGAAATATCAGTTCCGCCGTCATCGTTTCCAACCAATATGGCAACATCAGAACCTGTAGAATACACATTTGCATTGACTACTGCAAGGTTTTTAATCATTGCATTACTAGTTTCAGAAAATAGACCTACATTATTTCTATTAGAAGCTGACGTAATATTTATTGTCAAATTGGAAATAGTATTATAATTTCCATCTAATGTACCCGAAAATTTTCCAAGAGGTGTAAAATTGACTCCCGTCATGTCTATGTTGTTTTCTAATCGATAGTAGGCATCTAGATCACTATCGATTGATTGCAAGTCTGTGGGAGTTTTAATGAGATAAGGACTAACTTCTGTCCCCGCTCCTTCCATCGCAGAAACGAAGGTAACGATTGGGGATGGTGTAAAAAATGCTCCTACCATAAAAATAATTAGAGCAAAAATAAGGAATAAATTTTTTTTAGATTTCATACTTCTATTCGCCTTCCATATAATTCAAATGTGACTATTTTTTGTGTCGCAAGTTTTTGAAAAACTAGTAAGTATTTCGCAGTATATAGCTTGTATTTAAGCATATTCTGTATTATTTGTCAAGAAAATTAATAAGCAGCAATCCATCTATAAATTGCAATATTAAGTGTCCATAAAACTTGATTTTTATGCAACATCGATTTGCCTAATCTCTTTGTTCATAAAAAAAGAAACAGCCCATAGAGCAACAGTAAGTTCATACTATTGCTCTAGCCCAAGTGACTCGCATCAGTACACTTGATTAAAGCTGCTTCTTTTTATAGGGATTGGGTAATTATCTAATTTAATCTACAGTGTAACTCCATGATTTATGAAGCTACACCTTATATATACTATTCTCCTAATATAAGAGAAATAGTTCTTTGTAATATGTGCGGGGTACGCACATACAAATCTTCTTTTAGGACTCGCTCTGTCAATTTATGGAAATCTTTGCCCCATGGACCGACGTTTATACACGGCATCGCTATTTTCTCGACGGTTTCGAGTGGCAAGTCATACATCTCTTGGAACATCGGCATGGATGCTCTCAAGGTTTTATCTATTTCCTTACTTTGGAATATTCCGCAGTAACTCAAATCTGATATTCCTGTATAAAAATGTTCCTTAGTATAAGTTTGTCCATATGTTCCTTTTGTATCCTCGATCAATGTATCGGCCAACGAAGCAACATCGGCAGGAAGATTTTCCCACAAGATATTCGCAGTGTTAGGATAATATGGAGGAATCAATCCATATACTATTCTAGGAGATAAGTCGGAAATATAGTCATAAACGAAATCAACCAAGGCAAAGTTGCATTGAATAAGCGACAATTCGTTATTCTTCATCTTTCTCTTTAAAGCTTCGATTTCTTCGCGATAAGCTTTTGCGAAAACTTCACCTTTATTATCGAATGCTTCTTGCCAAAGTGTTTCAAAATCTACTACATTCGTTTTCCATGGTAATGTCTGTATTGGTTGATTAGTGTGACGCAAGAACTTTTCGTAGTTCTGATTCATGTCTACAATGATTTCGTCGAATGCAGAAGTACAAATATCCTTTATCTTTTCCATCATGCTCGAAGGTGTTTGATTCAGTGTCAACACACTTAAGCAGCCATTGACAGTAAGTGGCATAGACACATCATATATCACCTTACCATCTTTTAAGTAAAGCCATGTAGGAGGCGGTGCCGCTTCTCCGTCGATTACATCACTTAGTGTCATGTTAACTTCTGTTTTTCTTACAATGCTACTCATGAGATTGACGGGATTGAATCCTTCGAATACTTTTCCGGCATGTGCCAATGAACCTCGTACATACACGAATGGCATCAGCTTTCCAACAGAACCTAGTGAAAAAATCCCTTCGTTAGGGTTCTTCCTTTGATGTGGCTCTGAATTTATCATAAGTCTATATTTTAAACCGTACTTAACTCTAAGTTCATCGAGAAGTAATACTCCCGCACGCATTCCCGCAGAAAGGTTTTCCTCATCAGGAACTCCTAAGACAATCAAGTTACCCTTGAAGTTTTCCAACTGGCTATATCTGTTTAAGAGAGCCATTTGAATAGCGCCGCCGCCTTTCATATCGCAAACGCCACGGCCGTATAACCACTCACCAGAAACAAGATCATTAAGCGTGTCACCAGTGAACGTATCTTTCATTTTTAATAGTTCTTCGTAAAGATTATCTGGAGAAAATGCGAGAGATTTCAATAGCTTAAAATCTTCCACCGTAACTACATCGTAGTGATGAATCATTACAATTGTGTCATTCCCTTCTCCTTTAACCATTGCAAAAGTAGGTGCTCTGTCGAAGGTGTCTCCTTCAATAGCATACGCACCAAAATAGTCAGGATTTTCTTTAAAATATGGGAGTGAGCTGAAATAATCCAAGAAAAATGCTTCCGCTTCTTTTTCGCCTGCACTATATGTAAAACTCTGTCTTTTCACATATTCATAAAGAATTTCTTTGATCTCGTCTCCTATATTATGTAGCAATTTTTTTGTATCTATACTCATAAGTTTACCTTTTCACTTTTAGGATAATCGATTTATATTATTGTTTTATAATAATGGCACGCATATAATCCGCGTGCCATTTCATCTCTTGTTTAAATAGAGTGAGGTTATTTATATTCTTGTAAGAGGACTTGTCAAGCAAGTTGGACCGCCTGTACCTCTGTAAGACATTTCCTTACCTTCGTATGTAAAGATTTGCACGCCCGCATCTTCCAGTTTCTTTTGGATGTCAGGGCATCCTTTAATCAAGATGCATTTTCCTGGTTCTAAAGCAAGTAAGTTAGAACCTAAGTAATCGTATTCTTCATCGTTACATTCGATTAGCATGAATCCTTTTTCGATTAGATATTCACGGAAGAATACTGGCATGAATTTAGAATATACGACAGCTTTATCTGTATCTACAAAGCTGATGATACTCATTAAGTGTAAGCAACAATCTTCGCCATCAGCATGTGGCATAGGAACGATTATATATTCGTCAATTAAACCTTTTGTTAGTTCTTTGAACTGTCTGATGCCTTCGTCGTTTGTGCGGTATCCACGTCCGATTGCTACTGTTTTTTCATCGATCCAAAGGACGTCTCCGCCTTCCATTTTACCAGGTGCTGTGATTTCTCCTAGTGTAGGGATTCCGATGCTTTCCAAATATTCTCTAGTAGCTAGGTATTCTTTGCTTCTTAGCTCTTTTCCCATTGGGAAGTATATTGCGCCGTTTTTAGTTATTTTGAGAGGATCATGTGTGTAGATTGAATCTAGACCGCCTCTTTCGTCTTGTGGTAAGTAATAAACATTTTCAACGTTATCCTTAATTATTTTTTCGAACACTTCATATTCTTTTAGAACTGTCTCATAATTAGGGCAACCAAAATATTTGAAATCTTCCCATGTCTTATCCAAATTCTCTTGACTTACAAAAGCCTGCTTCGGATGCTTAATTAAAATCGATTCGATTTTTCCTACCATTGATTGACAACCATACTTCATAATGTACCTCCATTAAATTAATTATACTTATATATTTTACACTGAATATTATATCAAATGTTCTGTTTTCAATATTTTTTTTCTATCTGATAAATAGAATTCAAATTTCATCTTATGTTTAATTATTAGAATTTATTCTATATTATCACTTGTATAAAAAGGACATTGAAACTTAAATACCTACAGAATGTGTTGCACAGAATTCAGATTCATCACTCAAACGTATAAATATATTTAGCTTCCTATGTCCTTTCTATTTTTTTACTAGTTCCCTAGTTAATCGCGTTTAGAATAGATTCTACTGTCATAATAATTGCCTTATCATTTGCATCTTGTGTATTAAACGCAATATGCGGAGTAGCAATTACATTTTCCAACCTCGCTAATTCATAGTCGCTTTCTGCGGGTGGTTCCGTTTCGTAAACATCTATAGCTGCTCCGCCTATCTTGCCAGATTTAAGGGCTTCAAACAGTGCCACATTGTCTACTAATTCAGCTCTTGCCACATTTATAAAAAGCGTTCCATCTTTCACGAGATCAAAATATTTCTTGCCGATCATTTTCTCGTTTTCTTTAGTAACTTTCATATGTAAAGTAATTAAATCCGAACGTTTAAATACTTCTTCTACAGAAACATACTCTACATTATAATCATTCTTTAAAGAATCATTTTCATAAATGTCATTTGCTATTACTTTTGAACCTAAGGCTTTGAACTTTTTAGCTACTTGAGCTCCAATATTACCTGTACCTAAAACACCTACTGTCATTTCAGTAATTTCTTTACCTAGTAGTCCATTAATATGCCAGTCATTGTTTTTCAAAACGTCGTTAGCCATTGTTATTTTTTTAGCTAAGGTAAATGACATCGCAACTGCAAATTCAGCTACAGCATTGTTACCGTATGCTTCAATATTAAGCACTTTAATTCCTTTAGATTCAGCATATTCAACATCTACAAAGTTCCACATACCTGTGCCAACAAATTGCAATACTTTCAACTTAGGCAGATTATCTATCATTTCTCTCGAAAATTGCATTAGTCCAAAAGCGATAATTTCCGCTTCTCCTGCCCTTTGGACGACTTCCGCAATGTCCTTTGGAATTCCAGTAAAAATTTCAACTTCTCCAAATTTCTTTAAAGGATCTGTTAATTCTGGCTTGTCAATAAACACTCCACCATCAATAAAACATGTTTTCATATTATATCTCCAATACTAACGTTCTTTTCTGCTTACAATTTCTTCAGCTGAAGGTTTATCTTTTAGAACAAGAGAACCTAGAACTATAATTCCTGTAGATGCAAATATTCCTAAGAATACTGGGTCACCTAAGAAAACATCGTATCCTACAGTAAGGAATAAAGCAGCTGGAACTACTGTACCTGCAACTATACTCAATACAGCTGCAACCTTAGAAGTACGTTCTTTGAAGAACAATGCTGCGATCAATACAGGTATGAAAGCTGATCCTACAATCGAGAATACCATAGATAAATATCCTAATAAACTTTCGATATATAGTGCAATTACTATACCAACTATACCAACTATTATTGTAACGTAAGGTAAAGATTTTGTGATTGTTTTTTCAGTGATATCTTTTTTGATTACTCCGCCAATATCATACATTGCATGTGTTGTAGCAAGTATTAGGAAAGAAGTGAAAGAAGACATTATAGCCGCCATTATGCCCGCAAGTGCAATACCTTTAATTACTGGAGGATAAAAATTGATGATGAATAATGGAAGTGCAGCATCGCCAGATTCGATTCCAGGCATTAATAAGAAAATAGCTCCGCCGATTATTAATATTGCTACAGCAAAATATACTGATAATCCGCCACATGCATAGAACGCAAATTTTGCAGTTCCAGTGTCTTTTGCGGACAAAACTCTTTGAGGCATTGTTGGGTCTCCAGGAACCGCTAAGATGTAAGCTAAACAAAGGCCAATAAGTCCCATACTGACGCCACCTTCAAACGGATTTGTAATTGTCATTCCTTGATCTGCATAAGCATTAACGATATTATCAACCCCACCTGACATTGATATTCCTAGAATTGGTCCAATAATAAATATACCAACTATCATAATTACTAATTGTACTGTATCCGTCCAAACTACTGCAGACAATCCACCTAAAGCAGTGTAAGCAATAGCTGTTGCAGCTGCTAAAACTGTAGCAAGTGGAATCGAAATATCTACAGAGTCACCTAGAATATATACAATCATAGTTCTCAATCCTGCGATATTGATTGCAACTAATGCTACCGCATAAAATACAACTACAACCGCACTTGCTAGACGAGCGTTTTTACCGAATGCAAAGTGAATAGTTTCCGATAAACTTCTCGCTCCCATGTTCCTGATAGGTCCTGCTAATAATCCCATCAATACCATACCTAAAGCTAATCCGCCATAAATCCAAACCATGGTTCCTGAAATACCAGAAGTATAAACACTTCCTACAGAACCCAATACCATACCCGAACCTACCATTGTTGCCATGGTTGTTCCTGTAAGTGCAAACTTGTTGAAAGACCTGCCTCCTAAAATGAAATCGTCCATTGTCTCATTTTTTGAACCAGCTTTCCAACCTACAAAAATCATTGCTAGTAAAAATAATACGATAATACCATAATCAAGAATACCCATAATGTCCTACCTTTCCTACAGGCCTTTTACCTGTAATTTAAACTACATTATTGAAATATATCCATTTTTTCTAATCGATCAAATGCCTTCTCCAGTACATCTACGCCTACCGTGCATGCTATTCTAATAAATCCCTCTCCCGCAGGGCCAAAACCACTACCAGGTAACACTAAGACATGGGCATCGTCTAAGATTTTTTCCCATATGTCCATAGAAGAAATTCCTGTATCCTTTATGTTCGCAAAAAGATAGAAAGTCCCTTCCGGATTATTACATGTAATGTTCTTCATCTTTTGAATTCTTTCATAGACATACATTACCCTTTTTTTGTACTCATCATACAGTCCCTTTTGTATCTCTTTTCTTCTTTGAATAGCATAGATACCGTAACGTTGAGCCATAGCACAAATTGTAAAATTAACTGATTCATTTACATTTCTGATTGTATCAATAAAATCAGCGTGGGCAATAATATGGCCAAGTCTTAATCCTGTCATAGAATAATCCTTAGAGTAACTATATACAGTGATTACTCTGTTAGGGGATTTTTCATAACTACATATTGCTTTTTTGTTGTCGGTATAGTTTAATGCACCATAAATATCATCAGCAATTACTAGGAAATCGTGCTTTTCAGCAAGTTCCATAATAGACTTGATGTTATCTTGACTATAAACTTTTCCGCTTGGATTATTAGGTGAATTCACGATAATAGCTTTAGTTCTACTTGTGATGCATTTTTCTAATTCCGCCACGTTGATGTCAAAGTTATCTTCACTCCTTGTGTTGTAAATAACTAATTTTCCTCTTGGCAGTTCGATTTGTGGTTGATAATACAAGTAATAAGGTGCAATAGCTATTACTTCATCGCCTTCATCTAATATGGATTCCATTACCAAATACAACGCATGTGTTCCACCCGAAGTAATGATAATCTCGTCTTGGCTAAATTCGAAACCATAATCCTCTTTGTATTGCTTTCTAGTTTCTTCTCTTAGTTCCCCATCACCCAAAAATTCTGTATAACGAGTGTGTCCTTTAAGAGAGTCTTCATACATTAGACGTAGACATTCCTTATCTGCGGGGTAATCGGGGTCGCCGATGCTAAGATCGATAACATCGTCATAGCGCTTTACCATCTCATTAGTCTTACTAAGAGCGGGTACTTCAAATTCCCAATGGCGTTTTGCTATGTACTTATTCTTCATTTTACCTTCCTCCTTCATAATATTTTATACTGAGTTTTGTATATTGTATACATTATACACCCCTTTACGATTGTTTGTCAATCTATTTTTTAATTTTTCGCACTATTTTCACAACAAAAAAAGCATCACAATTTATTATTGCAATGCCTTTACTATTTTATACATAATCAAAGTGCTTCGGTAGAATAATAGCTTGAAATACACTATCTAAAATGCAAGCACTGCTTCTACTATATCCTTTTTTGTCATCTTATATTTTTCTAGTAGCTCCGCGGGTTTTCCAGATTCTCCGAATGTGTCAAGTTGCCCTATCATTTTAACTGGTACAGGACAATTTTTTACTAATACCTCTGCAACGGCGCTTCCAAGTCCACCTATCACTGAATGTTCCTCTGCTGTCACAATTTTTTTAGTCTTCAGTGCAGAGTCAATTATTAGATCCTCATCTATAGGCTTAATCGTATGCATGTCTACAACACGGGCATTTACACCTTTTGCAGATAATTCTTCGGCAGCTTGAATAGCTTCCGATACCATTATTCCAGTAGCTATAATCGTAACATCATTCCCATCTCTTACAATATTACCTTTTCCTACTTTTACATCAGAATCATTGTTGTTGTATATGTCTGAAACTGCCGCTCGACCGAGTCTAATATAAAAAGGGCCTGCCGTGTCTATTGCTTGTCTTATAAGAATCTTCGCAGATGCTGCATCGGATGGATTAAGGATTGTCATCCCCGGAATCGTTCTCATCAAAGCGATGTCTTCAAAAGTTTGGTGACTAGCACCGTCTTCGCCTACTGTTATTCCTGCATGTGTTGCACATATCTTTACATTTGCTCTTGTATATGCAATAGAGTTCCTAATTATTTCAAATGCTCTTCCTGCTGCAAACATAGCAAATGTGCTTGCGCATACGACTTTTCCAGACAATGCAATTCCCGCAGCAGTTCCATATAAGTTCTGCTCTGCGATTCCCATATTAAAGAATCTATCGGGATATTCTTTTGAAAACGCATATGTCATCGTAGATTTAGATAAATCTGCATCCATAACTACTAAATTATCATTTTCACGCCCTATTTCTACAAGCACTTCTCCATAAGCCTGTCTAGTTGCCTTTTTATCTGCCATCGTGTTTTCCTCCTACTGGCTTATTAAGCCGAAATATCATCCGAGTCTAGTTCTGCCAATGCGATTTTTAATTCCTCATCAGATGGTGCTTTGCCGTGCCAACCAGGGTTATCACACATAAATGAAACGCCCTTGCCTTTAGATGTTTTTGCAATTATCGCAGTCGGTCTATCTTTTGTATTTCTAGCTGTTTCCAATGCTTCAAAAATGCTGTCAAAGTCATGTCCATCTATAATTAGAACATTAAATCCAAAGGACACAAATTTATCATCGATAGGTTTTACATTAGTAACATCTTCGTTTTTTCCATCTATTTGTAATCCATTCCAATCGACTATTGCCACAAGGTTGTCTAGCTTTTGGTGTGCAGCAGACATTGCGGCTTCCCATATGAGGCCTTCCTGTAATTCCCCATCTCCAAGCAAGGCATAAACTCTTCCTGCGCTTTTATCAATCTTGTTTGCTATCGCCATACCTACTGCGACAGAAAACCCTTGTCCAAGAGATCCTGTCGACATTTCAATTCCCGGAACTTTATCCATATTAGGATGTCCTTGGAAATTGCTACCCATTTTGCGAAGGGTCATCACATCTTCAATATCAAAATATCCACGTTTGGCCAATGTCGCATATTGCAAAGGTGCGGCATGTCCTTTAGATAATATGAATTTGTCCCTGTTAGGCATTTTAGGATTTTGGGGGTCTATATTCATCTCACCAAAATACAACGCTGTCGCTATTTCTACACCCGAAAGAGACCCACCGGGATGTCCGGATCCGGCACTTTGAATCGCCTTTAATATATCCTTGCGAATCTCTGTAGCTATTTTTTTATATTTATTATTTTCCAAGCAATTACCCTGATATATTTAAACACTTATACTTCAGTATTAATATATCTTTTCCTTTCCAGTTCTTTTACACAAATGTGTTCTCATTGTTTTATCAATCAGCCACGTGTATTAATTAAGCAAAGACGCGCGGCAAGAACAATAAATAACCCGATAATCATGATAATGGGAGGAACAGTATTGACCATCCCGTAATTAACACAGAGGGGCTATTTATATTTAGCCTGGTGGCCACATCATTTGGCGTTTTCCTAAGAGGTGAAAATGCAAGTGATTCACACTTTGCCCACCCTCTTTGCCTATATTGCTAACTACTCTATATCCATTACTTAATTCTAATTTCTCAGCAATCACTTTAATTTTATTGATTAAGTGTGCGATATTATTAAGATTGGTATCAGATATATCATTCATCGATTCTACATGAACTTTAGGAATTACCAATACATGAACCGGCGCTACAGGCTCTAAGTCATGGAATGCTATAATCAAATCATCCTCGTATACCACATTCGATGGAATTTCCCCACATGCGATTTTACAAAAAATACAATCATTCATTTTACTATCTCTCCCTTCATTCCATCTTTATATTTGTATAATAATTTTATGTTTACAAATGTGTTTTTTATATCGTCATCTGAATCACAATCAAAATAGGTCTTGATGTAGTTTTCTGTATACCCCACACACTCCAGAACATATGACGTCTCATTGTCTTCCGTACCATGTCGATTACTATTTTCTTCGATAATAATGATATTTTCGGAGCGTTCTATTCTTGGAGGATTGACATCCCTCTGGACGGATATCAATTTTTCTGATTCTTCCACAAGTACTTGATGAATAGTATTGACATTTTTTTCAAAAAATAAATCCGAACTTTCAAGCCCCTTTTGGATTATGATTTTCATTCGGTTGTTCTTTTCGAAATCTGGTATATCATCAGGCATGCTATACGCCTTAGTACCTTTTCTCTTTGAAAACTTAAACGCATGTACCTTACAGAATCCTGCCTCATCTATTAATTTCAAACTATCGTCAAAATCACTTGAATCTTCACCATTGAATCCAATTATTATATCTGTAGTAATACAATAAAGAGGATTGTAGCTTTTCAGAACATCTACTATTGATATATATTCTCTTCTATTATACTTTCTATTCATCAATTCTAAGATTTTATCGCTTCCACTTTGTGCAGAAAGATGTAAGTGAGGACACAACTTTTTATATTTTAGAAGACGTTTTACATATTTAGCATCAATAACAGTAGGTTCCATTGAACTTAGCCTAATTCGAAAATCGTATGGTAATTCATCAAGCGTCTTTATTAGGCATTCTATGTCATAATTTTCATTTTGCAAGTTTACACTAGATGGAGTGTTTAGCTTAAAATCCTCTCCATATAACGCTGAATTTATACCTGCCAACACAATTTCTTTCACACCACTTTCTAGTAGTTCTTTTGCTTCTTGGATAATATCATCAAAAGGACGACTTCTAACATTGCCTCTTGCATATGGAATTATGCAATATGAACAAAATCGATTGCATCCATCTTGAATCTTTATGTGCGCCCTAGTCCTTGTTTCCATCGCTTGTACAATACCTAAATTCTCATAAGTAGATAGTTCTTCATATTGCTTTATATGTATGTCACAAATATCACTCTTATTATTTATGTTATTTAAATTATTAGCAATCAAAGCATCATTATTGTGTATATTATTATCTGATTTATCGTAATTCTTATTTTCATTTTGAGTTCTTTTATTAATAAATTCTCTTAAATATGTTTCTATATTATGTTTTTCGTTAGTTCCAATAATCAAATCTACATCTTTTATTTTACTGATATCATTCGCAGCGACTTGGGCATAGCAACCAGTGACTATTACTACACAATGCGGATTAACTCTCTTCGCACGCCTCATATACTGACGAGATTTTCTCTCAGCCAGGTGAGTAACCGAACATGTGTTTACTATATATACATCAGGAACATTATCAGCCAAGATACTATCACCTGAGATACTGTTGTCTGAGATACTGTTGTCTAAGATGCTGTTATCTGAGACACTGTCTAGATTATTTCGAGTCAAAATAATAGAATCATCAGGAATGATATAATATCCTTTTTGACGAAAATCCTGTTTTATCGCTTCTGTTTCATACTGATTAACCTTGCATCCCAAGGTGTAAAACGCTACCTTCAACCAATTCTCCTGTTTGCATTTTTAGTGTAAGTTTATGGTATAGTTATATTCAAAAATTAAATACATGCTATACAAAATATTATACTATATTTTCTTCGATTTTAGAAGTGATTTTTAACGATTCCATAGTATTTACTATTCCTATTATATTTAAAACAATTGATACTATCAAATAAATATAGTACAATTATACAGTAAGAAATTGATGAGAATATTACCTTCAGACTTTCCGATATAAATTAATTCATCCAAAATTATAGGAGAAAATATGCAAGACATAACAATAATAGGCGGAATAACTATAGACATAGAAGGAATTCCCTACGAAAAACTACTTCATGCAGACTCTAATCCCGGAAAGATTACTGTAAGTTTTGGCGGAGTTGGAAGAAATATCGTGGAGAATATCGCAAGGCTAGGTGGAAAGGTTTCTATGATATCCGTAATGGGAGACGATTTTCAAGGAAGATCGGTAATAGATAACTTAGTGGAGTTGGGAGTAGATGTTTCCGATGTGTGTATGCTGGAAAATGAAACGACGGCAATGTATCTTTCCATTTTAAATACTCAAAATGACATGGAATTAGCAATATGCAACATGGATGTACTCGAAAAACTCTCGGAAGATTTCTTCGAGGATAAAATTGAAAAGCTTAAAAAAATGAAAATGGTAGGAATTGATTGCAATTTCAAATTACCTCTTCTTGAATATGTAACCGACCAACTCAAAGGTACTCCACTCTTTTTAGATCCTGTTTCAGCATCTAAAGCTCCGAGAATAAAACCCATAATCGGAAGATTTCACTCAATTAAACCCAATAAAATGGAGGCTGAAGTAATAAGTGGAATCAATATTGTAGATAATGCTTCATTAAAAAAAGCATCCCACTGGTTTTTGAATCAAGGAGTAAAACAAGTATTCATCACACTTGGTAAAGAAGGAATGTACTATTTGTCAGAAAGCGAAGAAGGGTATGTGCCCAATGTTGCAAAAAATATTGTAAGTGCAACAGGTGCTGGAGATAGTGTTTCCGCAGCTATAATATTTGGCACAGTAGGCGGAATGACAATGCGTGAGATCTCAAAATTCGCAATGGCTACTGCATCAATTACTATGGAATCAAAAAGAACTGTCAGTACCGCAATTTCCATGGAAAAAATAAAGAAAATAATATAAATAGAAAGGAAGATATATTAATTACTTATAATATATCAAAAGAAAAAATGTTAATGAATCATCTTGAAATTAATGAAGAAGTAAAACAAGCGTTAGAAGAAAACAAGCCAGTGGTGGCATTGGAATCTACTATTATTTCACACGGAATGCCATATCCTCAAAATGTAGAGACCGCACTTCGAGTAAACGAAATAATTAGAAAAAACGGCGCTGTTCCGGCTACAGTTGGCATAATAAACGGTAAAATAGTAGTAGGTCTTACGAATGAACAACTAGAATACATGGCAACAGAAAAAAATATTCTTAAAGTAAGCCGAAGAGATTTACCACTAGTAATAAGCCAAAAACTGGACGGAGCAACTACAGTAGCTGCTACAATGATCGCTGCAAAAATGGCAGGGATTAAAGTCTTTGTCACAGGTGGAATTGGCGGTGTACATAGGGGAGCAGGTGAATCATTCGACATTTCTGCAGACCTCGAAGAACTAAAAAATACCAGTGTTACGGTTGTATGCGCAGGAGTAAAATCAATTTTGGACATCCCTGCTACGCTCGAATATTTGGAAACTGCAGGAGTGCCTGTCATTACATTTGATAGCGATGAATTTCCAGCATTTTATAGTCAAAAAAGCGGCCACTCCTCTGAATGTAGCATGTGTGATGTAAAAAATATCGCTGACTTATTAAAAATAAAAGAGGAGTTGGGATATAAAGGAGGCGCACTGATTGCCTGCCCTATTCCAAAAGAACATGAAATACCTTTCGAAAAAATGGATTCTGTAATTAAATCAGCGCTAGCAAAAATGGAAAAAGAAAATATCACAGGCAAAAGGATTACACCATTCTTACTAAGTGAAGTAAAATCTTTGACAGCTGGACAAAGTTTAATATCGAATATAGAATTAGTATATAACAACGCCGCTATCGGTGCAAAAATCGCAAGTAATATGTGATGATTGACGTATAAGCCAATCTACTCGTTTTTTGTCGATACGTTCGCTCAAAGAGATAATGGCAGACCACTTGTTGGAGGACAATGATAAATAATGAGAAACGAATTTATAAAAATCACAGGTGCAAGAGAAAACAATCTCAAAAATATATCGGTCGAAATACCAAAATACCAACTTGTTGCTTTGACAGGTGTGTCTGGCAGTGGGAAAAGCAGTTTTGCTATGGATATACTTCAAAAAGAATGCCAACGTCAATATTTAGAGTCAATGGGAATGGTTACAGATGGACTTAATAAACCGCATGTTGATAGTATTATTGGACTTTCTCCATCTATTTCTGTTGGGCAAAGGGTGCTTTCTAAAAATCCACGTTCAACTGTTGGAACATACACCGAAATACTGACCTATCTTCGTATTTTATACGCAAAACTGGGAGAAAGAGTATGCCCAAATTGTATGAACGAAATCCCACCGACTTTTGATGAAAATGAAGAAATTGATTTTACTGACATCTCTTGTCCTCGCTGCAAAACTAAATTGTCACATCTTAGTATGGCGAGTTTTTCATTTAACAAAACCGAGGGAGCTTGTGCGAAATGTAACGGTATAGGTGTAGTAAAAGATGTGGATTTATCTAAACTTATTGATACAACCCTTACTATAAAAGAAGGTGCTATCAAGATTTGGGGAAACAAAACTTTTTGGGAGCATTATTCAAATACATTTGAGGCTTGTGGCAGACATTATGGTTTCACTTTTGATGTTTCAAAACCTGTTAAAGACTATAACGAACTTGAGATGTTGGTACTTCTCGATGGAGTTGACAGTGAGGAATTTAAAAAGAAGTTTCCAAACATTAAAAAACCAAAAAGAATTATGGACGGTTATGTCGAGGGACTTCGCACCTTTGTCAATAAAAAAGTGATGGAGTCTGCTACAAAAAAAGTGGCAAATACTGTCATTGCTAATGCTATTGGAAGTACTCTTTGTGATGAGTGTCATGGTACAAGGCTTGGTTTTGATGGACGAACTGCAAAGCTTTGTGGAAAAACCATTGTAGAAGTTAGCTCTTTTACAATGTCAAGACTTATAGAGTTTTTGAACTATATACAGAATAGCTTATCTCCATCAGCAAAAGAGATTGCGATAGTGGTAATAGGTGATATCCTAAAACGAGTAAATGGCATTGTGAATATTGGACTTGAATATCTTTCAATTGACCGACCTGTTAGTACACTTTCGGGCGGTGAAAGTCAGCGGATTCGCCTTGCAAATGTTTTAGAAAGTGGACTTACTGGTGTGCTATACATTTTAGACGAGCCGACCACAGGACTTCATGCAAGGGATACTTTGTTGCTACTACAAGCAATAAAAAAACTGCGTGATTTAGGCAACACAGTTATAGTTATTGAACATGATATGGATTTTGTAAAACAGTGCGATTATGTCATCGACTTTGGCATAGGTGCAGGCTCTCTTGGTGGTGAAATTGTAGCAAGTGGCACAGTGTCAGAGGTTTCACAAAATGGAATTTCTAAAACTGCGAAATATCTGTATGCTGAAAAATCTAAACCAAACGATAAAAAGATAAATATGAGCAGATTTATCGAAGTTAAAAATGCCACCGCACACAACCTAAAAAATGTATCGGTAAATATTCCTCTCGGTCAACTTGTTTGCTTTGCCGGAGTTTCTGGCAGTGGTAAAAGCAGTCTTCTTTTTGATGTTATCGAGCGTCGAGCAAATGCGGAAATTGTTCGTGGATTTGACAATATTTCAAATATTGTTAAAATAGATCAGAGCCCTATTGGTAGACAAAGTCGAAGTAATATAGCAACATATACAGAAGTTTTCACGCTGATTAGAGAGCTATTTTCCTCGCAAACTGAAGCAAAAAAAATAAACCTTAAGCCTGTTGATTTCTCTTTTAATGTTAAGGGTGGACGTTGTGAAAAATGCGAAGGGCTTGGAGTTATTGCCCTTGATATGCAGTTTTTAGATAATGTTGAGGTTATTTGTCCAGTTTGCAAAGGGCACAGATTTAAGAAGAAAGTCTTGTCTGTGACATACAATGGCAAAAGTATTTCCGATATTTTAAATATGACCGCACTTGAAAACTTAAAGTTTTTTGAGGAGAACAGGGAAATTCACAGGAAACTTAGCATTATTAACGAAGTTGGACTTGCATATTTAAAGCTCGGTCAATCCACAACAACTCTTTCAGGTGGAGAGTGTCAGCGCCTTAAACTATCAAAAGAGCTTGCAAAAGTTAATAGTGGTCACACGTTATATCTATTAGACGAACCGACCACAGGACTTCACCCATCGGACAGCGAAAAACTTTTGGCACTACTTCAAAAACTTGTAAGCCAAAATAACTCTGTATTTCTGATTGAGCATAATACAGATATTTTATCAAAAAGTGACTATATTATAGAACTTGGGCCATTCGGTGGCAATAAAGGTGGAAATATTATAGCTACAGGTACACCTTTTGAAGTTACACTCTCTGACAATAGTGTAACAGGTAGATATTTATAATTTAATTAATATATAATATTAGCTTTTTTATTTTTTATCAACATCTATAATTTAGTAAAAAAAGCTCCACCGATATTATAATCGGTGGAGCTTTACCGTATTCATCTTATTTTACCCCCAGTAGTCAGAATATTTCTTTACCGGTAGCCATATTTAGTACGCATTTTTAATTTAATATTATGTTTCGCTATTTTACACTGTACATGATGCAATAATGTTATGAAACTTGAACCGTTTTGCTAGCAGTGTCGAAAGTGTTTCGTAAATCTTTGATAAGCGGAACAAGCTCAGCAATTACATTTGTGTTTCTTCCCGTACGAATCCTCACAAATTCATATTGGAAAAATTCATACAATGAAGATAAATTGTAACTGATTTCATAATCAAAATCTAACGTATCGGTTAAATACTTTACAATTTCAGTGCATCTTTGGATAGACGATTCAAACAAATCATAATCTTTTTCGTTGAGTGCGACTTCACTTCTAAGTAGTCTCTTAACTATTTCATCATATAATTTTATTAGTAGCTCACTTTTGGTCATAGTTTGAACAGATTGTTGTTTATATTGTTCATATCCTGTCATCGTAAATCACCTAACTTCCGTAAACTATAATACTTTATTACATGCCGCCTGTCAAATTTGACAACAAACTACTTTGCGAATTCATTTGCGAAATTAGAGTTTCCAATTCGGTAAATTGTGAAATATATCTATCAGTTTCAGATTCTAACATAGCTTCTAATTGCTCTATAGATTCATTCATATCATCAATCTGATCTTGGATTGTATTTGAAATAATTGAAGTCGGAGAATGAACGGAACCAGCTCTTTCGACTAAAATTCCCTTAGTCACACCAGTCATTCCAGCATATTTTTCAATTACATCTTGCATTTTTACTACTAAGCCTTCTTCTACGGTAGAATCCACACTACTTCCGCTATTTGTCATCAGTGTCATTACATTGTTAGGATTTTGCGATAACGCAGTTTCGAATTTATCTCTATCAAAAATAATCTTTCCATTATCTTCCCAGTTTGTTGAAGTTGATATGCCAATTTCTGAAAATTCTGTTTGTAATGAAAGTGGTAACAAGAAGCGCATATCAGAAAGTAGCATTCTTAAATCAGAATCCGCAAAGAGCAATCCCTCTTTTGCCTGCTCTTCCCAATCTGCAATCTGATCATCAGACATTTCGGCTCTTTGATCAGGAGTAAGTGGTTGATAATCCCTATCGTATCTAGTGCTAATCTCATTATTTATTAATTCTAAAATCGCATTATAGTCATTGATCATAGATTCTACTGCATCAGCAGTAGTATTCGTATCTACACTTGCATCAAAAGTAATCGCATCGGTTGAATTTAATATTATTTCGCCAGTTGTAGCATCATACTCACCAAATGTATCTTCGAGTGTTATATCTAATCCATCAAATTCTATTGTATTAGATCCTCTTACTAGGTCAATATAACTATCTCCGCTACCATAACTTACAGTTACTATTGCGTCCTTTCCTTGTTCTATAACGTTATTATCACCATCGATAATAACTCCTGCTGAGCCTCCAAAAAGCGCATTAGCAACGTTACCAGATAAATTGATAACTCCACTTGATCCTTGTTCTGTAGTTTTAACCGTAAACTTGTCCATTGTTTCTTGGTAAATTATTTGTATACCAAGTTCTTCAATGCCATTAATTGTTTCAATAATTCTATTAATTGAACTATCTTCTGTTAATCCATATTCTTCAGATCTTAGATCGAAAACAGTACCATCATTATTACTAATTATCATTTCCGTAGTAAAATCTATCGGAATCAAATCATTTGATAGTAAGCCTGAATCGTGAAAACTAGCAGTCATATTAATTCTATTAGATTCACCAGCTAAAACCCCGAATAATCCATTTTTCCCAACTAAATCAGAGCCGCCACCGACGAATTTTATCACTGATGACTGATCCGTCGTAAAATTACCACTTGCACCCGCTGTTCCAGGTACAGTAGTTTCGAAAGAGAAAGCTCCTCCGTCTAGTCCTACTCTAACTCTGTCTTTGCCAAAAGCATCGTCGAGTTTAGATTGTAGATCATTTTGAACATCAACTAAAGTCTGCGCATCAGTATATTCATCTAATTTTATACTTTCCGTTGTTCCATTATAATCAAATACTAAAGTAGCATTACCAAGAAGTTCTGTTAATTTCTTTGTAACAGTTCCCGAGTATTCACTTGTTCCTGCAATGCCACTACTTGTAAGAACCGCACCTGCATCTTCGAGCTCGTCAAATCCAATATTCTTCAATAATTCATTTGATTCTTTCTTAATTGTTACAGTACTAGAAGCATCAGCACCTTGAACAAATTCCAATTTAGTAGGGTCAGATGCAGATTTTTGCACTTCAATAAGATCTGAAAGATTTAATGTATCACTAATAGTAATACCTTCAAAGGATTCATTTATCAAGGCAATTGCACTATCTATTGTGGAGTAGTCACCTTCTTTCAAAATAACATTTATATCGCGCCCATCTATATCTAATTGCAATGTTTTACCTCTCACAGTATCTACTTCAACTTCTTGGGCAAGAGTTGATCCTCCGATAGAATTAAAACTGAGAGTACGCTCCGATGCATATCCGCTAGTAGTCATAATTGCATCGGAAGCTAATTGCTTTATTCCAAGAATTGATAGATTATGTGCGGTCGCACCAGACCCACTTACACTAATACTATCTGCATTATCGCCTAGAGATGATATTGAATTATACGAATACATATTCGATGCAAACAGATTTGTAGTAGAAGAGTATGACATATATTTATTATTAAAATCGTTCATAGATGTCGTTATTGCTCGAATTGCTTCCTGCGTCCACTCTTCCAATTCTAGTTTTTGATTTAAACTGTCTATTTTGCTTTGAGTACCATACGTCATTTGCTCGATCAAGGTATCTCTATCTAGTCCGCTAGCTAATCCGCCGTATCCTCTTATATCGTTTACGGTACTACTGCTTAATCCGCTTATTGTTGACATTATATATTCCTCACTTTCATGAATTTCAATGTAAATTTATATACTTCCTATTATAGTAATCTATCAATGTATGAATAATAGATAAACTAATATAAATATCTCTATAATAGATATCGACAAAAAAATAAAAATATTAAGTTTTTTTTTGATATTTCCAACAAGTTTCAATAAGTTTTCACTAAAAATAGCCTTTACAATACGATGGTTGAAAAGGCTCGGTGATAAAACTATTAATACAAGTGAAAAGATATCAAAATTAAATGCCTTATATAAATAACCCGTACTCCGTGCAATCTATTATTTAGAGGGGTTATTTATCGTTCTATCCGCTCTTGCTACGCAAGATGGTAGATTTATATTAGTCTTACTTATGCTTTGGTGATTGTTTAACTTTTTGGGCAGCCCTCATAAGTTCTACAGTAATTCTACTCGAAAACTTGCTTCTGTAATAGTTTTTGAGCGGTGAAATGGCATGTGGCTCTACGACGACATATTTTGCAGGCAATGCAGATAATGCCAAGGCTTCTATGTCCGCAGCACATCTCTCACAAGTACAAATGTCCATGCTTTCAACGTATTCGGGGATTAACTCAAGTACAAGTGATTGCATCAT
Source organism: uncultured Oscillospiraceae bacterium (assembly GCA_964367585.1). Lineage (GTDB taxonomy): Bacteria > Bacillota > Clostridia > Peptostreptococcales > Anaerovoracaceae > CAYJGJ01. The sequence goes on from CAYIYH010000006.1 coordinate 21,771, forward strand.
GTTTTGAACAACAAAATCTGGTTCGATGTTTTCATTAGAATCATTACTCACCTTTTGATCAGTAGCAACCTCTCCAGTATTATCATTTGTTTTTTGTTCTTCCGTTTTCATTTGTGAAATCTCCGTTTCCAATGCTTCATTTATTGTCTTGACCACATCCTCGTCAAGACTAGTATTTTTAACTATTGTAACATCTTGATTATCTTTTTTATTTTCAGCTCCAAGCTGTGATTGATTCGTGCTGTCGGCATCAGAACTTTCATCGGTTCCAGCCATTATTAGATTTAGGACTCTATCCGTTTTACTTGATTTTTTCGCCATTTTATGTCTCCGATCATTTATGTATATTATATATTTTTGTTAGATTTTATTCATTACCTCTGTAATGAAATCTCTATAGTCCACCGCAACTTTTGAATGTGGTGAGTAATCTATTACACTTTGACCATGGGCAGGGGATTCCGCAACGGCAATCCCTGTCCTGATTTTCGATTTAAAAATCACGGTTCCAATTTGGCTCGCAACTGATGAAGCAAGTTCTTCTATTTCTCTTGATAAATTGGTTCTTGCATTGTACCTTGTTAACAATATTCCCAATATTTTCAAGTTGGGATTCAAACTCGCCCTGACAGCTTCTATTGTGTCTTTAATTTGAGAAACTCCTACTAGACTGAGTATTTCAGCCGCCATAGGAATAATGAGATAATCGGCAGAAACATAACTATTCACAGTCAATATATTCAATGCAGGAGGCGTATCGATAAGGATGTAATCATATTCGTCTTTAATAGGAGCCAATGCTTTTTGTAGTAATTTTTGACGCTCTTCACCTTTGAGAGTAGTCTCTGCTTCACTAAGTGAAATATTGGAGGTCAAAACATCTCCATAAGTATCTGTAGTTTTTATTGCATCTTTAATATTAACACTTCCCTTAAGAACTTCGTATATGCCTTGTCCATCTTCTATATTAAACCCCAAATGAAATCCTAAATTCCCCTGCGGATCTAAATCAATCGACAATACCTTTTTGTTAGATTTTATGAATCCAGCAACCAACGCTGTAGTCGTAGTAGTTTTTCCTACACCACCTTTTTGATTCGTAAGTGCTATTATTACAGCCATCCTTAACTCCCGGTATATTATAATTAATCATCTAAATGAGTATGAAATATACCTTTTCCTTTCCACTTTTTCTATTGTTCCCATTTCTTTTGTAGTATTTGAATTATATTAATTAAATTTACAATTTCGGGTTTAGACAACTGTGCATCGGCACCTAGTTCTCTTCCCTTTATTTCCATTTGCTCCGACATAATAGATGAAAAAATTAAAATAGGAATCTTATTGAATTTACTACTGTTTCGCACTAGTTTTATCAAGCGATGCCCGTCCATTTGGGGCATTTCTAAGTCAGTTATAATAAGATTCGCATCTTCTCGCAACGAATTTGAATCTATTGTATTGAGATGCTCCCAAAGTTCTTTTCCATTATTGAATCGAATAAAATTCTTATAGTCCGCTTTAACAAGTGCTTGAGTAATCAATGACGCGAGAAGTTCGGAATCTTCGGCTATTAAAATTCTATATTTGTGTCGATCTGCATCAATTACTTCCTCTACCGCATCTACATCAAGAGCTACCGTCTTTTCAATATCCGCAACAATTTTTTCGAAATCTAAAATTACGATTAATTCTCCATTACACTCCGCGATCCCTGTAGCAAGACCATCTTGTCCATTTGCCAATGTAGAATCAAGTTTCTTCACATTTTCCCATGACATTCGCTCTATTCCAAGTACAGAATGAACCCTAAATGCGATGTCTACCTTATTAAAATGTGTTATTATCAGCAAATGTTTCTCTTCTATCGGATGGGATTCATTTGTAAGGTATAGAGGTAAATCTACAATTGTGATCATTTTATCTCTAGGTTTAAAAACTCCTTCTACAACTGTATGAGAGCCTGGAACAGCCTTGGCTCTATCAGATAACATTATCTCTTTAACTTTTGCGACGTTTATTCCATATACTTCGTCACAAATCGTAAACTTCATTATCTCAATTTCGTTCGTGCCAGTTTCCATCAGTATTTCAGCTCTTTTCATATCATAAACCTTTCTGTTTCCCTATAGTTTCAGTCAATATAAATTTGTAATTGAGTTAAACTACTATATGAATTTAAAGTATCGCGCAGATTATAGTCTGGAGTTACCTTTTCCGGCTGAACGGATAAGAACTTCTCCCGTTGCAACATCTACAATCATTGTCCTTGCATGTTCACCGCCTGTTTCGGAAGAAGATATATTTATTCCCTCTTTGCGTAATATTTCTTTTGTCTTCTCGACATTCCTATCACCTATAGAACCCATCAAAGTAGAAGCTGAAATACTAAACATCTTGGCGCCACCTGCAATTTTGCATATATACCTAGATTTAAAACCACCTTGCGCTGCCATCATTTTTAGTGTCTCCGGAATTGCGGTATCCGCAAACTTAAAGCTACCAGTGCCTTTACTATTGGCAGGTGCTTCTGGCAATAGTACATGTATCAATGCAGTTATCTTCGTTATAGGATCATGAAGAGAAATTCCAACACATGAACCTAAGGCATATGTGATTATCTTCCCATCATTTTTTTTCATTTTCATGTCAGCAATCTGAACAACTAAATCGTCAGCCATTATTCTATTCCTAGCTTTTTCATGATTGCATCTAGAGATTCCATATTCGGAACCATGATAACATTCATATCGTGATATTGATCTTCAATGTTACATCTTCCTGAGACAAGCATAAGGGAGTCCACATCAAAACCAACTTCGGCAAGTGGAACATTCATAATTCCACCAATCATATCTATCGCAGAGACAGGAACCGATAGTTCTATATCAAATTCTGTCATTGCGCTCATTGCATTTACATATGATGATATTAAAATATTTCCGACTTCTGTAATAATAGAATAATCCATTTCATCAAGGTCTGAATACTTCGTGATATTTTTTTCTGTAATGGTTTTTATGATTGTATCGATCGAATTAAGATGTAATATCACAAGTATAATTCCATTAACATTACCCGACATTTTTGACAATATCGCCATAACTTCGTCTTCTGGAAATCCGAGTGACGTAGCGACTTCTTGCAAGGGCAAAATCCTTACTTCGGGCGGAATCATTTCGATCTTGGTATTTAGAAGCGCAGATAAGGCTGTCGAAGCATTGCCTGTGCCAATACTTCCAATTTCTCGCATCAAATCCTTGCCCATTTCTGTAGTTTCTTCGTAATTATTCATTTTTCTATCCTCTCAAACTATTAATCGTTTGAAGCACTTCATCCGAAGTTTTTAGCATTGTTATTACATAAGAATAAGACCTTGATGCTTCAATCATTTCTGTAAACTCTACAGCAGTGTCTACATTTGATAATTCTAAGTACCCTTGTAATAATCTAGCTTCGGGATTTAAGACAGGCGGACCATTTTTTGCCAATGGGCTAAATTCACTCCCACCGACACTTAGCATACCATCTGTATTATTGAAAGTATATATTCCGGGAGTCGATGATAGAGAAGTTTCACCGCTAACCTCGTCGTAAATTGCCATGATAGGATTGCCTTCCGCATCTAAGACTGACTTGCGATTATCGGTAACTAGATAGAACCCATCCGCTCTCAATGATAATTGAAAATTCCCTGCACGTGTATAAGTAATCTCTTGTGTTACAGGATCTTCTAGCATAAAAAATCCTTCTCCCTCTATTGCATAGTCATATGTAGAGGCAGGGACTAGGCCGGACTGAGTAAAATTCGTGTTGGTATGGCTAACGGCTACCCCTGCTCCAGATGTTAAAAGACTATCTGCTTCCTCAGGTTCTTTCATATTATGATGTAGCAATTCATAAAAAACTGACTGTTTAGTTTTATAACCATACGTATTTATATTCGCTATATTATTTCCGATAGTGTCTAATCTTTCTTGTTGTGCTCTAGCTCCTTGGGCTGCCGTATATATTGATATACTCATGTTTAATATCCTTTCTATAGCTTAATCAAATTAATTAAGATACTGTTATTTTACACAGCTCCTAGTCTACTAACAATTTTTCCATTTAACTCGTCGTACATCCTGAGAATTTGAGAGTTACTTTGCAAGGCTCTTTGTGCCGCAATCATTGACGTCATTTGTTCGATAGGCTCTACATTTGAAATTTCAAGCGCTTTTTGTCTAATATTAAAATCAGTTATTTCTATCGGTTGGCCTACAGCTGTAAATACTGTCCCTCTGTCCTTTACTAAATCTGTATCATAGTTCGCAAAATCTACAATCCTCAGTGTGCCAAGTAAAGTATTCCCTGATTCATCAAATATATTCCCCAATGGATCTACGTTTATCTTGTCTGTACCTAAGAAAATATCCCCATTAGTGCCTTGAACTCTTCCAAATCCTTGTAATACTAGGAATCCCTGTTCGTCAAGAGAAAAAGAGCCATCTCTGGTATATCCAACTCCGTCTGCTCCCTCAACTACAAAGAAACCAGGGTCTAATAGTGCGAAATCTAAAGGATTCGTTGTGGATTTCATGAAACCAATGGTATAATCGGTATACAACCTATCCGCTACCACCATCTTTCCAGAATTGCCGATAGCTACCGGATCTTCTTTATCATATCTTCCCATTCGATAAGTCATTTCTTCACCGAAACTCCTAATTGTCATTTCGTCGCTCTTATATCCAGGAGTAGATACATTCGACATATTATTAGATACAACTTCTAATTTTCGTTGTTGTGACAAAACTCCCGAAGTAATTTGGTAAAATCCTTGAAACATATTTTCCTCCTATATACTATTCAATTGCTCTTTTAGCTTATTGATAGCCTTGCTATGTATTTGAGATACTCTAGCAGAACTAATGTTAAGAACGTCTGAAATTTGACTCATATTCAATTCTTCATTATAATATAAAGATATAACTAAACTCTCTTGTTCGTTAAGCTCCTCGAGTGCCTTAATTAACATCTCTTTTTGATTTGATTCATCAAAAATTTGAGAGGGATCCATGGTCTTATCTGATGAAGCTTCAAAAAACACTCTACTATGTTCACCGGCTTCCTCTAATGCTTTATCTAAAGACACAATATTCATCATATTAGATTTACTCATGATGTCTATACATTCATCCTCTGCATATCCCGTGAGTTCTGCCAGCTCTGAAAGCGAAGGATTTATTCCACTGTTTTGATAGTATTCCTCGGAGGCACGCATTATAACGGAGTAGCCTTTTCTATCCGCCCTTGAAACCCAATCTTGTTTTCTAGCAACGTCGATAATCATTCCACGCATTCTTTTTGATATATATGTGTCAAATGTTGCATTCATATCGGGATTGTATCTATCGATAGCCTTCAGTAGCTCGATTACACCCTCATTAACAATATCTTCGAGCTCAAAAAAACTGGCGTATACATTTCTCATTTGAATTGCAATTGACTTAACTATAGGCAAATATCTGAGCGATAATTCCTGCTTGCATTCTATGTTACGAGTTTCGATATATTTCGAAAATAATTCCTCGTTTGTATACTCTTTCCAATCTTGCCCCATGCCGGATACGCCTTTTCAATCTAAGAAAATCATTCTATAAATACATTTTGAAGCATTTGGATCATTTCTTTTCTATCAAATGTCTCATGTATGTCTTGTTTCAAAAAATCGTTAATTTTATCTATTTTTTTTAGTGCATAATCTATCTTAGGGTTTGTTCCTGCCTGATAAGCTCCTATCGAAATTAAATCCTCGTTTTGCTCATATATGCTCAAGATATCTCTAACTCTCGAAGCAAGTAGTTTTTCCTCTTCTGAAACTATCATATTCATAAGTCTCGAAACACCCGCACTTACATCTATAGCCGGAAAATGATTTGCATTTGCAAGCTTTCTACTCAAAACTATATGTCCATCCAATATCCCACGAGCGGTATCGGAGATAGGTTCATTCACGTCGTCACCTTCGACGAGCACGGTGTAAACACCTGTAATAGACCCTTTTTTGAAGTTTCCACTTCGCTCGAGAAGTTTAGGGAATTCAGCATATATCGATGGGGTATATCCCCTAGCTATTGCAGGTTCCCCGGTAAGCAATCCTATTTCACGTTGAGCCATTGCAAATCTAGTCAAAGAATCCATCATCAAGAGCACATCTAGACCCTGATCTTTAAAATATTCTGCAATCGTCGTAGCAACTAAAGGACATTTCATTCTAAGCATCGCAGGCTGGTCAGAAGTTGCAACAACCAAAACAGTTCTTTTCATTCCCTCTTCGCCCAGGTCATTTTCAACAAACTCGCCGACTTCCCTGCCACGCTCACCGATTAATGCTATTACATTTATATCAGCCTTCATGTTTTTAGCGATCATGCCTAGTAAAGTACTCTTTCCAACTCCACTGCCCGAAAAAATTCCAATCCGCTGACCTTTTCCTATAGTATGAAGGGTATCTATTGCTTTAACACCAAAATGTAATGTCTCTTTTATCGGAGGCCTGTCTAGTGGATTAACCCTAGGATTATCTACATAATAATATTTATCTGTTACAAATGGCTCTCCACCATCCATAGGATTTCCGAGTGCATCGATAACCCTACCTTTTAGAAAATCACCTACAGGTATCCTTAACCTTTTATTTGTACTTCTTACGAAATTTTCTGTACCTAGACCTGGCATATCTTCGTATGCCATTAGTTTTATTACATCTCCCTCGAATCCAATAACCTCGGTAGGAATTTGTCTTTTTTCTTCCTCGCTGTAAATCATTACAATTTCGCCGATACTCGCCGTTATTCCACGAGCTTCCATCGACATTCCCACAATTCTCTCTATTTTCCCAATATAGCTAACGGTTTCAGATTGTTTTATTCTCGAAGCCCATTCTTTTAACACATTATTCCTCTATTATTTTTTTAAAGTCTTACAATATTAACTATTACAGTAATTTCATCAACATCTGAATTGGGGATGCTATTAATCATACAAGTGCATTTTAGGCATTCTCTTTTTTAAGAATATCTCTAACATTTTCTATTTGTGTTTTGACACTTAAATCGATAATTCCTTCCGGAGTCTCAACAATGCATGTACCCTCCTCGTCGACAAAAACAACTTTTACTTGATCAGCAATTCGAGAAATACTATTTAGAAATTCCCTATTTCCTTGTATGGTAACACTCTCTTCATCTTGTCCTATATAGATTTTCGCCCATGAAGTTTTTTTCATTTTCTCCGTTGCAGCTAAAATCATCCTAGAAACAACTTCTGCATGCCCTTTTAGATTTGCATGTACAATTTTTTCTGCAATCGATATTGAAACATCTTTCAAATCTTCGATATATTTATCCAAAAATTGCTGTTTCTCTTTTTCTAATTCTATTATCTGATCACTGATCGAATTTCTAAAATCTAGATACTCTTGTTTATATGAAGATTTTATTTCTGCTTCTCCGCGATTTAATCCAGCCTTATATCCTTCGTCTTGCCCAAGATTAAACCCCTCTTCATAAGCTTCTTTTTCTATCTGCTCTCTCAAAATATTTATGTCTTTTTGGATGTTTTCGAGTTCTTTTTGTGCATTTTCCTTTATTTCTAGTGCTTCTTTCTTTGCATTTTCGATTATCAAATTAGCTTCATTATTGATGTCGTCTATTACACGATTAGGATTTTCAACACTAGCTAATATCTGTTCTGTATTATTATCCTCGTTACTTACCATCTCGGAGGAACTATCGTCAGAAAAATTATCTTCAGATATTTTATCAGAGTTGAATTCTAATGTGCTCTGAGAGAATAGCGGATTATCAAATTCGGTATACTCATTAAAATTACTTACATTTTCAGCATTTCGCGTAATTCTAAGCAATGACATCACCTTTTCCTGCCTTATTCGTCATTAATTCTCCAGCCTCCTCTAAGCTGCGGATTTTAGATACGATGGTTTGTTGTGCTTGCTCAACATCTGACAGTCTTACATTGTGTAAGACTTCTAAATCATCACGGATTGACTCTGCCATACGACTTGACATGTTTGCAAAGAACACTTCGGACATTTCAGGAGTAGATCCCTTAAGTGCATAAACAATATCTTTAGTATCGCAATCTCGAACAAATCTTTGTATAGAGCGAGGATCCATCTTGGAGATGTCCTCAAATACAAACATTCTCTTACGTATTTCGGTTGCCAAATCAGGATTGTGCTTGTCGAGTTCGTCGAATACGATTTTTTCGTTTCTTCTATCCATGAAGTTCATCACAGCAGCGGTATGCGATATACCACCTGCCGTAGTCTCACCGGTATGCATAACTGTTTCTAGTTTTTTATACATCTGTGTTTCGACTAATTGAACAACTTCTGTAGATGCACCCTCCATCTGAGCAATAGACTCAATAACTTGAACAGACTCCTCATCTCCCAGCTGTATTAGCACTCTTGCAGCAGCTTCGGGATCAAGATATGCGAGTATCAAAGCTATCGTCTGTGGACGTTCTCCTTGGAGCATAAGTTGCAAGCTTTTTTCGTCTAAGCTATTCATGAATCCAAAAGTCCTGTTTTTCAAGAATTTCGAAACTTTACCAAGCATGTCTGCCGCTTCTTCTTCTCCAAAAGCTCTCTCAAGAATAGCTTTCGCATATTCATATCCACCTTCGGCAACACTTTTTTTTGTCAAACAAAATTTATAAAATTCTTTAAGGGTTTGTTCTCTCTCCTCTAGTTCGACAGTCCCGAGTTTAGAAACTTCAATTGTGATTTTTCTAATATCGCTTTCATCCAAATGTTTATATATTTTGGAAGCTTTTTCCGCCCCAAGAGTAGTAATTATTGTTGCAGCTTTTCTTCCAACATTTCCGGACGCTACACTTAACACATCTGACATTTATACTTCTCCTCCACCAAGCATTTCATGCAACACTTGCGCCATTATTTCTGGATCATCATTAGCAAAACCTCTAACTAGTTCTTTTAATTCGAGATATTTTCCTGAATTTAGACCTAGAATTTCATCCAATCCATCTTCCTCATCTTCGGCCAAAATAGGAATTGTCTTTTTCAATTCAGCCTCGGCTTCGGCCCTCAGGGCTTCTTCTGCACGTTGTGCTTTACGCTTACGCGCCCTCTTCAACAGGAATGATAGTAGCAAAATTGTAGCTACTAATACCAATATCGCTATAACAATCGATTGAATAGGATTGTTTAATATGTCTTGAATTATCTTATCAAATCCTATCAAATATGATTCTTCATAAAATGGAGATTTGACAATAGTTATCATTTCGGTAGAGGAATCTTCTTCGATTCCTGCAGCGGTTTGAACCAACTCGATTAGATCTGCTGATGGAACATCGTTATCCGAGCCTTCCTCTGTGTTGATTGCAACAGACACGGAAACATCGTTTAGGACTGCCTGGTCTGACAGTGCTTGTTCTGTTAGTTGATTTACAAGATATTCCCTAGAGACATCTGCACTAATTACATCACCTGCTCCTTCTGGCAATGTGTTATATTGTGGGATATCTTCACTGTTTTCTTCTGTGCCAGGAACACCACCCTCGACAGTGCCATCTTCATAAATGATATATGAATCTTCACTTTCTACTATTCCTTGCTTATCGTTTTCATCTATTTTCTCCGGCGTAGTATAAGTTATTGATTCACTTTGAATATTTTGAACATCAACTTGAGCACGGACAGATACTTTGATATTACTGTCACCATAAAAAGGAGCTAACACATTAGTTATCTTAGCATTTAAAGTGTTTTCAATTCTCATCGCAACTTCTTCACCGATACTTTTTGCATCAGAAGTTGATGCTTCGTTGTCGGATGAAATGGTCATTCCATTGCTATCAAAGACACCAACATCAGATTCGTCCATTCCCTGGACGGCTCTGGCTACAAGTAATTGGATTGCGGCAGCTTGCTCAGATCTCATGACAACGCCAGGCTCCAAGTCAAGCATTACGCTCGCAGTTGCGCCTTCGGCATCCTCTTCACTCTGAAGTATGTATTTGTTCTCCTCAGGTAATGCAATAGTTACCTTTGCATCTTGAACTCCTTCGAAATACCTTATTGTCGCACCTATTCTATCCTGGAGTTCATAGAGTTGGTAAACTTCTTTTTCTGTAGCAGTAGTCATACCACTAGCATTATTTATATATGTATCGTATGTAAATCCACTTTTTGGATACCCCTCAGAAACCAAAGATACCCTAACTTGTTCTACGACATCGTCCAGCACTTCAATGTCACCACCAGGTGTATATTTATATGAAATGCCATCGTCTTGCAATTTTGCAATGATTTGCTCGGCTTCCGCAGCTTCAACACCGGTAAAAAGTACCGAATACCTTCCTTGATTAAGGGCAATTGCAATGACTATAGCCAAAACAATAACTCCAAAAGCAATAGCAGCTGCAATTATTTTTTGTCTTTTAGAATATTTATTGGTCTTATCTTTAGCTTTGTTCAAAACATCTTTTGATTTTTGCTTTGCATTTGCAAAAGTATTATTAAGATTAAAAGAACGCCCTTCTTTGCTCATTTCTTACCTTTTCACCTTATAACAACAAGTAGTAAAAATTATATATTAAGCCTAATTATTTCATTATAAGCTTCTACAGCACTATTTCTTAGTTGAACAAGCAGGTCTACTGTCAGTTGAGCTTCTGCCGCTGCAATAGAAACAGCATGTGCATCATCTACTTGCCCTGTTGCAAGCAAATATTGCTGTTCATCCAACTCCCATTGCGCCTGCCGTACATCTTCTATGGCACTTTCGAACACTCCTCTAAAAACGCTTCCCGAATTCTCGTTAGAATCCACCAAGGTTGTCTCGTTTATCGATCCTAGTGGTTGCAGTGGTTTAATAAATTCTGTATTCATTTTTGCTCTCCTATACCCATTGTAATTAATCGATAGTTATAAAAACTCAAAATGCATTTGAGTAATTGATATATCATTGTCCCTTTATTACTGTACGCAGTCTTGTCAAGTCATCTGTTATAGACTGTGCTACAAATTGATACTGCATCGCCGTCCTTGTCATTTCCATTTGCTCAACATCCATATTGACGTTATTCCCATCGGCTTTCGCTTCATCATCTTTTTGTTCAATTTGCATAATATTTCCACTCTCAAGAGTTTCTCTTATTTTATCAAAATCATTACTCTCGAGTGCCACATCTAATTCTCTTTTGAATTGCTCTTCAAAAGTAACTACGCCTGCTTTATAACCAGGAGTATCAACATGTGCAATATTATTTGAAATTACCGTTTGCCTACTCCATAGATAATCTAATGACTTTTTCATTAAAGGTATAGAGTTACCAAAAATTCCACTCATATGATTTACCTCCATATTCTTTTATAATCATCACATATTATAGCATCTTTTCCCTGAATTAGCAATCAAAAAAAGCCAAATTTACTAATTATTTACCAAATATTTACTAAATTTGCTTTAATCGAAGCTAAGGATCTAACGTGCTTGCATGATTAGTCTGTACCAAAGATTGCAAGCTAGTCCGAGATGCGATTAGCCTCTCGGGGTTTCAGTGGGAGATTATGTACTCACCACTGAAAGTCGGAAATGCTCCGTAACATATAGAGACGGGCATCGTGTCATGTTTATAATTTAAAAAGGTGCATGCATAATACGCACACACCTTTTGTTTTAAATATATAATTCTGTGTCTTGTTACAAGAACTGCATGTCCTAATCAGGTAGGCAAATTAGCCCATTAACCTAGATTTAAAACTTAGAACAATGTAGAAGGATCAGTATATTGTAAATTTTGAGCCTCTGCAACTTCAGGTCTAGTCAATGCTCCCTTATACACGTTTAAGCCCTCAAATAGCGCCCTATCATCTTTCATAGCCTTTTCCGCACCTTTATTTGCGATCCTAATCGCATAAGGAAGGGTTGCATTAGTAAGTGCCATAGTCGAAGTCCTAGGAACTGCTCCTGGCATATTAGCAACAGAGTAATGAACTACTCCATGCTTTACAAAATATGGATTATCGTGAGTAGTAATACGGTCAATTGTTTCAATTGAACCACCTTGATCAATAGCAACGTCTACTATTACGGAACCTTTTTTCATGTTCATAACCATTTCCTCTGATACTAATCTTGGTGCTTTTGCACCTGGAATCAATACAGCACCAATGACTAAATCTGCATCCTTTAACGATTGGGATATATTGAATGGGTTAGACATCAAAGTCGTAATTTTGTTTCCAAAAATATCATCAAAGTATGTAAGTCTCTTTACAGACACATCAAGTATAGTTACATTTGCACCTAATCCCATTGCCATCTTCGCAGCACTTGTTCCTACTACACCACCGCCGATAACAACTACATTCGCTCTTTCTACACCGGCAACTCCTCCAAGAAGGACGCCTCTTCCATCATTTATCTTTTCTAACAAGCGTGCACCGACTTGAACAGACATCCTTCCTGCAACTTCACTCATTGGAGTCAACAATGGCAAAGAACCATCGGAAAGAGTAACCGTTTCATATGCAATGCCGACAATTTTAGCCTTCATTAAAGCCTCTGTTTGGGGTGCATCCGGCGCCAAATGGAGGTATGTAAATAATATTTGATTTTCATGGAACATATTATATTCCGCAGGCAATGGTTCTTTTACTTTCATTATCATTTCTGCAGTGTCGAATACCTCTTTCGCAGACGATAATATTTTTGCACCTACTTCTACATACTCATCATCTTCAAACCCACTACCTAATCCAGCACCTTGCTGAATATAGACTTCATGCCCATTCGATACCATCTCATACGCACCTGCAGGCGTCAAAGCAACACGATTCTCAAAAGACTTAATTTCCGTTGGAACTCCAATAATCATAATTACCTCCATACATTTACTTTTTTCTATAAACTTGTCTAGCAAATAATTTATTTACAACACAATAATACATCTCTCACACCTTGTTGTCAACACATATTTTCCTTATTGTGTAAATTTTTTATAAATTCACAAAAACAATGAAAAAAGTATTTTTTATACATCTTAGCTCACTCAAAGTGAATATGAAATTTATATTTTAGTACTATACTGTTATTCATATCAGAATTTTAATTATGCTTCTTTAGCGTGTTTTTTCAACGCAAGTTTTTTTTCTCTTGAAAATTACATACTAATAATGTATATTAAAATACATAAATAATTTTTCGAATGACCATCAATATAAAGAATTAAAACCATATACTATTTAAAAAACTAGTTGTTCGAACCAATAGGAAGCTTAGTGTCCAAACCAGTAAAATTTTAGAAAGGAAAAGTGCTTTCATTATCTTACTAAGCAAGTAGTGATGAGTACAATATTAATTATGATTTTTGATCTTATTATCGTACTGTTTCTCGCAGTATCAATATTTGACGGCAAAAGAAGAGGATTCGTACTATCGTTTGTAAACTTCTCTAGTTTTCTTCTTCCACTAATCCTTGCTATCGTTTTCACAAACAACGTTTACGACTTTTTTGTGGAAAACACAAACCTATTTGATACAATTCATAGCATGGTAGGAAATAGTCTTGGGAACACCTTTGACACGAATGGCTTTTACAATGTAGTTCCTGATTTCCTAAAAGAAGGTTTAAGTGATTCGGTTGAATTACTAACAAGTTTCATTGTTACAATTATATCTTTTGTACTAATCGTAATCGTTACATTAATCATCCTATTTATATTTAAACGAATGTTCTCCAAAAAGTATAAAAAAGGAGAAAGTAAAAAAATTGACTCTTTACTAGGAATTGTTTTTGGTGCATTCACCGGAATACTTATTGTCCTGATTGTCCTCGCTGTAACCATTCCTCTCGTATCAATCCTAAACGAAAACTGGAGCGATTCAATGATGAATCATATGGAATCATCATTCTTCACAGGATACATATATCATAACAACCCTATATTGCATTTCATATCTTCACTGTTTCAATAATGAAATATAAAAAATCAATGTTACTATTTATATGAAGAGAGAAAAAAATGATTAAAATTGTTTCACCCACAGAAGAATATTATGAAAAAATTCTATCTTTAAACGAAGAACTTGTTCATTTCCTTTCAGACATGGATCTTAATAAGTACTTAGAAATGAGTAAGGAAGCAACATTAAATAAAGTCGCACTAATCGACAACCAATTTGCTGGTTTCATCATGGCTTTTTGTGAAGGAAAGAAATACGACAGTGTAAATTACAAATGGTTTGAGCAAAGATATGATAAATTCTTATACGTAGATAGAATAGTCATTTCGCCCTGTCACCACGGCAAGGGAGTTGGAAAAGAATTATATAAAAAATTATTCTTATTCGCAAAAGAAAATGGTTATGACATAGTGACATGCGAAATAAATATAGAACCACCAAATCCAGGCTCTCTAGAATTTCATAAAAAAATGGGATTCAAAGAAGTTGGGACTCAGTCGATAAATGGCAAGGGTAGTAATAAAATAGTCTCGCTACAGGCAGTCTCTTTGTAATTTTACAAGATAAAATCACAACAATATTAATAAATGTTCATTACTTCCTTATTTTCGCCAAGAAAATGATATAATAATATCTTCAACAAAAAAAGTGCAGCTACGCTGCACTTTTTTAAATTCTAAATTAAAATGTACAATCAAAGACTATGCTTCTGCTTGTACAATCTCTTTGCCATTGTAATAATTACAATTAGGACAAACTCTATGTGATAATTTAGGCTCATGACATTGTGGACAAGTAGATAGTCCTGGCAATGATTTTTTCATATTGGGAGCTCTTCTACTATCTCTTTTTGCTTTTGACGTTTTTCGTTTAGGTACTGCCATTTATTTACACCTCCTCATAATTTGATTATTTTATTTTCTTCATAACTACGTTATTATAACTTTTTTTTACTACAACTGTCAAGAAGATAATTTTGATTATACGATAATTTTTATTATATGCTAATATTTTACTCCATATAAATATCCACATCCTATTAAATATATGATTTACGCGGAATGAAAAATGCCATATCTTACATTATTCAACTGTATTATTCATCTATTTTGTTCAATTCTTTGCGTGATATTTCACGTGGTTTTTCGGATTCACTATCCATATGAGCAGTATTAATATTACTTATGCTTTCCTCTAATTCCTTTTTTTCTATTTCAAAATCCTCGACTTGTACTTTTTCAGCAATTGTGTCAACAGAAAGAGATTCCATTGAATCATCCAAACTAGGATTAACAGTAAATTCTTCGTCATTTTCCGGAAGAACATCGATATCTATAAATACATCATCCTCGTCAGTAGAATCGATATTGTTCAAAATTCTTTTCTTCAGCTTAATATTATAGATTTGCAATACTATGGTTACTACTAGTAAGATTATTATAATCGCAAATAGAACAAAAATCATTGTCGAATAATCTAAAAGTCCCAAAGACGCACTGGTAACATTTTGATTGCTAGGAACATCGACGATCTCCTCTTCCGCTGGGTCATATATTACAAATCCCGACTCGTTATTATCTTCATATAGCTTTTGTAATCCCGAAGAAATCACTATGTATTTTTTGCCATTAACATCCGTAGTTGATACGGGTTGGATCTCTTGCATTTCTTCATCTAGCATAAACAATGAAGCATTTCCCTTTGTATCCATTACGATTACTATTGAGAGCAATCCGTCGTGGCTCTTGTAGACAGTAATTTCATCTTCTCCATACATAGCTGTGGCTTGTTCAAACCCATCCGGAAGCAACCCATACTGATCCGCTGTCTCGACTGTATATGGTATAGTATCAATCAATATTTCACTGTAAGGAGCGGCGACATCATCCACAGGCACACTGTTATCCTCGTCCCCATTGTTTATTAGCATTATACCTTCGTTAGCATCAGTTTGAGGTGTATCGGTCGTCTCACCAGAATCTACAGTTTCTGCACTTGCATATATTCCTCCAAACAAAGTCCCTATTAAACTAGCAAATTCAAGCTTATTCTCATTGTTTTCATTTTGCGCCACATTGGATATAGGGGTAAATATATCGGTAGTCGGATCTCTAAGAATAAAACCCGATTCGCCTGTTGCACTATAAATCATATCCAAATTTGAACCTACAACTAAATATAAAACATCATCTATTATGACTGTTTGTGCAGGTTCAAATACATGTTCAACCACATCAAACACGTACAATGATTGTATCCCCTCGGAATTTGTCATAAGTGCTAAAATTATCTCGCCATCTTTACTAACAAAAACCGGAATTTCCTTGTCATTATAATAAGAAACATCTTTTTCAAATCCCTTGGGTACTACATCCGGATCTTGCTCGGAATTGAGAGTGTACTCTTCCCCATTCACCAAGAGTTGATTTTCTTCTAAAACTTTATACGTTAGGCTATATTCACTCACACTACCATCTTCCGCAGTTACAGTAACCGTTTTTACAGAAGTATCCTCGCCTATGTAAAATTTACCCGATCCGCTCACTTCCGCCTTATCATTCTCCGCAACAGCAGATAGTTCTACCTCAGTAATTCCTTTTTCAACGTATAGTACATACTCAAACACATCTTTCGAAAATGTTGGGGACAATATACCAGACGATGCCTCTAGGCTACTGAGATAACTATTAGAAGATTCCGTAGGCTCTGAAGCGCCTGATGATTGTCCACTACTATTATTTCCTCCGCTACTTCCTCCAGAAGACTGATTTGACACAGTCACTGACGCAGAAGCCGCATTAACAGTAAATGGAATTAATGAATCATCACTAGCCACAGATTTGCTAGTCACAATCGAAGAAGTTCCTGCCGAAATAGCTTTTAGTTTAAACGAAAATGAATTTACTGGTGGAGTCGGAACTCCTGTTACAGTCCCTCCACTTCCATTTACATCTGTACCCCCAACGAATTGAAATATACTGCTATCAAATGTAACATTGGATGCGAAGGACGTCATTCCTGGAGCGGTTACTGTAACCGTAATCGTTTCACCTACCGTTACAGACCTGCTACTCACAGACATTGAAATAGACACGCTACTCGCAAATACCTCATAATTATTCATGGCTACTATACTATTGATCATAAAAATAGACAATAATATTACAACTATTTTTTTCATATTTTTCCCTTATAATTAATTATTCTAATTTAAATGCTACTAATTTTATGTTTATTATTTTTCCTTATAAACAGTTTTATGCATAAAGTCTCATACGAGAAACTTATTAATGGTCTCTACCATTTTATTTCATATTCGCCTAGCAAGTATAATTGAATCGCTCTAGCATTTGTTATAGTTAAATCTTCACTTGATAAAATAAGAGCCGCTTCTAAATATGCACCTTCAAGCAATCTTGTTCCTAATAAATGCAACTGTATAGCCCTTACTCCAATTACATTAACTTCGCCAAGTCCCAACACATCACCTTTGATGACCAACTCTGCCTCTTTTATCAGCTCACCCGAACTACTATATAATTGCAAAGTCATTCCGGTTGCAACAAAACCAGTTGTTACCGAATTTCCATCTTTATCCACAAGTTTTGTTTTCGTATTATCCAGATTGGTATTTAAAACAAAGATGTCATCATCACTTATATCTTTCATGAAAGTTTCATACGATGTCTTTTCTTTTATTCCCTTGACATACTCGTCGATTTCATAATCTGTAGCCGTATACGGAGGCGGTTCTTCCCGTGTAATAGTAATCGTATATGTCTGAGATATTCCCGATGTTGACGTAACACTAATCGGTATTGTATTACTGCCTACAGCTAAAGAGATCTCTCCCGCTCCTGTCACAGTAGCTCCACTGTTGCTGAGTATTGGAGTTATATTTACAGTACTAATATGATGTTCTACTGTCGCACTATACGAAGTCGTATATCGATTAAATGAGGGCAAAACGGCAGTGTCTGTAATTGAAATAGCCGTCAAATAATAATCGTTATTCCCCGTCGACGACGGCCTAGGAGAAGTCAATTCCGGCATATTTTCATAAACCGGGATTTTAAACACGAGCGCACTGTCTTTTAGGTCTGCATATCCCTTTGCAACAGATACCGCTTCACTGTCTGCTCCCTCAATATTGGTCATGTATTGCATCGTCCCTACACTGCTTAAGCCATTCATTACATTCCACTTCTTCAAGTATGTGGTGTACTGATTTCTGTCTACGTAATCTACGAATAAATCTGCACCGGCTTCTATAGATTTTTCTCTTGTATTCCAGCCTTGTTGTTTTGCGTACGCTAAACCATTTGCGACAGGGTCAGGATTACCATATGCATTGATATTAAAGTAGTTATAGTATCCCGTCGATCCACCTCTCGACCCACTATTTCCGTCAGATCCCATTTCCTGGATAATTTTAGCAGCTAAAGAAATAGGGTTAATATTGTATTCTTGACCGATACTATAAATTACGTCATTATACGTACTGCCTCTACTATAACTAGAGCCATGAGTCGGCAATGCCCCCTCCATAAAAGTCCCATCAAGTACGCTCTGCAAATGTTCCTTTGTGATAGACGGGTCAAATTCCATAGACAAGAATTGGAAAATCCATGGTTCTGACAAATTAGGCCGAGGATCCAAATGATATGCCACCGCCTGAGTGGATGCGGACACCCATTGGGAACTATCTTTGCCAATATATGTATTGGTATTGAAGTCGTAGTCTCCCTGCCTCATAGATTTATAGGAGTCTCTTTTGGAAAGCATTGTTAAACTCCTATTGGAAGGATTGGATAAACGATATACAGCATCATCCCAGTCAATTCCCGTATGATCGGCTATAAAAATCCAATTAGGATACTGGGCATGTAACTCTCTCAGCTCTTGCATGTAGCTTTCGGGAAAACCTTGTTCGACCAAATAAGTTTCGAAATCAACATCCGAGCTAATCGAAACAGTCCTTATATTATCTAAGTAATCTACGGCAACATACCCGGTCTTGCCGCTATATGATATTTTTTGCCAAGTATATCCACTTCCTTTGTAAGTAGTGTCGGGATATTCTAACAATTCCACACTAACATTATCTGAGATTGCACCTATAATATTGTTATCTAATATTTCCGGAGTACTTCTAAAATTAACGCCATTGGGTGCGTTGATACTAGCATACCACGTAGATGTCGACGCATACGAAAAAACCAATGCCAAGTTGAGGCTTGTTATTATCAATGCTATTATTAAAACTATTGCTAGAATCTTTTTCTTCAAATTTGGACTCATTATTTTCCTCATTTAGACATTTTTTATAATTACGATGTGTACGAATCTGTATACATACATTTATAATATATATTTGATTGAAGTAAAAGTAAAGTGTTTTTTTTGTGTAAAAACTCTAATTTGCATTGAATTTCTAATAGTTTCGCCACTCAAATAAAACAGAAATCAGGTACATATGATAATCTTCCTATAATTTTACTTCTTTATATTGCTTTTATACCCATTATATATTATTAATATATAGTAATTTTTTAAGCTTAGAGGAGCATATAATATGATTAATTTTCAACCAAACCCTATCGCCTTTACTATTTTCGGAATAGATATTATGTGGTATGGCATACTTATTGGAACTGGTTTCGGGCTAGCTATTTGGCTATCTTATAAAAGAGCACCAAAGTTTGGCATACCAAGTGAACGTGTTTTAGACTTATCAATATGGCTCATCCCCTTTTCAATTATAGGCGCACGATTGTACTACGTAATCTTCGAGTGGGAGCTTTATGCTGGAGATTTCGCAAAAATAATAGACGTCCGCTTGGGTGGTCTCGCAATTCATGGTGGCATCATAGCAGGTTTGATAGTGGGAGTACTGGTTGCAAAAAAATATAAATTTAGCATATTAGATTTGATGGATGTTATATTTCCAACAGTAGCTCTTGCACAGGCGATTGGTAGATGGGGAAACTTCTTCAATTCAGAAGCACATGGCGGACCAACAGATTTGCCGTGGGGAATAGTAATAGATGGAGTAGCTGTGCACCCTACCTTTTTATATGAGTCTTTATGGTGTTTAGGAATATTTATCTTCTTAATGATATACGAAAAAAGAAGAATATTTCCAGGACAATTAGCCTTACTGTATGGAATGCTATATTCCTTCGAACGTTTTTTCGTCGAAGGACTCAGAACGGACAGTCTTATGATTGGAAACATTAGACAAGCACAATTACTGAGCATAGTTGCTTTAATTGCATGCGCCGTTGCATATTATATTATGTTAAAGAAACACAAAGCAATGTCAACAAATGAACAAAATATTACATCTACAGATGAAGTTCTAATAGATGATATCAATGGAGAAGAAAATACTATAGAACCTACAGATGAAAATCTCACAAAAGCCATTGATAAAAATAATGCAAATCCGATATGTGATAATGATGCGGAAGCTAAAAACGAGAAATAGAAAGAACTATAATCAGGGAATAAGTAAACAAATAAATCATAACAAGTATATAATGGCCGACTCTGTGCGACCTAAAACATAGAGAGAAAGGAATGGCATATTCGTCGCGATTTGAATGCGAAACCGTATTTTGCCAATAATTAATATGAAACTAGGTATTGTAGGACTTCCAAATGTAGGAAAAAGTACACTTTTTAACGCTATCACTAAGGCTGGAGCAGAAGCTGCAAACTATCCTTTTTGCACTATAGAACCCAATGTGGGGGTTGTGACAGTGCCTGATGAAAGAATAAAGAAACTACACGAAATATATGATTCTCGAAAGACCGTTTATACTACAATTGAATTTTGTGACATTGCCGGACTTGTCAAAGGTGCTTCTACAGGCGAAGGGCTTGGAAATAAATTTTTAGGGCACATAAGAGAAGTAGCTGCAATAGTTCATGTTGTAAGATGCTTTGAGGACGATAACATTGTTCATGTCGATGGAAAAGTAAATCCAATTGCCGATATTGAAACCATTAATACAGAATTGTTGTTATCAGATATTGAAGTGATAGATAAAAGGATTCAAAAAACTACAAAAAATCTCAAAGGAGATAAGTCGTTACAATCACAACTTGATTTGCTAAAGAGAATCAATGACGCTCTGAGTGATGGGATTCCTGCAAGGTCGATAAAATTCGATGATTCTGAAATTCTTTTTGCAAAAAGCCTTGACCTACTTTCGTTTAAACCGATCATTTATGTTGCGAACGTATCAGAAGACGATGCCATAGATAACGCTAACAATAAGCTAGTAGATGAAATTCGTCATTTCGCTTCAAATGAAAATGCAGAAGTAATCGTAGTCTCAGCAGAAATAGAATCGCAAATAGCAGAACTTAATGACGATGAGAAACATTTATTCTTACAAGAATTAGGAATTTCTGAGTCGGGATTAGATAAATTGATACATGCATCATATCGCCTTCTAGACCTGATTTCCTTTTTAACTGCGGGAAAAGATGAATGCCGTGCTTGGACAATCAAAAGAGGAACGAAAGCACCTGGAGCTGCAGGAAAAATACATACCGATTTTGAAAAAGGATTCATAAGAGCAGAAACAATCAAATACGAGAGCCTGGTTGAATGTAATGGAAATCTCGCACTTGCAAAAGAAAAAGGTTTGATACGTTCGGAAGGGAAAGAATATATAGTGCAAGACGGTGATGTTATTAACTTCTTGTTTAATGTATAAAGAATTGTACCTACTCTCTTACTATGAGGTATTGAGGACAGACAAAGTATTGGATTATTTGCGTAGTTATTCCTAAATTTTGTCCGTCCCACGATTATTTACGGAAAACCAATCCCATTTTACTATCGTATAAATGAAAAATAGACGATTACAACTATCCCTATAACTATTCTATACCAACCAAATACTTGGAAATCGTGTTTTTTGATATATCCCATTAGAAAACGAATTACTACAACAGACACGGCAAAGGCAACCACCATTCCTAATAATAAAAGAAATAATTCGAATGCTGTAAAATCAAATCCAAACTTGACTAGTTTCAAAAAACTGGCACCAAACATCACAGGCACTGCTAAAAAAAATGTAAACTCTGCAGCAGCAACCCTAGAGACACCTATTAATAAAGCTCCGACTATAGTTGCTCCGCTTCTTGACGTTCCAGGAATCATCGAAAGCACTTGAAACATTCCAATCGCAAGTGCTGTAGCATAAGTTATGTCTGACAATTGCTCTATCTTAGGAGTTCTTCCCTTATTCCATCTTTCAATTATTATAAAAAATATTCCGTATAAAATTAGCATTATCGCTATTATTATTGGTGTGCCAAAGTTTGCTTCCAACCAGTCATCTAGCAATAACCCCAGTATTCCCGCAGGAATAGTCGCAACTATTACTTTTAGCCACATATTAATAGAGTTCATGTCTAGTCTTAGTTTATTTTCAATACTTTTTATGGGCCACATTTTAGACCAAAACATTACTACTACGGCTAATATTGCACCTAATTGTATTACAACGAAGAACATCTCTTTATATTCTTCACTCATATTCAAAGGGATTATTGCATCCACCAAAAGCATATGTCCTGTACTACTTATCGGAAGCCATTCCGTAATACCTTCTACAATCGCAATAATTATAACTTTAATAAATTCTACCATTCTTTATTCCTTTTACCAATTTGCAAAATTTAGAAATCAAAAGCCCCTTATTATTAACGGGGCTTTTGAAAGTCTTTAATATTTAAGATTCATATGAGAATTATTTACTATAATCATAAAAACCTATTCCGGTTTTTCTTCCTAATTTACCAGCACGAACCATTTTTCTTAGTAATGTGTGCGGTCTATATTTTGTATCACCGAATTCAGAGTAGAGTGTTTCCATAATAGCTAAACAAACATCTAATCCTATAAGATCGCCTAACTCGAGTGGTCCCATCGGATGATTTGCGCCTAATTTCATTGCAGAATCTATAGATTCTACGCTTGCAACTCCATCCGCATAAATTCCGATACCTTCATTTATCATAGGAACTAAAACTCTATTAACTACGAAGCCCGGAGCTTCTTCTACTTCTACAGGAGTTTTTCCAAGAGCTTCTGTTAATTTTAATATTGTATCTTTCGTTTCTTCTGATGTAGCAAGACCTTTAATAATTTCAACTAATTTCATCATTGGAACAGGGTTGAAAAAGTGCATTCCGATTATTTTATCAGGTCTTTTAGTAGAAGCCCCAATCTCTGTAATGGAAAGAGATGATGTGTTAGTCGCTATGATTGTTTCTGGTTTACAAAGCTCGTCTAATTCAGCAAACAATGCTTTTTTCGCTTCCATGTCTTCAGTAGCAGCCTCAATAATAAGATCCGCATCTGCTACTATAGAGATATCTGTAGAACCTTTAATTCTATCCATAATTTCTTTTTTATTTGCTTCAGTAATTTTTTCTTTAGCAACTAGTCTATCAAGATTTTTATTAACAGTAGCAATTCCTTTTTCTACAGAAGAATCTCTTCTAGCACGAAGAACGACTTCGTAACCATTTTGAGCAAGTACTTGAATTATTCCTGCGCCCATAGTTCCTGTACCTAATACACCGATTTTTTTCATTATGAACCTCCATTATCATATTTTTATAAAATTCCGTATGATTAATGTTAGCATTTTCATGAAAAATTGTCAATAACCGCAAGGTGTCATTTTACTGACAATTCATTGATTTTTTGTTGTTTTCTTAATTTTTTACTCATTTCTTATTTTTCTTCTTGACTTTATATATAATTAATTTGTATAATAGGGACTGTAAATGACTTGTTCATATATTTGTACTAAAAATTCCATAATATAGGGGTATAGCTCAGTTGGTAGAGCAGTGGTCTCCAAAACCACGTGCCGTGGGTTCAAGTCCTACTACCCCTGCCAAGTTAAACGAGTATTGTTGAAAATTCGACGATACTCGTTTTTTTATATCCTCTATACCAACATAATCTCCACTCATGCATACAAATAATAAGCACTACATATGAGATGTCTAGTCTAAGATTGAAAAGCATAAAGAAATCTATAATACAATTGCAAACGTCTCTATAATAATTTATAATTATGGTAGATTAATCAAAATCACCAAACGAAACGGTAAAGACCGTTCCTTACATTGTCAACAATAATAGACTAATTTAATTCATTCATCTTACTCAACAAGGATGAAAGAAACAGTATACCAAAAAGGAAATAGGAAAAAATTCACTATGGATGCAAATACAATCATGGAAACTGATACAATCACAAACATGGAAAAAAAGCCGAGCACGAACATAAATATAAATAAAGATTCAGACTCGCCTAATAAAAAGAAAAAACCATCAATCTCTTTTTCATCGATAGTATTTTGTGATGCAATATATATATTTTTATTTTTATCAATACTTTTCTTCGAAGTATTGTTTCGTATTGTATATACAGGTAGACTTAGTGATGGTACTATATATTCTTTTAATTTCGCAATTCCTATGGCAGGAGTTTTTAGCATATTCATCCTTTTATTCAAAAACACATTGAGAAAAATTGTTTTCTATGTAACACTAATCCTACTATCGGCAATTACTTTTATTCAAATTGTGTACACCCGAACCTTTAACACTATGTTAGTAATTAGCTCTATCAGAAGGGATGGGTTATCACAGGCGGTAGATTTTAGAAATGAAGCAATATCGGCAATACAAAACTCTATATGGATTTTACTTTTAGTATTTCTTCCGATACTATTTGCCATATTGTTGCGTAAATATCTTTTTACTACAAAGACATACAAATATACAAACATGATTATTACTACGATAATTGTAATATCACTCCATATTATATCTGTATTTTCTTTGAATATCGGTGGAAACGAATCTAACAGTGCCCATACCGCCTACTTTGGAAGTTTCAATATCAATATAGCTCACGATAATTTAGGTTTATTCACTGCTGAGCGACTAGATCTTAAATATTCGATATTCGGAGCTCCCGAAGTGTCGTTAGGAGCATCTTCTACAATATCACCAGTAGATTTTAACGATAATACTGCTTACAATATTATGGATATTAATGTTGAATCTCTTATGGGAGGCGAGGACGAGATCCTCGAATCGCTTCACAATTATGTGAATGCAAAAGAGCCAACAAATAAAAATGATTTCACAGGAATGTTCAAAGATTATAATCTAGTCTACATTTGCGCTGAAGGCTTTTCAGAATATGTCATTAGTCCGGAGCTCACTCCTACACTATACAAAATGAAATCCGAAGGTTTTAACTTTACAAACTTTTATAACCCAATATGGGATGTTTCAACATCCGACGGAGAATATGTATCACTAACTGGCTTACTTCCAATCTCAGGATTGTGGACATTTAGTGAAACAGGAGAACGCGGAATCAATATGTTTTTCACGATGGGAAAACAATTTGAAAGATTAGGATATGTTACTAATGCATATCATAATCATACATATTCATATTATAACAGAGATGAATCCCACCCTAATATGGGATACAACTACAAAGGTATCGGCAATGGATTGAATGTTGCGGAAGTCTGGCCGGCATCGGACTTTGAGATGATGCAAAAGTCTGTACACGAATGGATCGATAATGAAAAATTCCACACATATTATTTGACTATGAGTGGCCATCTGCACTATACATATACAGGCAATACTCAAGTGCAAAAAAATTGGGATGTAGTTGATGATTTACCATATACTGACTTGTGCAAGGGATATTTATCTTGTAATTATGAATTAGAAAAAGCAGTTGCCTATTTAGTCGAAGAACTAGAAAATGCCGGAAAAATGGATAATACACTGATAGTACTGACTTCT
The DNA here is from genome assembly GCA_964367585.1 of uncultured Oscillospiraceae bacterium. Classification (GTDB taxonomy): domain Bacteria; phylum Bacillota; class Clostridia; order Peptostreptococcales; family Anaerovoracaceae; genus CAYJGJ01. The sequence continues at coordinate 47,661 of CAYIYH010000006.1, forward strand.
GACCACTACCCTTATGGACTCATCCAAGATGGAAATGATTACTCAGCATTTAGTGAATTCATAGGACACGAAGCAGATACCAATTTTGAAATATTTAGAAATGATGCGCTTATATGGTCTTCGTCTATGACAGAACCGGTAGTTGTAGATGAATATTGCTCTTCAATTGACTTAATCCCCACTATTTCCAATTTGCTTGGACTAGAATATGACTCACGATTGTTAGTAGGAACAGATGTTTTTAGTTCCACTGATAATTTAGTAGTTTTCAACAACAAAAATTGGATTAGTCAAGAATGCATGTATATCAAAAGTACAGGAGAAATCATTCCACTAAATAATAAAACGCCCAATCCCAAACATATAACAGATATGAACGAAAGAGTAGAACAGATGTTTTTAGTATCAGAATTAATAATAAAATATGACTACTATAATTTACTCTTTTCACAATAGAATCTATACGATTTTCTTCAGTACAATTTATTAATTATATAGGTAGATTAATGAAAACTTACATAGCAATTGATCTCAAATCTTTTTTTGCATCTGTTGAGTGTGTTGAGCGAGACCTCGACCCACTTAATACAAACCTAGTCGTCGCTGACAACACAAGGACGGACAAAACGATATGTCTTGCTGTTTCTCCATCTCTAAAATCTTACGGAATACCTGGAAGACCGAGATTATTTGAAGTTATACAAAAAGTAAAAATTGCGAATGCAAAAAGACTTAGATCCATAAAAAATACTAGCTTCTCTAAGAAGTCTTGTGACTATAGCGAACTATCAAATGATAAATCTCTTGGAATAGACTATATCGTTGCAATCCCCAGAATGGGCTACTACCTAGATTATAGCATGCGAATTTATGATATTTATCTAGAATACATCGCACCCGAAGATATCCATGTTTATTCTATCGATGAAGTATTCATAGATGTTACAAATTATTTAACACTATATGGCACTACTCCTCATGATCTTACAATGAATATAATTAATTCTGTGTTAAAAAAAACAGGAATAACAGCCACAGCCGGGATTGGAACCAACTTATATCTTGCAAAAATTGCGATGGATATAGTTGCGAAGAACCTTCCGCCAGACGAAAATGGTGTAAGAATAGCTAGTCTAGATGAAGAAAACTATAAGCACAAATTATGGGCACATACTCCTCTCACTGATTTTTGGAGAATTGGCAAAGGATATGAAAAAAAACTAAAAGATACGGGGCTCTATACGATGGGTGACATTGCGAGATGTTCGCTGGGAAAAGAAAGTGATTTTTATAACGAAACCCTTCTTTATAAACTATTTGGAGTCAACGCAGAACTTCTAATCGACCACGCATGGGGATATGAACCTTGTACAATTAAGGACATAAAAAGTTACAAGCCGATATCTAGAAGCATCAATTCGGGACAAGTCCTACATACTCCTTACGGCTATGCACAAGCTAGACTTGTTGTAAAAGAAATGATAGAACTTACGTCACTTGATTTGCTATCAAAAAGTCTTACTACTGACCAAATAACACTTACAATATCATACGATTCTGAAAACACAAAACTTCTGGAGAATGAATACAATGGACCTATTACGATAGATGCATATGGCAGAAAGATTCCAAAACATTCCCATGGCACAGAGAATATTGCCCACCATACATCGTCTTCATCTATTCTAAGAGACGCAACTTTAAAATTATATGACAGAATAATAAATGAAAAATTATTAGTTCGAAAAATAACCATTTCAGCAAACCGACTGATGACAAAAGAAGAATTAAGTAACAATAAGAGTGAAGAAAAAGAACCATCGCAACTAAGTCTATTCGATGAATTAAGTAGTACCAGCCCAACTACTATCATCGACGAATCCCCTACCGTAGAATCTTATGAAAAAGAAGATAAGATTCAAAAGACTATTCTAAACATAAAGGAAAAACATGGTAAAAACTCTATATTAAAAGGAATGAATCTAATGAAAGGGGCAACTTCAAAAGATAGAAATCAAAGAATCGGGGGGCATCGAGAATGATAAAAAAAACAATAAATGAATACAACGATATTATCAATAAAAAGTATAATAAAAATAAGACTAGACCGCAGATGTCGAACATCGAACGGGGTTCGCAGTTTGCTCCATTTGCTCCCCTAACAGGTCACAGAGACAAGATAAAAGACGCTTCGACTGCTGCAAATAATAAACAGGATGAAAACATTGAATTTTATGACGATATTTAAATTTTATAGTGATATTTGAATTGAAACTTCTCCGGAAGTAATTTTTTCAACTTCACCGTCAGGAAATTGTACGATTAAGCCTCCGTCGTCCCCTATTCCTATTGCCTTCCCAATCTTGTCTGAATTAAGAATTCTCACTATCTTGTCAAGAATCATCGAATTACTCTTATAATATTCTAGATATGAAATTTGTTTTTCTGTTGGATTACCAAAATCGAACCAAGACATATCTATCATTAATCTTTCAATCCCTGCTATAATGTGTGCAGCCAACTCATTTCTAGAAAAAGGAGCTAAAGAAAGCGAACCGGCTCTATCCCCTGCAACTTTAGAAAAAGCCTTCGTATAACAATTTATTCCTATTCCTATTACTACGCTTTCCAACTTACTCGAATTTTCATCACTAATTCCCTCGACAAGAACACCTGTTACCTTTTTGTTATCCAAGTATATGTCGTTTACCCATTTTATTTTAGTACTAATTCCCAACAAATCTTCGAATACTTTATTTACTACAGCACAAGTCATTGTAGTGATCAAGATAGAAATATTTGAATTGAGCGGGGCAGGAACTACAATCGAAATATATAATCCACTATCTTTTGGTGAATCGAAATTTCTTCCAAGTCTTCCCTTCCCTTTTGTCTGTTCGTTTGCAATCACAACAGATAAAATATCGTTGCTTTCACAATCTAAAACATCGCCTGTCCAATATTGTCTTTTTGCCTCATCGTTTGTAGAATCGACTGTATCTAATAGGATTATAGACTCACCTAATAATATATTATTAGTCAAACTTGATAAAAAGGTTTGAATTTCTTTTTTAGATAACTCATAGCCCATATTATTAGCCATAGATTTAAACCCTATTCTTTCGCAAAGTTTTTGATATTGCATATGCTAACCCAATTTTAAACAGGTCAGGTATCACAAAAGGAAAAACGGTAATTGCAAGCACAGAAAATACACCTATAGTTTCGTTATTGCTAGAATATACATTTATAAACCACCATGTTCCTAGTGCATAACAAAGAATTAACCCAACAATCGAACTAAGTAATGTGAGCCATGCCTTATTACTAAATATTTTTTGCGAAATCAAGGTGCATATGATCGGGAAAAAGAATCCGACCAAATATCCACCAGTTACTCCTATCACTGCACCAAACCCTGAATTAAAGCCAGAAAAAACAGGAAGTCCAACTATTCCAAGCAGCAAATACGAAACTAGAACATACAATGATAATCTAGGACCAATCGTATATATTGCAAGAAAAAGTGCAAACGTCTGCATTGTAAAAGGGATGCTTCCGAATGGAATGACTACCCATGAACATATGACTAATGAAACAGTAAACAATGCTACTGTAGTAATTTCCATGGCGACCAATTTCGTGTTAGCTTTGTTCGTTTTTAAATTTTTTATCATTTTACACATCCTTATTGATTATTTTTTTGAAAATTATTACTATTATTTTTCTAAATTTCTTGACTAAACCGGCGATTTTTTATAAACTATTCTAGTGAAAATAAACTTACATCAGGAACAATGCAAGACGCATGATATAATATAAAATAATTATTACTGCACACTAATCTCATTTGTTGCCTCATTTATGAAAGGAGTAAGTGGACATATTGTAATCCATGTTCACAAAAAAATATGAAACTAAGTCCTTCCACAGAAATGTATATGAAAACAATCTACCAAATAGCTCAGGAAAAAGGAAGCGTTCGATCTATCGATGTTGCTACTGAACTGAACTTTTCAAAACCAACTATAAGCATCGCTATGAAAAAATTCAACGACGAAGGCTTGATCGAAATGGAGTATAGAGGCAATATCAAACTCACTCAAAAAGGCATCGATGTTGCGCTAGATACATGCAGAAAGCATGACTTAATAGCTCGAGCACTCCTCTTAATTGGAGTCTCTCCCGAAACTGTTGAAGTCGATTCTTGTCTCATAGAACATTGTATCAGCGAAGAAACTTTCGAATGTATCAAATCACATGTTGAAAAGAAAGATGGCATTGTATCATATGAAGCTGATGATAAGCGGGACTAATACAGTAACTGCGAAGCTACATACCATTCCATTTACAAAAGCATAAATTACTAATTCATTTCTGGTGGATTTTACGATTACAGGAAGAACTACATCACCGCTAGCTGCACCGGACAAGCCTATAATTTCAAAATATCCAACTTTTTTTGCCAAAAATGGAATAAATAAAATCGAAAAAATTTCTCTGGAAATATTATGCATAAATGAAATCGCACTTTCCACAACCAATCCATGCTCCATCATCAAACCGGGAGCAAGGGAATACCACCCTAGCCCGGCACCGATTGCAAGCGACTCTTTAATTCCAACCGGAAGAAGAATAGAACATACCACTCCACCTATCAAACTAAAAATAATTGTGACTATAGGTATCAACGCAACTTTGAATCCAACTTTTTTGAAATCATCTATTATAGTTCCATCTAATCCCATATCAAACCCAACGAAAAAAAGCATTATGCATAACAAAACTTTAATAAAGAGACTCATAGAATTATCGAAGTTTTCATAACTCCCAAATAGTTCTGGAACAAATGTATATCCACCAATTATTCCAATCGCAACGGTTACGACTATGCTGATAGTCATCAAGTTACTCGACTGTGAAACGACTTGACCTTTGATGTCTGCACTATTTTGGCACACATCATCTCTATCAATATCTTCGGGAAGGTCTTCTCCTTGAACATCTGCATCTTTTGAAAATTCACCTTGTATTTTGTCTCCAACGTAATGTGCTTGTTTATCGAGTTTCAAATATCGTCGCAGCAAGTATAATCCGAACATTGTAAAAGTCATAGTCACAATTGTAAATATTAATGCATAAAACCCTATCTCATTCAAATTATTTACAACCTCGTCATTAGAACCGATTTTAAGGCCCATTGCCAAAACTAATCCTATCAATACAACAGTCTGGAGCTGAGGTGTAAAGGAAAATAATTCCTTAAACTTTCTTATTCTAGCCGCTACAATATACCCGACAACCGCGAATGTCAAATATAATATTAAATCACTCATATCTTCTTATACCTCTTTTTCTTTTTTCGTTCTTGTATTTTCACGTCATACTTTTATGTTTTCATTTCATCTATCCACTTGCTAGGTAAACAGCGATTCACCAGTCATTTCTTCAGGTTTTTCTAGACCCATTATTGACAAAAGAGTAGGGGCCAAGTCGCATAAGCTTCCACCATCTCTTAACTCTTGCGGAGAAATACTAATGTGGATGAGCGGAACGGGATAAATTGAATGTGCCGTCATAATATTGCCTGACTCGTCTATCATCTCGTCTGCGTTACCATGGTCTGCGGTCAAAAGAATATCCGCATCTATTTCAAGCATTGCGGCAACTACCCTATTAATACATTCATCTAGAGTCTCTATTGCTTTAATTGCAGCATTGAGATCTCCAGTATGCCCCACCATGTCAGCATTTGCGTAGTTAAGTATGATTAAGTCGTATTTTTTCTTTTTGATCTCTGCGATTACAGCATCTGTAATTTCATAAGCACTCATTTCGGGTTTAAGATCATAAGTTGCAACATTAGGAGACGGTATAAGAATTCTATCTTCATTTTTGTTAGGCACCTCAATTCCACCATTAAAGAAAAAAGTTACGTGTGCATACTTTTCTGTCTCTGCTATGCGAAGTTGCGTCAACCCTTTATCGGCTATGTATTGTCCCAATGTATTTTCCAACATCGACGGTTTGTATGCAACTTCTACATTTTTGATGGTTTTATCATAATTAGTCATAGTTACATACAATAAATTTTTAAAAGTTTTTTTGCGCGAAAAGCCATCAAATTCTTCATCCACAAAAGACCTTGTAATCTGCCTAGCCCTATCCGGCCTAAAGTTAAAACTAATTACCGCATCATTATCCTTAATTCTAGACTTTGGATCACTACAAATTATTGTAGGCACTACAAATTCATCATAAATTTCATCTTCATAGAACTGTTTCACGATGGTTATTGCGTCTGCTCCGTAAGTCCTTCCGTCGAATAATGTAAGCATATCATAGGCTTTTTCTACTCTTTCATACCTTTTATCCCTATCCATTGCGTAATATCGACCAGAAATAGTCGCAATTTCCCCAATTCCATTTTTGTCTATAAATTCTTGAAGCTGAGCAATATATTTTACACCACTAGTAGGCAAAACATCTCGACCATCTAGTAAGCAATGAATATATACATCTGATACACCATGTTTTTTTACCATTAACAACAATGCGAAAAGGTGTTCTATGTGGCTATGTACTCCTCCATCCGAAAGCAATCCCATCAAATGAAGAGATGATTTATTTCGTTTAGTATGCTCTATTGCGTTCAAAAAGGCTTCATTTTGATAAAAGTCTCCGTCCTCTATAGACTTAAATATTCTCGTTAGTTCCTGATATACTACTCGACCGGCACCAATATTAAGATGTCCAACCTCAGAATTTCCCATTTGTCCCGCAGGTAGCCCTACAGCATTTCCAGATGCGGAAAGAGTTGTACTTGGATACTTCTGCATTATTTTATCTATATTAGGCTTTTTCGCCATATAAATGGCATTCCCCTCATTAGATGGATTTAGTCCGTATCCATCTAAAATTAATAACATTGCTTTTTTATTCACTTTATTATATCCCCTCCAGTATATAGGCACTATTATATTGCTCTCAGTTGTAGAAATGACCTCACCTATTGTATACTACTCAATTTTTATATATTGCTCACTCTTCTAGCAAGCCACTTCTTCTATATTACTAGATCTATTCATTTTTTTTTATTTGTGCAACATAATTATATCAAATAATATATTTTTTTGATATAATTATTTTATATAAAGAGCAACAAAATGGAGATCTTTAGATGAAATGGACAAATGAGCAAAGAGAAGCAATAGAATTACGTGAAAAAAATATTTTAGTTTCCGCAGCGGCAGGATCAGGCAAAACTGCAGTATTAGTAGAGCGAATTAAAAGACTAATCATCGATGAAAATTTTTCAGTCGATAGAATGCTAATAGTTACTTTTACTAACCTTGCCGCGTCGGAAATGAAAGCAAAAATACGTAGTTCACTTCAACAAACACATAAAGCCGAGACGAACATAGAAAAAAAAGAATATCTTCAAAAACAAATATCTCTTCTATCGAGAGCAAATATTAGTACTTTTCATAGTTTTGCATTAGAAGTAATGTCCGATTTTTACTATACAATAGATCTTGACCCATCATTTAAAATTTGTGATGATGCCGAAAGAACTATTCTCAAAAGAGAATCTCTCGATAACCTGTTTGATGAATTTTTTGATAACAGCGATGATGATTTCATCTATTTCTTGAATTGTTATTCAAGCGAAAAAAATGAAGAAGCGATAAAAGAAAATATTGCTCAAATTTATGAAACAATTTGCAGCCTGCCGTATCCATGGAATTTTGTTGAATCAAGTATTAAAAAGCTTGCACTGCCATTAGACACTTTTTTAGAATCTGACAACATGCAAAAAATATGGAAAATAACAAACGATAATATCACAAAGGCAATAACATCAAACGAAGAAGCAATTAACATTCTTTTAGACTTACCTATTCTACAATCAAAACTGATATCACATGAAAAAATATTTTATGACGATTTATACAAAGCATCAAAAAATCAGGATGCTTACTTAGTCAAAGAATTGTTGGATAATTTCAAAGCATCGATTTTAAAAGCTACGAAAGAAGAAAAAGAAGAATACAATCAGATAAAGAAACTGGTAACAACCCTACGAGATATCGGTAAATCTAAGATAAAGGAAATTCATACATTAATATTTAATGAGACTTTCGATGAACATATTCGTATAATCAATGAAACTCATAAAATGGGATTAGTTTTGCAAAAGTTACTTATTAGATACGATGAATTGTTTATCGAAGCCAAAAGAAAAAAAGGATTGATAGATTTTAATGATATAGAACACCACTGTTTTGAAATACTAAAAAATGAAGAAGCGAAAGACTACTATCAATCCAAATTTGAACACATTTTTGTTGATGAATATCAAGATACCAATATTTTACAGGAAGCGATTGTAAATCGCATACGTCGTCCAAACAATTTATTTATGGTCGGAGATATTAAGCAAAGCATATATAAATTCAGATTAGCAGAACCTAATATTTTCAAAGATAAATATAAGAATTATAAATCCGGAGACGATATTTTCTCACAAAAAATTGATTTAAATAAAAACTATAGAAGTAAAGGAAGTATAATAAAATATGTCAATACCCTATTCGAAAATATAATGGAGGGATATGACGATGATGCAAAGCTATATGAGGGAATAATAAGTGAAAAAGCTATACCCTACACTCCAGAGCTCCGTCTTCTTTTAGTCGATGATATAATAGCTGACAATGAAGATTTGGAAGATTACAAAGCGGCTGAATTAGAAGCCACGGAAGTATGTAGAGTTATCAAAGAATACATTGGGAAACCATATTTTGATACTAAGAACCAAGAGATTAAGACTTTTCAAAAAAAAGATATTGTAATATTAGTTCGTAGTGCAAAAAATTATGCAGATGTATTTTACAAAATACTAAAAGAATCTGGCATAGACGCACATATTGATGACACTGATGGATACCTCGATACTGTTGAAATTAATTTGATGCTAAATCTTCTTATGGTAATAAACAATAGATTTCAAGACATTCCATTTTTAGCTATACTATATTCATCTATTTTTGACTACTCATTAACAGAATTAGGGGAAATTAGAAAATTCACTCCTAAAGGGTCTTTTGTAGATGCTTTTGTCATATATAGTGAAGTAGACTCAACCAAAAATCAAAATAGTGGTGTAGACGAGCATATTCCATCATTAGCAACGAAATGTAAGGATACGTTAGCAAGAATTGACAAATGGAGAAAATCATCGCAATACTTACCGCTCGATGAATTCCTATGGCAGCTACTTAAAGAAACAGACTACTATATTATTGCTGGAGCTATGCCTAAAGGACTCATTAGACAAGGAAACTTGCGAACATTGATCGAAAAAGCACGAGAATTTCAATCTAAAAAAGGTGCTTCTTTGTATACTTTTGTAAAATATATAGAAACCGTCAAGGAACGAAAAGTTTCTATGCCACAAGTCAAGCAGCCTTCAAAAAATGATGACATAGTGCGGATCATGACAATTCACAAAAGTAAAGGATTGGAATTTCCTGTAGTAATACTCCCTGGAATTTCTCGTAAAAAGAAATCAAGTGATTCTTTTAAATTCAACATTCATAAGGATATAGGAATCGGACTGCCATTTGTAGATATAGATCAATACGTCGAGCAAGATACATTGATTCAAAATCTAATATCAAAACAATCTAGCAACGAAGAATATGAAGAGGAAGAGCGCATATTTTACGTTGCACTTACTCGCCCTAAAGATGCACTAATAATGATTGGAACAATCAAAGACTATGATGAATTTATAGAGAATAAAGAATACAATCTAGCGGATAACAAGAGTTTTTTAAATATGACAACTACAAAAAACATTGATTGCCAGTTCGTTGACACTATGATATCAGATTCACCTCCCCAGATAAATGATAAAATAAATATAAACTCAAACTACACAGATATCGATAAAGAAATTCAAAATGAAGTCGATAGACGGCTAAACTATAAGTATTATAATTTACTCGCAACTAAGGCAAAAAGTAAATACTCCGTTTCAGAGCTAAACAGTATGAACGTATCAAATAAAGCCTCAAAATTTATTTCTCTTAAAAAACCCGATTTTATGATGGAAAAAACAGATCCAAAAATAACAGCGGCACAAAAGGGTAATATATATCATAAAATACTGCAAAGAATAGATTTCACAAAAGATTGCGACTTAGCAAGCATAGCTGCACAATGTGAATTACTCGTGGAAACACATGAAATAAGTGAATTAGAACTTGCGCAAATTAATATCCCAAAAATTTGTGATTTTCTAAGTTCATATATTGGAAAGCGTCTTAGAAATTCCGCAAATAAAAATCAAGTATATAAAGAAGTTCCATTTACAATGATAGATAAAATTACAGTTGAAGACACTTTGATTCAGGGAATAATCGATTGTTACTTTATAGAAGATGACGAAATCGTATTGTTAGACTATAAATCAAATTACATGGACATGAATAATCTTGAGTCTGAAAAAAAGAGAATCTTTGACATGTATGAAACGCAATTAAAACTGTATCGAAAAGCCCTAGAAGAATCATTGGGAAAAAAAGTAAAAGAGACTTATATTTACATGATTGAATATGGAATATCTATTTCATGTTAACATAAAAAAATCATACCAGAGTTTAGGAGAAAAAATGCAAACAATTAATATACAAGAAATAGAGGGTTTTAAATTTGGAAATGCACAAAATCAAAATGCGATGACGGGAGTAACCGTCATAATCTGCGAGGACGGTGCAACCGCAGGAGTCGATGTAAGAGGCGGCTCCCCTGCCACAAGAGAAACTGATTTACTGAAGTCAGAAAATACTATCGAACGAATCCACGCAGTATTCCTATCCGGAGGAAGTGCGTATGGGATTAATTGTGCAACAGGAATTATGGAATATCTCGAAAAAAAAGGAAAAGGATTCGATGTAGGCGTCGGTGTTGTACCTATTGTATGCGGTGCATGCATATATGATTTAGGCATAGGGGATCCTAGTATAAGACCGGACAGCAAAATGGCGCTATCTGCGTGTATCAATTCTGAAAACGAGACGATAAAAATAGGCTCTGTGGGTGGCGGCACAGGTGCAACATGTGGAAAGCTATTAGGTCCAGCTACTATGATGAAGTCTGGCTTAGGAATGAAGGCATTTAAAGTAGGTAATCTTGAAGTAGGTGCTATAGTAGTTGCAAATCCACTGGGTGACATATTCAATATGGACAATGAAAAGATAGCGGGACTTTTAGACACAGACAAAAAAACATTTATTTCATCGGAAGATAAATTCATAGAATTCCTTGATAAAAGTATCGGATTTACTTCATCCAATAGATCTACAGAAAATAATTTACCACTTGCAAAGAATTCACTTAATACCACTATAGGATGTATAGTAACAAACGCAAAGCTTACAAAGGCACAATGCAACAAACTCTCAAGCATTACCCATGATGCATTTGCCCGTAGGATTAAACCCTGCCACACATCACTGGACGGAGATACAATATTCACAATGACTACGGGAAAATGTGATGTAAATTTTGATAGCGTTGCGATACTATCTACGCGTGCTATGGAAGAGGCTATCGTTAGCGCTGCAACTACAAATAACTAGATAAACATTGCAATCCAATAAATTAGTATACTACGGAATACCGATTAATATTTAGTATTAATTCTTGATGAAATATATAAAAGACAACAAAACTGATACCGTTACTCGATAGATTAAATTAAATTAGATTAAATTAGATTAGATTAAAAGAAAGTAGCAAATAAAATGAGTTCAAAAAAAAGATTAATAATTATCGATGGCAATAGTTTAATAAACAGAGCATATTACGCAATGCAACAACCTATGATCACAAAAGAAGGTCTGTTTACTCAAGGAATTTATGGTTTTATTAACATGCTCAATAAAATCCTAGTTGATTTTAATCCCGAGTACTTGTGTATTACTTTTGATAAAAAAGCTCCTACATTTAGACACATAGAATATACTGAATATAAAGCGAATAGGAAAAAAACACCCGAAGAACTATCCATGCAATTCCCAATACTAAAAGAAGTATTAGAAGCTCGGAACATTTGTATGTTCGAAAAAGAAGGATACGAGGCGGACGACATAATTGGAACGATTGCAAGACTTGGCGAGGAAAATGGTCTTGCGCCTATGATAGTAACAGGTGATAAAGATGCATTGCAGCTTGCAACCGATATAACTAAAGTCTTCATCACAAAACGCGGAATCACCGACTTCGATCTGTATGACAAAAATAAAATGCTTGAAGTATATAATTTGACACCTACACAATTCATTGACCTCAAAGGCCTTATGGGCGACTCCTCGGACAACATACCTGGTGTTCCCGGAATTGGTGAAAAAACAGGGCAAAAGCTATTGTTGCAATTCGGAAGCATAGAAAATATGTACAGCCGAATCACAGAAGTTGAAAACGAAAAGTTAAAACAAAAACTAATCGACAATATAGAATTAGCTAATATGAGTAAAAAACTAGCTACCATAGATACAAATGTGCCTCTTGATATTAGCTGGGAAAAGCTCAAACTACAAGAAATTAACTATGAATCACTTATAAAACTTTATACGAAATTAGAGTTTAAAAAGTTTATGGTTTCATTGCAAAACGACATGAAAACTCAAGGGATAGAACTAAATAGCAACAACAATGTTGACTCTACTGAAAAAGAACCGAAAGAGACAGTACAGGAAATTAAACAAGTTAAAATAAAGAATATTTCCGATCTTAGAGATATATCATTTGCTTCTTCATCGAATATAATAAATCGTCAAACAGATCTTTCAGAACATACCGCCGATTTGCTTAACAACTCAAATAATATACTTGCAATAAAAGTCTTCAGCGATGAAAATCACAAGGATATCCCCAACATTTATAGCGTTGCTTTCTTAATTAACGGCACACACTACTATTTTGAGAATTATGATAATTCTATTCTAAATTTATTCATAGAAAAGATGAATAAATCTACCATTCACGTAATTGGACACAATATCAAAGAAGACATGTATGCTTTGGCAATGCATGGCCTCACCCACTTTGATTGCATTTTTGATACTAGCATAGCAAAATATCTTTTAGAACCAACGAGGTCGACATATCCACTTGACGCAATAGTGTCTGAATATCTACAGATCAACATGAGTAAATCCCCGGATTACTCTAAAATATTCGAACAGGTTGATTTATTTTCTTCTACCGAATTAGAATACGAAAAATACTCGCTTGAATATTTATCTTGTATACTCCAGCTAGTAAAACCAATGATAATTGAACTTAAAAAGCAAGATCTAATAGATCTGTATAATAATGTCGAATTGCCCTTGTTGGAAGTACTTGCATTCGTTCAAAAGGAAGGCTTCAAAGTAGAAAAAAATACACTTACAGAAATAGGTACACAGCTAAAAATAAAGATAAATAGTCTAGAGAATGAAATATACAGACTAGCCGGAAAAGAATTTAACATAAACTCTCCGATTCAGCTTGCGACGGTTCTTTTCGAATACTTACGCATCCCCTACCCCGCTAAAAAGAAAAACGGAAAATATAGTACTAACGCTGACATTCTCAAAAAACTCGAAGCGGATTACCCTATCATTTCCTATATATTATCTTATCGAACACTATCCAAATTAAATAGCACCTATATAGAAGGTCTATTCCCTCTTATAACTAACGAGGATAAAATACATGCACATTTCATGCAGACTGTTACTGCAACAGGAAGGATAAGCTGCATAGAACCAAATCTACAAAATATACCAATAAAACAGGAAGAAGGAAGAGAAATACGAAAAGCTTTTGTCCCACTTGAAGACGGAGACATTCTAATAGGTGCCGACTATTCTCAAATAGAACTGCGCGTACTTGCACATGTATCACAAGACGAAAACTTACTCGAAGCATTTAATGAAGACCAAGACATCCACAAATTAACAGCTGCACGTGTGCTTGGTATTCCGCTAAGCGATGTCTCAACCAATGATAGGAGAATGGCAAAAGCCATAAATTTCGGGATAATCTATGGAATGAGCAGCTTTGGCCTTTCGGAAGAACTTTCAATATCACCTAAAGAAGGAGAAAAATATATCTCTGATTACTTTTCAAAGCATGCTTCTGTAAAAAAATATATGGATGAGCAAATTGAATTCTGTAAGGAAAATGGATATGTAAAAACCATAATGGGAAGAAAAAGATATATTCCCGATATCAATTCGCCTACGTTCTTAGTGAAGCAATTAGCAATAAGACTTGCTATGAATACACCTATTCAAGGCAGTGCTGCGGATATAATAAAAGTAGCCATGATAAATGTATACAATGAGCTCCAAAGAAAAAACTATAAATCAAAACTTATATTGCAAGTACATGATGAACTCATAATCAATGTAAAAAAAGATGAACTAAAAGCGGTTCAAGAATTGCTAGTCAGAAACATGCAAAATGCCGTTGACTTGGATGTTACGCTTGCAACAGACATGAACACAGGGAGTAATTGGTATGAATTAAAATAGTGCTAAAACAATAAGATAACATGCTAAGACAATAATATAGCCATGGCCCGGACTAACCATACAAACTCGTAAACTTCTTAGCATCAATTTAAAATTTAGAATGGTATAATAACAAAAAAACACGAAAGAGATTTTTGATGAATAAAGTAGTAATTGGGTTAACAGGCGGAATAGGGACAGGTAAGTCCACGGTAACATCATTTTTAAGAGAAAAAAACTATCATGTAGTAGATGCCGACGAGCTCGCAAAAAAAACCTTGATGGTAGGTGAAGTCGGATATCAAAAAGTTGTAGAGATTTTCGGTAGAGAAATACTCTTAACAAGTGGTGAAATAAATAGAAAAAAATTAGGACAAATCGTATTCAATAACAAGGAATCATTGCTAGCCCTCGAAGAAATAACAACGCAAGTAGTTATAAACAATATCCATCAATTAGTATCCTGCTTCAAAACTAGTTCCTCTGATTCTATTCTTTTTATAGATGCTCCTCTACTAATAGAAAAAAATTTAAATGTCCTTTGTGACTATGTTTGGGTAGTAACAGCACCAAAAGAAATAATAAAAGATAGAATTAAGAAACGAGACAACATATCTGAATCAGATATTGAATCTCTCCAAAATAATCAATTACCCGAATATGAAAAACTAAAATTTGCGACACATATAATTAATAATAATAGTACATTTTCACATTTATACGGCGAAATTAATGACGCTCTATATACACTTATGTGAGAATCATGCAAGTTTGTTACTATATCACATATATTTGGAATTTTAAAAAGGGGATTTTCATCCCCTTAATTTTGTTAATTTACAATCAATAGTAAACTAATATACTATGCTTCAAGAGCTAATTGAGCTTCTTCTTTTTCTTTTTCTCTTTGCTCTAAAATCTTAGCATAATCTTCATCAGTCATTTTTTCCATAGTAATTCCTGTGAATCCATATACGATTGTGATAATTGGAGTCAACCAGCATAAGAAAGCGAATGGTGCATATCCATTAGCACCCCATTGTGGAGTAGTTAAGAATGTACGCATTGTTACTCCGCATGTGTTCCAAGGAACTAGGTTAGAAGTAAGTGTACCGACGTCTTCTAATACTCTTGATAAGTTCTTAGGAGCAAGCCTCCTGTCTTCATATGCTTCTTTAAACATTCTTCCTGGTAGTACAATTGATAAGTATTGATCGGCAGAAACTATGTTTATGAATACACATGCAACTGAAGTAACTACAACAAGTAGTCCATTACTCTTAGCAACCTTAAGAAGTGAACCTGCTAATGTAGCAAGCATTCCTGATGCATCCATAATTCCACCGAAAGCCATAGCACAGATGATAAGGTTAATTGTCCACAGCATACCATCCATACCACCTCTTGATAGAAGTTCATTCATATCGTATGCAACAGTACCTTCTGTAACACCTACCTCAGCATAGAATGTTCCAGCATAATCGAATCCATAATGGACCAATCCAAACCAATCACTAATGCCTACACCTTGGAAAATTGAACCAAAAATACATCCTAAAAGCACTCCGGCAATAAGGCCAGGAATTGCAGGTATTTTAAGTGCAACAATTACTATTACTAGTACCGGAGGTATTAGTAATAATGGATTAATATTGAAGTTAGTAGTTAATTCATTTTGCATGTCTGTAACTACTGAAGGATCATAGCTAGATGAGTCGCCCTGGATACCAAGTATTCCATATAGAACTAAAGATATTATCAATGCCGGACCTGTTGTATATATCATGTGCTTGATATGGTCGAACAAATTAGAGCCAGCCATCGCAGGTGCTAAGTTAGTAGTGTCTGAAAGTGGAGACATTTTATCACCGAAGTAGGCTCCAGAAACTACAGCCCCAGCTGTCATTGAAATAGGCATGCCAAGACCACCGCCAACACCGATAAGTGCAATACCGATAGTTCCAGCTGTAGTCCAAGATGAACCCGTCGCTACAGAAACAATACTTGCTAGTATACATGCTGCAAGTAAGAAAATACTAGGTTGAAGGATCATCAAACCATAGTAAATCATCGCAGGTACAACACCGGCAGATATCCAAGAACCGATTAGTAACCCTACAATCATAAGAATAATACATGCTTGCATGGACCTGTTTATTGAAGCCATTATACCTGCTTCTAAAAATGCCCATTTGTAGCCGTTAGCAATAGCAACTACTGCTGCAAAAGCTGCTGAGATAATTAGAGGGATATGCACTTCGCCATAGTCACATGCAAACGCATCTCCAAAGAGTTGCCCAAAAATGTTAAGTGCGTAGCATAGTACGATTAAGCAAAATAGTAATACTACTATGCATTGCCACATTGGAATTTTTTTACCCATAATGATTCCTCCTCTGAATAAAATAATAAAAAATAAAACATTCCCATTAAAAGAAGTTGTCACTAATATATCACCCATACTACATAATGTCAACATCTTAATCCACTTACACAATATATAGTATTCTATATATTGAATATCAACAAGGAACTAAATTTTTACTTCATTGGAAATCGAGTTCTTTAACGATAATCTCTTCTAACTTATAAAGATCCCTTAATACTCCATTAGTGCCACCTTCTTTCTTTCTTAAAATATCCGCAATTCTATAGTAAAACTCTACATTTTCATATATTTTAGATTCACATGCGGCTGCTATTTCTCCTAATATCCCTAACCTACTCTTTAACACACTATCGGGAAAATACACAAGTTTTATTTTCTTATTAAATTCATCTATATATATGTACTCCTCTGATAACTTATATTTTGACAGAGAAATAAAATTATTTTCATTTCTTTTGATAAGACTATCTATTTTTATTAATAGCTTTATAAGAAAGTATATATCTATCGAGTGAATTTCGGAAAGTCTCACATATCCTTCCGTATCACACGCAAGAATGACATCGTCACCTACATTGCGGACTGAAAGAGGAAAAAAATCCATGCACAAGTCTAATGAAAGAATGTCTATGACGTATTGTTCGACTTCATTCCTACTATATTTTTTTTCTAAAATTGTACTTACCATTGGTATTCCTTTCAAACTTTTATCCACCACAAACAGAACAGGGAGAATATCCCTTTTCGATTGCGTCGCTCTTTTCAATTATGACTGTATATTTATCGACATGCGTGCAATCCGCACCATGATAGTGTTCTCCCGAGCTGGGGAAGTAGTATACAATGTTACCAGCACTTGCATCGGGGCTACACCTTGAACATGGAGAATACTTCTTGCTTATCCCTGGAGACAGAAATCCTTGCATATAACTTTCTTTGACATATCGGCAATTCTCATCGTGATACTTTTTCCCGCTATGTGGAAAAATATATACCTCTTCTGATTCTTCCGCTCTCTCAAAAGAATCTCGAGGCTCTCCGTCTGATATATTTTCATGCCCATTAAAGCTACGAAAAACTATGTCAACTTCAAAGTCGATCCGCTCAAAACTGTTATTCAATTTAAATTTGACAAGCTCATCAATTCCATTTTCTCTAAATCCCTCTCTATACCAATATATGCGGCTTTTTTCAATAAGGCCGTTTTTCTCCTCTACACTACTAGTCAACCTTAAGGGAAAAATGGGGTCTGACTTTGTATAATATCGTTGTATAGATGAAAATTGTGCCAAGTCGCTTGCTTGAAAAATCGATTTTTCACAATTTCCAATTATGCCTACGATAGAGACTAAAGCAATAAGAGACAGTATAAAGATAGGGAAAATTACAGTGGCTTCTAAGATATATCCCCCTTTTTTGCACTTTAATTGATTTATTATCTTTCCCATCATACTCTTTCTATACCATAAATAACCATCGTGCGGATTAATTGTACAAGCTACGTTAGCTCCTTAGTCTCGATTTAAAGCCAACACTATTTGTGTGCTTATTTATTCACTCATAAAACTAATACTCCTTTTGATTAGTGATTTCTTTATTATTCACCAGTGTAGTAAATTCTATGCCCGTATAATAGTCCTTAACCAAAAAATCTTTATCATAAGTCAATATTAGATTTAACTGTATTAAGTCAAGTAGTCTATACAATTTAACATCCTTCGGTACAGCTATTAACATTGCCTTCAAGTAAGCCTCATAAGTCAATCCACTTTGGCATGCAATTCCGGTACCCCATGTAGTAGGAGATTTAAATATGGGCACTTTTCCCCCACTAAGTAGAGTATTAACATCTGTTATTGCCTCTGTAGTTGCCCATCCGATTAGAATAGCATATTTTGCGGCCACTAATTGAGGCCCCGGTCCTACTGTTGCAGTGGCCATAGCCGTCGCAAGTGCAATCTTTTGAGGATCGGAGAGAATGTATACGGAATTTGCCGCTATTCTAAATGTTATTAGAGTGTTCTTTACACTTTGCAAATTTTTATCATCGCTCATTTCACCCGCAATAATATACTCTATCTCATAGCTAAAAAATGTTTCTTCTAATCCTTTACTATTATGTGCATTTTTGAAATATTCGTGCAAATATAAATGCAAATTGATACTGTTTAAAGGTTCTTGAATATTAATATCCAAATCGAAAAGTCTATCTTTAACACCTGCTATTTTTGAAGGTAATTCATTTATTATACGATTATTTCTTATTATTGCACCGCTTGAAACAGTGTTAGGAACGTATGGTTTCGCCGATAGTACATTTTCAAGCATTGTTTCATTTATTTGATCTTGCAAATTATCGATATTCATAATCGAATATTTGTGTAAGGCCAGGGAATCGATTTCATAATCAACATAATTTTTATCCGACAAAGTTGTATCGAAGTAGAATCCCAGTCGCTCTTTCGTATAAGTATCCTCGCCATAAAATCCGAAAATTCTGTATTTATCATAAAGAATCCTATCATACTCAGCGAGTATAGATTGAGCATGTAGCTGGCCTAAGCTTTTTACACTCCCCTCGATAGCTTTTTCCCTAGACATATATATAATCCCGACGATAAGAGATTGGAGCGTTACAAAAAATAATGTAAGTAAAACTACTACCGTACCTTTTTTACTTTTTAATATTTTCATTTATTTCTCTCATAGATACATTAACTTACCATGGAATAATTTCGCCTGTTCTAATTATCTTGCTTTCAGATAGAAAATTTTTTGTTACAGTAATTTCCGATATTCCAATTATTTCTTCCTTTGATACTTTATGGTATATCCTCTCACTGTTTCCACTTATGTCGTTTAGCTCATTATGAAGCATGACTTGTGTATCTAAACACCAATAGAAATGGACACAAAGCAGTATTATTCCAATACTAATTAGTATAACAAGTGGCATTACGATTGCTGCCTCAACAAATTCACTACCCTTTTTTGAGGATAAATTAGGCAGATATTCACTTCTGAGATTCCTTCTATGATTTCCGCTAAATTTGCTTTCAATAATTTTCTCCAACATCATTAGCTAAAAGCACTTCCGTTCAAATTACTAAATGTATTTTCGACAAATTCTGTGATTTCACTCCTAAAAATCAATCCGATCAACACGGCAATTGCAACTAAAATAGCAACTTGTACCATTTCCATACCCCTTTTATTTCTTAACATCCCTTTTATATTTTTCGACATCCCTCTTTTCTCCTTTATAACATTCTTTTTGTCTATAACCTTTCCTTTTTCATTCCTTAACACTTTAACTTCCTCCTCATATAAAATGTATCAAACAATAGTATTATTGTTCGATACATTCAAAAATAACTTCCGAACATTATAAATTATAGTTGTAACATTGCAGGTGCCATCGTAACAACGATTAAAGTAACTAGTAACATAGATAAAGGAATCAACAGTTTGCTTTCAGCAAGCTTGCCTTTTGACTTAACCGCTTTCATCCTGACAGACCACAGCATCTCTCTCTCTCTTTCAATTTTCGATATTAAATCAGTGCCTAAATAAAATGACTCCAAAAGCATGTTGGCGATTCTAGAGAGCTCTCGAACACCTGATTTTCTGGCATATTCATTAAAAAGAACAAACATATTCGTGTTTTTATCCTTTGATTCTCCTGCTATCATTACTATTTCGTCTAATAACATATTCTTTTGACTATCTTTTTGCATTGAATATCCTGAGATAACACTATTAATAGTATCTTGCAATGTCATTCCTGCATTACTTAGTAAAACGATTTTATTAACAAAATCAGGTAGAGCATAGAGTAATGACTCCCTTTTTTTTATTTCAATTTTCTTAACTTTATTTTTTTTATCGATGTTATGTAGTATAACCATTATAAATAGAAATATTATCACCCATATATATGAGTAATCTTTTTTTACACTCCAAAACACATCGATATCATCCCCTAATTTCTGTGGTAAAAAAACCTCTTCTCCAATGCTATTCTCAATCTCGAAGATCATTTCGTCGATTTTCTCTACGAGCAAATCGCTATTATTAACTTCACCACTATGCTCTTGTACGACATCATTAGCGGGAATAGAAAATTTAAGCTCAACTTCCGTATTAAATGTGCTGTCTCCTTGTGTCAAGGAAATATCGAAGGAATGGACAATTTCTCCGTCGGCAATATTAATGTTACTGACGCTTCCATTTTCTCCAATGCTATAGGTTTCTGAGTCCCCGGCAACACTCCTCATTATTGCAACACAAGCAAGAACGATTAAGATAAAAATTAAGTATATATTACTTCTGTTCCCGATTTTTTCTTTACTAGTATTAAAATATTCAATTATGAGTGAATATGCGTCAAATCTCAATATGTGTAATCCTCTCTATCATTCTATATGCAACTACAAGAATAATTGTTACAAAGCTCATGATTATTATTCCACTGACGGTTTCGTACATAATTTGGAAGTAGTCGGAGGTCGTAATTTTCAATCCTCCAATGATTAAGATAGGCATTAACAAAATTATATATCCTTCGAGTTTCTTTTGACTTAAAAAAACATCTATTTCTCTCTTCATATTTATTTTTTCACCTATTATTTCCGCAACTTTATTCATTGCAATAACCATGTTTCCTCCGCTAGTTTTACATACTTTATATGTAGTTACAAATTCCCAAACGTCATGACATTTAACTCTCTTCGCGAGTCCTTCCAGAATATCGACATCCTTGATGCTTTGATTCATTAACTCAACTTCTATGTGTTTTAATTCTGTGATTATTAAACTATCAGGTCCATGAATATCATGCATTGCTTCAATTGAATTTATCAAACTCTTGCTCATCCCTTTTCCAGTGGTGATATGAGACGACAGGATGAAAAGTAAATCTCTAAATTCTGTAATGAATAAGTTTTTCCTTTTATTAGCTAAAGAAACCGAACGAAATCGAATTGCCTTCTTTAAGAAAAAGGGGGTTAAAATAACCAGCAGTATGTTGTCATAAAAAGTCCAACCCAAAACAGTTAACAATAGAATCAGCACGGCTATAACAATACTTTTTTCCTTGCTATTTAACTCGTAAATATCATAATCTTCTATCATCTATATTTCTCCCCATAAAGTATTCTTTTAAAATAGAGATCCAGGAGCCGCGGTTATATCTCTTTATTCGAAATTCAATGTGAAAATTCCTTGCCTACCCCATACCTAAAATTCAATATGCAAACTCCTTACCAATTCCATGCAATGATAATTTTTGACGAGAAATCAATTTATTTCCAGTAGGGACTAATTGATTTTCTCCATTTAGTTCGAATAGCATATTTATTTCATATTTATTCTCGTTAAAACCCATAACTTCTCCGATTTCAATTACTTTCCTTTTTCCATTTGCCAGCCTGGCCAAATGTATGAAAATATCGATTCCTTCACATATTTGAGACTTTATCACTGTCATAGGAACTTCTACTCCCATTAAATACATAGACTCTAGTCTAGAGAGCATTCCCCTAATGGAATTTGCATGTCCTGTAGACATTCCGCCGTCGTGGCCTGTATTGAACGCTTGTAACATCTCTGTCACTTCTTTACCTCTTACTTCTCCTATGATTATCCTATCCGGACGCATTCGCAAACTTGTTTTTATCAAATCTGCGATAGTAATCTCTCCTACTCCTTGGCTATTTCTATTCCGGACTTGCAATTGTACCAAATTAGGTATTCCTTTAATTTGTAATTCCTTTGAGTCTTCAATTATTATTATTCTTTCATCCGGAGGTATAAAATGTGATAGTGCATTTAAAAAAGTTGTCTTTCCTGAGGATGTTCCCCCACTCACGAATATGTTATATCCACAACGGACAACTATCTCCAAAAATTTTTTGCACTCCTGTGTCAATGTTTCATTTGCAACCAAATCCGCAATTGAAATGTGTTCTTTTTTAAATTTTCTTATAGTTAAGGTCGGACCTGTCGTAGATATGTTCTTATAAACACCATTGGCCCTAGATCCATCCTGTAAAGTAGCATCAACGATTGGATACAATTCATTAATTTCTCTATGCACATCCGCAGCAATCTTCCGAATAACTTCCTCTAATTCCTCCTCGCTTTCGTACTTTGAGATATATCTCTCGATTCTACCATTTTTTTCAACAAATATATTCTCATGACCATTAACCATTATTTCAGAAACACTTTCATCGGATAATATTTCATTTAAAAACCCAACTTTACATCTCATGCTGCTATATATCAAAGATATTATATTTGCACATTCCACTGTTGTTACATTTAAATTTTGTATGTCTTTAAACACTTCCTCTTCAATTTTAAAGATGATCTCTTCTTCGTCTAGACTATCTGATAATTCACCTAACTTATGGTTAATTTCAGAAGCTTTTATCTTTATATAGTCTAAAATTTCACTCCCCGGATTTTCCATATTTTCTTTTTTATTCACTCCACTCTAAAGAATTATCCTCATTTTGTATTTCTAAATTTGAAATAAATCTATTCGCCGTGAGGACAAAGTTCTCGTCCTCCTCATCTATACTAATAAAGTGATCTTTTCCTATTGAAGCACAAATCTCACGAGCGATACGAATGTCCGACTCATACATTTCACTCGATATAGATGCTGTTAAATATATTAAATCGCTAATTTTATTGATTGACTCTTGTATCAAAGAGATTAAATTTTGGCCAAAATCTACGAAAATATAATCGTATCTTCCTAATTCTATGCATTCTCTAATAATCTTAGAAATATTCTTATTACTTCCCGTGCATAATATGTTAGGAATATTAAAATCCGCAATATAATCTATACTATCGCTTGAATGATATATGAAGTTTTCTATAGGAAACTTTTTATTCATATCCAAATAATACATCATCCGCATCATTTGGATTTCATCGTCTTCTAATCCAAAATCAAATCTACAAATATGATTAAAACATATATACAGAACTTGCTTTTCATCATTTCTCTTCATTACCTGAGCAAGAGATATTATTGCCTCGCTAAAATCCGGTACACTTGCTCCAACAAATCCTATTACTTTACATCCCTTGTCTTTCCTAAACAGTATTTGATGCCCCGTTTTTTCATAAATAAAATCAAAAATTGCTCTTGAAATCCTTGTTGCAGATCTATATTTAAATATTTTTTTCAGACCATATTCTTGCCAAGATTCCTCATCTATAGAATCAGTAAGGCAAATAATATTGCCAGAATAACACTCAATATTATCACTCAATATTACGTCAAATATTTTATTTTTCCTATCAATGTCCACTTTACTATGACACGTAAAATGTAAAAAATTATATCTTTTCGCAAGCACCTCCGCCATTGCGCTTGCATATTTTTGATCGTTAATCTGTATTGCAATGTTGAATATCTCCATATGTGTGTCCTCGTAATAAACTATACAAAAAGCATGTCCTAATTATAATTCGTCTATTTTATTTTTCAATACGTGGTTCGTAATCATGTAGTTTTCTATATATTTATTGTAAAAAATTGCCCATATATTTTTTGAGGAGACTTCACATACACAAAAAAGGCCGCCCTATCTTATTTGATAAAACGACCTTACTATTTATTACCGTGGCACGATGTCCCCGCCTCTATAGGTGGCGAATTCCATTTTCGACTTTCAGTTGCGAAAATGGAATCTCTACCATCTTACATATGAAGCAAGTAAGACGGTAAATAATCCCTTTAGATTATTTTTGTACCTTTTAGAGATTTTGAGAGTTGCGCTAATGCCCTACTCCTATGGCTTATCTTATTTTTTTCATCTTTTGTCAGTTCGGCGAAGGTTCTTTCATATCCTTCTGGAACGAATAACGGATCATATCCAAATCCGGACGTTCCTCTTGGAGCTGTAATAACATGCCCTTCACACTCTCCCCTTGCAACTATTTTAGTACCATTTGGGTGCACCAAAGTAATAACAGAAACAAATTTTGCACCTCTTTCGTCCATAGGCAGGCCTTCTAATTTCTTTAATAACTTTTCATTATTATCACCGTCTGTTGCATCTTCTCCTGCATATCGTGCGGAATAAACTCCTGGCTCACCATTCAAAGAATCTACTTCCAACCCGGAATCGTCTGCTATCGTTATCTCTCCCGTAATATCCATTATTGATTTGGCTTTAATATATGAATTTTCTTCAAAAGTACTACCTGTTTCTTCGATTTCAAAAGGAGGAACACCTGCCTGATCTCGTGAACAAACAATTACTCCCGGAATATTCACTATCGCAGCAATTTCCTCTATCTTATGTTTATTTTGCGTTGCAACTATTATTCGAATTTCTTGCATTATTAATTCTCCACTTATATACAGCCCTCACACGAATTCACGCTCCACTAATATACGGCTTTTGCACAAATTCACTATTATCATATATATTTCTTTCCGCTATTAAATTATATATATCTGCTGCCAAGATATCATACTTCATTTTTTCACGCAAAGACTTATCTTTTTCCATCTCTTTGTTTATATTTGTAATGATAGGAATTTTATTAATTCTATCTTTTGTGATTTTAGATAAAAAAGTAGCACCCTTATCGTCAAAGGCAAGAACCCTTACGTATGACGGTGCTACTATAGTTTGTTTTTTAATATCCAGTAGTATATGTGTCATCAATCTCGATATCCGGCTGTAAGTATATGCTTTAGACTTGATACTCATAATCAATGAATCTATGTCATTTGATTTTCTTACTTCGTTTTTCACCTTCTTGATTAGGCCTTCATCTGCAGAAAAAACATCCATCAATAGTGCATCTTCTGTCTCGAGAATCTTCGCAACTACAAGCTTATAATAGTTTTTTTCGATAATACTTAGGCTAGAACCCGCTTCATTTTTTAATGCATTTCGAATTTCACTTGCACTTTTGTGATGACCGCTTCCTACTCTTTTAACGGTGATTGGATTAATACTTTTTATTCTTTTGATATATTCCAACGCCAAAATATTATTAGGCTCTTTTGCTATTGATAATTCATCATCGGATATTTTACTTTGAAGTATCAATTCTTTGGCCTTAGGGTAACTACGACCATCCTTTACATATTTTGATACTTTTTCACTAAATCTAGCATCTTCTTGTACTTCTAACTGAATGTTTGCAATTTTTTTTAGTTTATCGATGTCACCACACTCACTGCCAAATGAGATATAGTCTACTGCACCAAGTGCCTCTAAAACTTCCACCCCTCCATATGCAAAATACTCAGCACTATTGCACGCATATATAATAGGCAATTCGACGACTAGACTCACTCCTTGCTCGACTGCTTGCTCGGCTCTACTCCATTTATCATAAATGGTAGGTCCACCTCTCTGCGCAAAATTGCCGCTCATCACAACGACAATAGTGTTTGAATCAGTCATAGCTAAGCTTTGCTCGATTTGATGCGCATGACCATTATGGAAGGGATTATACTCCGCTATAATCCCAAGAGTTTTACTCATGTCTTTGTTCTCTTTTTACTTTTTGAGCTTCCATACTTAATGTATCACGTCCAGCTTCAATTGCGCGGTCAACTTCAGAAAAGGCTGCTTCAAACCTATGAGTCGCTTCTTGGATATACTCGTGATTTATTTCATTCATTCTTTCTTGCAAAGAAAACATTTGTTTGTCTAAATATTCTAGAGCGTTTAATCTTAATATACTAGTCTTTTCTTCCGTGTCTCGAACTATTCGCTCTTCTTGCTCTTTAGCTCTTTTCGTAATATTATCTTTTGATACTAATACTGAAACTTCCTCTTCCGCCGCTGAAATTATGTTTTCATATTCAGTTTTCGCTTCTGCCATTTTTTGTTCTTTCAACGTTAAAACCCATTTTGCGTCTTCTAACTCTTTTGGTAGCGTATCTCTTATATCTTGAATAATTTCTAAAAAATCATCTACATTAATAAATGTTTTTCCTGTGATAGTTTTCGACGAGTTTGCAACAAGCTCTTCTAATTCATCTATATATTCGAATACTTTAAAATTTTCCATTTGATCTTTTACCTTTCTTTAACCATTAAATATATCATATACAAAATGAATACTAATTATTACTTTTTTGACTCACGTATCATCTTAAATTTTTCCTGAGCCTTCTTCAACACTGATTCGGGCAAAAATCCATCTACCTTGCCTTCAAAAGAAAGAACTTCTTTAATAGTTGAAGAACTAATAAATGAATACTGTGGAGATGTCATGAGAAATATTGTATCTACTCCCTTGTTGAATAAGTGCGAATTCATTTGAAAAATTTGTATTTCATATTCAAAATCCATATTCGCCCTTAATCCTCTGACGACAACATCTATATTGTTAGAATTTACATAATCCGCAAGGAGGCCGTCAAACTTGTCCACTTTTACATTCGGTATGTTTTTTACGACTTCTTCGATCATTTCTACTCTTTCGTCTACCGTAAAAAGACTATTCTTTGATATATTATTTGCAACACATACAATGACTTCGTCAAACATCTGAGACGCTCTATTGATTACGTCTAAATGTCCATTCGTCATTGGGTCAAAAGAGCCGGGATAAAGAACTTTTTTTGTCATTTTGAGTCTCCCTATATTAATACGATTTTTCTAATTGAAATATGCTAATCATTATTCTTCCATATTTTTTCTGTTTAATCATTTCTACTTTTTGATTATTTTTTTCTAATATACTAGATGTAATTATTTCGTGCAGATTATATTTTGACTCATGTTCAAATACTATTATACCACAATCTGACAGTAAATTTCTACCCAATATTTCCGCAATGCTAGTTACATAGTAAGCAGTCTTTTCATACGGAGGATCAACAAAAAATACATCAATTTGCTGCTCTAGCTTCTTCAAAGAATTTTCAAAGTCTCCTCTCAAAACTATCGACTGCTCACTTGCGTCAAATTTCTCAATATTTGACTTAATTATTCTTATACTCTCTGCATTGCTATCGCAGAAATAACATTTTTTCGCACCTTGTGATAAGGATTCCAGTCCGAGATTCCCTGTTCCCGAAAAAAGGTCACACACAACAGCATCAATTATAAATGGTGCTATCATATTAAAAACAGCTTCTTTAACTTTATCACTTGTAGGTCTAATCATTTCATTTTTCGGTGCTGTTATTTTTCTTCCTCTATATATTCCACTGATAATACGCAATTAGCAATCTACCTTCCTAAAAACTTTATTATTTCCAATTACAACGATATTTTATCCTCATACATCTTGATCATTTTTTCTTTAATTTTTTTATTTTCGTCGCAAGATAAATCAGGATCACTATTTAGTATATCCCTGGTAATCATCTGTACCTTTTCTAAAATATATAAATGGTTGACAATATCTGCAATTTTAAGTTGTGGTAGACCATGCTGCTTAGTTCCAAACAATTCTCCCGGACCTCTCATTTCTAAGTCTTTTTCCGCAATGTCGAATCCACTATTCGTATCGCATAAAGTTTCAGCCCTTTCGACACCAAGTGGTGCATTCGTGTTCCCAATCAAATAACAGTATGATTGGTCGCTACTTCTTCCTACTCGCCCCCTCAGCTGATGTAATTGGGCAAGTCCAAACCTTTCACTATTTTCAATCGCCATAACGGTAGCATTTGGAACGTTTATTCCTACTTCTATCAATACTGTAGAAACGAGAACATCAATTTCACCCACCGCGAAACTTGACATTATTTCATCGCATTTAGAATCTTTTAAATTTCCATGTATGAGTGCTACTCTACTTTCTTTAAAATATTTTTGAAGTTTTTCATATATAGTGTTAGCAGACATTACATCCATCGTATCAGAATCATCGATAATAGGGGTGACTACATATGCCTGTTTTCCTTTTTTTATTTCTTCTTTTACTTTTTTATATACCTGAACCCTTTCGTCTGTTGAAAAAAATTGTGTTAAAATAGGCTTACGGCCTTTGGGCATGGATTTAATTATAGATATATCGAGTTCACCATAAAGTATAACAGCCATAGTCCTTGGAATCGGTGTTGCTGTCATAACGAGGATATTAGGATTAGCACCTTTTTCGCTAAGCCCCATCCGCTGACTTACCCCAAATCGATGTTGTTCGTCTGTGATTACAAGTCCAAGTTTATTATATTTTACAGAATCTGAAATGAGGGCATTCGTGCCTATAACAATATCACTCTCTCCGCTATTTACTCGTTCTAATACCTCACGTCTTTCTTTTGCCTTTAAAGAGCTAACAAGGAGTTCTACTTTGATTCCATAAGGTAGCAAGTGCTTACTAATACTTTCAAAGTGTTGCTTTGCAAGTAATTCTGTTGGGACCATCATCGCACTTTGATATCCATCACATGCCATTGCAAGCATTGATAGTTCGGCAATAACAGTTTTACCAGATCCCACATCTCCCTGCAATAAACGATTCATTCGCTTATTCGAGTATAAATCGGATTCGATTTGCCTCCATGCTTTACTTTGATCCTCTGTTAAATCAAATGGCATAGACGCTATATATTCCGCCGTGATATCAGTTTTTTTAATAGAAAAAGAAGTGGAGTTTATACTTTCTCCGCTCTTAATATAAGATAATCCCATTTGTAACAAAAAAAGTTCTTCAAAAATAAGTCTATATTTACTCTGCTTAAAAGCCTCTTCATCTTTTGGAAAATGGATGTTATGGTACGCAAATTTCCAATCAACAATACGATTAGATTCTAACACCGGAGCAGAAATCCACTCCGAATTTTCACACTTATCAAGTGCTGAAGCGACCCATTTTCTAATTTCATTTTGTGAGATTCCTTTTGTAAGACTATAAATCGGAATAAGTCCTACAAAAGATTCTTTTTTTTCAAACTCACAGTAATACGGTTGTGTAATCGTTACTTTAGAAAATACTTTTGTTGCTTTTCCAAAAAAACAGTATTCCTTACCCACTGAAAAAAAACTCACGTGAAAATCACCGCTAAAAAATAAAACCTCAATTTGATCAAATCCATCGCTAATCATTATCTTTGTTATTACTTTGTTATTTCGCGTGCGATTAAATGATTTATTTATTACTGTGCCCTTGACTAAGACTTCTGTTTTATCTACAATATTGGAGTATTGCATAAAATTTCGTCTATCCTCATATTTTCGAGGGAAAAAAGCAAGTAAATCATCTATAGTTTCTATTCGAAGTTTTTTTAATAACTTTTCTTTTTTTTCGCCTACTCCATTTATTGTAGTGATACTGTCACTTATTTTCACTTATAATCTCACTATCCATTCTATTGGTTCAAAGATATTCTATTGGGCATTAAATTCAAGAAAAGATTAACTCACTAAATTGTAAAATATTTATTGAATTATGTTTTTAACATCAATGTATCTGCGTGCAATTTTTACTGATTTTACACCAACTATACTTACTGTTATTTCTGAAGGTAACTCTCCGAGTGTAGATTTGACCATTTTTGAATATTCGTTCACTATGTCAGATGTAGTCTCTTTGAAACTAATTCCAAATTTATAAATCAAATATATTTTTATCTTTAATTCCCCATCTTTACCATAATTTTCCAATGAATCAGTTAAGCTGAAAAAATCTACAATCTTTCCTTTTTTATTTGCAGGCCAAATCTTTCGGTCATACTTTTTTAATGTATGTTTTAACAATTGCGCAAAAAAATTCTTTTCTATTTCAATATTCCCGAATGACTCTTTTCTTGTAACAAACACCGTTCAACTCCATTCTTTAATTAATTAAAGTTAAATTATTTTCAGTTAGAGATTTCACATCTACTTTTCTAATCTAAATTAGAAAATAAATCGCTATTTTTTGCCAAATTCGCCACTCATATCTGTAGAATTAAAGTTCTCCAATGGAAGCTTTACGGTAGCCCCTGTTTTTTGGCTCTTATATATCGCCAACACTATTTCAAGTGCCTTTTTCCCTGCGGTTGCATCGATATAAGGAGCTCTATCATTCTTAATCGCATCAATCATATCTGCAAAAAGAAGAGTATGTCCGTTGCCATATACATTTGCGGTTTGCTCTTGTAGTCCCTTCTTTTCCTCGTCTTCTTTTGTTTCATCCAAAAAATCCCATACATCGATATTATTTGTAGAAGTACCACCGATTTTTACCGTACCTTTTTGCCCAAAGATATAAAGAGTCTCTTCAAGATTTTTGGGATACACATTAGTGGTTCCTTCAATAGTACCTATCGCACCATTTTTGAACTTCAATACTGCCATCCCCACATCTTCCGCTTCTAAATAATCGTGGAATTGATTCCTCGTAGCACCATATACTTCTTCAACTTCATTCCCAAACATCCAAATAAGCAAGTCAATTCCGTGGATACATTGATTCATCAAGCATCCACCGTCGTCGTGCCAAGTGCCACGCCATTTAGCCTGGTCGTAATATTCCTTACCTCTATTCCAACGCACATGAATTGAACCATGCGAAAGTCTCCCGAATCGCCCTCCATCGAGTGCACTTCTTAACTCCTTAATCGCAAGATTAAATCTATTTTGATGACTTACTGAAACTTTAATATTCTTCTCATTTGACCTTTTTATTATTTCATTGGCATCGGCAATATTCATAGCCATAGGTTTTTCTATGATTACATGTACTCCTTGATCGATACAATAAAGAGCTATCTCGGCGTGATTTCCACTTTCTGTTGATATACTAACGAAATCTGGCTTTTCTTTTTTTATCATTTCTTTGTAATCGACATATTTTTTAATCTCTCCGTTATAATCTTGCAACATCTTTTCGGTAAGATTATGTTTTTCTATCAAATTAACCATAGCATTTGGCAAAACATCACACAACGCTACAATTTGAACACCATTATTAAGTGCCGCTATAATATGGTTAGTTGATATTCGTCCACAACCGATTACTGCATATTTCATATTTCCCCCTATTATCCATAAACATGAAGTGATATATATTTAATTAATTTCTCACAAAGGATTTCTCCTATTGCGCAAGCAAGTTGTTTGCTTATCCTCGATTAAAAGAATAACAAAAAAATCATAAAAAAGCAAGGATAAGAAGAACTTTAACCTTGCTTTGAATCAATTTTATATTATCAATCTAACTGCTAAACAACTATTTGAATTTATCGCTCCATGGATTATACTCAATTATTATCTAATTCAACTAGCTAAACGCTTTCTTGCTCTATAATAATTTTTTTATAAAAATCGACCGCCTTAGGCAATGTTGCTATGCTTATGTTTTCATTCAGCGCATGTATGCTTGAGAATTGCTGTGCATTGATCGATAATGGCG
Source organism: uncultured Oscillospiraceae bacterium (assembly GCA_964367585.1). Classification (GTDB taxonomy): domain Bacteria; phylum Bacillota; class Clostridia; order Peptostreptococcales; family Anaerovoracaceae; genus CAYJGJ01. The sequence goes on from CAYIYH010000006.1 coordinate 79,962, forward strand.
CAAATCTTAGACAATTATCACACACTTTATCAAAATATCTAGCGTCAGTGCCACCAGTCATCAAGTATGGACTTACTATAACATCCGGGAATATTTCAGATACTGCTTTTTCAAGAAGTTTAAACGGTGCAGCATTAGTGTCTACCTCTTTAGATGGATATTCGGCATATAAAACCTCTGTCTCCAAATCATATTTACTTGCTATTTTTTTCAGAATTTCTATAGATTCATCGGTAGATTGGTGCGGAATAAATCTCAAATTTGCCGTAACATATGCCTCTTGAGGTATTACATTATACCCATCGCTTCCTTTTTGCATTGTGAATGCGATACTAGTTCGTAGCATCGCAGCACCTGTCGAACTAATCTTAGGCATAATTTTTTTGAGAATAGGACCAAATAGCCAAAGATTTCCGAATACCATGTTCATTGGGAATTTCATAGAAGGAGCGAGTCTTTTAAATGTTTCCTTCACCGGAACAGGAAATTTACAAAAAAACGGGTTATTTTTTTCAATTTCACAAATGAATTTTGAAAGCCTTACTATTGGCGTGTCGATCGGTGGGGCACTTGCATGTCCACCTTGCCCCTTGGCGATAAACTTTATATCTCCATACCCCTTCTCGAGTACTCCTACCATCGCAAAAGCGGCATTTGCACCTGCTAAAGGCGAATACATTATCATTCCGCCCTCATCCATCAGCATGGATAAATAAACACCATTTTCTTTTAAATATTGAACTATAAGCGGAGCGCCTTCTCCTCCTATTTCTTCGGTACAAGAGCTTGCTAAATATACATCACAGGCAGGTTTATAATCCTCCGCAATCATCTCTTCCACGGCTTGCATGAAGCAAGAAAGACTCGCTTTTGTGTCTACTGTTCCTCTTCCCCATACAACCCTTTCATCATTATAATCTATTACTTCTCCACAGAATGATTCATGATCCCACTCACCTGTTGCTTCTACCACATCATGGTGGCTCATTAGTAATATTGGATTTTTATCAGTCTCGCCTTTCCACTTAAACAAAAGACTCCCATTAAACACATGTTTTTCACATGATTTATGTATATTTGGATAATTCTCCTCTAAGATTTTATGAAATTCGAAAAACTTCGTGAAATCCTCTTGTCCTCGAAATGAAATAGTCTCTTTTGCCACCAACTTTGCTAACTTTTGAGCATATATCTCCGCCCTTTCCGAATCGGTATTTGTTTTTGTATTCATTTTTTCACCTTCTTCTACTTTTACGCTTTTATATACGTCTGTACTTTCTTCTGAGTCTGTACGACTTATACTCCTGCACTTTTTCTATTGCAAATATATATTTCATGATTCCCATTTGCAAATTTTATTATAAACGCTTACAATTTTCCTTTTTTATATAAAATATGTGCTATAGCCATAGCAAGGGCTCCACTAGGAATTATTAAAAAACCGACGGAACTAATTACACCCGGGATAGCGATACACAAAATTGACATCGATAAAAACGGAATTACAACAATTTTAAGATTCCCTTTGAAAAATTTATAGCCCAAAGCACCAAAAAGTGCTGCGACCACATTATTAAATGCAGGCGAAAGAACTGGACTTTGGAGCAATGGTTGAAGTGGTGTAATTAACGCTACTCCAAATAAGAGTATCACCGTAGTAACGATTGCAGAAGTTGCGATAGATAATGTTGATATTATCTCGTTTTCAGGAGTTCCCACCTTAGTTTCGATAATTGCTCTTGCACTAATCGAACAAGGTATTTTTAGGTTAGTTAGATTTCCTGTAACAAAGGCTAAATAACTACCACCAGCACCAAGAATTGGCACGTATAGCAAGAACTCGACTATACTTGAAGCTATATAAACAGGTAATACTTGCAATATCCCTTTAAAAAATGCCGGGATATTAGGCATAGTGCCTAATACTGCACCCATAGCAAATGGGGATGAAACAAATAAAATTAGAAGAACAACAGTTCCAATCCTTCCAATTAGATGTATTTGGTTATTAAATTTTAGAAAAAATTCTCTTTTTTGAATATCGTTCATATCATCCTCCTGTCATATGATTATCTGTATAACAACAATCATCATCATCGCGACTAACATACTTCCTGCTAGAGCAAAGTTTTCTAACCACTGCCAATTAAATTTATTTTTTAAGAATTCGAATACTGACATGGCTAAAGCGGCGAGCACGACTGTTAACAATGGTAAATAATTATTTTCAGAAGTCAATACTCCCGCATAACTCCCAAGGTATGCACAAATAAGACCAATAAACATAGCTGCCATCATTATATCGCCATATCCCTTTTTAGCATCTTTTTTTGAAGAATCGCCATCTTCCGCATTGCTATTACTGCTCTTTTTGGCAAGAATGCTGAGGTATTTTTTGAGAAAGAATATCGCACCTATCATACCCCAGATAATTCCAACACTCATTACGAGCGCAATCGTTACGTATGCTTCAACCGTCATTTCATCTATATTCAATCCGGACATACCCAAACTACGAGCGGCTATGTCTGCAACACTTGTCTCATAATGCAAAGCGCCTATTACTGATAATCTAAGCCATGGCAAAGGCAAACCTAAACTGCCAGAAAGTGCTATTACCCCCAATAAAATACTTATGCTAGGCAAAATAGTAAATGTAGCGCTCGCAGTAATCGAGGTTAAAAGTTTTTTTCGTTCCATACCGATGGCGATGCCAGCTTTATACGATTTAATAAATAATATTAAAGCAAAAATAATTACTGTAAAAATAATAACTCCCGAAATAATGTAAAGTTCAGGAGAATTTAACAATTTTAAAATTTCATTCATAAAAATACAATATGACATATTTATCGAAAATACATCACCTTACTCCCTTCTGAATATGTTAGATGATTTCTTGTTGACGAAATGGCATCTTACTGATTAAACGATTTTTTCTAGATTAGATAGTTTCATTTTGAAAACTTAGGCGATTTACTTCTAGCGTCTTGATATTATACTTTTATACAGTAACAATGTCAAACTTTCGAGTATCAAATATAAACAATAATATATTAGGTATTTACAATTTTATTATTATACTATATAATTATTTTTATATATAAATTGTATGGAGGGAAACAATGTATAATAATTTAAAATATAAAAATGAAAATGGAATCGGATATCTTACAATAACAAGACCTGAAGCATTAAATGCACTTAACGAAGATGTGTTACAAGAGCTTCATGCTGCCTTTACCGCTATATCGAAGGATGCAAGCGTTAGAGCGGTAATATTAACAGGTGAAGGAAAAGCTTTCGTTGCAGGAGCAGATATTGCACAAATGAATAGTTTAGGACCTCTCGAAGGAAGAAATATGATGATTTTAGGGCATTCGGTAATGCACCTCATTGAATCAATCGAAAAACCTGTAATAGCTGCGGTTAATGGATTTGCGCTCGGTGGTGGATGCGAACTTGCAATGGCATGTGATATTCGAATCGCTTCAGAAAAAGCGAAATTTGGCCAACCAGAAGTTAATCTCGGGATCATTCCAGGATTCGGAGGAACTCAAAGATTATCTAGACTAGTAGGAAAAGGAGTTGCAAAGTATCTAATAATGACTGCAGAAATAATAGATGCCGCAGAAGCTCATAGAATAGGATTAGTAGAAAAAATTGTAGAACATGATGCTCTATTAGAAAAAGCAACAGAATTAGCAAACACAATTCTATCAAAAGCACCTATAGCGGTGAATCTTGCTAAAACAGTAATCAATAACGGATATGATATTGATATGAAAGCTGCTTGTCAACTAGAATTGGAAACATATACCGCAACTTTTGCTTCTGAGGATAAAAAAGAAGGTATGCAAGCATTTCTCGAAAAAAGAGCAGCTATATTCCAAAACAAATAGAAATGCAATATTAGTTTGTCAGTATAGTATTTATTGTTGAACTCAGATGATTGGGTTCAACAATTTGACTATAAAGCCTTTTTTAGTCATTATTAGATAAAATATAAATAAATTGTCGATAAACTAATAAATCTTTCTTTACAAAAAGATAAAAAGATTGTATAATATGACGGCATGCTTTGCACCATTAGCTCAATCGGATAGAGTAGCGCACTACGAATGCGAAGGTTAGGAGTTCGAGTCTCTTATGGTGCACCATATTTGCTGTTGTAGCTCAGTAGGTAGAGCACTTCCTTGGTAAGGAAGAGGTTCGGCAGTTCGATCCTGCTC
>CAYIYH010000007.1:0-79184 GCA_964367585.1 uncultured Oscillospiraceae bacterium
CTAGTGAACTTTTGGTAGAATGCCTATTCATAGAAGACAATATTCTATCGTTACAGTGTTGTATAGGAATATCAATATATGGGCAAATCTTCGGCTCGTCTCTCATTACTTCTACAAGTTCGTCCGTGATTCTATTTTCGTAACAATACATCAGCCTGACCCATTGAATACCATCGATTTTACATATGTCTCGCAAAAGTTCTGGCAAAACAAGACATCCATACAAGTCGCTGCCATATAAAGTCGTGTCTTGTGCGATAATAATTATCTCACTACAACCTTTACACGCCAACTCCTTTGCTTCTTCTATGACATCCTCCCTAGGTTTGCTCCTATATGAACCTCTGATAGATGGTATAATACAAAACCCGCATGAGTTATTGCATCCTTCTGCTATCTTTAATGTCGCACTATACGGATTTTCACCTAGTTCTCGTGGTAAGTATTTTAAAGGAGATTTAACCACATGACTCACACAGTTTTTTTTGCAAAGCGACTGTGAGACATCTGTATTTTTTTCATGACAGATCTGTGGACAGTCTGATTTTTCTTCGTAGCTCGTATTCAAATTACCCTTCTTTATGTCATGTGATATTTGTCCGAATAAATCGGGAAGCATCTCATACTCATTTACTCCTAGAAAAAAATCCACCTCTGGCATTTCGTCAATCAGCTCCAATGCATATCTTTCGCTAAGGCAGCCCGTCACAATCAGTTTTTTATCATCCTTAATGTTAATCATGTCAAAAATTGCATTAATTGATTCTATTTTTGCATCGTTGATAAATCCGCATGTATTCACGATTATTACATCTGCATCTTGAGGTTCCGCTATCAATTCGTGACCGTTCTGTTGCAAAAGTGCAATTGCGATCTGTGAATCATTCACATTTTTGGGACATCCCATTGTTTCGACAAAAAATGTCATATTTTCACCACTTCTTATTTTAAATTGCCATTGTTTGTCATTATTATTGGTAACTACCATTAATTGTAATGTCGCCGTTATTAACAAACTTTTGATCTAATTACCTATCATTATTTTTGATTACTATCACTAATGACTGATATTATTACTGTTCACCTTTCATTGCTTCATATTGCTCTATACTCATCAATACTTGCCTCGGTTTAGCTCCATCCGGAGGACCTATTATCCCACGGCTTTCTATCATGTCTATGATTCGTGCTGCCCTATTGTATCCAATTCGAAAACGTCTTTGTATCATAGAAATAGAAGCTTGATTTGCCCTAACGATTGTCTCTATTGCGTCATTGAGCAAGTCATCAGTGTCTTCACTCACAGCCTGAGGAGAACTTAATCTTTCGAGAGAATTAATCACCTCACCAGAATATTCTGGTGCCTGAACTTGAGATTTTACATGTTCTATAATTTTGTTCACTTCTGAATCTGAAATAAATGTACCTTGAACTCTAATAGGTTTTCCTGTCCCTACTGGACTAAATAACATGTCGCCCTTTCCTACTAACTTCTCTGCACCGTTCATATCTAAAATCGTACGAGAGTCAAATTGAGACGAAACTGCAAAAGCAATCCTCGATGGAATATTCGCCTTAATCACTCCCGTGATAATATCTACAGAAGGACGCTGGGTAGCTACTATTAGATGCATTCCCGCTGCCCTTGCCATTTGCGCAAGTCTACAGATTGATTCTTCCACCTGCGTAGGTGCAGCCATCATCAGATCGGCAAGCTCGTCTATAATAATTACAATTTGTGGAAGTTTTATTCTTTCTTCTACATAACTATTCTCCGAATTGTCGTCCAAACCAATCACGGAATTCTTGTTACGTGAATATGCGTCCGCTGATGTGTTAGAATTCAATCCTACGAACTCGTTGTATGATTCGAGGTCTCTGACACCGACTTCGGCAAATTTTTTATAGCGATCGTTCATCTCGGCAACTGCCCAGTTCAATGCAGCAGCAGCTTTCGGTGGTTCAGTTACTACAGGTATTAGTAAATGTGGAATACCATTGTAATTACCTAATTCTACGACTTTAGGGTCTATTAATACAACTTTAACCTCTTCTGGTGTAGATTTATATAGTAAACTAGCTATTATAGAATTTATACACACACTTTTTCCTGAGCCAGTAGCTCCAGCTATAAGCATATGTGGCATTGATTTTAAGTCAGCAATTATTGGTTTTCCCGAGATGTCTTTACCTATGGCGAAGGTGATTTTAGATTTTGAAGATTTAAATTCTTTTGAACCGATTATCTCTCTCAGAAAAACAGTGTTTACATTGCCATTTTCAACTTCAATACCAACTACTGCTTTACCCGGGATAGGCGCCTCTATTCTAATATTCTTCGCTTCCAAGCTAAGAGCAATATCGTCGGCCAATCTTACTATACTATTTACCCTAACACCAATATTCGGTTGGATTTCATATCGTGTAACGGCAGGCCCCTGAGTCACGCCTACTACCGACGCATCAACCTTGAAACTTCTTAGGGTTTCTTCGAGTTTCGCAGCTTTACTTTTTAGTTCACTATTTGACAGAGATTTTGTATCGATAGCCGCTTTTTTGAGAAATTCTATGCTTGGAAAGACATATTTACTCTGCTTCTTATTATTCGGCTTCTCCAAAGAAAAATCATTGCTTCGAGAGTTATTGTAATCACTGCTCAAAGATGTGCTGCGATCATTATTCAAAGGTGTTCTGTTATCATTACTAAATGTTGCATTATAATCATTATTCAAAAAAGTATTATTTGTGTAAGGATTTTCCACACTTACTTCTGGAATACTATCATATGTGCTAATATTTGCGATAGACGATTCCAACTGTTGCGGTTTAGATGCCCTTTTTTCCTCGCCAAAGTTTAAGCCATACGTAATATCCCCATCACTATTTAAACTGTTGCTCGGATTTACACTAGGAACTAATCCATAGGTTACTACTGGTGCATCATTAATAACATCTTGCTCTCTTCCAACAGAATCCGAAGGTTCAGAATCGGACACACCTACAAAACTCTCATTTTCATCTGTGTCATTCTTCTTTTTCATAAATCCGAATAAAGCGCCTACTTTTTTACGATCTGCCCTCTTTCTCATCTCTTCGAGCTTCTGGTCATATAGGTAGTCTTTTTCGTCTATTATTCTCTCTTTTCCCTTATATTCTTTGCTGTCTTCATCTGCTGGCGATACATCTCTCTCTTCTTCTTGAATTCTGAGTTGACTCAGGTGTTTTTCTTCTCGTTTTATCGAAACCTGAGACTTACGCTCATCGGCCCTTCTTTTAATTGTCAAAAATCCATGGGATAGGGTGGTATTAAACAAAATCATACAACAAATGATTATAGTTGCGATGCCTAAAATATATATTACAACCACCCCTGCGAATTTTTTTAATACAGTGGAGATTATCATTCCAAAAAAACCACCGCTCTTTAATTCCGCTCCCAATACATAGAATTCGTTTATTACTTCGTATGAAAGAGCTTGATCGTCCAAGAATCGCACAGAATTAACCGTAGCACACATTAAGATTATTATAGATATCAGCATAACACTGACAATAGTAAATTTTTGATCCGTCTTTACAAAACAAAATCCACCAGCAACTAATAAAATAAATGGGATAATATATGCTATATGCCCGAGCATGGATTTTAGGAATGTGGATGAAAACTCCCCGATTATTCCTGCAGCATTAAAATACACTGCCACAAAGATAAATACACTGATGACTATGCATATTACTCCGCTGATTTCTCTCTTAATGCCCTCGTTTGTATACTTTGTAGTAGATTGGTCCACCTTAGGGGGTTTCTTTGCCTTGCTGCTATTCGTTTTTTTTGTTTTGGAATTTTTACTTCCTGTCATAATTCTCCTCACATGAATATGTGTATTTTATTATTACAAAGTCAATATGGATTCTACCATTGTGTAAGGCGGAATCCATATAATAATCTTATTGGTATATGTAAAGTAATGTATACAGGTCTCTTTATCGAAAGTTATTTATTTTGAAGCGATATAACCCAACTCAACTAGTGCCTCCGCACAAAGAACAGCGCCTCCCGCCGCTCCCCTTACCGTATTGTGTGCAAGCCCTATAAATTTATAATCGTATATGGAATCCTCTCTTAGTCTTCCGATGGAAACTCCCATGCCTTTTTCGTAATCTACATCGATTTTGACTTGTGGCCTGTTGTCATCTTCCAGATATTGAATAAATTGCTTTGGAGCACTTGGCAAGTCGGCTGTTTGTGGCAACCCTCTGTATTCCAATATAGATTTTATTAAATCTTCTTTTGCAGGTGATTTTTTGAATTTTACGAATACTGCTGCCGTGTGACCATCTTCAACCGGAACTCGTACGCACTGTGCCGTAATATTAATATCGTTTGCATTTTGTATTACAGCATTCTCATTTTCGCCGTCATTTGCAACGACTTTTCCGAATACTTTAAGTGGTTCTAGCTCACTCTTTTCTTCTTCTCCTCCAATGTACGGAATAATATTTTCAACCATCTCTGGCCAGTCCACAAATGTCTTACCCGCTCCCGATATTGCTTGATAAGTCGTTACTACAACTTCATACGGCCGATATTCTTTCCACGCTGCTAATGCAGGTACATACCCTTGTATTGAGCAATTAGGCTTGACCGCAACGAATCCTCTTTTAGTTCCTAGGCGCTTTTTTTGAGATTCTATGATTTCAAAATGTTCGGGATTTATTTCCGGAATAACCATAGGAACATCCTCAGTCCACCTATGCGCACTATTATTTGAAACTACTGGAATTTCCGCTTTTGCGTACGTTTCTTCAATTTTTTTAATTTCGTCTTTTTCCATATCTACGGCACTAAAGACAAAATCGACATTTGCCGAAACAGTGTCTACATCGTTAACATTTAGAACATTAATTTTTTTCACACTCTCGGGCATAGGGTTTATCATTTTCCACTTATTTCCTACAGCTTCCTCGTAAGTTCTTCCTGCACTTCTCTCACTAGCCGCGAGAACCGTCACTTCGAACCATGGATGATCCTCTAGCAAAGAAATGAATCGTTGTCCCACCATTCCTGTTGCGCCTAATATTCCTACTTTTAGTTTGCTTTTTAATTCTTTCACTTTTACCATTCCTCATTTTTGGCTGCTAATATTACTTTTTTTTATCTATTTATTTATTTGCCTATTTCACTCCACATTCCCGCGCTTAATTTTTATACTCACTTATTAATTTGATTGCAGATTCAAATTTTATTTACTCCAATTTAATACATTTACAATTTTATGTCTTACCATGTCTACAATAGCATCTCGGCCTGGGCCTAAGTATTTTCTCGGATCAAATTCAGCTGGATTTTCTGCAAAACACTTTCTAATTTGGGCAGTCATCGCAAGCCTTAAATCAGTGTCTATATTCACTTTGCAAACTCCATATTTAGCAGCTTCTTTTATCATGTGCTCAGGAACACCTTTTGCCCCAGGGATATTTCCACCATACTCATTACACAAGTCTACGAATTTCTCCAAAACTGTAGAAGCTCCATGTAACACTAGAGGAGTATCTGGAATCAATGCGTGAATTTCCTTTAGTCTTTCATAATCTAGGTAAGGTTCTCCCTTAAATTTAAATGCACCATGGCTTGTTCCTATTGCTATAGCAAGAGAGTCTACTCCTGTTTTTTTTACAAATTCTGCTGCTTCCTCGGGAACCGTGAATGTAGCATCTTTTGCGTTGACATTAACATCATCTTCCACTCCCGCTAACTTTCCTAATTCCGCCTCTACTACTACGCCATGCGCGTGGGCATATTCTACTACTTTTTTCGTTATAGCTATATTTTCTTCCAGTGGATATTTTGATGCATCTATCATGACCGACGTGAACCCATCGTCTACGCACTTTTTGCATATATCAAAATCTTCACCATGATCTAAGTGGAGCGCTACATCTATCCCTGTATCTATTATCGCAGCTTCAACGAGTTTAGTCAAATATATTGGTTTTGCATATTTTCTCGCTCCTGCCGAAACTTGTAAAATCAGCGGAGCTTTTTCAAGTTGACCTGCTTCAACTATACCTTGAATTATCTCCATATTGTTCACATTAAACGCTCCAATAGCGTAGTCGCTTTTGAGTGCCTTTTTAAACATTTCCGTAGTAGTTATAAGTGCCATTTCATCCTCCTATTATTACACATTATTGATAATTTGTTATTGATATTCACTATTAAGATTTTGTTCTTGGGTTTAAGTTATTAACATTAAGTTATTGATATCAAGTTGTTGATATTAAGTTACTGATAATTTATTATCTATTATCTTCTTTATTGATGCGCCATATACTCTATATTACTTCTCAAAGTACTTTACTTGTTAATCTATTAAGTAATTTATGACATCAGCCTTTGTTGAACCTATTGGGAAAGTGTATGTGCTTGCGCGTATTAATAAAGGATCTTTCCCCACTTGTGTACAAAAAAGTTCATATTCAGCGTACGATTCAAACAATCCCGCATCCACTAGTGGCGCCGTTGCCTCCGATGCTGCGCCTGAAGGAATCGTCACCTCTACTTCTCGCGTGAGCATTTCGTCTACCCACAATTCGGTAGACACATCGTCCGATTGCTCTCCCTCTGCCCCATCTGTTCCATCTACATCTTGTCCCTCTCCTTCACTTGAAGTATCTTCATTGTCCTCGGGTAAGTCTATAGATGCACTATCGTCGTATCCTTGATCTTCTTGTTCTTGCACCGTAGCGTGTTGTAACAAGCCCTCATCAGAGTTATTTCCTGTTACAATGTCTATTCTCCAAACAATTACCCAAATCGCAACTGCCAGTACTATGAGAGCTAAAAATATATCTCCGATCGAATCGAAAAGGTTTCGAAAAAATTTCATTAATATTTCCTTTCCCAAAATGCCTATTGTTTGCATTTTAACATAGTTATATATTAAGTTTTATATTTAATTTTACATTTTATTCTATCATTATTATGCAGTAAAATCAAACACAAGTTTTTATGTATTCTCAGGGTTTTTAAATTGTATAATTAATTCGAACGATTCATATACACTTCCTTTTTCATATTTCTATCTAAATATTAAATTTAAAAACCTGTACAGATATCGGTAAGTACCAATATCTGCACAGGTTATTGCGAATTTAATTACTTAAATATTGTACAATTAGTCTACTTTTAGAACGGTTGCAATGTTCCATTAGCGATTAGAACTACAGATGCTACGAATGCAGACATTAAGACTACTCCGACGACTTTGTCAGTAAGCGATTTAAATGGTTTCTCTCCTACATCTTTTCTGGCCATTATATATATTATTGTGCCTGGAGCATAGATTAGTGTAGATATCAAGATGTATGTTAATCCACTAGCATATAGCAACCATACTCCGTATATACTACCAATAATCGCCCATACCCATACATTTAGTTTTTGTGCACCTCCAAGCTCTTTCATGCCTTCGCCTTTAATAGTGCATCCTAGGCAAAACAGTGTTGTAAGAGCATATGGGAACATCATTAAACTAGTTGAAAGAGTGTATGATGCTTGATAGGTAGCTTCACTGAAATAAACCAGTACAATAAAAGCTTGAACAATAATTGTTACTATTAATACTGTTACACTAGGAGCACCAAATTTGTTCAATTTAGTAAATATTTTTGGGAAGCATTGGTTTTGTGCTGGGCCGTAAGTAGAATCGACTGCTAATATTGTGTACGAAAACATTGCTCCACCGATAGATATTATTACTGCAATATTTACTAGGCTAGCTCCCCAAGTCCCAACTACTGCTTCCAATACACCTGCTAAAGAAGGAGTTGCAAGTGCTGCTAATTCTTCTTGTGGAAGAACTCCCATGCTTAGGAATGAAATAACAAAATATAACAATAATAAACATATTACGGAAATAGCAGTTGCTTTACCTGCAACCTTTGTAGTTTCCCCTCTTCCAGAAAGAACTACGGCACCTTCTATTCCTAAAAATAACCATACTGTTACATATGTAGTAGAACGAACTTGTTCGAATAAACTCATGCTACCCTCTCCACCTTCGAAATTCTCCATGAATATTGCATAGTCAAAGGAACCGGCCATAACAATTGCTACGACTGCAACCAAAATAGGTAGCAATTTTGCTATAATAATGATCGTGTTTATTCCAACTGCTTGATTTACACCCCTTAGTACTAGTAAGGCAAATCCCCATACCATTACAGAACCTGCTGCGACTGAAGCGAAGTTGTTTCCTGATCCAAACACTGGGAAAAAGAAAGATAAAGCCGAAAATAACATTGTAATAAATGCGACTTGAGTAATAATTACACTTAATAAATATCCCCACGCTACGTTAAATCCTACATATTCACCATATGCGACTTTTGAATACGAATATATACCACTCGATAATTCGGGTCTAATAACACTTAGCCTAAAGAAGCACATTGCTAAACCTAACATTCCAACTGCGCATATTCCCCAACCGATGAGGGTTGCTAGTGTATATGCCCCATTAGCTGCGAAGTCACCCGAAAGACTAAAAATACCACTCGCTAAAGTAGTACTAATAGCAAACATTGTCAGTTTAAATGTACCTAATTTTTTTGATGATTGCAAAGACTGCTCACTCATAAAGAAATTCTCCTTTTTTCTCTACTGCAACGCGTTTTTACTATTCGCATCGCAAAACACTATACCGCACAATACGGTATATTATATAATGTATTATACAGTATATGTTAGTAATGTCAATCAACAAATTGCTTATTAAACTCTCTTGTTCTGGTATATCATTACATATGATACATTTTTTTATTTTGTATACATCGTAGAAATTGAACTCTAACATAACTTAATTCAAGTTCTTAGAATTTAGAACTTATTTCTCTGCTTTTTCTTTGTCTTTTTTTTCATTACGGAATATCCAAATCTACCCAAGCTCTTCCCCAGTTCGAAGTATTCGCCGTGAGCATATGCAAGCAGATTCGCCTTGTCCAACCTTAGTCTACCCGACTTATCAATTAATTTTTCGCATGCATTAACTGCAATAATATCCGCCAAAAACATATGATGACTACCTAAAGGGATTGTATCAAACACTTTGCATTCTAATGTTAAAGGGCTTTCTAGTAATTGCGGGCTACTCACTTGTGAAGATTCAATAGGGGTGAGGTTCATTTCTTTGAATTTATTTATCTCTCTACCTGATTTTACACCGCAATAATCCGTTGCTTTTACCAAATCAACTGTCGTAAGATTAATAGTAAAGCAACCACTTTCCTTAATTAAGTCAAAAGAAAGTCTGGACGGCCGTATTGAAACATATGTTTTGGGAGGAGTTGTGTTAATGATTCCTGTCCAACCTACCGTAAAAACGTTTGGATTTTCCATTGTTCCAGAGGTTACTAATACTGGAGGAACAGGAGCAAGCATAGCTCCACCCGACCAAGTTATTTTATTCATATTTTCTCCTATCACTTTACTTAAATGGAACTTCCGATTACATTGTAACATATCCGTGCACAAAGTAATACATATAAATTTACTACCCATTTGTGAGACCAAAAACTGTGCCATAAAATAATATAATCGAGAAAGGAATTAATATTATGAAAATCATCGCTGGAAATGCCTATACGTTTTCTGCCGAAAACAAACCTCTAGATACAGCCAAGGCGGGTGAAGTATTGTTGTTTAAGACTTACGATTGCTTCGAAGGACAAATTAAAGGAGAAAAAGACTTAGTTACCGAAATTGACTTCTCACGCGCAAACCCTACTGCAGGGCCAGTCTACATCGAGGAGGCAAAAGTCGGAGATGTTCTCGTACTTGACATACTAAATGTTGAGGTTGGAGAAAAAGGATTTGCCTGTTCTTTTCCTGGCATGGGTCCACTACATCATTTATGTGAAAATCGCACAAAGGTGTTTGATATTAAAGATGGATGCACATCGCTCAATGATATTTCATGGACGATCAAACCAATGGTTGGAGTAATTGGCACTGCGCCAAAAGAAGGAGCTTTCCCATATGGACTAGCGCAAGACCATGGCGGAAATATGGATTGTAATAAAATAGTTAAAGGAACAAGAGTGTATCTTCCAGTAAGAGTCGACGGCGCACTCTTACAAATGGGCGATCTCCACGCATCTATGGGAGATGGAGAAATCAGCGGAACAGGAATTGAAATCAGCGGACAAGTTCTTGTGCGTACTTCTTTGATTAAGAATTTTGAACTTAACTGGCCAGCAATTGAAACTGATGACATGTACTATGTCAATTCTACTGGCAAGGATTATGAAGAGTCCCTAATAAATGGAACCACTGAAATGGCAAGATTGATGTCTCCTATATACGGCTGGGATACAACGGATGTATTCGTCTACCTTTCTGTCCAAGGAAGCATCGAAATAAACCAAGCGGCAAAACAATTCCCAGGTGAGATGATAAATTTAAGAGTTGGAATTCCAAAGCTGCCAAATAGAAAATTGATTTAGCGATAAATTGATAAATCAAACATTAACAAAAGTCAAAATAAAAAGGCTGTAGCAACTTGAGCAACCCTTCCAATCGTTAGATTTCTGATCTAACTTGGGGGGATCGGCTCACCGTGTGTTACGGCTTAGTATTTTTATTAAAAAAATTGGTCAATAAACATGTCACAATTTATTAATATTAAAATACTCCTCCATCGTTATATACTCGCCATTATGATAAAAACGAACACTTCCCCTTCCTTCTTTTTTCACAGTGTACATAGCTGTATCTGCAAGATGAAATATTTCTTTTGCGGAATTTGCAGAAAAAGGAAAATGTGCTACACCTATACTACAACCACACCCCAATTCATTCCCTTGATAGTCATATTTCTTCCGGAAAAGATCAAATAACTCATTGATAAATTCACTTACAAATTTACCTGAATCTCCACCTTTTAATATTACTACAAACTCGTCCCCGCCTTGCCTGTACGCCTTTATAGTCTCTGTACTAATTGAGCGCAAATCGTCAGCAATTCCCTTTAGAAGTACATCCCCTGCATCATGTCCAAAGCTATCATTAACATTTTTAAATCCGTCCAAATCGCAAAACAATAGATACCATTCGTCACCCATTTCAGTATTGCCCTCAATAAATAATTGAACATCTTCGTGTAGACTTCTTCTATTCGGCAAGCCTGTAAGGTGATCAAATTGAGCTATTTTTTCAATTAAAAGTTGATTTCGTTTGCTTTCCGTAATATCAACACTTGCAACAAGGTGCGCAGTTCTTCCATCCGTCCAGGGAAATGATGAGCTTAATACCCTAAACCATGATTTATCAAACGGACGCTCGTAGTCCCATTCATAAGTTTTGTTGAGCTCTCCGTTTTCATCTAATAATTTTGGTTGCGGACAAAATTCGCAAGGCCCAGTTTTATCATTAAAAATGATTTTCCAGCATTTTTTTCCTAACATATTGTCTACACCACCATATGGCTCTGCCATAGATTTATTTGAGTATAGTATATCGTGAGTGTAGTAATCGTTCACATATATATCAATTCCTGCATGGTCAAGTATATTTCCAAGCGCAGCTTCTGTGTTTTGAAGTCCTTTTTGGAACATTTCTAGTTTTACAGTATTGGCTAACAAAGTCAGAAACGAACATGCTTTTTCTATTTCCGCCTTAGCATGGCGTGGATTTTTTCTACGGTCTCCAAGGCCTACAAAACCTGCTAATTCATAGTGTTGATTCAAAATTGGGATGAAGATAATAGTGCTGACATGGAATATTTCTAATAACTTTTCTTTTAGTGAATTTTTCTCGGAGTCACTAAAACAAAGAACAACTTTATGTGAGCACAATTCACTAAAGAGTTCTAGCCCTAATAGCTCTTTCATGTTAAGCGTTTCGGGAAGGGAATTAACTTTCACCATTTCATAATATTCCACCTTTACAAAATCACCTGAGTAATTGCTTTCATAAATAAAGGCATGTGAAATATCGAAGTAGTGGCAAATTTCTTCAAAAAAATCGTATTTTGGTATTTCTCCGTTTAAAATGCTCAGTTTTTCGATCATGCTCTGGAAAAAATTCTCTTGGCTAGAACTCATACTTCCTCCTTCGGCTATATTTCTTCAATCGGTAACGGCTTACAATAAAGAAACCCTTGCGAAAAATCCACATTATATTTCTCTAAAACAGCTTGAATCTCTTCACTCTCAACAAATTCCGCGATAGTATTGGCACCGATTAATTCCGCCATAAAACAAATCGAGCGTAATATTACTACATTTTTTTCCGATTTTGCAATATCTTTTATTATAGTACCATCAATTTTGATGAAAGTCGGCGAAAGTGATATTATTGTTGTATAAGTAGCATATCCAGATCCAAAATCATCAACTGAAATCCTACACCCATAACTTCTAATTCTATCTATAAAGTCGAATAACATTTCATCTTGATAATTCTCCGTTTCAACAAATTCTATTACGATGTTCTGCGAATTAGGATACTTCTCTAACTTTCTATACAGCCATATTCTAAAAGCTTCATTAGAGATATCATATGCGGATATGTTAAGAGAAAGCTGCTCAGGACGATCTTTAAATTCATCCATTGCTCGCCCGATCATTATTTGGCTGAGGCGATTATAAATCTTATATTTCTTTGAGACACCCAAAAAATAATTGGGCGTATGTACATTTCCTTTACTATCAACTATCCGCATCAATGCTTCATATTTTTCGATTTTACCTGTTTTGTTATTGCGAATTCCTTGATAATACGGAATTACTCGATCTCCCTCCATTGCAAAATTAATGATATCTAATATATTAGCATCTGTCTTGATTGAACTTGCAACATCCAAAATATCGGGAGTTAAAATAAAATTGTCGAATGTATCTTTTGCACTAAACAACGCATGGACAGCTCTTTCGATTAACCTATCTTCTTGCAATACGACAGCAAAACGAGAAACTGCGCTTACATCGACTTGTGCTGAAGCCGCGGACTCAAACTGCTCATAAAATCTTTTCATTAGTTCCAAGAAATCTTCTTTGGATATTTCATCAGTTCCCGCCAAGACAAAATTACTATAATTATATGAATAAAGATACACTTTATCAGATAATCCAAATTGATCTAAAGCTATTTGGACGTTTCCCAATACATCTCGGCACCCCGCATAATAAGTTTCTTCTCCATATGCAGATATTGAAAGATCTGCATTTACCACTTCCGTCATGCAAAGCTTATTAAATTTTAGTTCTTTAAGATCCATATGTAACTTAGCGGTATTTGCAATACCCAAGTTGAAATCTTTGAATATATTTTTTGGCATAATTCTGTCTATTCCTTCCTTAGCAAAATATTGTATCCATAATAAATAATTAAATATACTACTTTACCTGTGTAGCTTCTTATAGTAATAAAATACTATTTTTTTACATATATTACAATAGTTATTTGCTGATATAAACCCATGAATTGTTTCTTGACTTTAAAACTCCCTCATGGTACCGTATAAATACTACTATTCAGGTGTTTAGCGATATATATCGCTAATTAAAGTAAGAGGTGTTTATGAACGCAATAGAGCTTAATAAATTAAGTAAAAATTATGGTAAATCTAGAGGAATAATAGACATAGATTTAGAGATAAAAGAGGGTGAAATTTTTGGATTTATAGGTCCTAACGGTGCTGGCAAATCTACAACAATTCGTATTCTTATGGGGCTTATATTCAAATCAAGTGGCCATGCTTCAATTTTTGGATTAGATGTCGAAAAAAATAAAGAGAAAATATTGAGTCAAGTCGGATATTTGCCAAGTGAGATTTTTTACTATGATAAAATGAAAGCAATCGACTTACTGAAATACTCGGGAAGTTTCTATGATATTAATTGCAAAGAGCGCATATATAAGCTTGCTGAAAGATTAGACTTAAATCTAAATAAAAAAATTTCCGATATGAGCCTAGGCAACAGGAAGAAAGTTGGAATTATACAAGGCCTCATACATTCTCCCAAATTAATTATCTTAGACGAGCCAACAAGCGGTCTTGACCCACTAATGCAAAAAATATTTTTTGAGATAATTAAAGAAGAAAGAGATCGTGGAGCTACAATATTATTTTCTTCACACATTTTAACCGAGGTACAAAAAATATGCGACCGCATTGCAATAATAAAAGAAGGCAAGATATTAAAAGAGCAAAACATTCAAGATCTAAATGAGGAGTCTTATAAAACTGTTAAAATTACTACAGACAGAATTATCGAAAACTTTACACTAAGCAATGCAAAGAATTTCGAACAACAAGGCAAAGATATTTCGTTTATTTACCGTGGAGACTACAATAAGCTTCTGCTAGAAATCACAAAATATAATATATCAAACATTGAAATTTTCGATCCGAGTCTAGATGAAATTTTCATGCACTATTATAGTAAAGAGGTAGATAATGAATATTATTAAATTTGAACTACATGCAATCTTAAAGACACTACTAGTTTATATCGCCGTATTAATTTTTACAATTTACTCATTTGTTGCAGGAATATATCCAATGTTTGAGGATGAAGCCAATGCTTTTAGTGATTTAATCGCAAACATGTCACCTGAATACCTCCTTGCTTTTGGCTTCGATGTAGAAAATATGTTCGGTTATAACGGATTTTATTCGTTTTCGTATATTTATTTTACACTTATCATGGCTATAATGGCAACAAGCATGGCGATTGCTGTTTTTGGGCGCGAAAAAAAGTGCCATTGTGGTGAGTTCTTATTCACAAAACCTGTAAGTCGAAGCAAAATATTTTTTTCAAAATTCGCTGTAGTATTATGCGCTGTTGTAGTTTGCAATTTTGTTGTTGCACCCGTATCGTTGTTTTGTTTTTCACATTATGGAGAACTAAATAAAGAAGCAATTCTCGTGACATTGGGATTAACTTTTACTCAACTGATTTTTGTCGGAATTGGAACTACTATTGCTGTATTCATACCGAAAATTAGAATATCTTCATCAATTACGGCAGCCGTGGGATTACTAACCTTTATTGTTTGCGTACTTGTAAATACACTAAAAATTGAGTGGCTTGAATACTTGTCGCCGCTTCATTTTTTTTCACCTAATTATATATTTGATAATGGCAAATTCGATACTTTTCTGATGACATATGGCGCAGTAATCTTTTTTGCTTGTCTTTTAATTTCTGCAATTCGTTATTTAAAGTTCGACTTAAAAGAATAATGGGGGTGGGCACAATATGAACATATTACGATATGAATTAAGGATTAAATTTAAGGTTTTCGTTTTTTGGAGCATAGGACTAATTCTATTACTAGTAGCTGGAGGAATGGAATTCGAAGGAGTTTCAGGAGCAAATAGTGAAAGCGTGCAAATTGCATTCGATTATTATCCCCCTATAGTTTTAGCTCTGATGGGAATAACAGAAAATGTTGACTTCACTAGCCTATTAGGATACGCATGGGTAATCGGATACTACTCTACTCTCTGTGGCTCAGTTTATGCAATAATACTCGGTTCGAACGTTATTAATAGAGAGCTTATTGATAAGACCTTTGAATTTTTATTTACAAAACCACGCAAGAGAGGATATATCTTAAATATTAAAATAGTCGCAGGGTTTGTATACTTAACAATGTTTTCAATTATTAATTATTTAGGACTCAAATTAATTATTGCACCACTAGATGAAAAAATAAACTACGACGATATGTTAATGATAAGCGGATTGTCAACATATATTGTTTCACTTGTATTCTACGCAATAGCAATCTTTATATCATCAACAATTAAAGACTATAGTAAAGGAAGTAAACTTTCTTTTATGATACTCCTGTTTGCATTTTTTACCGGTGCTGTCTATGATGTCTCTCCGAACATGAAATTTATCCAACTTTTCACTCCACTAAGATATTTCAATTACAGTGATGCTATAGATGGAAATATAAACTTACTATATTTGTTTTTTTGTGCAATATTGATTGTCACCGCAGTAATTGTGTCGCATATATATTTTCACAAACGAGACATTACGGAAATATGATTTAGATGAAATCTAGTTGATTAGGAGGTGTTACCGACTATGAAAAATCGCAATTTCAACTTTAAAACAACAATTCACGAAGGCAGTGGCGGCGGAGCTTTCCTCCACGTGCCCGCTGACATCAAGGCAGTATATGGCAAAGGACTCCCAAAGGTTAATACAATGAAATCACAACGAACATATGTAGCATTACTTCGCGGCATAAATGTAGGCGGTAAAAACAAAGTAGCAATGTCACTTCTGCGGGAATATTTTTCCGAAGCGGGTTTTACAAATGTGAGAACATATATCAACAGCGGTAATGTGATTTTCGAGAGCGACATTAGCGATAAACTAAAACTTATACAGATCTGTAATAATTTAATGATAGAAAAGTTCTCACTATCTGTTCCTGTCACGGTTATTAGCGCTGAGGAACTTGCCAATGCTTTACTCCATGCTCCGAAGTGGTGGGATAAACCGAGCGAAGAAGAAACTGTACATCAAGCAATTTTTATTATTCCCCCTATAACAGCCCAAGCGATTATTACTGCCGTAGGAGAGCCAAACCCGCAGTTTGAACAGGTGGATTACTACGAAAATGTGATATTTTGGTCTGCGGCAAGAGAGACTTTCAGCAAGACAAGATGGAGCAAAATCGCCTCATCATCTGTATATAGCAAGGTGACGATACGAAATGCAAACACTTCGAAAAAGCTCTGTTCACTTGCAAGTAGAATCGTCTAAAATACTAATATATATAACGGTTTTCATAATAGTTTAAATATAAAGGGGCTGCAGGGTTTGATAGATAAATCTGAGCAGACTGTGTGCAGAGAACTATTTTTGAAGTAACCAATCTATAAAATTCCTCTTTTTAGCTATGGTGTCAAGGCAGAAACAACATTTTCCGCACTTCAACCAAAACAAGCTCACGTTTTGTGTCCTTGTTCCCGTTCCGCCTTTACTGCAATATTAAAAGCCATCACAATTTTAAAATATAAAAAATGACCCTGAATTCAAAATTTTGAGTCCAGCGGGTCGTTGGCGGAAGCGGTGGGATTCGAACCCACGTGCCCGTGAGGACAACCGCATTTCGAGTGCGGCTCGTTATGACCACTTCGATACGCTTCCATAAATATATGTGATACAACTTGATTAATCGACATATGCTCTAATAGTACGAGAATATAAAATCTGCCACGATGCTACATAAAACACCATGGCAGATTGTTTTTTTGGTACACCATCAGGGGATCGAACCCTGGACACCCTGATTAAGAGTCAGGTGCTCTGCCAGCTGAGCTAATGGTGCAAAAGATGTTATTTAATATAGTGTAAGAAAACCTAACTTTCTATATTGCAACCATACCATTATAATATACTTTTAATGATATGTAAATAACTTGCATGATTTTTTTTTAGTTCGCATTAACTTATAAGGCATCTTTCTATGATTGCATTTCCGCCATCTATTATAAATACTTCTTTAAATATATAGATTGTAATTGTTGATTTGCAAGCAGTCTTTTCGCATGATCGAGTTTAAGTATCGCCCCTAAAATAGACGACATCACGCGATTACTTTGCAGAGCTTGATTGTCAAAAATTAAGTTTTGCAACTTTCCCCGCTCTAATGCCATATTTACAATCCTATGAGTTGAGTTTAAAGGTGTAATTTTGCGCGAGCTCGTACTTTTTAAGTGCAGTGCATTGAATTTACATTTTCGGACGCAAACGCCACAACCAAGACATGCGTTTTCGTCAATTATTGCTTTTTTACCTTTACTGCCGTCTTCCTTAACAATTTCCTCAATAGTAATAACATCTATAGGACAAACTTTCGCACATATACCACAACCGATGCAATTATCTTTTACATCGGGTAAGAAGTTTGAAGTATTGATAGTTGCAAGCGTGCCAAACTTCTTAACAGCACCGAGTGCCTCGCAGCAACATCCGCAACAGTTACAAAGAAAAGGAATGTCATTCTGAGCATTTTCGCTCATCTGCACCAAGTTATGTTCGTAAGCAAGCTCAATTACAGCAACTCCTTCACTTTTAGAAATTTCTCTGGCATGCCCATATTTTGTCAAGCTTGCCGCAACGTTTCCAAGGGTAATACAAATATCGTCCATCGGAGCGTCGCAGTTTGTTCCCAGGTGGTATTTTTTGTGGCGACAGTAGCAAGTTCCAACCGCAACAAAAGGAGACGCTTCTACCATATGTTTAGAAGATTCATAATCTAAAATATTCAAGGAACCTGGTTCGATCCCACTACTATCAGCACATTCCCTACTTTTTTCAAGTGACTGTTCATTTACATAAATTCTTCCGAGTTTCGTACTTCCACCCAAAAGTAATTCTCTGAAAAAATCATCTTTGACATTTAAATATTGATGAAATAACTCTGCAAGTTCTTTTTGATCCGGCCTACTTCCTACCCTCATCAGAGAAAACTCAAAGAATCCCGCCATCGGAGGTGGCAGAATAAACTCTCTCTCCCCCTTCATGTTTACTACATCAAGCAATATCGCCTTTTCACACAGTTCCACTAGAATTTTTTCTGTTTCCGTTTCACTTTTTTTCAAAACTTTTGCCGCCTTATGCGCTGTAAATGGCTTCAATGGGAGCTGTGAGAGAATCTTTGCTTCATTTTCGTCGACAAGTGCTTCAAGCAAAGGAAAAAGTGCATCTGAAATCGTTACACCCTG
Source organism: uncultured Oscillospiraceae bacterium (assembly GCA_964367585.1). GTDB lineage: Bacteria > Bacillota > Clostridia > Peptostreptococcales > Anaerovoracaceae > CAYJGJ01. The sequence goes on from CAYIYH010000007.1 coordinate 18,765, forward strand.
AGGAAATAAATTCAATCTATCAGCTAATGATTTATATCCATTTTTAACAGTATGATGTCCCATTTTTATTGGCTTCTCCTTTATTTTTGAATCTTATTTCTTTAAGTTCGCAAATCATACCTTAATTATATCCTAAAAACCTTTTGTTGCCAACACACAAAAAGAAAACTTAATCCTCGAATCTCTCCACATTACGCCTCTTAATTCGCGTACAACTTCAAGTTAATAGAAAATGAAATTTCTAACTTGAAATTACCACAAGAAGTGTATACAATACAATAAGATAATAGTGGATATTGCATTGAAAAAATCAAAGGATATATAAACCGAAAGAGAAAAAATGGGATTTGTAAACTGCGGGATTGTTGAGGGTGATGGCGGCAGCAGAAATCTTTACAGGCGTAAAATTAATGGAGATTTAACGCCCAAAGAGATACTTTTAAATTGGATAGATGTTTTTAACAATGCAGACGCGGAGGCGCTAAGCGAGTTTTACGCGGATGAAGCGACTAATCACCAAGTTGTGAGCGAGCCAGTTATAGGCAAAAAGGCAATTTTTGATATGTTTACTGAAGAGTTTTCAACAGCTGAAATGGTATGTATTTTGCAAAATGCTTTCATGGAAGGCAATTGGACAATGATGGAATGGAAAGATCCAAAAGGATTTCGCGGCTGTGGTTTTTTCAACATGGTAGATGGAAAAATTCTGTTCCAAAGAGGCAATATGGACAAGCTGAGTTTTCTCAAGATGAACGGCTTGCCAATCGAGTGAGATTAACAATAAGTTAGGATAAACATTAGTTATAAAGTTAATGGTGAAATAAAAGTTTTAGATTAAAAAATATAACTAAGGAGGAAAATAGCATGAGTACACACAGCATTTACACGTTCAAGTGGAACGAAATGAAAAAATTGTACACAGACAAAGCGGTGCGAAAAGGAAGAACGGAATCAGAAGTAACTGAAATAATCTGCTGGCTTACAGGTTACACAAAAGACGCGCTAGAAGCCAAAGACGATAGCGAGGATATGAAGTCTTTTTTCGAAAAAGCGCCAAACTTAAACCCAAACAGAGTGCTTATTAAGGGATCTGTTTGTGGAGTAAAAATAGAGAAAATCGAAGAGCCATTTATGAATGAAATTCGATATCTTGACAAGATGATTGACGAACTTGCAAAAGGTAAAGCAATGGAAAAAATATTAAGAAAATAAAGCGTTAAACTGAGAAAAATTTACATACAAGGAGAACCTATGATAATCAGCGTGACTAGGCGTACCGACATTCCTTCTTTTTATGGTGAGTGGTTTATGAATCGGCTCAAAGCGGGTTATGTGCTCGTCCAAAATCCATACAATAACAACCGCTATTCAAAAGCATATCTAACTCCAGCCGATATCGATGTAATCGTATTTTGGACTAAAAACCCTATTCCCTTTTTGAAGTACCTTCCTGAAATCGATAGTATGGGATACAGTTACTACTTCGAGTTCACACTAACCCCTTATGGTAAGGAAACAGAAAGGAATTTGCCCGACAAAAAAATACTACTCGATACATTTGTAAACCTTTCGAAAAAACTTGGAAAGCATCGCATGATATGGCGATACGATCCAATAATAATCGACGAATCATATACGATAGAATACCACAGGAAGCGATTTTCATATATGGCTAGTCGTCTAAAAGATAGTACCGAGCGCTGTGTTATTAGCTTTGTAGACAGCTACAAAAATGTAACCTCGAGAATGGGTAAACGACCTGACTACTTAATGAGCGACCAGAATATTTTTGAACTTGCAGAAGTTTTCGGAGATATTGCTAAGAAAAATGGATTAGAAATTTATACCTGCGCTGAATATATAGATCTCGAGAAGTACGGAATCAAGCACGGTGCTTGCATTGACAAAAGAATTATCGAGAAGGTGATTGGAATCAATATAGCCGACACTAGGGATAAAAATCAACGCCCCGAATGTCTTTGCCTCGAAAGCATAGATATCGGGACGTATAATTGCTGTGCAAATGGATGTACTTATTGCTATGCGCTACAAAACGAAAAAACAGCGTTTTCCAATATGCGTAATCACAACCCACTATCGCCTTTGCTCATCGGCGAGACAAATAATAATGTGATTATCACAGAGCGAAAAAGAGAAAGTGTTGTTTTAGAACAACTGCCACTATTTTAGGAGAAAAAGAAAGACTATCAAGAATAATATTTTATTAACTCTTCCTTTAATGTTTCACTTGTATAATACTATTACAAACGAATTGTTAAATAGATATAGATGGATCTATTTGGGAAAAAGACATCGAAAAGGATAATTAATATATCATTTTCTTAGTCATTCCACCATCAACAATTATATTTGCTCCGTTAATAAAGTCGTTCTCTTCATTTGCTAAGAATAAACAGACATTCGAAATATCCCTTGGAACGCCTACTCGGTTAGATGGATGAATCTCATGATCCCTGTCTTCAAGTTCTTTCCATACACCTGTATGGATATGCCCTGGACTTATCGCGTTTACTGTAACTGGCGTTCCAATAAGGGAAACACATAAACTGTTAGTTAAAGAAACTATTCCTCCTTTGCTCATGCCATAAAGCTCCCAGTCCGCCATATTTTGGTGGTATCTAGTAGAGGATATATTAATTATTCTTCCATAATTTTCTCCTTTATTGAGTTCTACGAATTTCTTTGAACAAAGGTATGCCCCTCTCAAATTGGTGTCCATTACAGTATTATAATCGTTTAAGTCTACCTCATCAATATGCTTTACAAAGACTGAGACTGCGCCATTATTAACTAAAACGTGAACTCTACCATATTCATTTTTTATTATGTTAAAAGCTTTGTTAATATCTTCAGGTTTTGATAAATCTGCTTTAATATAAAACACGTCTTTCAAAGGACAGGTATTTATATCCAAAACCACTACCTTGTACGATTCTTTGATGAAACGGTCAGCCATATCAAGCCCTAAACCGTGTGACCCACCAGTAATTATAGCTATTCTTTCCATTGTATAATTCACCTCACTATTTATTATTAGCCATTATTTTTGCAACAGAGATATTATATAATAGTTTTTATGCTCTATCAAATACTTGTTCCACTTTTAATCCTCCGGTTTCGTTTTTGTTCAAAACTATTTTAACCCAAGTTCATTAAAAAGTGGAACTTCTTTTATTAAGTACGACTATTAAAGTTGCAATCCACGATTATACAATTTACACAAAAGGCACGTAAAATAAAAACCTTTTGCATATTCTATTAGTATATGTTAGATTATAAACACTTGTTTTAACTCATCATAAATTTACACAATACTGTTATTGATCTTTGGCGGAGTCTTTCGCATGAAACTCGTCGCACACATAGACGGCTCCATCGAAATTCCATTATCGACTGTTTTATACACCACGATTACACAATCCGAAAAACCAAACGACTACCACACTTGAAAGATCAAGTGTTCTTTTATAATATTCCACACAAACAAATTATTATATCTAATTTAGTTTAATCCAAAGGAGACCCCTATATGACTAACGAAAAAGAAAAAATGCACGCCGATTCCACGCTAGAAATTGAAGAGCTGGGAACTGTCGACGATATCGACATACCACCAGAAGACTCTCCTGTAAATCCAAATAATACGCTACTCTCAGACGCAAATGAAGTACCTCGTGCAGAGACGCAAGAAGAGCAACAAGAACCGAAACAAGAACGCCCCGAAGTCGAGGGAGTATTAGATATCGCAGATGGTGGATTTGGTTTTTTGCGTTTTAATAACTTCTTGACCAGTGAAAAAGATATATACGTATCACCTGTCCAAATCAAAAGATTCAATCTAAAGACGGGTGATAAAATTAAGTGTGTGTCTCGGTTACCAAAAGAAACCGAGAGATTCGGCGCACTACTTTATGTTCTAACTGTCAATGGATATCCACCGGGTGAAGCTATCAAACGCCCAGATTTTGACACCCTAACTCCTATCTTTCCCAAAGAGAAACTCGTCCTAGAAAAAGAGAGTAAAGACTACTCGGTTCGCATAATTGATCTTATAGCTCCGATTGGAAAAGGGCAACGTGGGCTTATCGTAGCTCCACCAAAAGCAGGTAAAACCGTACTGCTCAAAAAAATAGCCAATAGCATAGAAAGCAAATATCCTGATATAGAATTAATAGTCCTTCTAATAGATGAAAGGCCAGAAGAAGTAACCGACATGAAGCGTTCTCTCAAGGACGGTGAAGTAATATATTCCACTTTTGACGAATTACCATCGCATCATATTAAAGTTGCGGAAATGGTTATGGCACGGGCTCAAAGGCTTGTAGAACATGGCAAAGATGTTGTCATACTCTTAGATAGTATTACGAGACTTGCTCGCGCATATAACTTAGTAGTTCCTCCTTCGGGAAGAACATTATCGGGAGGACTCGACCCAGGTGCTCTCCACAAGCCCAAAAAATTCTTTGGTATAGCTCGAAAAATGGAAGAAGGCGGAAGCATCACGATTTTAGCTACAGCACTTGTGGAAACAGGCAGTAAGATGGACGATGTAATTTTCGAAGAATTCAAGGGAACAGGTAACATGGAACTCCACTTGGACAGAAAGCTGTCAGAAAGAAGAATTTTCCCTGCTATAGATCTAAATAAATCGGGAACACGTAGAGAAGACTTGTTGATGACCCCAGAAGAAATGGAAGCTATATGGTCGATGAGAAACTTCATGTCTTCTCGAAACACACAAGAAGCTACAGAAGAAATAATGTCCATATTGACTCCAACAAAGAATAATGCGAATTTCATCGAAGTGATAAAAAAATTCCTTAATGATGCATAAAATTTCGTGGCCCATCTTATGAGTATATTTGTAAAATGTGAGGATGCGTGAAAAAGTAAAATATATCCAATACTAATTCGTGGGTATCTAAAAAAAGGGGCAGTTCAGTATGAACCGCCCCTTTAGTATTTTCACCTAATTATCGAGTGTCATATGAACTATACAAAAAGTTAATGTTGAAACACTCTTTTTATTTTATATCTATTCCTCGTATAACTTGAAGGTGCTTTCTACATAATTGACGCAATCCATAATGTCATCTACTTGTCCCTCAATAGCAACATAGTGATTAACGCCTATGCTATCCGGGAAAAGCCACACTACAATTATCGCAGGTTCAGAATGGCTGTCTATATAGCTACCATATAGTTGATACGCATCATATCCTCCGAGTAAAACCTCTGCACCAACCACATCGTCGACACCATCCCCTTCTAATCCATCCCATATGTTAGAAGCCATCTGCTCTGTAGTTAATCCCGAAGAATCCAAGATTACATCTAAAGTTAAAATGGATGTACCCTCTGGATTTGAAAATTGCAAAGCTGTTACTTCAGGATTAATGTCTCTAAAGTTTACCCAATCGCTTGGCACTTCTACCCAACCATAGTAATCTTCCCCTACAAATTTCATGTCCATCGAATCGTAATCCGAATCTCCTGAATCATCGTCATCGAAATCAATGCTGTCGCTTCCACTACTATCATCGTCTTTGGTCGCAGAATTACTTCCACCTGCAACTTTGGTTGCTTCGGACTCACTTGCAAAATCACCCTCAACAAATTTCGCAAAATTTGCCATGGTACTTACAGAAATAATACTGCTAAAAATCACAGCTACTATAGCAATCCCAACAATCGTTAATTTTTTCATAATTACCTCTTTTATTTTCTTTCATCGTGCTTTTGCATTATTCCCACCTTTGTATAAAAAAACAAAAATGGAAGAACAGTAAGCCGAGCTCCTATTCATTAAATTATATCACCATCACGTTGATTTGTATAGATACAAGAGTAAATTAGTTATCAATTATAATTTACTTTTACTACAAAACATGAATACCTCTCAAATAGTCATTCCCCAAAATACCACTTGTTTTTTATTCAAAAATATTATATAATCCAATAACAAAATTCAAAGATTTCCTTGAGTTCTTTCATTTACGTTGGTAAAAATATGAGAAAAAAATTTAATTTAAAGAGATTGGATATGCAAGTCTCTCTTCTAATTATTTCATTAGTTCTATTTGCCTCAATCACACTTTTCCTATTTAGTTATTTCCTATCATACAAAGGAATGTTAGATGAATTAGAGAAACGTGTTATTTCTGTTTCAAACTATGTAGAAACAAGTTTGAATTACACTCACTTTACGAAAGTAACTACTAAAAAAGACATGGAACTCCCTGAATACCAGGAATTACAGCAATTCCTATCGAGCACACGGCAGGCCGCTTCTACACAATATTTATATACTGCTACTTTTAATGATGAGGGGCATCTAATATATCATATAGATGGGCTGCCACTAGATCATCCAGATTTTCGAGCCGTAGGTGACCTTATTGAACCTGATTTTCAAGACTCTTTATTGCTGGCAATGGACGATGTGATTGTACTTCCTGGCGATATTCTAGATACAGAGTGGGGACATGTTTTCGTGGCATATATGCCACTACATGATGAGAGTGGAGAAGTAATAGGTGCACTTGGAATTGAATTTACAGCAGAAGATCAGTATCGTACATATTTTGTTCTAAGATTATCTGCCCCAATAATGATATTCCTTGTTTGTATTTTTGCAGTTATTATCAGCAGCTATTTATTCAAAAGAATTTCTAACCCACACTTTAAGGATCTTGCAAATACAGACTCTCTCACAAGGCTAAAGAATAGAAATGCCTTCGATGTCGATACGAGTAATCTAATTGCAAGTAAGCGAATCACCAATTTTGTATTAATTTTGGGAGATTTAAATGGCCTTAAACAAGTCAATGATCTATTTGGGCACTTGCAAGGAGACAATTATATTTCTACATTTGCAAATGTGATATCCTCATCTTCCTCTAATGATGTTATTAGCTATCGTATCGGAGGAGACGAATTTGCAATCTTGATCGAAAACTGCTCTGATGAACGAGCTAGAAAATATATCGAAGAAACTATGAAAGAATTTAAAGCTGTATACATGGGCCCTTCAACCATGGCTAGCGCTTCGATGGGATACGCATTTTGCAAAGAAAATTCGATAACTGCATGGGAAAAAACTATGGCAGTAGCCGATGAAATGATGTATGAAGTTAAAAGAAATTTCTACGAAAAACACAGGGAATTCGACACACGAACGATAAAACAAGAGTCCTGAGACGTAATCAAATAAATAAACTCTTTTACACAGAGTCAAATAAATAAAGAATATGACGCATAGCCTGTACTTGTTTAGTAGTCTTCATACCCGACAGTTTCCAAATACAATCCGCTAGGTGGGGCCATTTTTTTGACCCTACTTCTATCTTTGCATTGAATTACCTCCAAAATACTGTTGGGCTTATGAACCCCTAGGCCTATATTGACTAAGGCTCCGACCATTATTCTAACCATATTATACAAGAAACCATTTCCCGAGAATCTTATTTCAAGAATATCGTCCTCATACACATCAAATTCTATATTATAGATAGTTCTAACCCTGCTTCCTTTGATTGTACTACCTGTTGTTTCAAATGCAGTAAAATCGTGCGTCCCAATAAAATAGTTCGCAGCTTCCATCATCTTTTCAATATTCAAAGGCTTTCGAATTTGGTATGCATAGTTTAATCTAAAAATATCCACCTCATCGCTAAGTAGCAAATCATATCTATATGTCTTCCATTTTGCATCATACCTCGCATGGAACCCCATAGGTTTCTCCTCAATATGTTTAATCTGCAATGGAGTAACATTTTTTGACTCGTTGTTCCCTCCTGTAAAAATATTATTTGTTGCATACATTATCTTGTGGACCGGAATCGTGCTTTCACAAATAAAAGTGGCGCATTGTCCCAATGCGTGTACCCCTGCATCGGTTCTACCTGCACCATTTATCTTTATCTCATGTCCACAAACATTAGACAATGCCTGTTCTAGTACTCCTTGCACGGTTTTACCATTCGGTTGACGCTGCCAACCTATGAAAAAACTTCCATCATATTCTACTTTTATAAATATATTTCTACTCATTTTAAAATCTCTCACGTCGTAATATTTAAATCGAGGCTAAGGAGCTAGAGTTCTTGCACGATTAGTCCGTGCCGAAGATTGCAAGATAGCACGAGAGACGATTAGCCTCTCAGAGTTTCAGTGGGGGATTATGTACTCGCCGCTCAAAGTCAAAAATAGAGCACACTCCTATAGCGTCGGGGGAGGAGGGGGACATCGTACCGTGGTTATAACAACAACATCGCATCACCATAGCTAAAAAACCTATATTCATTTTCGACGGCTGTACCGTATGCCTCTATTATTTTTTCCTTATCGTAAAAAGCCGATATCAACATCAAGAGTGTGGATTTTGGTAAGTGAAAATTGGTAATCAAACTACTTATTATCTTAAATTCATACGGTGGATATATAAATATACCCGTAGACCCTTGTCCTGCTCTCACCTGATAGGCATTCGATTTACTATCATAAGATGCTATGCTTTCTATCGTGCGGGTTGCCGTAGTCCCTACACTTATTATCTTCCCACCATTTAAAATGGTCTCATTTATGATTTTCGCATTTTGTTCATCGACAAAATACTCCTCAAAATGCATTTTATGATCTTCTATTATTTCAGTTTTTACGGGACGAAACGTGCCTATGCCGACATGCAAAGTCACAAATGCAATATTTACGCCTCTTTTCTTTAATTCGTCTATTATCTCTTGTGTAAAGTGAAGTCCTGCCGTAGGGGCTGCAATTGACCCCTCATGTTTACAATACACAGTTTGATATCTATCTTTATCCTTTTCCGTATCTTCTCTTTCTATATATGGTGGCAGTGGCATCCGCCCAGTCTTCTCTACTATATCCAGAAAGTCCCCATCATAATAGAATTTTACATGCCGACTGCCATCGTCTCCGAATCCTACTATTTCGGCTGTGAGAATTATTTCCTTGCTGACAGATTCGTTACAGTTTTTGTCACTGGATTCTAGCTTTGATGTGTCGCATTTAAATTCAACCCAAGACCCTACAGATACTTTTTTTGCATTCCGAATTAAAACCTCCCATATGTCACCTTCAATTCTTTTTACTAAAAGAAACTCTACATTTGCTCCGGTATCCTTTTTTTTACCGAAAAGTCTTGCAGGTATAACTTTCGAATTATTCATCACCAAACAATCACCGGGGTTAAAATGTTTCACTATGTCATAAAAGTGTTCGTGCGAAACCTTTCCAGATGCACGGTCGATTACCATGAGTTTGGATATATCACGTCTATCCAATGGAGATTGTGCTATTAACTCCTTTGGCAGACCATAATCAAATTCTTGAATATTCATGCATGCCTTTCTATTTCATTTCTTATAATATAGCCTCGTTTATTACTTTTTAAAATAAACGAGGCTTAATATGTTAACAATTACTCTACTTTTGCGAAGCTCTAATGCTTGATATACTAGTAGTTACTCTTCTTTCATCAAGCCGAGGTGCGTATACCCAAGATTAGAAACGACCCTTCCTTTCGGTGTCCTATAAATCAATCCAGATTGTATCATGTACGGCTCGTGCGCTTCTTCTATCGTAACTCTTTCTTCGCCAAGAGATGCTGCGATTGTATCGATGCCTACGGGGCCACCGTTGTAATCTTCTATTATCTTCCTGATTATTTCTCGATCTAGTCTTTCCAATCCTAACTCGTCTACTCCCAACGAGTTAAGGGCCCTTTCGGTGATTTCTTTATCTATCGTACTTTTCCCTACGACTTGTGCGAAGTCCCTGACCCTTTTCAAAATCCTGTTGGCTATACGAGGAGTTCCCCGTGACCTTTTTGACATTTCTTTTACAGAATCCTCGTCTATGCTTATGTTCAATATTTTTGCCGACCTTGCGATGATTTGTGCTAGTTCCTCGGGTTCATACAATTCAAACTTACTTACTATTCCAAATCTATCTCTCAGCGGTGCAGATAGACTTCCGTATCTCGTCGTCGCTCCTATTAGTGTAAATCTTGACAAATCTAGTCTAATTGAACGCGCCGAAGGCCCTTTCCCGATTATTATATCGAGAACAAAGTCTTCCATTGCAGAGTATAGAACTTCCTCGACTGTTGTGTTTAACCTATGGATTTCATCTATGAATAACACGTCGTTTTCATTTAGGTTTGTAAGGATTGCAGCAAGATCTCCTGCTTTTTCTATCGCAGGGCCGGTTGTAATCTTGATTTCCGCACCTTTTTCTTTTGCTATTATTCCTGCGAGTGTAGTTTTTCCTAATCCTGGAGGGCCATAAAAAAGCACGTGGTCCAATGCCTCCCCACGAATCTTCGATGCTTCAATATATATGCCTAAGTTTTCTTTCGCATTTTTTTGCCCGATATATTCCGAAAGAAATTGCGGCCTCAATGATAGCTCATTATATGCGTCGTATTCAATGAATTCCGTTGTAGTGTTTAATTCATCGTGTCTATTGTCATTATCCATTTTTCACCTCAGTGTATGATAATACCTTGCTATTGCAGTACTTATTAGAACTTATTTCTCCATGTAGTGTTGGAAGTATGATAAGCAATTACATTTTTCTAAGAGCTTCTTTTATGTATTGCTCTATGGTCAAGCCCTCGTCGGATACTTTCGAAAGTGCCACTGTCGCATCTCCCTTGCTATATCCCAAAGCCATAAGTGCATTGAGTGCTTCGTCTCGTTCGTGTGAGATATGCATGCTTGGAGTTACTTGAATACTTTCGTCCTCACCCATCGTAGAAATCCCGATTTTATCCTTTAACTCCAACACTATTCTTTCTGCAAGTTTTTTACCTACACCGCTTGCCCTCATTATATTTTTGATGTCATTGTTTCCGATCGAAAACTTGAGCTCGATTGGTGTTAGGATCGACATAATCGCAATTGCGGCTTTTGCACCAACACCATTGACAGTTATTAGGGTTTCAAACAAATCGAGACTTTCTGTGTCGTCAAATCCGTACAAACTTACTTCGTTTTCCCGCAATATCATGGAGGTATGTAACATAACCTCTACGCCTTCAAGCAATCCGTAAATATGTGAATTGGTAGGAACAAATACTTCGTAGCCGATGCCTGCAGATGTTTCTACAACTATTGAGTTAGCCTTTCCGATATAAAACTTTCCTCGCACTATTCTTATCACTTTGCTTGCCTCTTTTTCTTATAAACAATATACAACAATATTCCCGTAACGAAAATGATACTTATAATCATAATTGCACACTCCATGAAAAAAGTGTCTGGTAGAATTTTTATTACTGGGTCGGTGTACTGGTCGAATATCCAGTAGTCATTCCTAAAAAATATGTTATGGAATAACACGAATGCAGTTTCCCAATCTATTGCAATTCTGATAATGATAATAATCGGAACAACAAAATTTAAAATAGTAGCAAGTAAGAGCGGACGATAACTTGTTGGTTGGACGGAATCACCTGCATTTTTGGGGTTGAAGCAATATACTCCTAATAAAACAGTTACGGCAAGCGACACCACGAAAATAACTTCGATTGCTATAAAAATAGCTTTTACTTCCTCGAAGTGGATATCCCCCTCTTCGGACATCCTTATGTCATCAAATACCAGCTTGTCGGGGCCGAAAATACTATTATAATCGATCAGTATATCATAATTATTAGTTATCTTTTCGTAGCTCCATCCTGTGTTTGAGACTAAATCGTGCCTTTCGATGTTTGAGTAATATAGAGGTTTAAATTTCAAAGTAAATAGTACTGCAAAACTTGTGACAAGCAAAAATATCGATATTCCTAATATGATTTCTATAATTATTTTTGATACACTACTGCGCTGCATTCTTGCTCCTATCAATACTTGTCTGCAATTGCTTCTATTTTTTTCAATCTATTGTTTATTCCCGATTTTTTCATCGGGGGATTAAGAAGTGCTCCTAGCTCTGTTATAGATATCTCAGGATTATCAAGTCTTAGCAACGCAACTTGCAGCAATTTTGCATCTAAATTTTTAAATCCATCATTTTCCTGGATTTTCTTTATCGCCTCTACATGCCTTTGCGCCGCTTCTATAGTCCTATCGGTATTTGCATTGTCGCAATTCGTGATACGAACCACGTCTCCACGAACCTCTTTTTGTATTTTTACATCTTCCAAAAGCAACACCTTTGAATATGCTCCCATAAGTGCTAGCATATCACTGATATATGCGGAATTTTTCATATACACTATGCACTTTTCTTTTCTTTTTGTTATATTTGCCTTTAGATCCTCGAATGAATTAATCAATTTCCGCAGATCCTTTGCCATTGTTTCGCTCTTGCATGAAAATTCAAGATGATAACTTCTTCTCGGATCATTTATGCTGCCAGATCCGATAAAAAACCCCCTAAGATATGCTTTTTTACAACATTTCGTTTTTACGATGTTTTCATATATTCCATCCGTAAAAAAATCTCCTTCGTCGCTGTCAAGCATGATTCCTAACTGACGCAATATGAGTTCACAGTCTTTACTATTATCTATATGAAGCACATATATGTTGTTTTTTCTGAAGTGTTCGTTTTCTTCTATTTCTACTGATGAATCAATATTAAAGTGTTCACTAAATAACTGCTTAAAATGTCGAACTACGGTGAGATTTTCTGTATGCATATTAATCTTAATTTTGCCTTTTCCAAGCAGGGAAAGTGTGGCGGACGCCCTCACAAATCCCGACATCTCAGCAATCTTACAGCATGATTTATCCGATGTTATCTTACTCAATTCTTCTTTAGTTTCGACCGAGAATGACACTTGATTCCTTTCTTTAAATAGTAATGGTCCAATATGCCTCATATCCTTGCTCACGCAGTTTAGAACACATATCTTTTGCACTCTTATACTTGTGAAAAAGGGCAAAAACCGTGGGGCCACTTCCACTCATCATTACCTTTATGCTATCTTTGCATTGAGCCATGAGATTTTTTAACTCTTTAACTTTAATATATTTTTCGAGAGTATAGCATTCTAACACATTGACCATCTCATCGGTAGCAGCGTTCAAATTACCTTTTGTCAAATCACCTGTTAGTTTATCATTATCGGGCCGCTGTACAATGTTACAATCGTCTATTCCTTCATAAACTTCTTTCGTGGAAACACTCAGGTTAGGCTTTGCAATTACGACTACTGCTTTTGTACTGGGAACTTTCGTTATGTCCGTCCCTATTCCGGTTGCCCTTGCGCATGTTGCTATCAAAGGGTCCTTAGATATACTGGAATTTGAGAGAGAAGGGTTCTCTTTGGCTTGTCCTAATATACAAAAAGGCACGTCTGCGCCGAGCCTTTGTCCTAAATCACACAATCCTTTGAGATCCAAATTTAAATCTAAAATTTCACTAAGCCCAAGCAAAACCGCAGCAGCATTTCCGCTCCCCCCGGCAAGGCCTGCTGCCACGGGGATTCTCTTTTTTATGTCGATTGATATTTCTCCGCAAGCGTTTTCATTTACGAATTTATCTACTATTAACTGAGCGGCTTTGTATGCTATATTTCTTTCATCAGTCGGAAGAAAAGACTTGTTAGTCTTTAAAGAGATAGTAATGCCATGGTTCGAAGCATTTCTATCACTTTCAAGGGGCGTACGGATATCACTAGTATTAGATTTATTTTGTTGTGAGACATTTGCGGCATCGGAGTATCCACACTCGCTTGCCTTCGTCACTGCCTCAGAAATTTTCCGATACGAAACAGTTACGTCGTCATGAAAATCTAAAGACTGCATTATCATGTCCACTTCATGATACCCGTCATGTCTTTTATTTTTTACATCTAAAGAAAGATTTATTTTTGCATATGAATAAATTTTTATTTGCTTCATAAATTACTTTTTCTTTTTATTTTTTGCTGAAGTTTTTGATTTTGTCTCTTCCTTTTTAGGCTTTATCTTTTTTCGCATTTTTGCTACATATTGACTTCCAGCACTTGCAGAGGATCTTCTTTGCTTTACCTTATATTTGTTTCTTTCAACTGCTTGCTTTTTAGGAGCTTTCTCTTTTGCCCTCTTCTTTTCAATTTCCTTTTCGTGGATTGCTATTACTTCTTTTACACTCTTTCCTGTACGCTTTGCTTCTTTGTACGGATTAAATGCTTCTTCCGTAGCAACTGCTACATCATCTTGCTTTTTCATCGACTTTTGAGTAAAAAATACCATTGCACCCATCATGACTACCATCATAACTACGTTGATCGTAGTTGTCACAGAAGTGTTTTGGGTTTTATACGTAACAGAAACCTCTTCTGAAAGAGACGGTCCGCCGACAGATCCGACAAAATCACTATCGACTACAAGTGTGTATTCGGAATTACTAAGGACTGGTTCTTCGCCTTGACTCGCTATCGCAAGGACTTCGCTTTTATCCTTAGGGTTTAAATATAATTCCAATGGTATATTTTTTCCATCGGGACCTTGCAATGTAATACTATCGCTAGTGTAATATGTCCTTCCATCCACATCATTGTTTTTTAGAACGTCTTCTTCGATTACTTGATTGAAATATAATTTAACACTCATGCTTTCTGCGGATGTGTTTGTTTGTCCGTCCACGGGATAGGTTTCTTCCAATTCGAATGTTGAAGCACCCGCAACCAAACCGCTCGATACCAACATAAACGCAACGATTGCCATACTACATGCAATTCTAATTATGCTCTTCATTAATTATTCCTCCATAACACTTTTTTTGCTAACTTTTTCTCTAAGCTTTTTAAAGAAAGTTTTCAATATTTGAGAACATTCAACTTCCTCTATTCCGAAATATACATTTACTCTATGATTTAGTTTCGGTGAATTTGTGACATCAAAAATACTTCCGCATGCACCTGTTTTTTCGTCCGGAGCTCCAATGTATAAATTTTTTATTCTCGCCAAAACTATTGCACCCGCACACATTACACATGGCTCTAGTGTAACATACATATCACAATCGACTAATCGTTCTGTTTTCAAAAAACTAGAGGCTTCTCTGATAGCGCTAATCTCGGCGTGTGATGTGGGGCATTTTTCCTTTTTGACAAGATTATATCCTCTGCCAATAATAATGCCATCTTTAACTATTACCGCCCCGACAGGGACTTCGTCCACATTCTCCGCCTTATGCGCTTCAGTCAACGCCTCTTGCATATATTCATTTACGCTACTTTTCATCTATTGATCCCCATAGATTTTCACTTTACACAAAATGGAAAATCCATATCACATTGCGTACAGACTCATCATGTATTATACAAAAAACGCAAATGGATGTCAAGTGTTCAGGGTAAACGTATGTACATTATCGGGGTGAACGCAAGTATCTATCAGAACTAGGCGCACGTAGAAAAATCAACTACCGTAGGCCTGTACGCCATACATACATAAGCATTTCGAAAAGGAGACAGAATCAACTTTGTTTTTTACTATAATTATGGTAAAATTCGAGCACGGAGATATAGTTATGAATAATATCATTCAAAGCTATGCATTTGAGCGGAAAGGAATGAAACTAATTAAATGGAAGATATAATCAATTCACTGAGTTCATATTTGAAGAAAGAGTTTGGTGAAAAGACGATTAAACTTGCGATCGACGGTGGATTTACATGTCCCAACAGAGATGGGAGCAAAGGGAATGGTGGTTGCGCTTTTTGCTCCGCCGACGGGTCGGGTGACTTTGCATCAGATATTGACACTCAAATTGAACTACTCAAAGGGAAGTGGAAAAATGCAAAATACCTAGCATACTTTCAGAATCACACTAACACATACGCACCGCTAGAAGTACTACGAGACAAATATTATAGCATGCTTCAAAATCCGCTAATCTCCGGAATTGTCATAGGAACTCGCCCCGATTGCATAGACAAGAGTATTGCAGAGCTCCTTTCGGAAATACAGTCTTCACATTTTATATGGGTAGAATTAGGACTACAGTCTATACATGCAAAAACGCAAAAAGAAATGAACTTATGCTATGATACCGAAGACTATGCAAATGCGACTCGCATACTAACGGAATATAACATCAAGTTTGCAACGCATGTAATACTGGGACTTCCCGGAGAAACAGTAGACGATATGAAGGAAACGGTTCAATTTGTTTGCGAGCAAGGAAGCTGGGGAATCAAGCTTCACATGTTGAATGTAGTGCGAGGATCGGGGCTAGAAAAAACTCACAGTAAGTACAACTCATTTAGCGATATCCAAAGCTATGTTGAATTAGTATGTGATTTACTGGAGACGATTCCGCCCGAAATCGTTATACATAGGCTGACAGCCGATGCACCCAGAAAAACCCTAATAACTCCACCATGGAGTTTCAATAAAAGGACGATACTAAATAGCATCTACCATGAAATGAAACGCAGAAATAGCGTACAAGGGTGCAAAGACATGTGAACATGTTACAGATACTTTTTTTTACCTACTCTTTTCTTCTCTATATTTTTCTGCGATAAATGTGCAGTACTCTTTAAGTGGCAATGGTTTTGAAAAGACATAGCCTTGAATATATTCCTCTGAACATTCCGCTAAAAAGTCCAACAATTCTTGATCTTCGACTCCCTCCATTATTATCGAAACATTAGCCTTCTTCACTGTCAATACGAGTGCTTTGAAGAAATCTCTACGCTCTTGATTTAAATTTGAATCCTTTACGATCACCCTGTCAAATTTAATCACATCTACCGGTACATTGAAAAACATTCCAAGATTAGCATACTCGACACCGAAGTCGTCTAATTCAAAAACAAAACCCTTTTCGATAAACTCATTCATAGTACGTACTATTTGCTCAAGGTCATTGGCGAAAGTACGCTCTGTAATTTCTATTCTTATCATCGATGGGTCTAAATCATATTCATCGAGCACCGCCAGTATTTCATCGAGTGATTGTTTCTGAGATAACCAAATGAAAGGAACGTTGATCGAAACAGAATTTGTTTTGATTTTGTCTCCAAATTTATCAATCATATCCCTATAATCAGCACAAACTAATCTAATGAGTATTGACGTTATTTTGAGTATCAATCCAGTTTCTTCGGCAATCGGAATAAATTCGCCAGGCGAAATATACGAATCCCCACTGTCTTTGAATCTAATCAAAGCCTCAGCGTAAGGAAAATTTTTCTCTTTTATTGAATATATCGGTTGATAGTGAACTTCGAAACCGTCATCTAATATTGCATGGTTAAGTTTTTCAATTATATAATGCCTTCTTTTCATGCTATTACAAATAGACACGTCATTAATATAATAAGAATTTCCCTGATCTTTTTTTATTATTTTAATAGAATAATCCATTACCGATATTAATTCTCGATTTGACTCTCCAAATTCAGGATAATCAACCCGTGCAATGACAAGATCAAGAGTTGTAATTGTCTCGTTAGTAATATAAGGCTTGGAGAGCTCTTGATAAAGAAAATCAACATTATCCAATACTTCCTTATTATTCCCCGGAAGAATCAACGCAAACTCATCGCCAGAATATCTATATAGATACTTTGCAGAGTAACATTCTCTGAGTCTAAGAGCAAACTGTTCGAGTATTGCATCTCCGACCGCTAAGCCATTTCTTTCATTGACCCCTTTGAAGTTTTTTATGCTGAATACGAACATGTGGAATGGACTTTTCGATTTACACATTTTGGTTATCTGTGTCGTCAAAAATTGTCGATTATTTAGCTCTGTAAGTGGATCTCTTGTTTTCGAGATATTTTGAACATAAAAGTGAAGTATTAATATTCCACACAGACTTGCTAATCCCGATAGTTGTATAGATGGCACAATTAATTGTGCGCAAAATACGCAAGTTGAAACAAATAAGTTTAATGCTACTATAAGCAATGCACCTCTTTGAGGTGTTTTGAGATGTTTTATTATATAAAATATCGTTAGAAGTATATATAATATTGCAATCACATACGTTATTCTAAAATATTCCCCTCTTATATATCCTTCTGTAGGAGATATAGTGAAGACGAGACGATGCATAAAATTAGTTATTATGAAAATCAAATATATTACGTATGGAAGCCACGCCCACACATATTGCTTTAAAAAGTTAAATTTATAGTTTTTGTATTGGGTTAAAGTAATAGAATAAACAAGCATCATAGGTGCAGCAATAGAGGCAGTAAAAAAGTACAAGTACTTAAAAATATCTGTTATTATCAAAGGAACGTGTTGATAATAATCCGTAGACAAAAGGGAAACGATCGTTATTATTATTGAGCAAAATGTAGTGATGTACATCCATTTAAGCGCACTATATCTAGTAGACCCCTTGTTACTATCTAACAAAAAACTACCCATAGATATACATATGATAAAAAAGGACGCATATTCCGCAGCTAAATTATAAAAAGGCATAACTCGTCTCCCTTATTTCTTACAATAAAAGACTATTTTAATGATCCCATATACGCAAGTGTTCTTACCATTTGCGATACGTAACTTAACTCATTATCATACCAAGAAACTACTCTTACTTGATACATATTATCTCCGCATTTCAATATATCGGTTTGTGTTGCATCAAACAGTGAGCCGTACGTAATACCAATAATATCGCTGCTAACGATTTCATCTTCTATGTATCCATAAGAATCATCTGCGGCATTTTTCATAACTTCATTTATGCTATCAACTGTAATACTATTAGTTTCATCTATAACCGTTGCATCTAATATAGTCAGTGATCCTGTAGCAACTGGGATTCTTTGTGCTGCTCCATTTAATTTACCAGACAATTCTGGAATTACAAGCCCAATCGCCTTAGCAGCTCCTGTACTATTAGGAACTACGTTGATTGCACCAGCTCTAGCAGATCTCAAATCGCCTTTTTTTCCTGGAGTGTCTACTAATACTTGACTGCTTGTATAAGCGTGAATAGTAGTCATGAATCCAGATGTGATTTCTTTGTAATTATTAAGAGTTTTTGCCATCGGTGCTAGGCAGTTTGTAGTACAAGATGCAGCAGATACTACAGTATCCTCTTTTGTCAATATTTCATGGTTCGTTCCAAACACAACTGTTGGAAGATCTTTTCCCGCAGGAGCTGAAATAAGAACTTTTTTTGCACCGGCTTTTAGGTGTGCACTTGCTTTTTCTTTAGAAACAAAAAAACCCGTAGACTCTGCTACGATATCTATTCCCAGTTCACCCCATGGGAGCTCGGAAGGATCAGGTTTAGCGAAGACTTTTACTTCTTTGCCGTCTACTATAAGAGCGTTTTCTGTATACGAAACCTCATGCCCGTCAAAACGTCCTTGTACACTATCATATTTAAGCAAATGCGCAAGCATTTTAGTATCTGTCAAATCGTTTATTGCGACGATGTCGAAACTGTTATCTCCCCACATTTTTCTAAAAAGTAATCTTCCAATTCTTCCAAAACCATTAATTGCTACTTTTGTTGCCATTTTTTGTTCCCTTTCTATTTATACAACATTTAATTTTATTGTGTTAATACTAACTCCGTCAATTTTAGATCGTATTTCTTTAGCAAAGTTATTTTTATACAATATGATGTCAGTGTCTAGTGATAATATTATTTTAATTTATTATTCGTCTGTAGCAGACACTTCTTTAATTTTATTTACTACTTCGACTTCCTCTTCTGTGCTACCGATTATTATTGAGGCATAGTCATTTAGAGTATAGCAAAAACCTACGTCTGGAGTTCCGATTATTGATGATGTTTCTATTTCCCACCCAGTCATTTCATCGAGTTGCATTTTGATAAGTTCTGTGATTTCTTCTTGTGAAAAATTTGTTTCAACATATTCATCTACCGCCGCAAGAATGCTCGAGTAATTGGTTAATATGGTCGTACTTTTTGTCGCCTTATCAATCAACGCTGTTAGCACATGCTGTTGGTTGTTGTTTCGCTGAATATCTCCAGATTCAAAAGGCTTTCTCGCCCTCGAAAAGGCAAGCACCTGGTCGCCATCCAACTGATTCATTCCCTCATAATAAGTATACACATCGGCATTTAATCCGACTCCCTCGAATGTGTAGCCTGAATACACTTCTAACCCACCTATCGCATCTATTAGTTCTATCATAGTGCTGAAGTTGACCTTTACGTAATAATTAATATCTACGCCTAGGAAACTTTCTATTGTACGGACGGTGGAATTAATCCCGTAGTTGCCGACATGCGTAAGCTTATCCGGATGAGAAAGACCATCTTCTGTAACACCGACGAGATCTATGTAATAATCTCGAGGAATCGATGTGATTAGTATTTTCTTACTTACTGGGTTGACAGTAAGCAGCATGTTCACATCGCTTCTGGATAAATAATCTATGCTTCCCGTCGTATCCATTCCGCTTATTAATATATTGAATGGATCCTCTACAACATCAACATTTTTCGTTATGTCTTCCATTTCGATCTCGATTTCAATAGTCTCAAGAATCTTAACTTTTTCGGACAACAGCGGATACTCTTCACTAATTAATTTATAATTAGAGTCGGAGATAAGCGCTATTTTTCCGTAGTCTGATTCTTGTTGCGTGCCATAGGTATCTGTTGACTCCATTAATAGCTCGGCAATTTTTGAAACCGTGTCGATGTACTCAAATGTAACCACGTATTCATTTTTGATAGTCGACTTAGCATTTAAGGTTGCCTCGTCTTGAACATCGTGCACCATTACTTCCATTTCGTAAATGTCATCGATTACTTCAAATTCATACGTATTGGCAGATACAACATAGAATTCAGCATATTCCCCGCCCAGGTTAGATATACGTTCCAAAAATCCTATGGTATTCACTATTTGTACACCCACATAAATATATCCAACACATAGAATAAAGGAAAGAAGCAGGCTAATCAACCTTCTATTGTTATTGAATTGCCTTATTGCAAGTGGTAAAGAGATTAAAATCGTTACTACAGATACGGCGATTATTCCTACAATCACGTATTCGCTTGGGATAATATCAAAGAATATCACCGCCACCACGAACAAGATTGTAATAAATAGATAGAGTTTTAGCCACTTTCGTGTAAAAATCACGAACTTCTCTTTTTTTTCTTGCTTTATTCGCTGTTGTCTTCTTTTAGGTTCGCTTTCCTCTAAAACATATCTTGCCATTCCGTATCGCCTATTTACGTTTAGCTTCTTTCGGAGTTACACATGTTCCACTAGCTCTGCATACGACGATAGGCTCTTCTAAAAAGTCCGCTGCAGATGCGCTAATATCTTTTCTTGCTGCTACTACTTTTCTTGCTTCAAAAGAGACTTTTCTAGACGTGTTTCCCACAGAAACAATTTCACCGTATGCCTCGATGTAATCGCCAGCATAAATAGGCTCAAGGAATTCAATATTGTCATATGCACAGAACAATCCTTCGTCCCCGTCATATTTTATAAGCAACTCTGTTGCCACATCGCCAAACAGGTGCAACATATGTGCTCCATCCACTAGTTCACCACCATAGTGTGCATCCTTAGCCGACATTCTCAATCTGATAGTTGAAGTTACTTTTTCCATATTATCCTCCTAATTACTGTTATTATTATATTTTTCCTGCAAGAAATTTTCTCACACTTCAATATTTTATCATTTTGAAGGCGTTTTTTCAACCCCTTATTTTTCTATGTGATGTCGGAGGCAAATATCTCCATAAACAACAAAAATCAAGATTTATGAAAAATTCATAAATCTTGATTTTATATTGAATAAATATACTAGATTAGTTAAAGTTATTCCTCGTCCTCGTACACTATAGAACTTATCGCTTCACTCACTGAACCGCTAATTTCAATATCCTCTGCTAGTATAGTCACAAGATAGTCCTCTTCTTCACCTCCGAGTAAAAATAGATTTGCCTCTTGTATTTCATTAACATCAAAATGCTTATCACCAATAATTCTACTTTCAGAATCAGAAGCCCACATTAAGGGTAGATCCACAATAGGATTAGTAAACGTCATTTTATCCTTATCATATGAAAATTCTGTTGTGTCACCTGAGGGATTTACCTCTCCTCCGAACACATTTACATCAAAATATGCAACGGAAAGATTCATTTTCCAAATAATTTCACTGTTAGGATCATCTTTATTTGTTTGAATTCGATGCCAGAAGTCTTCCGCCGCTAATCCTGACACCGTTACGGTCATGATATCGTTTTTAATATCGATTGCTAGGTTCGTTTCCGTAGATGTCGGAGTAGTATCTTCTTCTACAGCACTATCATCTTGCATCTCTTCCATTTGTTGCTCCGAACCATCGGATGGAATATCAGATTCCCCACCACCCCCACATGCTACCAAGGACAACATCATTAACATCATTAACAATACGCTTATCAATTTTTTCATATTATCTTCCTCCACACTATTATTTAAGACGAGTTTATCGCTCCGCTATTTTTTGCGTGACGTAGTTAGTTTTTTTCTATATACAACCATGGAGCCCATTCCTGCTATAGCAAGGAGCATGACCGAAACAGGCATCAATAGATTCGAATCATCACCTGTACTAGGTCCGCCCGCTGTCTCTGCACTTAGATTATATAAAACAAACGGCGACAAGCCATTGGCAGTGAAACGCAGACCGTTAGGCAACATTTCAGGTGTTATAGTTTCGTAAGTATTGTCTGACATAAGGTGCAGCAATTTTACATTGCTGTTTTGGTTAATCGCTGGAGAAGCAACTAACTTGCTGTATGGAATAAATATTTCCACTTGACCTTGCGGTAAAACTTCTTCGTTGCCTACCATCAAGCTTAGTTCTAAAAATACTCTTTGAGTACCCGCCTTGGGGTCAGTAAGCCCACTGTCGAGTGCCGCTTTATCTGTACTTGATACCGCAGATGCCATCGAAATACGCATCGTTTCGTTTGCAGGTGCGGGGATAGGATTACCGCTTTTGTCCGTAAATGTTACGCCGTCTCCCAACGCTATAATTGGTTCTGATGAATTTGTGTTGTCATCTATGCTTTGCTGTGGTGGCAAAACTGCGCTTACTCTGTCTATTACCGTTAGTTTTCCGTTCAAAGCAGCAATATTATAGTTACTGTCGGCAGGTACGCCTGTCACAGTTATGGCATAATCTCCTGGAACATCTTTATCCGCTGTCGTACTAGCAGTAGGTGCAGTTGAAAATACTGTCGCGCTTTCATCTTTTACAAAACCGCTGTATGCGAGTGCATTTGTTAATTCAGCACTAGTGGGAACTGTTTCCCCCTCATATATAGACAAGTTTGGTGCTGTAATGGTAAGCGGTGCCCTATTCACCGTCAAGGTATAGCTGTCGCTCGCCTCATTG
Organism: uncultured Oscillospiraceae bacterium; assembly: GCA_964367585.1. Lineage (GTDB taxonomy): Bacteria > Bacillota > Clostridia > Peptostreptococcales > Anaerovoracaceae > CAYJGJ01. The sequence continues at coordinate 42,113 of CAYIYH010000007.1, forward strand.
TAGTCGGCGGTTTCAACTGCCGTGGCAGTTATTACCGTGCTACCTGATTTTAAAATAGTAATCGCTCCTGTGTTTTCATCAACAGTCGCTACGGCAGGTACACTACTTACGTATTTCACTGTGCTTCCTGTAACTGCTCCACTTGCCGCTAAAGTATAGTCATATGCACCATAAGTTAGAGTCTTAGTATCGCTTGCAAAGCCAAAACTCGCTTGGTCGGTTTTGGGTGAAATTGTGACAGTTATAGTTACTGCAATCATCGTGTAGTTTTGTGTTTGCACATTTGCAATAAGATCTATTGTCTCGTTTACATTACCAGCTGTTAGATTATTTGCAAGTGTATATTTCGCATTTTTTGCTATTGTATCGCCCGAAACTGTCGCAATTAAATCTCCACCGTTTGCAGCGTCAGGTTTACTAACATTAATTGCGGTAATTGTTCCCGCATCTGCGGGGATTACATCAGAAAGGTCAACCACTTGTTCATCCGTATTGCTATAAGTTACAGAATCTGTCTTTGTAGGAACAGGATTTGGAGGCGATTTCTGAGTTATGCTAAACGTCTTAGTTGCAATACCGCTATAATTATTTATACCGCTAATCGACACCCTCGCTGTGTCTGTTCCTGCATTAATATTATTTGTCACTGACACGGTGTAGTCAACATCTTCCTCAAGCGTTGTACCGCTGTCACTAACAGTGAATGTCGGTGTTATAGCACCGCCTGTGAAAGTGTAGTTTGTCGGATTTATTGTAAGCATATTATTTGTTAAGGCTTTTCCCGAAACGGTTAGTATATAAGTTATAGAAGTTGCGGAGTGTGTAGCCGTAGCCGCCGCTGTTGCCGTAACTGTGGTTGTGCCTGTGCCTGTTATTGTAACTGTGCCATCTGCAGCTATTGTCGCAACATCGTTATTCGCAGGAACAGAATAGGTTATTTCACCGCCATTTCCTGTGCTGTTTGTCGCTGTAGGTGCAGTAAACGCTGTGCCAAACGTTGCATTTTTTGTACCGCCATTTGCTGTGTTGTCGCTCCATGTTAGGTTTTGTGAGGGAAGCGGTGGTTGAGCGCTGTAAACAACAGGATACTTTGTACCTGTGGCAGAATAGGCATCGCCTGACACTGCACCGTTTGAGACAACCTCTAACTTATAATCTGTTCCCGAAGCAGTAAGTCCTGCGGAGGCATGTGTGCTGCCGCCATAATAAGTCGCTTTGCCATTCATTAATTCCCCGCCGAATAGATTACCGCCGTGAAAAATCAAAGACGAGCCTGCGGGTAGGGCGGGTAAAAAGCTGAACTGTGGATTATTTGAACCGTCATATCCATCATCCGATATAGTGTACTGTGTAGTGGAGGTAGTTTGTGTTACCGTAAGGTTTATAGGCTGTGTATGCGTTGCCACTACAGCACCCTCGCTATCGGTCACGGTTATTTTTACATTTTCATATTTAGCCGAGCTTGGGTTGTGATCGTAATAGTGAACCGCTGGTATTTCAAATATGTTCTTTCCGCCAACCTCGTTTGTAAACATGGTACCGCGACTTGACATAGAAGGAAGAGTTTGCTCATTAGTTCCGTAAACGTCAATTTCGAAATTGTACATGTCTGCCACACTTATAGCCTCGGAAAACTCTGCCGTGTATAGTACTTCGTTGCTTTCTACTTTTAGCGAGGCGGAGTTTATTGTTAACGCATCTGCCGGTGGGGTTACACCGCCGCTTGTTATCGGGTATGTGGTAATAGTTTGTGTGTAGCCGGTTGTAGCATCGCCTGAAACATTAAATACATCTAAACGCACGTTACTATCAAACGTTCCCGTAAAGCTCACATTGTTTAAACTCTGCATATCAGACTCAAACTTGCCGTTTACAACCACACCGCCTGTATTGCCAGCGCTTCCGTCATATGGCTCACCTGTTTTTTGAAAAGAAACAAGCTTTCCGTTAAATTCCTCACCAACGGTGAATTCCCATATTTTTTCGCCATATTCCATTCTACCGGTATCTCTGATTCCTATGCTTTTAACTTCGGTTTTCGGGTCAAACACAACAGTAACAGTGGTGTCGATGGTCATTACATTACTTTGTGGTTCGCCTATATCATAAGTAGAGTTTCCATTTGTATCTTCAGCAACAAAACCTTTGATATCGATATATGTTCCTGCTTCATAGAAAAAACCATATTCCTCTCCACCATCCGCTAATTCAGTCACATCTAACCATCTATCATGATAAATTGTATCACCATTATACTTATATTCTTGAACGGACAGCATATCGTCTCCTCCAGAGACACCACCACTCCAATACATGCCGATTTCTACCTCGCCTTCGGTAGCTATAATCTCAAATTCATTTATATTGGGCAAAGTGCCCGATGCCGCAAATACCGACATCGGCACAAGGGCTACTACCATGCACAGTGCAAGCAGTATCGATAATAATTTCTTTTTCATAAAACTTCGTTCCTTTCAAGATTAATAATTTAGTTTTTATGTTTTTTTTGTTATTGCATTTTTATTTATGAAATATATACCCAAAATCTTTCACATATCATGACCTCCTAGAGTAATTTATGGATGTTTTCTCATAATAGATTTTATCAAATAATTCTACCACCATAAGACTCGCTTTAATATAGAATATCTTCGGAATAGTATGCAATATCTTCGGAACATTATGGACTATCTTCGGATGTTTTGACAGACACTAAGTTTTTACATATTACTCCTTATAAAAAAAGCCCTTGTTTAAAGGAAAAGCATTGATTCTAGAGTTATTTCAAAGTTTTCTAGAGCAGTTGACACTGTTATTATTGTGATATATAGTTTGTAGGATAAGATAAAATATAGAAAATCCCAAGCAATATGTTAGAATTTGAAAGTAGTAAAAATGTATAGTGTATACTTAGTCGACGATGAAAAATTGATATTAAAAAGCATAACCGACGCTATAGAGTGGCAAGAAAACAATCTAAGTCTCATAGGGAAAAATACAGATCCGAGCAAGGCTATAGAAGAAATATTGTCACTAAAGCCGGACATTGTGTTTTGCGATCTCAAAATGCCTGCTATAGATGGAATAGAGCTTGTGCGACGCGCCAAACAAGGTGGATCAAAATCTGAGTTTATTATGCTAAGCGCATTTGCGGAATTTGAGGCTTCGCGAGATTTTTTTCTGCTCGGTGGACACGATTACCTTTTAAAACCAATCGATAAAGATGCACTACAATTAACACTTGAAAGGTTGATACGCAAATTTTCTGCAACAGACAAAGAAGACAAAGAAAAAACTCTCACAAAAACCTCTACAGCTTTCCTTGAGCTCGTGGAATATCTTGAAACAAATTACCATCTCAAACATTCGCTCAATTCATTAAGCGAGAGGTTTCACATTTCCGAGACATATATCTGCGACCTTTTTTCCAAAAATTACTCCACAACCTACACGATTTTCATAACGAATTTGCGGATGAAAAAAGCTGCGGAGTTAATTTTAAGCACTGACACTCCAATGAAACAGATCTGCCACATGTGTGGATACCCCGACTATCTATATTTTTGTAGGGTGTTTAAAAATTACTATGGAATCCCACCGAGTAAATATAGAGAGAATAGCCATGAAAACTAAGTTACAACGAGATTTCTTAAGATCTTTTTTTATGCTATTTGCAGTACTCATAACTATTTGGGGGTCCTTTTACATCTTGGCATTAAATCTACTTATAAACTCAAACGAACAACTTATTATGAGCACCTCCGACGAATTGCTTGAAGATCTAAGTGACAATATCGAACTTATGGAACAGATAAACTACGCCACATCCCAAAAAGACGAGCTGCGTTTGTTTTTGGAGGAAAGCGAACTCGCGACTCGTCACTATATGGCGCTAGAAATAAGCGATATTCTTATAACCGAATTGTTACCTATAGACAGTCATTTCAGCATAGTGCTGTTTGACAAAAACGGCTGGTTTTATCGCTTTGCGGGTAGCATTACCACTACGGAATGTGAGAGACTTTACGTTTTAACAGAGCAGGGTTACACCGGGGCGCATTTTACAGCAACGCTTGACGGAAATAATCACATAGGATATTCGAGTGAAATTGTCGATATAAACGATGATTTCCTTGGACGACTTTTTGTACTTGAAAGTGAACAGAATTTTTTGGAGTATTTTTATGACAGCACCGACGATTATGCGGTGTCTGCCGCAATACTAAGCGGTGATGAAATTATAAGTTCTAATGCACCATATATCGGAGAAACGTCACAGCTATTTACAAAACGTCAGGTAGGCATTACTCCTTTTCAGGTTGCGACATGGCTGTCTCCAAACTATGATAGTTCGTTGAACAGATTCTTCATAACAGGAGTAGTCCTATCCACACTCTTAATGGTTTTCGCATTACTTTTATTTGTGAGAAAACAACGAAAGACGTTTTTTGCGCCACTTGAACATGTCATGCGTGAAGCCGACAAGGTAGGGATTGATGGAACAGAAAGCCTACAACCTGTTGACAATATGGATTTTGACAATCTTATATCCAAAATCAACGACCTATTAACAAGGATAAGCAAACAAAATGAAATTGTAAACGCATCACTACTGGAGGCCGAATACTCAAAAACAGAAACACAACAGGCAATAAATAGCCTGTTAAAAAAGCAAATTAATGCGCATTTTATTGTGAATTCACTAAGTTCTATCCAGATGTTACAAAAAGAAGGCGACACAACGAAAAGCAACTATGCACTCGCAGCCTTGTCCGACATGGTACGCTATGCTTTCGAAGAAGATGATGAGATTTCAGTATGGGACGAACTTACCCATATTCAAAAATATGTGGATATAATGAACGTGCGATACAGCGATAAAATCACTTTCGAACTCGAAGCGGACGACAATCTCATGGAAATCTTGATACCGAGAATGATTATACAGCCCATTGTTGAAAACAGCATAGTGCATGGTTTTGCAAATAGGGAAGAAAACTGCCTGCTGACACTCTCTGCAACAGCCTGTGATAGCGGTGTAAAAGTAACAATATGTGACAACGGACACGGTATGGGTGAGAATATTTTATCCGAAATGAATTCCGTTTTTTTAGATAAACAAAACGAAGGGTTGTCCGGGCTTGATAATATGGCTATATACAATGTGAAGCGTAGGCTTTTTAACTATTCGCCACTCTCCCACTTTTTTGTCCAAAGCGGTGCCGGTGAAGGAACTACAACAACTATTATTATTAATAAAAATAATAGTAAATAACATACATATATTAACTAAATGAGAAGTTTCAAAGCGAGACATATAATATGAAAAAAATAAGATCAAAATATGTAAAAATAAATTATATAAAAGTAATATTCTTAATATTGTTGTTTACGATGCTCTATTCGTGTTCATCCGAGCCTGAGGTAACCATAAACATTACGATACCCAAAGTCGATACGGTCCAAAATCTAAACACAAACTACTATAAACTATGGCTTGAAGATCAAACCGGGTACAATATCGTCTTTAACGAGGTGTCGGGAGCATATGAACAAGACTATCTCGCCGAGACCTTATCAGATGAAAATATAAAAACAGACATAATTTTCTTCGGTGGATTAAACGAAGAAAATACGCTAATACCTGCCGATGATGTGTTTCAGATGACTGAGTATTTTTATCCTATCGATGAATTTATTACCTCCGACACAAATTTGTATAACATTTTCGATATGCACGCTGAGGAAGAATGGCAAGACTTTTTATCGAATATCGACGGCAAATTATATTTTGCTCCTAGTGCAAATCCGTCAAGGAGTGCAAAAAACGGACAGAGCATATGGATTAATACCGCATGGCTTACAAACCTCGGATTAGATATTCCAACCACCATATCCGAATTTGAGTATGTTCTAAATGAATTTTCACAAAGAGATGCAAATAACAACGGTATTCGTGACGAGATTCCTCTCGCGGGAAGCATGGAGAATGACGACACCATGGTTTTCAATGCTATAATAAACTCTTTCATTTATTACGATACTGCAAATTACGGTTTTTATTATAGAGATAACGATCTTGTTTTTTCGCCGAAAACACAAGATTTTAGGAGTGCATTGGTATATCTACACTCGCTGTATCAACAAGATATTTTACATCCGCTCCAATTCGAACTTGATGGAAGAGGGCTAACTGCGCTTGCTACCGACCCCGCTGATCTTCTCGGGGCATTTTCTGCATCCCATCTTTCCGATGTTTTCACCGAGAGTGACTACACTAGATTTAGCCATTTTACACAATTAGCACCTTTTAGCGACTCTTCCGGACATTCCGTCCCCCAACTAACGGTTCCGGCACCTGCCGTCGCAATTTCAGCAAACACACAGCACCCGGAAGAAGCATTTAAACTAATTGACCTAATGTATAGTGAAGAGGCTTTTTTAATCGCATATTATGGCAAGGAAGGCGTGGACTGGCAATTCGCCGAGCCGACCGACGTTGATATTTTTGGAGAAGTAGCAAAAATTGCAACAATAAACCATTTGAGTGGTACGATGCAAAATAAAAACTTTGATAGTATAGGCGTGCTATATTATTACCCGGACTATGTCGATGGCGTACGTTATACTGATTTTGATATCGGCTATTTTAATGCAAGGGCATTACTTGCAAATGAACCATATTTCGCCCCGCAAGAAATTGGACTATCAATTTTAAAGATAATCAAAGACGACAAGGATACCGAAAGACAGTTTAATGATTTGTCTGAGTATACAAATCAATATATTATTGATTTCACAACTGGGAAAATAGATATTTACGACGAGAGCACATGGACGAACTATGTCGAGGGGTATGACAATTTCAGCGAAATATTTGATGCCGTAGAGAACGAGATTGCACCTTGACGGTTGTGGCCATAGAGAGTGAGATTGCGTCGTAACGTTTTTTGGCGTGCAATATGAGGTTTCGCTACTATAATCAGGAATAAGTAATGGAGTTAAAAATGAAAAAATCGATTTTATCAGTTATATTGTTATTCGTCCTCGGGTTGTCCTCTTGTGGCAATGCTGGCGCGAACTCCGAAATTAATGAGTGGCTTTCGGTGGCAAACTTCGATGCAGAGGAAACAAAAGACGAACTATACGAAAAAGCGAAGGAAGAAGACGTGTTAACGATTTACAGCGTTTCTACACGCATGATAGATGTTGCCGAAGCCTTCGAAGAGGAATACCCCGGACTACTTGTAGAGGTAAAGGATATGCGAGGTCCTCGCCTTATAGAAGAAACTAAAACTACAATCGACAATGGAGAATACGATTGCGATATTTTATTTTTGACCGATGTGAATGGAGTGCTTACTTCTGATTTTATTCCAAACGGCTATGCACATAAATATGTCCCTTACGATATTGCAGATTCTCTCATACCTTCCGGTGATAAAGAGGAACTTATGCCACTTTTTACCGAGGCAATTTTTGTCCACTATAATCCGACACTTTTCGAAGAACAACCTGTAAACAACTGGTGGGAGCTGACAGAGGAACGATGGAGAGGCAAGGTTTATGCCCCTAATCCAATGCAAAGTGTAACCACGCTTGCCATGTATAACATGTTTATAAAAAATAATGATTTAATGGAGCAGGCTTACAAGGAATGGAGCGGTGAGAATTTTGTATCACAAAATGGAGAAAATGCCGCCGAAACATTCATACGTCTGCTTGTGGAAAACGGGTTGCACATAGTCAATTCCAGCGATGAGGTCTCAGAAGCCGTGGGACTCGATGGCGCCGATGATGCACTTGGACTTATGGTTTCAAGCAAACTAAGAATGAACAAAATAGGGTATGATTTGGAATTTGCGACAGGAGTAGCACCTTTTGACGGCGTGGCATCGTCGGTTAGTATTATGATAGCAGGCGGAGCAAAAAATATAAACACAGCAAAATTATTTGTTAGGTTTATTTTCGGGGAAACAGACGGAACGGGCGAGGGATACTTGCCATATTTACAAGCCGGAGCATGGTCTATGCGTAAAGATGTAAAAAGTGAAGAGGAAAGAGATTTGCAAGACTTAAATCTCATTTACTCAGACGAAGGGTATACTTATGAAAATCAGGATGGATTCAACGAATTTTGGGCTGAGTTATTAGAGTAAAATATAATTCATATATTGAGCGAATAATCTCAGAGATATGATAGAATGCTTTCACAAGTGACTTTTTCACACACTCGATATTTGAATACCAAATTATCTCCCCTAATCGTCATTTAATTCACACTCTCTCAGCTATTCTATCACCCATCTCGCTGCAAGAAACTTTTGTAAATGATTCGTTATTTTCTCCTTGTAATAAGTCAAATGTCCTATACCCATCTTCAAGAGTTTTATTTATTGCTTCTTCGATAGCATCTGCCGCATCATGTTCAGATAAGGAATCTCTAAGCATCATAGCACAGGACAAAATACTAGCTATTGGATTTGCGATGTTTTTGCCTGCAATATCAGGAGCAGAACCATGTATAGGCTCGTAAAGACCACGAGTGCCTTCGCCCATAGATGACGAAGCCAAAATCCCTATTGAACCCGTAACTTGTGCTGCCTCGTCCGACAATATATCTCCAAATATATTATTAGCAAGCACCACATCGAATTGAGATGGATTTTTGACAAGCTGCATAGCAGCATTGTCTACCAACATGTTTGACTGTTCTACTTCGGGATATTCTTTTGACATCGATTCTACGATTTCTCGCCATAGTCTTGAATTTTCTAGCACGTTTGCCTTGTCGATACTGATTAAATTCTTCTTGCGTCGCATCGCAAACTCGTATGCTACCCTTGTGATTCGCTTTACTTCAGAAACAGTGTACGCATCTGTATCATATGCCTCCACTTCACCATTTTTTTCTCTTCGCCCTCTTTCACCAAAGTAAATGCCACCTGTAAGTTCTCTGACAAAAACCATATCTATGCCATCACCTATGACACTATCTTTAAGCGGACATGCTTCTTTCAGTGCATCAAACAATTTTGCCGGACGTATATTTGCAAATAACTCTAATTCTTTTCTAATTCGAAGGAGCCCCTTTTCAGGACGCACCTCAGGTGGCAAATTGTCCCATTTAGGGCCACCTACTGCACCAAGAATTATCGCATCACTTTTTTTACACACCGCAATAGTTTCTTGAGGAAGTGGGTCATTTGTTTTATCGTATGCAATACCGCCGATGTCAGCTTCAATAAAGTTGAATCCAATATCAAATTTTTGCGCAACTTTATTTATTACTTTTATTGACTCATTTACAACATCGGGGCCTATCCCGTCTCCTTTTAATACTGCTATATTATACATCTATATTCCTCCAATTATTTATACGTAATCCTGCACTGATAATATATATTTTTCAAAATATATATTATCATGTAGCGTTCGAGTGAAACCTTTGCGTCGCAAGTACTTATATCCTTTTATCTTTGATTGCACGCAATAATCCACCACTGTCTACGATTCGCTGTATCTCCGGCGGAAATGGTGTAATATTGTACTGCAAGTTTTTATTTACTATCTTTAGGATACCTGCAACTAGATCAAACTCGATAATATCTCCTTCAGACACCGAATCTACAAACTCGGGACATTCAACGATAGCAAGCCCAATATTTATAGAATTTCTATAAAATATCCTTGCAAAAGTTTTTGCAACTACCAGATCGATTCCACTTGCTTTAATTGCAATTGGAGCGTGTTCTCTCGAAGATCCACATCCAAAGTTTTTGCCACCAACCATCACATCGCCTGCTTTTACACGACCAGCGAATGTGTCGTCTATATCTATCATGCAATATTTTTTTAATATATCAGGATCTGATGTGTTTAAATATCTCGCCGGGATTATCACATCTGTATCAATATTATCTCCATATATTATAGCTGTTCTTTGCATCTTTTTATCCCTTTCCCTTTTTATTTTCTCGGATCACTCAATTTACCCTCTATAGCACTCCTAGCAGCCACACTCGGACTTGCAAGATAGACTTCAGAATCTATGTGCCCCATCCTGCCTATAAAGTTTCTGTTGGTTGTAGCAACACACTTCTCACCTGCAGCAAGTATACCCGAGTGACCACCCAAACAAGGACCACAAGTAGGAGTAGATACGACCGCACCTGCCTCAATAAAAGCTTTCAAATATCCTTTTTCCATTGCCTCAAGATATATTTTTTGAGTTGCAGGGAAAATAATGCATCGAACATCACGATGAACTTTTTTACCTTTCAGTATTTTATACGCAGCCTCCATGTCAGACAATCTACCATTTGTACACGATCCAATTACAACTTGGTCTATCTTAATATCGCCAAATTCGCTAGGTTTTTTTGTGTTCTCCGGCAAATGAGGAAAAGAAACTGTCGGTTCTAGTTTTGATAAATCTATTTTAATTACTCTTACATATTGAGCGTCTTCATCTGCTGAAAAAACTTCATATGTGAGATTTTTTTCATCCATAAACTCTCTTGTCAATTCATCTACAGGAAAAATACCATTTTTAGCACCTGCCTCTATTGCCATATTTGCTATGCAAAATCTGTCGTCCATAGTTAAGTTTTTGATACCTTCACCAGTGAATTCCAATGATTGATAAAGTGCTCCATCTACTCCAATTTCACCGATAAGATGCAATATAACATCTTTTCCAGAAACGAATTCGTTTGAAAAAACACCCGTTATTTCGACACTGATTGCTTCGGGAATCTTAAACCATGCCCTACCACTCGCCATGCCCGCTGCCATATCCGTAGACCCAACACCTGTCGAAAAAGCTCCAAGCGCTCCATACGTACATGTATGTGAATCTGCACCGATTATTACATCACCAGCCTTAACGAGTCCCTTTTCGGGAAGAAGGCTATGCTCTACCCCCATGTCTCCTACATCATAGAAATTAACGATATCTTTTTCTCTTGCAAATTCTCTGCATGTTTTACACTGTTCAGCAGCAGCGATATCCTTATTGGGGGCAAAATGGTCCATGACCAAAGAAACCTTATTTATGTCAAACACTTTATCGAATCCTGCTTTTTTGAATTCTTTGATAGCAACCGGTCCGGTAATATCATTGGCAAGTACCATGGAGAGGTTAGCCATAACGAGTTGGCCCGCCTTAACTTCGTCCATTCCTGCTGCTTTTGCTAATATTTTTTGAGTCATAGTCATTGCCATTTTGTATACTCCTTTAAATTCAATTTAGTTACTCACTACGATAAAATTTTGTTCACTCCGTTTAGATATGCTTTAATGCTCGATTCTACAATGTCTGTCGATACGCCTCTGCCTGTATAAATGTTATCACCGTCCAAGGTAAGTTTTAAAGTTACCTCTCCTAACGCATCTTCTCCGCCTGTAGTTGCTACTATTCTATAATCCATTAGTTTGAATTCTTTTTTCGTTATTTTATTTATAGCTTTGAAAGACGAATCGACAGGGCCATCTCCTATAGCTACTTTTTCTATAATCTTATCTTCGCTATTTTTTAGTTTTACATTCGCAGTAGATGTTATGGTGTTTCCGGTATTAATTACAAAGCTAACTAATTGATATTCACCAATTTCCTTATGTTCGTTATTATTTAATAAAGCAATAATATCACTGTCTGTTACTGTTTTCTTTTTATCTGCCAAATCTTTAAACATCTTGAAGAGATCATCGATTTCTTCTTTTGGCAAATCGTAGCCTAAACTCTTTAGTCTGTCTGTAAAAGCATGTCTTCCACTATGTTTACCAAGAACCATCTGATTAGGAAGGATTCCAATGTCTTCAGGTTTCATTATTTCATAAGTTTCTGGATGTGAAAGCATTCCATGTTGATGGATTCCGGATTCGTGGGCAAATGCATTCGCCCCAATTATTGCTTTGTTACAAGGAATTGGAACTCCTGTGATATTAGAAACAAGTTTTGAAGTTTTGTATATTTGCGTCGTGTCTATGTTAGTGGTTACACCAAAACTGTCACTCCGTGTCTTTAATGCCATGACGATTTCTTCCATCGAAGCATTACCAGCTCTTTCTCCGATTCCATTTACCGTACACTCTATCTGCCTAGCTCCCGCCTCGACGCCTGCTAATGAGTTTGCGACTCCTAGTCCTAAATCATCGTGATTATGAACAGAAACGATTGCTTCACCTATATTAGGCACGTGTTTCATCAAGTAAGAAATATAATCATATATTTCGTTTGGTGTTCTATAACCAACTGTATCAGGGATATTAACTACACTTGCACCACTTTTAATTGCAATTTCTATGACTTTTGCTAAGAATTCTTTGTCACTTCTCATAGCGTCTTCGGCAGAAAACTCAATATTCGGGCATAAACTTCGAGCATACTTGACACTTTCTTGAACATGCTCTAGAACTCTTTCTGGAGACATCTTTAATTTGTATTCCATATGAATAGGGCTAGTAGCAATAAAAGTATGTATAAGCGGTGATTCTGCTCTTTTTACAGCATTATATGCGGTTTCAATATCTTTTTGATTGGCTCTCGAGAGAGAAGCAACTTGCACATTTTTTACAGCTTTTGCGATTTCACTTACAGATTCAAAATCCATTGGTGAAGCAATAGCAAATCCCGCCTCGATAACATCGACATTCATTTTTTCTAACTGCTTGGCAATCTCAATTTTTTCACTGAGATTCATACTGCATCCGGGAGCTTGCTCTCCATCTCTTAATGTAGTATCAAAAATTCTAACCTTATCCATTATATTCCTTTTTAACCCTTTCTCTTACACAAAGCATTGCCTATGCAATATAGAAAAAAACGCTCAAACTATACCAAACTAGCTAATAACTGCACCACTGCTCGCAGAAGAAACATTTTTTGAATATCTCTTTAAGTAGCCACTAACATTATCTTTTTTCTTGATTTGCATTTCAGATTTTCGCTTCTCAATTTCGTCTTTATCTACAAGCAACTCGATAGAATAATTATTAATATCGATAGCGATCTTGTCTCCGTCTTTAACATATGCTATGAGTCCACCTGCCGCAGCCTCTGGAGAAATATGTCCGATCGCAGCACCCCTTGTAGCACCGGAGAATCTTCCGTCGGTAATTAAGGCTACTTCACTATCAAGTCCCATTCCTGCAATTGCAGAAGTAGGCGACAGCATCTCTCTCATCCCTGGACCACCAGCAGGGCCTTCATATCGAATTACCACGACATTTCCGGCTTTTATTTCTCCACCAAATATTCCTTCAATAGCATCTTCTTCACTATCATACACTTTGGCAGTCCCTGTAAATTTTAACATCTCAGGTTTTACAGCACTTCTTTTTACGACACCACCGTCTGCGGCAATGTTTCCAAACAATGCCGCTAAACCACCCGTCTTGCTGTATTCTTTTATAACATCGTTTTCTTTGGATGTAACATCCTTCAAGTTTTCTTTGACAGTGGAACCCGTAACTGTCATGCATTCACCATGAAGAAGATTTTCAATTTTTTTCATGACGGCATATACTCCACCCGCCTTATTCAAATCTTGCATATGATGAGGTCCAGCAGGTGCCAATCTACATACATTCGGAGTTTTTTCGCTGATTTCATTTACTTTTGATAATGGAATTTTTATTCCCATTTCGTTTGCAATTGCAGGCAAATGCAGTATTGAATTAGTAGAACAACCCAGTGCCATATCGACAGTTAGAGCATTTTCAAAGGCTTTTTCCGTCATTATGTCAGATGGTCTGATATTGGATTTAAGTAAATTCATTACTTGTATTCCAGCATTTTTTGCAAGCCATAAACGATTAGCATATACTGCAGGAATGGTTCCATTCCCATCCAGTGCCATTCCAATAGCTTCGCTGAGGCAATTCATCGAGTTAGCTGTAAACATACCAGAACATGAACCACAACTAGGACACGATGTTTCCTCTACTTCTTTTAGTTCTTCCTCAGTGATTTTACCGGCCTTAACTTTTCCTACTGCCTCAAATATAGTATTAAGATCCCTTCCCTCTAGCGAGAGCATAGGCCCTCCTGAGACAAAGATAGATGGCAAGTTAAGCCGTGCAGCTGCCATAAGCATAGCCGGAACAATCTTGTCACAGTTCGGTATAAAAACCAAAGCATCAAAGCAATGTGCCCTAACCATACACTCGATAGTATCGGTAATAAGTTCTCTAGACGACAAAGAATATCTCATCCCATCATGCCCCATAGCAAGTCCGTCACAAACACCTATAGTGTTAAATTCCATAGGTGTTCCGCCTGCCATAAGTACGCCATCTTTGACTGCCCTTGCAATGGTTTGCAAATGTATATGACCTGGCACGACTTCATTAAATGAATTTACAATTCCTATTAGAGGTCGCCCGAGAGACTCGTCTGTATATCCCATCGCCTTTAGGAGTCCTCTTTTTGGCGCATTTTCTGCGCCCTGTGTCATTTTTTCACTGTTATGTTTCATTTTATTATCCTTTTTTTATCAGTGCAGATCAGTTCAAAACAGTACAGTGTACTGTACTGCAGGTATGTTCAACTCGCCGTTCCACCAATGTACTTTTTGCTGAAATTACTATTTATCGGACCAGCTCATTTTTTCTCTAAGCGCTTTTCCTACTGTTTCGATTTGTAGTTCGCTTTCTTTTTTACGTCTATCTGCAAATGTTGGTCTGTCTTTTTCATTTTCTTCAACCCAAGCCTTTGCAAATGTTCCGTCTTGAATTTCCGCGAGCACTTTTTTCATTTCTTTTTTAGTTTCATCAGTGATGATTCTGTCACCAATAGCATAATCACCATACTCTGCTGTATCAGAAATAGAATATCTCATGTAAGATAAACCGCCTTGAACAACTAAATCAATAATAAGTTTCATCTCATGAACGCATTCGAAGTATGCGCTTTCAGGTTGATATCCTGCTTCTACCAAAGTTTCAAACCCCGCTTTCATGAGGGCAGAAACACCACCGCATAACACTGCTTGCTCACCAAAAAGATCTGTTTCGGTTTCTTCTTTGAAAGTAGTTTCTAAAATACCACCTCTTCCACCGCCTACTCCACTAGCATATGCTAATGCAAGTTCTTTTGTGTTTCCGGTCGCATCGTTTTGAACGGCAATCAAGCAAGGAACACCTCTTCCTTCTTGATACTGACTTCTTACTGTATGACCAGGTCCTTTAGGAGCTATCATCATAATGTTTACATCGGCAGGAGGTTGAATTCTATCGAAGTGAATGTTAAATCCGTGTGCAAATGCAACAGTCATTCCTTTTTCTAGATTCTCTTTAATTCCATTTTCGTAAATGTCTTTCATCTTTTCATCATTTACTAATATCATGACAATATCAGCCTTTTTCGTTGCTTCATCAGTGTTAAATACTTCAAATCCATCTTTTTTTGCAACTTCCGCGCTTTTTGAACCGGAATACAATCCGATAACAACATTAAGTCCACTGTCTCTTAAGTTTTGTGCATGTGCATGTCCTTGCGACCCGTAACCGATAATTGCAATTGTTTTGTCCTTTAGAAGATCTAAATTACAATCTTTGTCATAATACATTTTACTCATTTTTTTTCCTCTTTTCTTTTTTTTATTTTAAATACTATTTATAATATAATAATTATATACATACTCGATTCGATTATTCTTCTTCCTTTTAAACGAATCTCTTGTCTCTTCCATATCTATCTACATCTTTATTGTAGCTCTTGTATGGCAACCTGGATTATTCCTTTCCTAGCTTCTCTAGGATACATCTACTTGTTTTACTTGTATGACCTCAAAAAGTTTTTCGATTTGATGTATCATCTGTTTGCGAGTATTTTCATCCGCCTCCGAGACTATTATCATCTTGGATATGTCTTTGTTTTCCGTAGGATTTACATTTAAACTATGAATATTAAATCCCCTGCGGGCATATAGCCCTGTTATCCTATTCAACACTCCATATTGATTAGAGACTATTAATTCTAGTGTTAGTTTTTCCATTTGTATTTTCGCACTACATGGCCGAGATAAGTATCCTAGCATGTTCGTGCACTCCTCCTTATCCAAGTATAATATCGTTAACGGATCCGCCAGGCGGTATCATAGGATAAACCATTTCATTTTTCTCTATGATACACTCTATTAACATTGTCTTAGTTCCATTGAAACGCTCGAGTGCTTTTTTTAAATCTGCAAGATTGTCTACCTTATCACCGTCTGCTCCGAATGCTTTTGCAACTGCAACAAAATCCGTCTTTCTATGTGTCGTCGTCTGTGAATGCCTACCATCATTAAATATAGTTTGCCATTGCCTCACCATTCCTAGCACGCCATTATTGAACAGTACTATTAATAGCGGCAATTCCTCTTTGACTGCCGTCGCAAGCTCTGTCAAATTCATGCCAAAACTTCCGTCTCCTGTAAACAAAATAGTCGGTTTCTTATCGTTCGCAAAGCATGCACCTATAGCTGAACCCATGCCGAATCCCATAGTTCCCAGACCACCGGAAGTAACCAGTGTTCTAGTTTTTCGAAAATCATAGTGCTGCATTGTCCACATTTGATGTTGGCCTACATCTGTAGCAACAACTGTGTCTGAATCAAAATGTTCACCTACCATCTCAATTATTTGCTTAGGCTTAAATTCATCCGTTTCGTACTGTCTATTTCTGTGTTTGAATCCATCTATTTCTTTAATCCATTCAGGATGCTCAGTCTTAGTAGTATTAAGCAACAAATACCTGATAGCATCTTGTAGATCGGCACAAATTGCAGTGTCTGCATGTACATTTTTATCGATCTCCGCCTTATCTATATCTATATGTATTATGTGCTTTTCATTAATATATTTTGCTACGTTACCGGTCGCCCTGTCAGAAAATCTAACTCCCAATGCGATTATTACGTCACAATTGGACTGTGCCATGTTAGCCGGATACTTTCCGTGCATACCTGTCATTCCTAGATTAAGATCATATGCAGAGTCTATCGCAGCAAGACCCATCATGCTCAATCCTATCGGAGCATCAATATGCTGTGAAAATTCTAACAATTCCTTTTCTATTCCAGCATTTATTACTCCACCGCCTGCATAGATAAAAGGCCTTTTACTATTATTGATGACTTTTACCGCCTCGTCGATTGCCGATTCTTCTATGCTAGGTTTGGGTTGTTTTTCCGTCAAAAATTCAAATTTATGTATTGCTGCCAAGTCGTCCGCCAACTCTTTTAGCGAATATTCTTCTACTTCGTCATTGTCAGAATTAATTACTGTCATTTCATAATCGTAGTATTGCGTTTGTATATCTTTTGGAACGTCTATTAGTACAGGACCTTTTCTTCCTTCGTTAGCAATATGGAATGCCATGCGGATAATCGTAGGCAATTCTTCTATGTGTCTAACCATGAAACTATGCTTCGCCACGGGCTGACAAAGTCCGACTATATCTACCTCCTGGAAACTGTCCTTGCCAATAAGCGGAACCGGAACATTCCCCGTAATAGCAACTACTGGCACAGAGTCCAAAAAGGCATTCGCTATTCCTGTTACAATATTAGTAGCACCAGGACCACTCGTTGCTATCACTACTCCAGTCTTGTTTTTTGCACGAGCATAGCCATCCGCTGCGTGTACCGCACCTTGTTCATGTGCTGTAAGGACATGTTTTAATCTGTCTTTGTTCGCAAACAGTGCATCATATAGTGGAATCACCGCTCCACCTGGATAACCAAATACGACTTCTACGCCTTGCCTTACTAGTTCTTCTACGATAATCTCAGAACCTGTTATTTCAGACTTCGATTTTTGCATGCTTCCATCCTCCCCACTTTTTTAATTCTTCTACAAAAAAACTCCCCTTGCGATAGCGGGGAGTTTTGTATAATCTTATTATTTAATAACTATTAAACCTTATTTATACTCACCGCAAAATGCACTATCATTGCTGATAATGTTGAGGACGACGAGTACGAGTGTAATAAATGCTGTCATAGTTATAGTTGTGAACATGTTTTTCCTCTCATATTTTGGTCGTGGCCACTAGTACACCTCTTAAAATATACTAACTAACTATGTGCCATTCCCTATCCGACCATATTATTTGCATATTCTACCACCTTTACATTGGCATGTCAATACTTCAATTACTATATTTTCTCAATTTTTCTCTATTTTTTTCTAGATAATGTTGCTGAAAAATATATCATGATTCTTCCAAATATGCTATTCCGAATTTAACTACGGAATCCACACAAAGTTGTGCTATTGACTTAACACATCAACTATATTACGGATTCAGCACAACGTTCATATTTACATAAGAATCTGCAAAAATATCATCATAATTATAAACTTCTAATAAAAACTCTATTTCATTTATCGTTGATATATTATTGTCTGCTAAGTCTGTTTCATCCCACGAGATAGAACTAAATGAACTATTTCCCGCAGATACGGTAGTAGCATAATACGGATCTAGCATGTATCCATTTACAGAGGCATCTTCTACGCTAACCATTATTGCATTATCTGTTTTATTTACAATATACAAGTTTGCTGTATACCCCCATATATCATCAATTTCATATCCTGTAACTATTACTGTTATATCCGCATTATCGACTATTACGGTGTCTGTCGATTGTTGCTCTCTCACAAATTTAGTGGCATTTGTTTCTCCATACGGATAAACATTGACCTCTTGAAAGACTATATCGTCTGCAGACCAATCATCTGCATCATAAACTCTAAATCTCAGCTGAATATCTGTGAATTCATAAATTCCATTATATTCTAATATATCTGTGGAAAAAGAGATCTCTTCATTTGACATGTTTCCAGGAGTAACATCTGTATAAAATAATGGAGATACTTCAACCCCATTTACCGAAGCACTATCTATAGTATATGTATATGTTTTATCACTTGATTTATTTTCCAAAGTAGCGTTTAAAACATATCCCCATATGTCGTCTTCTTCAATCCCTGTAATTTTTATTACACACTCTTCGTTATCGACCACAACTATTTCCGCAAAGTCTGAGTCTAATGGTTCCTCTATTTCGGTAGGAGAATCAGATGTGCTACCGCCACCATACTTAATAGATGTATCATCACTCAGGTACCCTAGTATCGCAGCTAAAACCATAAATACTATAAATAGACCTACGCCTACCAATGCACCCACCCCTGCTACAATTGAATTTTTCGGTTTACTTTTTCTCCATCCTAAAAACAGAATTAAACCAACCAGAGGAATACAACATCCGAGAACTCCCCATCCAACATTACCCTTTTCAGACGTGTTGTTATAATCCTGGTATTGTGTTCCATAATTACCTTGATAAGATGCTCCATAGTCTTGAGCATTATTATTTTGTTTAGGGTAGCTGTAATGATATTGTTCTTGATTTATATTTGGTTCAACACCTCTCCCTGTTGCACATGCATTACAAATTGTAGTATTCTCTGCAACCCCTGTTCCACATTTTTCACAATAAGCCATCGGCATTACCTCCTTGTCACTTTTCCTAATGATTCAAATATCCAACCTTGGATTCTAAGTTGATTATAATGGTATTATATCTCCCCTTGCATTTTTGTCAAGATATTATTGAAAATATAAATCCTTATACAATAACATTAAGTGTTCTCATTTTTAACTTTTCTATCTATCTGTACTATTCATTTAGAATAAAATATGTTATCATCGTATAGTTGCAATATAGATTTTGTTGTAAAAATGATAATACGAGGAGATATAATATGAAATTTAAAATGGTCCACAACAATTATAACGTTCTAGATTTAAAAAAATCCTTATCCTTTTATGAAGAAGCTCTCGGATTAAAAGAAGTAGATAGAATTGACTCTGAGGATGGCAGTTTCAAAATCGTGTACCTCGGAAATGAAGAATCGGCACATTGCTTAGAGCTCACTTGGCTTAGAGATTGGGAGAAACCGTACAACTTAGGCGACAACGAATTTCACCTTGCGTTTGAAGTAGATGATTTTGAAGGTGCGCTGAAAAAACACAAAGAAATGGGGTGCGTTTGCTTCGAAAACAACGAGATGGGCATATACTTCATCGCCGACCCAGATGGGTACTGGCTAGAGGTATTGCCACGAAATTAATAAAAACTTCGTTGTTTATCCAATTGCTCGCTGTCGACTTTTAATTACTTAACTTCTACTCTGTATCATTATCATATAAATTACTGTCCGGCACGATCATAATAAGTTTATCGTCAATATGATAGTAATAATTAGTTCCGATCAAATACGATGTAATTGATGAGGAAATATCATCAAAATACACTTGCACGAGTGTTCCTGTCGCATGGTCAATAGAGTATATGATTACTTCACTCATCTCCTCTTCGCTCAAATAAAAACCAATCCTCATGTCTTCGTCTTCTTCTGTCTCGGTTTTATGCAAAAGAAGTCTATACCCCTCGTCTTCTAACGAAAATGCTTGGGCAACAGCAGGAAACGACTCAATATTATCCTGAGCTCTTATTTCATCAATTGCTTTTGCAAATTCCGGCACTTCTCCATTATCTTCTACCTCATCACTTTGTGATGTTTCTTCTTGGGAACTATCAACAGGGCTCTCCGTTTGGCTTTCCGATGCCTCATTACAGGCAGCCAAGATAAATAGCAAAAGTACGCATAATAATACAGCTGTATATTTTCTCATTTAAATCCCTTTCTTTTTCATCTAAATCAATGGTGGATATCTTTTCCCATAAAAACATAACCATGAAATATAACTTCATAATTTTATTCACTAAATACACTGCCACCAATGAATTCTCTTAGGATCGAATGGTTCACAATTACGCTGTCGTCTTCGATAATATCGAAAGGCTCTAAAAATCGCAATAATCTTTCCGCGTCCGCATATTCTTCTTCATCTTGCGTGATTTCCTCAAGCAACGGTTTTGCATATTTCTTCAAGACCGCGAGTTCGTAAATGTGTGTGGAATTTAAAAATACATCCGCCTTACCGTTATATGGGAAAATATTAATATCCTCACCTGCACGCACTTTTGGCCACTCTGCAATCGTTTGTCTAGCACTTTTTCCTCTATACTTATAGTCCCTAACCATGCGCCTATACATTCTCGCCTCCGTCGTAGGAATTCTATTAACTGGGTCGATGTTTAATTGAGTGAGAGGACTTATATATATCTTAAACTTTTCGTTTTCATCGATTTGCGGTGTCATGTCGTCGTTAAGCGCATGTATTCCCTCTATGATTATTGGTTGCTTGCTGCCAACTTTTGTTATCCTATGTCCATATTCTTTGCAACCTGTAATAAAGTTAAATCGAGGCAAGTCGACTTCCTCACCTGCTAAGAGACTATTCATGTGCTTGTTGAAGAGGTCTACATCTATAGCAGACAAGTTTTCAAAGTTCTTTTCACCATTTTCATCTACAGGTGTTTGTGTTCTTTCCAAAAAATAATCATCTGTTCCTAAGTAAAGCGGTTTTGCACCCAAGATTTTTAAATGGAGAATTAATCTATGAGATGATGTGGTCTTACCCGAAGAAGATGGTCCTGCCAAAAGAATTATTCTTTTGTTTTCTTTTATTATTCTATCGGCTATTTGAGATATGCGCTTTTCATGCAGTGCTTCCGATAATTGAATCAACTCTTTGCTTTTTCCCTTTGCTATTTTTTTGTTCAAGTCTTCTACGTGTTCTACACCTAGCAATTCTCCCCACATCGTTTGTTCGGCAAAAGTATCGTATAGCTTGGGTTGATCCTCATATTCTGGCATCTCATCGGGACTACTAGAATAAGGGAATCTTATCAACAAGCCTCCTTTATACTTTCTCAATTCAAACATATATACATAATCCGTAGTTGGAACGAGCAGTCTGTCCCCATCCGAAACATGATCACAAACGGACGGATCAAAGTTAATACATTGAGATTTTAGCTCTTGCATTTTATTTTCTATCTGTTTAACATCTTCTTCCTCAATAGATGGTTTTTTTATTATTTGAGTATAAAGTCCCTTATTCAAAGAATTCTGCACTTCTACTCGAACATCCCCTATTGTCTCTTTTACCGCCATCAAAAAAAGCTTCACGATGCTATTTTGATAAATCAAATTAGCACTTTGCACTCGGATATCCAACAGTTCTACTTTTTCACCGCCAGACAATTCATAGCGAAGATTTTCGATTTTATTGTTTACTTTTGCAACGATAATCGGATAAGGCAGTTCATTCTTAATTTTTTTGTAGATTTCCTCTACTGTATCCTTACTTTGTAATTCGTAATCTTCCCATGAGGCATCGATATGCTTTTTCAATTTAATTTTCATGCGCTTCTTCCCTCGAATCTATTTATTATCTTTTTTCGTAAGCCATCTTAATAACTTCTACAGCGGTCTTGATTGGAATTCTAGAAGAATCTAGTGCAATATTGTAATTACTAAGCGCACCCCATTTCCTGTCCGTGTAATAGTCATAATACTTTGCCCTTGATTTATCTATCTCGTTGATTTTCTTCTCAATCTCTTTTTGTGATTTATCTTTATCCGCAGGTTCTTTTTCGTAGCATCTATCAATTTTCTTTTTCATATCGCTACCCATAATAAATATTTTAAAAGGATCTTGTTCTCTCAATATATAATCAGCACACCTACCTACAATAATGCAGTTACCCTTTTGTGCTATCTCTTTCAATATTTTAGTTTGTTCTATGAAAACATTGTCCGAAAAATTCACCATCGGTGCAATAAAAGTCCTACCCATGGTAATGCTGTAATTCGCTATGATTCGCTCTTCATCTCGGGAGGCGATAAACTCTTCAGACAACCCGCTTTTTTCCGCAATCAGCCCGATTATTTCTTTGTCGTAATACGTGTAACCAAGCGCGTCTGCCAGTCGTTTACCAATCTCTCTTCCACCGCTACCAAATTGTCTTCCCAATGTAATAATATTACTCATATTTCTACCTTTCGTTTCAAATTCTTCATTATAACTTTTTTTGCATATTAATGAATTGATTTCTAATCATTGATGTATTTCATTTATTTATAAATTCTTTACCAATCGAAAAACTTTTTCCGATATTTTTTCCGACTTCGTGATATGCCAAATTGATAGGATCAAATACTATCTGTGCTGAATTTTCAAAATCGACTTTGCCAGATTCATTGAAGCACTCTTCATTTGCTTGCGCACCGTTAACTTCCCCAATAATAATAAAATGTGATCCTATTTCTGTTACATTTATAACTTTGCACTCAATATTAATCGGGAATTCCTCGATGTACGGAGCATTCACATTTTGCGCTTTTACTGCATTAAGTCCGGTATCGTCAAATTTATTCGTCTTAAATCCTGTAGACAAGCCAAAGTAATCAGCCTCTATTATGAATTCCTTACTAGGTATGTTTACAACAAACTCATTTAAATTCATTATATTTTCATACGTTTTTCTTGTCTTTTGAATCGATACGGTAATGCACGGAGGATTCGAAACGCCTACACCTGCCCATGCGGCATTCATCGCATTTGGAGTACCATCTTCATTATATGTACTCACAATGAATATTGGAGTAGGAAAAGCGAACTTATTGCCTTCAATTTTTATTTTCATAATTACCCCTTTTCTTTTTTTTGTTTGGATTATACAATTTTTTCACAAAAAATACAACCATGACTTGTTGACGTTTATAGGTCCAATATCAACTCTTGAACAACACTTCTTTTTCTACTTTCCTTAACATCAATAATTCTCTGATTGCTGCTTCCTCTAAAAGTTAAAGTTAAATCCACTTTGTCTTTTTCAAATCTACCATCTATTAAGATATCTACAAGGTTAATTAGTTCTTCGACAGCATCGTCATTTTTTGACATTTCAATTATTTGTTCATATGTATACCCCGAAAATAATACAATATCCATTCCTTGATTTTTCACGTGATTAGCAATAATGCAGAAAGCCTCTGCTTGTAGCAAAGGCTCACCGCCGCTGAAAGTAACTCCTTTCAGTAGGGGATTATCATCTATCGCCGAAAGAAGATTCGCAATATTACTGATGTATCCCCCTTTTTCATCAAAAGTTTCTGGATTATGGCATCCATTGCATCTATGTGGGCATCCTTGTGCAAATATTACAAACCTAATGCCAGGTCCGTCCACTATAGATTCTTTTATTACACCTGCCAATCTAATTGTGTCTATGTGTTTTTTACTTTCGTTTTTCTCCATACCTATCCTTAATGAATAATATTTTGACTTACATATATCTAAACCTACATACAAATTGAAATATTGGATGGCATCCACTATGTTACTGTTAAGAATAAAAGGCTCATTTTTTTTACAAAACGAGCCTTTATTAGTTAATGGTTATATCTTTTCCATGTTTGCCTGTAAGGTATTATTCACACTCGTTTTATGAGTTGTCCTGTCTTTTTCTTCTTTTGATTTTGCATTATTCCAATTGTCCATAGTTCCGACCAAATATCCCGTTATGCGCCTAATTCTTTCAAACTCCCCTTTTTCGTCCTTTTCACTCCGCCCACAGGCAGGGCATGTTTGTCCAATCACTCCAGTATAACCACATACTGGATCTCTGTCCACAGGATGGTTTATTGAACCATATCCCATGCCAGCGTCTTTCATGCATCTAATGACTTGCTCGAACGCCTCTAGGTTTTTCATTGGATCCCCGTCGAGCTCGATATAAGAGATATGTCCAGCATTAGTCAACGCATGATATGGACCTTCCAACTTGATTTTATCGTATGCGTTGATTGGATAATAGACCGGAATATGGAAACTATTAGTATAATATTCTTTGTCTGTAATTCCTTCGATAGATCCGTATTTAGCCCTATCAATCTCGACAAATCGTCCAGACAATCCCTCTGCAGGAGTCGCAATAAGCGTATAGTTTAACTTTAACTTTTGAGATTCTTCATCTAGACGTTTTCTCATGTGTGAAATTATTTTTAGGCCTAGCTCTTGTGATTTCACTGACTCACCATGATGCTTGCCTGTCAATGCCTTGAGACTCTCTGCCAATCCGATGAATCCCAACGACAAGGTACCATGCTTTATAACTTCTCCTATTTTATCGTCTACTCCGAGAGTATCAGAGTCTAGCCAGACACCTTGACCCATCAAGAATGGGAAGTTACGGACTTTCTTTTCTGCCTGAATCTTCATTCTTTCATATAATTGTTCGATGCATAGATTCATCATCTCATCTAATCTGGTAAAGAATTTATCAATATCCTCACCCGATTCTATTGCGATACGAGGCAAGTTAATCGAAGTGAATGACAAATTCCCTCTTCCCATAACTATTTCTCTAGATGGGTCATATGCGTTACCTATTACCCTTGTACGGCATCCCATGTATGCACATTCCGTTTCGGGTTTTCCTTCTTTGTAATAGTGTGCGTTAAATGGCGCATCCAAGAAAGAAAAGTTAGGGAATAACCTTTTTGCTGAAACTCTACAAGCTATTTTGAACAAGTCGTAATTTGGATCTTCCGGATTATAACTTACGCCTTCTTTGAGTTTAAATATTTGAATTGGAAAAATTGGAGTTTCACCGTTTCCAAGTCCGGCCTCTGTTGCCTCTAGCACAGACTTCATGACAAGTCTACCTTCTAAAGAAGTATCTGTTCCATAGTTAATAGAACTAAATGGAACTTGTGCGCCCGCCCTAGAGTGCATAGTGTTCAAATTGTGGATTAATGCTTCCATTGCTTGATATGTTTTTCTCTTTATTTCTTTGTCGGCAAATTTTGTTGCCCTATCTTGAAGTTTTTTCGCCTCTTCTAGAGATACAATCTTTTGTAACTCCTCTAATTCATGCTCCTTATAATTGTTATCCCATGACATACAAGGCGCTACATTGTGCTCTTTTTCAATTTTTTTGCCCATTTCTGTCGCAATTTCTAGGCCGTCTTCTTTGTTATGGAGAAAATCAAGCATTTTACCTAAGTTCGTCCAATATAATTTTTTATATGTCTTGCGCACACCTGGAGCCATTCCATAATCAAAGTTGGGAACAGACTGACCACCGTGTTGATCGTTTTGATTAGATTGAATTGCTATACACGCAAGCGCAGCATAACTTTCGATATCATTAGGCTCACGCAAATGTCCATGGCCTGTAGAAAATCCACCACTGATCAGTTTTACTAGGTCGATCTGACAACATGTCATAGTAAGAGTATAAAAATCCATATCATGTATATGAATATCGCCCGCTTGATGCGCCTTGGTGAATTTGGGATCTATGACATACATTTTATAAAATTCTTTTGCACCCTCGGAACCATATTTAAGCATAGTTCCCATCGCAGTATTTCCGTCTATGTTCGCATTTTCTCTTTTTACGTCATTGTCTTTTGCATCCTGGAAGGTGAGATCCTCGTACAATTTCATGAGCTTAGTATTCATGTCTCGCACTCTCGTACGCTCTGCCCTATACAATATATATTCTTTTGCCGTCCTTGCGTGTCCGTCTTCAATGAGCACTTTTTCTACAGCGTCTTGCACTTGTTCTACAGTCGGTGTTTGATTATGACAAACTTCTATTAAATAGAGTTCAACTTTTTTTGCAAGATAGTGAGCCATCTCTCTGTCTTTTCCATCTAATACTTGCGCTGCTTTGAAAATTGCCTCGCCGATTTTATCAGTCTCAAAAGGAACACTTCTTCCATCTCTTTTTGTAATTCTAACAATTCTATCCATTTTGAACTCCTTCATTTAATACTATATATAGTATGTTGTGGCTTTTTCGTAAAGAAATTATACCATTTATAGGATAGATGTCAAGACGTTTTTAGTTATTTTCATCTATTTTTTTCACCATAATATTGCGATTTTTTATTTTTCTTACTCTCTTTACAATAAGCGTTATTACGAGAATGAGTAAAACAATTACAACAGTAACGATGCCTGAAAGTATCCAAAAGAACTTGTTAGGATTCTTCAATAACTCGAAAATATTTGTACTATCCACTTCTACTTTTCGACCTTCTAACTGTGAATATTGCTCAGGAATTTTTCCACCTTCAAATGACTGCATGTACAAGACTCCCACGTGCCACTGTTTCAATTCCTTGCCATCTTCCATGTAAATGATATGGTCTTCATAATCGGCAACAACATCACCATTTTTATCTTTAGGAGTAACACTCAACAATCCAAAAGATTGGTCTTCCACTGCACCGAGCATCTGGCAGGAATACAAATCCGCAACTACCCTATACAATTGATCATCAATTATTTCCTCTTTTGTACCATCAGGCAACACAAAAACTGTATCTGTGACTCGATTCAACATCAATCTATTAGGATTATATGTGTATTGCACGCCACTTGTGTATAGCCTTGCTGCACCCATCAATTCAGACACGGAAATGTCGATTTCAGCTGCCGTCTTGATTTCTTCACCTGTTAGGTATAAACTCACCATAGGGTATCCAGACACTCCATCGGGTCCAATTCCTAACGAAAGCACGTTGAACATGTCTTCCACGGTAACTTCTCCTATTGGTATACTTGCCCTTATTACTCCGTGAGGGACAACTGCACACGCAATTTCTTCATATTCGTCTCCCTCCGCCACTTTAGTTGCATGAACCACAGCATCAGACAAAATGTTACCGAGAATCTCCTCCCCTTGCTCTTTTCCGAACTCGGTGAAGTCCGTAAATTCATACTCGTTATAAGTTAAAACATCGTCTATGCTAAGATTATATTCATCAAAGAAGTTATCGTCTATCATATTACGATATTCAGCTACGCTTTCCAATATGGTTTCGTCTTCCAAAACACCACTGTCTAACGGAATAATTCTATATGACTTTAGATCGTAACCATTATCTGTTTTCGTAAATATTGCTTCACCTATGTGTTCGGCATATTCCCCCGCTGCACCGATTACCACTCCGTTTGCAATGACAGGTTCCTCAAAAAAGGAATGACTATGCCCACTCGCAATAAAGTCTATTCCATCTACTTCTTCCGCAAGTATTTTGTCCTCGGACGCATCTAAATCATCAGAATCCATTCCACTATGAGATACACAAATGATCATGTCCGCATCCTCGTTTTTTTCTATTTCGTCGACGACTCTTTGTGCACTTTCTATCTGGTCGGCAAAAATCAAGCCACTTAACGGAGCATATTCATCAGCCTCTTTGCCCATTATTCCAAAAACCGCGACATTAGCACCGCCCCGCTCTATCATAACATAATCTTTAATTCCATAGTTATCACATGCATCTTTTAAGTCCCTTGCATTAGACTCCAGTTCGGGATCTGCAAAAGTCGCCTCCCAGTCTATGTTTGCAATTGTAATATGAGGCAATGTATCTCCCGAGGACATGGCCGAATTCAGCATGTTTGTCAAACCTTGTGTTTTGTGATCGAACTCATGGTTTCCAAATACGGTAACATCTATACCAACTTCACCTAACATTCTTATTTCTGATGCGACCTCTTGGTATATCACCTGAAAAGGGGTTCCCATCGAAAAGTCTCCTGCGTCGACTACGAATGTTTTTTCGTACTTGTCTTTTGTGTCTTCAATTACAGTATTCATCCTAGCGAACCCGTTTTTTCCATCTATTGCTTCTAGATTGGAGTGAATGTCGTTTGTAAACAAAATTGCAATATCATCACTGTTTACTTCATCACCATTGGCTTTTGCGACCGTTACTAATGAAATAACGATTGTAAATACAATCGTTATCACCAGTAAGTATCTAAGCTTATTCATTATTTCCACCTCCAGGTGTATGTGTTGTTTCTTTTATTGCGCAATCAAAATACGCGTAGTATTTAGTATTTTATCCATCACTGCACATTTATTAATTTACTTTTTTTCTTTGTTTTCTGCATCGCAGTAAATACATCTATATAGTTTTTTATCGGCATTCTTTAATTTGAAGCAATGCTCGATGCCTATCTCAGAAGATGTTATGCATCTAGGGTTTTTGCACTTAATTAAATCCACCACTGTTGCGGGCAAGGAAAGGTGAACCTTTGATTTCAGTTTTCCGCCTTCCACTCTGTTTACTGTAATATTGGGGTCGATATACCCCAATATATCAAAATCTAATTCGATTATTTCATCGATTTTAATTATGTCTTTTTTACCTAGCTTTTCACTTAATGCATTTTGAATGATCGCAACACTACATTCAAGCTTATCCAACTGTAATATTTTATATATTTGCATGCCCGAACCTTGATGAATATGGTCTAACACATACCCGTTTACTACTCCATCTATATTCATATTTGTCCCTCCTCATTAACCAATCCTAACAAAAATAATATCAATGCCATTCTAATGTGTTTACCGCAAAGTGCCTGGAAGAAGTAGCATGCGCGCGGATCGTCGTCTACTTCCACGGATATTTCATTGACTCGCGGTAATGGATGCAAGATACATAAATCTTTCTTTGCTGTTTCAAGCTTTTGCATATCTAGTATGTAACTATCTTTTAGTCTGACATAGTCCTCTTCATTGAAAAATCTTTCTTTTTGAACTCTAGTCATATACAATATATCCAATTGAGACATTACCTCTTCTAGGTTCTTTGTTTCTAAGAATTCGATATTCTTATCCTGAAGTTCTTCTATTATATATTCCGGTACTTTTAGCTCATCCGGAGAAATAAGAACAAACTTAACTCCTTCGTACCTAACCATCGCCTCTATCAGAGAGTGTACCGTTCTACCAAACTTCAAGTCTCCACAAAGCCCAATAGTCAAATTCGACAAACTTCCCTTCTTTCTCTTGATAGTTAGCACATCTGTTAATGTTTGTGTAGGGTGAAAATGGCCACCGTCTCCGGCATTAATTATTGGAACAGTAGTTTTTTTCGCACCAACAAAAGGTGCACCTTCTTTTGGATGCCTCATTGCGATTATGTCTGCGTAACAACATACCGTTTGGATTGTGTCCGAAACACTCTCTCCTTTTTTTGCAGAACTAGAATCAGCAGATGAAAATCCTAATACGTTTCCACCTAATTCCATCATTGCGGCTTCAAAACTCAGTCTAGTTCTGGTACTAGGTTCAAAGAAAAGGGTTGCAAGTTTTTTGTGCGAACATATGCTTTGATATTTTGTCGGATTATTAGAAATGTCCTCAGCGATTTCCATCAGGCGATCTATCTCCTTCAATGTGAAATCTGTAATGTTAATTAAGTTTCTGATTTTTTTCATTTTGTTCCTTTCTCCTCTCAATCATTACGATTACTACTTTTATATATTCAAATCGGGGATAATATTAACATAGATTGATGTCGCGTGATTAATGACACTATAATTATAATTTGTTATATTATTACCGATTGCAATATCGATACTATTTATTTTTTATCCAGTCACTATTTTGCGGATTGTCTCGGAATTTTTTTATCCTATCCGCTTCTTCGGAATTAATATATGATCCGACGACTGCCACTTCAAGCAGTGTGTCTAAATCAGATAAGCTAACATTTTTTATACCGCTCTCCCTGAGTCTCTCGACTCCCTTTTTCATACCATATGTAAAAATACTTACAATTCCCAGCACATTCGCTCCCGCCTCCCTAAGGATATTAACCGTTTCAATCGATGAACCTGCGGTAGATATTAAATCTTCGACTACGACAACTTTTTGATTCGGCAACAATTTCCCTTCTATCATATTGGTTCTTCCATGAGATTTTTGAGAGCTTCTCACATATCCCATTGGCAACTTCATTATATGTCCGACAATTCCTGCATGGGCAATACCTGCTGTGCTGGTTCCCATCAAACCTTCACACTCGGGATATTCTTTTTTAATTACTTCTGCAAGCGAGTTTTCGACAAGATCACGGATCTCGGGATATGATAATGTCAATCGATTATCACAGTAAATTGGGCTCTTAATTCCACTAGCCCAAGTAAAAGGTTCATTCGGTCTTAAAAAAACTGCCTCTATAGACAGTAATGATTTTGCGATTTCTTTACTTATAGCCATCTTTTTCTCCTCCTTTAAAATCCTTAAGACATCTTTGATAAGCACTTACAGGGTCATCCGCCTTAGTAATAGGTCTTCCGACTACAATGTAATCCGACGTCAACTTCCTCGCATCGGCAGGTGTGGTTACTCGAACTTGGTCATCCATACTTCCGTCTTTATATCGAATTCCCGGTGTGACGGTAATAAAATCACTATCCAACGATTCGTGTATGATCGGTGACTCCATTGGAGAACAAACTACACCGTCTAGCCCAGCACTTTTAGCATTTGCGGCATACTGCTGTACAACTTCATCTATGTTGCCAGCAATTAGTAATTCCTCTTTCATCACAGACTGTGACGTCGATGTAAGCTGTGTCACCGCTATAAGAATAGGTCTATCTCCTTCTTCATTAGTTACTCCCTCAAGCGCTTTTTTCATCATCTCGATACCGCCGCCTGCATGTACATTAGTCATATCGACTCCTAGTTTTGAAATTGATTGCATCGCCTTTTTGACTGTATTTGGTATGTCGTGCATTTTTAAATCCAAAAATACTTTATGGCCTCTATCTTTGAGTTCCTTAATAAGAGTCGGCCCCGTACTGTAAAAAAGTTCCATTCCTACCTTTACAAATGGTCTGTTATCGTCGAATTTACATAAAAAATTTAGAGCCTCATCCGCCGTCTGAAAGTCTAACGCTATAATCACATCTTTTCCCATATATTTTCTCCTATACTAGTAAGATATCTTACTTTACTCATACCACTACCCGACTACTGTTAATACACGTCGCTTTTGAAGAGCACTGGACCCTCCTTACATATTCTTTTATATCCATCACGTGTTTTTTTGGAACACCCCATGCATGCTCCAAAGCCACAGCCCATACGACTTTCAAAACTAAACTGCCCTTCACAATCAATTTTTGATAGGGCCTCTAACATAGGCTCTGGGCCACATGCGCAAACATAGTCAAAATCGCATATGACTAATTCATTAATACCTGTTGTACTATTTCCATCGCCTCCGTTTGTTTCAAAATTTGTAGCAAGAATACCTGACACTTCTCCACCCGAACTATTTTTGGAATGAATCAAATCCGTTACAAATCCCCTGTTGTATCGGCTTCCATCCACAGTTGTCACAAAAACATTAACCTTTAGTTTAATAAATTCATCTACATAATATATATCTTTAATAGAATTAAATCCCAAAACAACGGTAGGGAGTTTATCTTCTTGAAGTAATCTCTTGACAAGGCCATACATCGGCGGAATTCCAACCCCACCACCCACAATCAAAGGAGTTTGGTGTATTTTTTTGAGGTCATATCCATTTCCCAAAGGAGCTAGAATTGAAAGCTCCTTTCCTGCTCTCATGAGAGACATCACACGAGTCCCTTCACCGACCACTTTATAGATTATAGTAAAACTTTTTTCATCGTAGTCCGAAATGGATATTGGCCTTCTTAGATATAGTCCATCAATTTCGATATTGATAAATTGCCCAGGCGCTACAAATGAAGAGCAGTCTCCAGACAAAATCATTTTAAAGATTCCATCTGCTATTTGAATATTATTTTCGATTACATATTTATTATTAGATGTTTTCATATACCTCTCCTGATAATATTATTGACATAATAAAGCTATCCTCATTTTTTAATTGCCCGTGAAAACAAGCATATTTATATAAAAAAAAGGGGGCTTTAAGATGAATAAATTATCATCCCATACCCCACAATTTACTAAGCATATTGCTTGACACGCATGTCAGCTTCTTATATTTCTTACTCATCATAAATGAAAGAACCTTTCTTGTTCATGTAATATTCTTTAAATTACCCACTCATATCACTTATGATACATAGCGGACTTTCGATTTTTAAATAATAATCGAGACAAAGGAACTTGCGCACTCGCACGATAAGTCTACCCCGACGACTATTTCAGCACCAAACAATGTGCAATGTTATATAGTGTGCATAGATGTGAAAATATCCTCGTGCATTATGTATACGGCCATATTAGGTATTTCTTTCGATATATTCACCTTGATCTCATCTATGCTAGATTCACAATTTGCAACATTGATAATCATTATCATAGAAAAAAATTGGTCTAAAACACTCTGTGTTACCTCGATAATATTTGCATTTTCACTAGCACAGACACTCGACACCTTTGCCAATATTCCAACGTCATCTTTTCCCGTAACGGTTACGACAGCTTTTACTATTTTCGGCTCCATCTATCTCACCCCTTGTTCACTCGTTCAATATTATCATTTTTTTTTGGTATATGCAATTAGTAACTTAAATTATATTGTATTTTTTTCTTAAAATTTATAGTATAATAAATCTAAGTAAGGATTAATTATGCACAGTGTAGTATTTTATGCAAAATACTACACTGTGGAAAGTGCGAAAATAAAAATGCGTTACAAAACAGTAAACTCTATATGTAAATAAAATTTATGCTTATAGTATTTATGTTTTAATTGAGTACTATTTATTTAAATGCTATTCTATATGAAATTTGAAATAACTCTCGTAATAACAGTGAAAGGATAAATACTAACATGGAATTAATTAAAACTACGGAAGCTGGAGCACTAGATGCTATGCAAATAATCGACATGGCGAAAAATCATCTAAAAGAGCAAGGAATAGATCAATGGCAAACAGGATATCCTGATTTAGAGTGTATAAAAAATGATACCAAAAAGGGCATAGGCTATTTTGTTAAGGATAATGATGATGTCTTAGCTTATCTTTGCATTGACTTTGAAGAGGAACCCGCGTACGGCACCTTAAATGGAAAATGGGCAAGTGACGAAAAATATGTTGTAGTGCATAGAATGGCAATAAGCGATGAACATAGGGGAAAGAATGTCAGTGATAAAATTTTTGGACTAGTAGAGGATCTGGCAAAATCACAAGGCGTTAATTATTTTAGGGTAGACACAGACGAGGCAAATAAAAAAATGCAACACATCCTCAAGAAAAATGGATTTGAACATAGAGGCGTGATCTGGTTCGATAATAGTGAAAAAATTGCCTTTGATAAAAAATTAGTTTAACAAAGGCAATTTTCAATCGAGGAGATGATTAATAGTTTTCAGCTCTTACCTCAAAGTAACTTTGAGCGTGATCGCAAACTGGACATTTTTCTGGAGTATCTTTTCCTACAACCAAGTGTCCACAGTTTCTACATTCCCACATAGTAATATCAGATTTAGCGAAAACAGCTTTCATTTCCACATTATTTAATAATTTGAGATATCGTTCTTCATGAGCCTTTTCAATAAGTGCGACACCACGGAATTTTTCAGCAAGCTCTGGGAACCCTTCCTCATCTGCTTCTTTTGCAAATGTTGCATACATGTCTGTCCATTCATAGTTTTCGCCCTCAGCCGCAGCCTTTAGACAATCCGCAGTATTCCCAAGAGCATGTAATTCTTTGTACCACATCTCTGCGTGCTCTTTTTCATTTTCCGCAGTCTTCAAAAATAATGCTGCAATTTGCTCATAGCCTTCTTTTTTTGCAACACTAGCAAAATATGTATATTTATTTCTTGCACCACTTTCTCCAGAAAAAGCTGCTTCTAAGTTTTTCTCTGTTTTTGTACCTTCATACTTGTTACTCATTTTTTTTTCTCCTATTTCTACAAAAGCTGACGCAGGTTTCTTACAAAGAGGACATACAAAATCTTCCGGCAAATCACCTTCATGGATATATCCACATACCTTACATTTCCATTTTTTCATTGTTACCTTCTCCTATAAATTTTGCATCGTAGTAAATATTATTGTCTACTTCGAATTCCCATTGAAATATTTTACCACATAATGCTGTAGAAAACTATAAATAAATTCATAATATATTCTAAAGTTTCTCTAATTACATCTAGTGACGCATAACAACTAAAAGACCCCATCGGAATGTTACCGATGGGGTCTTTCAATACTGCAAATTGACTAAACTATTTATATTTTTTTTATTGAGCGTCTACTTGTTGTTCATTCTTTTTCATCAGTTTTTGCACTGTTGGGAATAACATTTGAGCCACTGCACTTACTCCAAAGAATATGCTCCATTTATCAAATATTGCCATTGGTGTTGTCAAATCTTGTGTTAGGAAGAACATTACTGTGTTTAGTACGAAGAATAATGCTACTGCTATCATTCCTACTTTTACTGCTCTTTTTGCTCTTTCATCTTCTTCTTCATCGTAGTCGTCTTCGTCTTCTTTTCTCTTCTTAGCTGCGATTAATAGTCCTACCGCTACTCCTACGATTGTTGCTATTGCGTTAAACAAACTCCATGATGCTCCGCCTAATCCACTTGCTGTTGGTACTTCATCGTCTTCGATTGTTGTTGGTCCATCTCCTGTTGGAATATCAGTTTCAGTTAATGTTACTGGTACTGGTGGAATCGGCGTTGGTGGTGCCGGTACTGCTACCGGAGTTATAGTATAGTCACCATTTACGTATGTGATATCATAGTTAGCTAAAAGTGCCGTTCCATTTTCCGTTACTGATGGTACCAAATCATTTAAGTATGTTCCTACTGTTTGATCTGCTCCTAATCTGTTTACTATGAAGTTAAATGTTTCAGTTCCTACCATACTGCCTGCTGTAATTGTTGCTCCAGCAAAGTTAAGTAAATCAATTCCGGTTGCTGCTCTTGTAAAGTCTGCTGCGGTGATTGTGATTGGTACTTGTGCGATGTCAACGTCTGCATTTAGTATTACAAAGTTGTTTCCTTCTGCATCTACAAAGTTATTGTTTTCTACTCTAACTTCTACTGTTGCATCTGTTGCATTTACATATGCGGTTGGTAGTCCATTTATCCATGCTCCGCCATCTACTCTATGCTGATATGTATCATCGTTTAGTCCGCCTAATAGTTCAACATTATAGATGTTGCTGTCATAGGTTTCGTCGATTCCGTTTAGTTGTAAATCACGATCTTCTTCGAAGCTTGCTTGATCAACTGTTAATGTACCATTTTCTGCTACGAATGTGTAGTTTGCTGTTGCTAGCGTTCCTATTCCTGCTGCGATTGGATATGTTGTTGCAGGGCTTCCTTGTGTGTATGTTGTGCTTAAATCCGCACTTCCTGCTATAGTTGTATTTGCTAACGTATCTGTTCCTACAAATCCTGTTACTGTTGATGTTAATCTAGGTACTGCTGCTCCAAATATTACAGTTTTATCATCTGCTGTTACTTTAAGTTCCGCTGGTGTTATCATTGATGTTACTGTTGTTGTTGCTGTTTCGTAGTTAGGATTTATTGCTCTTACATATATGGTGTAGTCATTTGCTACATTTCTTCCTTTTGGTACGCTTGTACTCCAAGATCCATCTACTCCTGTTAAGCTATACTGTATTGTCGTTCCTTCTGTTACTGTTGTAGATGCACTGCTAATTAAGTCTTGTTCTTCCCCTATATATATTTCATCTATTCCTGCTGCTCTTAAGCCTAATTCTGATGCTGCTGCTTTAGTAACTGTTAATGTACCATCTTCTGCTACGAATGTGTAGTTTGCTGTTGCTAGCGTTCCTATTCCTGCTGCGATTGGATATGTTGTTGCAGGGCTTCCTTGTGTGTATGTTGTGCTTAAATCCGCACTTCCTGCTATAGTTGTATTTGCTAACGTATCTGTTCCTACAAATCCTGTTACTGTTGATGTTAATCTAGGTACTGCTGCTCCAAATATTACAGTTTTATCATCTGCTGTTACTTTAAGTTCCGCTGGTGTTATCATTGATGTTACTGTTGTTGTTGCTGTTTCGTAGTTAGGATTTATTGCTCTTACATATATGGTGTAGTCATTTGCTACATTTCTTCCTTTTGGTACGCTTGTACTCCAAGATCCATCTACTCCTGTTAAGCTATACTGTATTGTCGTTCCTTCTGTTACTGTTGTAGATGCACTGCTAATTAAGTCTTGTTCTTCCCCTATATATATTTCATCTATTCCTGCTGCTCTTAAGCCTAATTCTGATGCTGCTGCTTTAGTAACTGTTAATGTACCATTTTCTGCTACGAATGTGTAGTTTGCT
>CAYIYH010000008.1:0-69456 GCA_964367585.1 uncultured Oscillospiraceae bacterium
GTCTTGGATTCGGAGATAATGCAAAAGCGGCAATAATGACAAGGGGTATAAACGAGATTTCTGTACTCGCTCAGAATTTAGGTGCGAGCATGATTACTTTTTTTGGGCTCGCAGGTATAGGTGATTTAATAGTTACCTGTATGAGTAAACATTCTAGGAATAGAAAGTGTGGCCAATTAATAGGCGAGGGAATACGTGCATCAGAGGCAATCGGAAAAATTGGCATGGTTGTAGAGGGCATTACTGCAACAAAGGTTGCGTATGAATTGGCAAAGAAATATAATGTTGAAATGCCGATAATAGAAACGATAAATAGCATTATAGAAGATAAGATTGATGCCAAGCAGTCAATAACTTTGTTGATGACAAGAGATAAAAAAAATGAAATGCACCGTATAGTTAATGTAAAGGCTGAGAATGAATAATAAATTCCATATTACAACTTTTGGTTGTCAAATGAATGAACACGATTCTGAAATAATGGCAGGACTTCTACTCAACGAAGGGTACGATCAAGCAGATGAGAGAAAAAACGCTAATATTGTCATTATTAATACGTGTAGTATAAGAGAAAACGCCGATAAGCGTTTTTTTGGTACTTTAGGACAGCTCAAAAAAAGAAAGGAAAAAGAAAAAGATTTTATAGTCGGAGTATGCGGTTGCATGATGCAACAAGAACATATTGTGACGACTATAAAAACCAAATATCCATGGGTCGATCTAGTATTTGGCACGCATAATTTCCATCAACTTCCAGTTCTTTTAAATAACTTAGCCGAAGAAAAGACCAAACAAGTCGAGATATTCGAAGATAGTGATACTATTGCAGAAAACTTACCTGCAAAAAGAATGTTCAAGCATAAGGCACTCGTCAATATCACGTATGGATGTAATAATTTTTGTGCTTATTGCATAGTTCCATATACTAGGGGACGAGAAAAAAGTAGACAGCCTTCCGATGTTATTGCTGAGATAAATCATTTGGTTGCAGACGGTGTGAAGGAGATAACTCTACTTGGGCAAAATGTTAATTCATATAAAACAGTGGATGGCTTTGGCTTTACTGATTTAATTTACAAAATTAATGAGATTGAGGGGATAGAACGCATACGCTTTATGACTTCTCACCCAAAAGATTTATCTGATAGTCTAATTAATGCGTTTTTGGAATGTGAAAAGTTGTCTAATTATATACACTTGCCTATACAATCGGGAAGCGATGACGTATTAAAACGAATGAATAGGAAGTATGATTCAAAAAAATATTTGGAACTGGTAGACAAATTAAAAAAGACAATTCCTGATATTGCAATTTCTACAGACATAATAGTTGGATTCCCCGGAGAAACCGAGCAAGACTTTTTAGACACATTGTCGCTTGTCAAACAAGTAGAATTTGACTTTGCATTCACTTTTATGTATTCTATCAGAAAAGGAACGCCTGCTGAAAAATTCACTGATCAAGTGCCTGAAGATGTTAAGCATGAGAGGTTTAATCGGCTCGTCGAGGTAATCAATGAAACGAGCCTAAAAAGGAATCAAAAGTATTTGGGTAAAGTTGTAAATGTATTAGTAGACGGTCCAAGTAAAAAGAAAACTACAATGTATGCCGGACGGACGGAAGGGTTTAAATTAGTAAACTTTCGAGCAGACGAGAGCTTAGTTGGTCAAATAGTGCCAGTTAAAATCACCGAAGCCAAAACATTTACACTTAATGGGGAGATATTGCAACAGTAAACTTGGGTAGCAAAAAGGCTGATATTTTATCAATTATCAGCCTTTTACAGTAATGTATTAGTATACAATTTCGGTTGGTTTTATTTCATGAATAATGTATATCCGTCGTCGAGTTTTTTGTGTGGATTAAGGCCTAGTCTGCCAAGTATTCTTTTTCCATCATCACTTACTGCAAGGGCTAATATTCTTTTCATATGAATGTTAGCTTTTTCCTTTTCTCTTAGAAATTCGTTGTACCCTTCTGTGAGAGTGACGATTGCTTCTTTATTTTGATATTCTGGAAGCACCACAATAGAAAGAATGAATAGATTAGTTTCTGATGAATAGTCGCATATGTCATCTGGAGTAATATTATCATCGTAGCCTACATCACTCGCTAGCATTGTTTCGGTGAATGATTCGGTCAATGGGAATATGCACATGTATCCAATTAGTTTTTCAAAATCATTATATAAAAGGACATAAGTATCCTTATTCTTTTGGAATCTCGCGTCGTCACTTTCAAATGAAGCGCATTGACTATCTTTATATACAATTTTGTCAATTGTTTGCACATCGTGTATAAAATCATTGCTCATGTCTTTTGTATATTTTATTTTCATATTTTCCCCTTACATTATTTTCAATTAAAATGTATTGATAACTTACTTATACGAGTTTCTTGATTTATTTCTTGATTTTCGTACGATATAAAGCAGTAAGAATATGACTAAAACTGAAGAACCCGAGCCGAGTATAGCATAGTCATCTGGATTACCTGACAATATAAGTGGTAGCATTTGGAATACTGCAAGAGCGACTGCTATTGCATTCATTACAAATCCTTCGCGTTCAGCTGCTTGTCCACCTTTAATATTAACTAAATGTTCAAGGTGGCTGTGGTTAGACTTGTACGCTTCATAATGCACATCGACTTGAAAAGCTGTGTGTAAATGGTCGAAAACTTTGTTAGCTAATAGATATTTGAAATTATTGATTT
This sequence comes from uncultured Oscillospiraceae bacterium, assembly GCA_964367585.1. GTDB lineage: Bacteria > Bacillota > Clostridia > Peptostreptococcales > Anaerovoracaceae > CAYJGJ01. Next base: position 2,717 of record CAYIYH010000008.1, read on the forward strand.
CCCAGAATATTACTGTTGCTCTGAATTCATTGTAGAGCAGTTCTATTTCTCGTAAAGTAATTTTGATATCACTTGTGAGATGGGATTTGATTTTACGGTTGGTTCTAGTTATAGCTGCAATTCTCATCAGTAATATTTCACAAATAAATAAGATTGAAATTTCACTTGCAATGTTGTTTTTCCAATCGTCATTAAAGTCATTGTCGATAAAAAGTATGGACTTTTGAGATGCATATAATTCATAAAAATCATACTGTGCTAAGTTATTTTTAGTGCATTCTAACATTTCTCTTGATGATTGTGAATATGATACATATTCACTTTGGTAAGTTTCGCATGCCAATATGCATAATGTTTCTATTTCATCTTGCGGTTTGTTGTTTAGACAAACCACGGCTTTTGGCTCTGATATTATTTCTACGTTGAATACTTCGTAAAAGAAACGTTCCGACGAAATAAAAGTTTCTTCTTTATTAGAACGGAAATAAAGATGTTTGGTAGACATTTGGTCAAGAATACTAGTGATTTTATACTTGTTTGAAGGAATAATCATTGTAACTATGCTAAGTCCTGTATTTTTGTGATCTGTAGAATAAAAGTATACAGTTTGGACTTGTTCAATGCTTTCTTTGCATAATGTTCCATCTTCATTGCAACCTTCATATGTATCGGGCATGCATGCTAGATCGTATCTGCCAAGAAACTGTCTGTTAAGAGTTTTTGAAAGCCCACTCGAACATTCGTATGCCGCATTCTTGTCAAATTCTTCCAGATAGTCACTGAATATCTCATCAGGTTGTTTTATTTCTTGCAATTTAGGAATGTTGTCCACTGTGAACATGATATAAATATCACTAGTCAATTTTGATGGGGTAGAATCAGTGACAACAGGTTCCTGAGTTTGTAGATTTGTAGTGTTCTCATTCATTAATTTTGCACCTCTTTGAATTTTCCGGAATATAAAGAGTATTTATTTTTGATAGATTTACGTTTACTTAGGCCGATGCTATTTAGGAGTTTCTGTCCATCATCACTAACTGCTAGTGCTGTAATTTCACTTAATCTATATCCCAATTTTTCTTTTTCTTTTAAGAAAGAAGTAAATTCGGCAAGTAATAGTTTTATTCCATCTTTGTCTCTGTGAGATTTTTTAATTACTATCGATAAGAGGTAGAGGTGATAATTATCTGAGTATGGCACTAAGTCAGCAGGTTCTATATTGTCGTCGAATACCATATCTAGAGTTGTTATTTTTTCGTATAGATCGTCACTGATAGGGAAAAATGTTATATATCCAATCAGGTTTTCTTGATCATAAAGGAGTAGATATGACTCTAATGATGCTTGTAATCTACCATTTAGTGAATCAAAATCACCTAAAAGATCTGTATCGTATGTTTCCTTGTCTATCTCCAAGATTTCGTATATAAAATCGTTTGACAGTTCACTGCTTCTTTTAACTTCCATATATTTCCTCCTATTTTTTTTATTATATCAATTTACATAAAGAGTGTCAATTTCAATTTAAGTAATTGATAAGGTCTATGTTATTACGCATAAAAAATCTCCAAAATCATATCCGAAGTATCTCGAAAGCACTGTCTTTAAAATTTAAAAATCTTGTATAAATTTAAAAATCTTGTCTGGCAATCCTTGAATTTTGATTCAATAAGTGTTATAATTTATAGCTGTAATTCTAATTACTATGCGCCTTCGCTGTGGGGAGAAAATATCAAAATGAAGCAAAGTTATAAAATATTTTTAATTATAATAATATTAGCAGCTACTGTATTTGGAAGCTATGTGTCTTTTAATGGTATTGGGAATATAGAACCTGTTAATGATTCTTTAAAATATGGGTTAGATATAAATGGCGGTGTGTATTTGCTAATGGAGGCAGAAACTGATTTAACGGACGAAGATTTAGCAAGGGTGATGAACGAAACTAGAGATGTCGTCGCCAATAGAGTAAATCAATTAGGATTATCTGAATCAACAGTTACTGTTGAGGGTGAAGACAGGATTAGGGTAGAACTGCCGGGAGTGACTGATGCCTCAGAAGCAATTGATGTCATAGGTCAAACGGCGAGTCTTGAGTTTAAGTTATCAAATAATGAATTCGTATTAGATGGATCTATGGTGGAAGATGCATATCCTTCATTGCAAGATGGTAGTTATGTAATAAATCTTGAGTTTTCACCAGAGGGAGCGGAATTATTTAGAGAAGCTACTGAAATAGCATCTAGTGGTCAGGTTTCGTCTACGATCGATGATGTTTTAGACAATGCTATTATTATTGAGCTAGATGGAGAAATTATTTCCTCACCTACCGTAGACAGTGTTATTCCCAATGGGGAATGCTATATCCATGGTGGATTCACACAAGAGTCTGCGGAAAGTCTTGCTGCGCTAATACGGGGAGGTGCTTTGCCAACGCCACTCGTAGAGGTTAACTCTTCTGTTCAGACTGCTACAATTGGTGAAGATGCTTTGAGCAAAAGTATTGTGGCAGGGGGGATTGGTCTCTTGCTCGTCTTTGCTTTTATGATTGTTACTTATAAATTGCTAGGAGTAGTAGCCAGTATTGGATTGATATTATATGTTTTGATTGTAGCTTGGAGTATGGCATTGTTGGGAAACGTATTAACCCTCCCAGGTATTGCCGGTATTATTCTTTCTATTGGAATGGCAGTAGATGCTAATATAATTATTTTTTCTCGAATACGTGACGAAATTAGACAATCAAAAACTGTCAGGGTTGCCGTTAATCGAGGATTTAAGAGCGCGCTAACTACTGTACTAGATGCACAGCTTACTACATTGATTGCAGCGGTCGTGCTTTATCAGGTAGGAACCACGTCTGTAAAAGGATTTGCAATCACTCTCATGATAGGTATTGTTGTAAGTATTTTTACAGCGATAGTCATTACACAACTTTTTGTGTCTGCAATAGCGCATAGTAGAAGATTCGGCAAAAAAGAAGTTTTCGGAATTAAGGATAAAGAGAGTACTAATAGTAAAAAGAGAATATTAACTAGTCCTATTGATATCGTAAAAAATAGAAAAAAATACTACACAGTCAGTGCCGTAGTTTTTATTATAGGTTTATCACTTTTTGTAATTAGAGGATTTAATTTTGGAATAGACTTCACTGGCGGGACTATGATGCAAATAGACATGGGAGCTACTGTAACAACTAGTGAAATTAACACTTCATTATCTTCATTCAATTTGGATGAAACCATTATTTTCACTGGTGAAGATGAAGAGCAAGTAATAATTAGAACGAGAGAAAGTCTTAATAATGATAGTAGGAATGATATTATTGCAACATTAAATAAAGATTTTGGTGTTGAGCAAAGCGATGTATTGGCTATAGAGCAATTTGGAGCATCTGTGGGTGAAGAGCTTCAATTAAATGCTATTACTTCTATTTTGATTGCCTCGCTAGGAATGTTGTTGTATATTATTTTTAGATTTAAGTCATGGCTATATGGAGCAGCTGCTATTTCTGGAATTATACACGATATAATGGCAGTCCTTGCGTGTTATTTGATACTTAATGTTCCTCTTAATAACCCGTTTATTGCAGGTATACTTACTGTAGTAGGATATTCTATCAATGATACGATTGTTATTTTCGATAGAATTAGGACTAATATTCATTTGTTTAAAAAAGAGCGTATTGAAAACAACATAAATAAAAGCATTAATGAAACAATCGGACGATCTGTGGCTACTTCTATCACAACCCTTATTGTTATGATACCATTGTACTTGATTGTATCTACTAGCATCAGAGAGTTTATTTTGCCCCTTATGGTAGGTGTTATAGTAGGTGGATATTCGTCAATATTTATATGCAGTCCTGTATATTACGAGTTAAAACTAAGAGTAAAAAAATCAAAATCTGCCGTAGTTTCTAATGAAAAGTAGAAAGTTATAAAAAGAGAGTCTCAGCAAATGATTGATAAAACGGAATTTTTGGACAAAATAAAAACACTTAGTGAAAAATATGATTTAGACCTTATTGGAAGAGCATATGATAAGGCTGTATTTTATCACGATAATCAATTTCGAAAGAGTGGTGAGCCGTATGTTACTCATCCTATTTCTGTTGCGATTATATTAGCTGAAATCGGAATGGATTCAAACACTATAGCCGCGGCTTTGTTGCATGATCTTATTGAAGATACTAGTTATACAGAAGAACAATTGAAGGCTGATTTTGGCGATGAAATTTTCCTTTTTGTCGACGGAGTTACAAAGTTAGGAACTATCAAATACGAGACTAAAGAAGAAGTCCAAGCAGAAAACTTGCGCAAGCTGTTTTTAGCAATGTCTGTAGATATTAGAGTTCTAATTATAAAATTAGCAGATAGGCTTCATAACATGCGTACTTTGGAGCACATGTCTCAAGAAAAGAAAATTGAAAAGTCAAAGGAAACAATCGAAATATATGCACCGCTTGCTAGCAGGCTCGGTATTTATGCTATTAAATTTGAATTAGAAGATTTGGCATTAAAATACTTAAATAATGATGATTATAATAAATTGCTTAGTGATTTGGAAGAAAAACAAGAGCAACGAACAGAGACAATAGCACAAGTTATTGCCGATATCAAAGATGAATTGGATTCAATGGATATAAAGTACGAAATTAAAGGGCGTACTAAACATTTATTTAGCATATATAAGAAGATGAAAATTCAAAAGAAACAAATTGAAGAGATTTTTGACCTTACTGCGATTAGAATAGTTGTTGACTCTGTTAAGGATTGTTATACCGTTTTAGGTATCATACATACTATGTGGAAACCAATTCCGGGAAGATTCAAGGATTACATAGCCGTACCAAAGACAAACCTGTATCAATCCTTGCATACAACTGTTTTTTCAGATATTGGAGAGCCATTTGAAATACAAATTAGGACGCATGAAATGCATCGTATCGCCGAGCATGGTATAGCGGCACATTGGAAGTACAAGGAAGGCAGTTCAACCGGACATCTTGATAACGACGAAATGAAACTTGCTTGGCTTCGCCAAACTTTAGAATTACACAATGAATCAAGCGACTCAAAAGAGTTTATGGAAAACTTAAAGATGGATCTTTTTTCATCTCAAGTATACGTATTTACTCCTCGTGGTGATATCATGGAATTGCCTATAGGTGCTACTCCACTGGATTTTGCATTCAAAATCCATTCAGATGTAGGGTGTAAATGTGTAGGCGCAAGGATCAACGGAAAACTTGTTCCTATTGACCATACATTAGAAAATGGTAATATTGTTGAGATTGTGACCTCTTCGCATTCGTCTGGTCCGAGTGTAGATTGGCTACGAATTGCAAAAAGCTCTGCTGCAAGAAATAAAATCCGTGCGTGGCTAAAAAAAGAAAGTAAATCGGATGACATCGATAAGGGTAAAGATGCTTTAGATAAATATTTAAGGAAAAAGGGATATTCTCCTCAAGATATCTTGAAGACTCAGTACATAAATCGGGCAATCAAAGCCATGAATATGTCTAACACGGACGAATTATATGTTCAGTTATATAAGGGTGGTTCTCTTCTTGGAAAATTCACTAACTTGATTCTTGGTTACATAGAAGAAGAAAACAAGGAAATTGCAAGCAAAGAAGAAGAAATCATTAAAAATGATTCAGCAAAACAAAAACAAAGAGATGTTGAAGACAGAAGAAGACGTGAAAATTCTGGAGTTATCGTAAAAGGTGTCGATAACTTGATGATTAGGATTTCTCGCTGTTGTAATCCCGTGCCTGGAGACAATATTATCGGGTTTATAACAAAAGGAAGAGGAGTTACTGTCCATAGAGTAGATTGTTCTAATATTGTGTGCTTGACAGAAGAAGACAAAAATAGATTAATCGAAGTAGAGTGGGAAGATTTAAAGGTAGATAAAGTATACAACGCGGATATATGTATCATAGCAAGTGATAGAAAAGGTCTATTTGCTGATGTTTCGAGAACATGTGAGGATTTAGATATCAATATATCTGGTGTAAATGCAAAGTCTTTGAAAGATGGTTCAATAAATATGACATTAACTATTTCGTTGACGAGTACGCATCAAATGCAAAAAGTACTTAGAGTATTGCGGAATATTCCTAGTGTAGATTCCGTATACAGAGCAAAGGCTTAGTGAATTAACCTTTTACTAATAAGTATTGTTTACAGGAAAAAAGTATCTACGTTATACAAAACAAAAAACGAAAGTAAAATTAGTTTAAAAATAAATATGAAGATGGAGAACATTGATGAATGTGAAAATGTTTAATACGGGCCCTTTGGGGGTTAACACATACGTGTGCTATGATGATTCAAAAAAGGGTTTCATCGTAGATCCCGGTGGATATGAGGATACATTGGCTAAGGTGATTAAAGAATTGGATATAGAATTCGAGTACATAGTTCTTACGCATGGGCATAGTGATCACATAGGCGGTGTCAATGGATTCCATTTAGATTACCCGAATGCTAAAATAGTTGCATGCACCGACGAAAAAGAGTTGCTAGAGAATGCAGCGCTAAATAGTTCCATAGACATATATAGGTATGAAATTACAGTAAATACAGATATTTGGGTTAAAGATGGCGACATGATTAATTGTGGTGATATGGAGTTAAAATTCATTCAAACACCAGGACATACACAAGGAGGAATGGTAGTATTAGTTGAAAATATTCTTTTTTCAGGCGATACACTCTTTGCAGGTTCTATAGGCAGAACCGATTTTTACAAAGGAAACTTTGAATTATTAATAAAATCCATTACCGAAAAGCTATATTTGCTACCGCATGATACAAAAGTCCTTCCAGGGCATATGGGTGGTACTACTATTGGTGATGAAATAAAGTATAATCCATTTACAAAATAATAAAGAATTGTTTTATGAATAGATAAAGGAGATGAAATGCTAACAAATGCACCTAAAGGTACGAAAGATATTTTGCCTGAACAAGTCGGAAAATGGCAATACCTAGAGAGAGTTTTTCGTGAAGTGAGTAGTAAATATTCTTTTAGAGAAATAAGAACACCGATTTTTGAACATACAGAATTATTCAAAAGAGGAATAGGTGATTCTACGGATGTCGTACAAAAAGAGATGTATACATTTGAGGATTTGGGCAATAGAAGTCTTACCTTAAAACCTGAAGGGACTGCATCTACTGTACGTGCCTTTGTAGAACATAAGCAATATGCAGAAATTCAACCGACAAAATATTATTATATTACGCCATGTTTTAGATACGAAAAACCTCAGGCCGGTAGATATCGTGAATTCCAACAATTTGGCGTAGAGCTATTTGGTACTCCAAACATGATGGCGGATGCGGCGATAGTATCGCTTGCGTATGACTTTTTTACTGAGTTAGGGCTTAGTGATTTTGAAATAAGGATCAACAGTGTTGGATGCCCTGAATGTAGGAAAGTATATAGAGAAAAGTTAAAAGCTTTTTTTGAACCAAAGCTAGGAGAATTATGTAATCTATGTAATTCCAGATACGAAAAAAATCCAATGCGTATTTTAGATTGTAAGAATGAGAATTGCAAAGGACTAGTCGAGGGTGCTCCACTAATGATTGACAATTTATGTGATGAATGCGAAGTCGCTTTTGCAGAAGTTCAAGAGAATCTTAATAGTTTTGAAATACCTTTTGTGATTGACCCTAAAATTGTTCGTGGATTAGACTATTATACTAAAACAGCTTTTGAAATTGTAACAGACAAAATTGGTTCACAGAGCACTATATGTGGAGGTGGACGGTATGATAATCTCATAGAAGATTTGGGTGGCCCACCTATTCCTGGAGTAGGCATGGCGATAGGAGTTGAGAGATTGATACTCCTTATGGAAAATACGGGACTAAATTTAAGTGAACCTAATGTTCCTGATGCCTTTATTGTTTTCATAGGTGATGAAACTAAGTCTTTTGCACTAAGATTTGCACATCAATTGAGACGAAAAGGGGTAAGGATAGAGATAGATGCTTTGGGCCGTAATGTAAAAGGTCAATTCAAATATGCTGATAGAGTGAATGCAAAATATACTATTATCATTGGTGAAGACGAAATAAAACGTGATGTAGTTAACGTAAAAGACATGCAAACAGGTGAGCAAATTGAAGTGAAGACAGAAGATGTTGCCGACTTTTTGTTGAAATAGTAGTAAAGGGTAGTAGTGTAGTATGGAAGTATTTAAAAGAACGCATTTGTGCGGTGAACTAAATATATCTAACCTCGATAATAGTGTTGTATTGAATGGTTGGGTACAAAAAAGCAGGAATCTGGGGGGATTAATTTTTACGGACTTGCGTGATAAGAGTGGTATCGTTCAAATTAAATTTGATGATAATGTGCCTGTGGAACTTTTCGAACTTGCGGATTCATTGAGAAGTGAGTTTGTGGTAGGTGTAAAAGGTGAAGTGAAGGAGCGAAGTTCTAAGAACTTTAATATTCCGACAGGGGAAATAGAAGTAATTGCAACGGAATTAGTCATATATTCTACAGCACAGACACCTCCAATATATATTAAAGACGACGATAATGTAGAAGAGAATCTCAGATTGAAATACCGCTATTTAGATTTGCGCAAAAATGTAATGCAACGAAATCTTCAATTGAGACATGAGATTACAAAATGTACGAGAAATTACTTTGATGAAAATGGATTTGTCGAGGTGGAGACTCCTATGTTAATAAAGCCTACTCCTGAGGGAGCAAGAGATTATCTGGTTCCTAGTAGAGTTAATCAAGGAGAATTTTACGCCCTTCCGCAGTCTCCACAGATGTTTAAGCAATTGCTTATGGTAGGCGGCACTGATAAGTATATGCAAATTGTCAAGTGTTTTAGAGATGAAGATTTACGTGCAGACAGACAGCCCGAATTTACACAAATAGATTTAGAGATGTCTTTTGTTGATATGGAAAATGTAATAGAGGTTCAAGAGGGATATTTAAAAAGATTATTGAAGGAAGTCATGAATAAAGACATTGATATTCCTTTTACTCGTTTAACATATGATGATGCAATGTCAAGATATGGCTCGGATAAACCAGATACTAGATTTGGTTTCGAACTTCACTTACTCAACGGAGTGATAAATAAGCCGGAGTTCAAGGTTTTTGATGATGTATTGACAAGTGGAGGAGACATTAGAGGAATTTGCATTAATGATTCCTCAGATAAATTTTCAAGAAAGGATATTGATAAACTAGCTGATGAAATAAAGACATTTGGTGCTAGGGGTATGGTTTGGATAAAGGTAGGAGAAGATGAAATAAACTCTTCTATCAATAAGTTTTTTGATCAAACAGAACTTAAGATGGTTTGTGATGTATTTGGTGCCAAGTCTAATGATTTGATACTCATAGTTGCAGATAAGAAAAAGATAGTATTCGATTCACTTGGCTTTTTGAGGAGACATATCGCGTCTAAATTAGGACTTTTGGATAATCAAAAATATAATTTCTTATGGGTGACGGATTTCCCTATGTTCGAAAAAGATGACGAAAGCGGTAGACTAAAAGCAATGCACCATCCATTCACTCATCCAAAAGATGAGGACATTCACCTGCTTGACAGTAGTCCGGAATTGGCAAAAGCATATGCGTATGATATAGTTCTAAATGGTACGGAACTGGGTGGCGGAAGTATAAGAATTTTTGACAGAGAATTGCAAAGTAAGATGTTCGACATACTCGGATTAACACGTGAGGAGTGCGAAGATAAATTTGGATTTTTATTGGAAGCTTTTAAATATGGTGTGCCACCTCATGCTGGCATCGCATATGGACTAGATAGATTAGCAATGATACTCTCTAACAGTGAAAGCATAAGGGAAGTAATTGCGTTTCCTAAAAATCAAAATGCGGAATGTATGTTGTGTAATGCACCTGCTCCGTGTACGGACGAACAATTAAGTGAGTTAGCTATCAAATTGTCTAATTGATTTATTTTTCGAGTATTTTGAGGAGATAGCAAATTATGAAATCTAGCATTGCTATACTTGGTGGATCATTTGATCCCCCACACAATGCACATATGGAACTGGCTAGCAATGTATTGAAATCAGGACTTGCATCTAAAGTTATATTGTTGCCTACTAAGATTCAACCGCTTAAACCTTCCGGGAGTAAGGTTAGTGATTATCATAGAATCGAAATGATAAAGCTACTTATAAAAAACGGTAACAATAGCAATGTATTCTTATCTCTTCAGGAAATAGAAAGTGATCAAGTTTCATATTCATATAATACATTGAAAACAATAAGTGCGTATTTAAAAAACAACAATGTGCAGAAGTATATTGATGAATATTGTGTAAATAGTATTGATGGATCTCGTGTGAATTCTACTGATGAAACCGTTGATCCGAAAGTACCATCGATAAGTTTTATTATGGGGACGGATTCTTTTCTTACTATCGAAAAATGGTATAAGTACGAAAGTATTTTGACTGAATTTCCAATAATTATGGGGAATAGGGTTGGATATGATAGGGATCTTCAAGATACCGCCATCTTCAATTATGAAGAAAAATATAATGCAAGAATAACGGTGATAGAAGATAATATCTCTGATATTTCTTCCAGTAGGATAAGAAACGAAGTCAGCAATAATGGAAATATATCAGACTTAGTTCCTATTGATATTGAAAGGTATATATATAGTAATGAACTATATGGAAGATGATATTTTGGATTTGCTTGATGAAAAAAGACGTAAACATACTTTAGGTGTAATTCAAACTTCGGAAGAATTGGCGATGATTCATGGAGTCGACAAAAAAAAGGTAAGGACGGCAGCACTTTTCCATGATATTTGTAAGAACATATCAAAGACAGAACTAAACATTTTGATAGAAAAGAATGACCTAGCACAAAAATATAATGAGAATATAAATTTAGCACATAGTAAGCTTGCAGCGATTAAAATGGAAGAACTATATAATATTAGTGATGAAGAAGTTTTAAATGCTGTGAAGTTTCATACTACAGGAAGACCCAAAATGTCTGATGTAGAAAAGGTTATTTTTGTCGCAGATGCCATAGAGCCGAATCGTACATATAATTCTGTAGAAAAAATAAGAAATATCGCAAAAAATGATTTGGATAATGCTTGTTTCGTCTTATTAGATGAAACGATAAAGCTTATTACTGATAGAGGCGAGTATTTGGATGAAGAAACAATATTTGCCAGAGATTACTACAGAAAGGAGGTAGGAATGGATAACGAACAGATAGCATATATTATTAAAGATATTCTAGAAAATAAAAAAGCAGAAGATGTCGAGGTAATGGATATTGCTGAAAAGTCTTCTTTTGCAGATTTTTTTGTAATTGCGACAGGTAATTCTGACAGACAAGTTTCTAGTCTGGTAGATGAAGTCGAAGACAAGATGGCTGAAAATGATATTCTAGCAAAAAGCATCGAGGGTAAAAATAATAATTCAGGTTGGATATTGCTTGATTTTGGTGATATAATTGTGAATATTTTCACTAAAGAAATGCGAGAAAAATATAGTCTTGAAGAAATCTGGGGCAGGAACGCTATACCAAGGTAGGCAATAAATTTGATAACTTGTGAAACAAGGGTATGGAAATGATAAATAATTTACTAAATTATAACTAATATAGTAAAGCGATTATTTGTCTTTTTGTAGATAAAATAATAATGGGGAAAAAATGAACGAAAGATATGACTTTACTGAAATAGAAAAAAAATGGCAAAAATATTGGGACGAAAATGAATCTTTTAAGACTGTAGAAGACGAGTCAAAACAAAAATACTATGTCTTAGAGATGTTTCCATATCCATCTGGAAAGTTACATATGGGGCATGTAAGGAATTACTCGATAGGCGATGTTATATCGAGATTCAAAACCATGGATGGATTCAACGTTTTACATCCAATGGGTTGGGATTCTTTCGGTCTTCCCGCTGAAAATGCTGCTATAAAGCATGGAGTAGAACCAAGCACGTGGACATTAGACAACATAGAAGAAATGAAAGTTCAATGTAAACGACTAGGTATCTCTTATGACTGGAGCAGAGAACTTGCTACGTGCAAACCTGATTATTACAAATGGATGCAATGGATTTTCATACAATTCTATAAAAAAGGATTGGCATATAAAAAGGAAAATCCTGTAAACTGGTGCCCTGATTGTAAGACAGTCCTCGCAAATGAGCAGGTAGTTGACGGTGAATGCGAAAGATGTAAAAATCCGGTAGGAAAAAAGAACTTATCTCAATGGTATTTTAAGATAACTGACTATGCGGATAGATTACTCGAAAATTTGAATACTTTAGACGGTTGGCCTAACAAAGTTAAAGTTATGCAAAAAAATTGGATCGGCAAATCTGTAGGTGCAGAAATTACGTTTGATGTTGAAAATACTGACTTGAAATTGACAGTGTTTACTACGCGTGCGGATACTTTATATGGTGCTACATATATGGTTCTTTCTCCTGAACATCCATATGTGAAGCAACTTGTGACAGGCACGGAATACGAAAAGGCAACTTTGGAATATATCAGAAAAGTTGAGCACATGAATGATATCGAAAGAACTTCGTTAACAAATGAGAAGACGGGTGAGTTCATCGGTGCATATGCCATTAACCCAGCAAATCAAAAAAGAATACCAATATATATTTCGGATTATGTGCTTATGGGATATGGAACGGGTGCTATTATGGCGGTTCCTGCACACGACGAAAGGGATTTTGAATTTGCACAAAAATTTGGATTAGAAATAGTACCTGTAGTAGACAGTAGCGATGAAGCAATTGATGTTAATAATTTGACGGAAGCATTTGTCGCAGAAGGCACTATGATAAATTCTGACTTCTTAAATGGAATGAATAACAAAGAAGCTATTAAACTAATGACCGATGCATTGGAAGACAAAAAAATCGGTAAGGCTACTGTAAATTATAAGCTGAGAGATTGGTTGCTTTCTAGGCAAAGGTATTGGGGAACACCTATACCTATGATATATTGTGAAGCTTGCGGATGGGTATGCGAGAAAGATGAAAATCTTCCTGTTTTGTTGCCTACAGATGTGGAATTTACAGGAAAAGGGAAATCTCCTATTGCATCTTCTAAATCATTTATTGAAACAAAATGCCCCCAATGCGGGAGAGATGCACAAAGAGAAACAGATACCATGGATACCTTTTTGGACTCCTCATGGTACTTCCTTAGATATTGCGACCCTACAAACGAAGATGAAATATTTGATAAGAAGAAAGTAGACTATTGGATGAATGTCGACCAATATATTGGTGGAGTAGAGCATGCGATACTTCATCTGTTATATGCTAGATTTTTTCAAATGGCTTTGTATGATATGGGACTCGTAAAGGTAGAAGAGCCATTCCAAAATCTTCTTACTCAGGGAATGGTAAATAAAGACGGCAAAAAGATGAGCAAATCTATCGGAAATGTAGTAAGTCCAGATGAGATAATATTGAAGTATGGTGCTGATACTGCAAGGCTTTTCATATTATTCGCATCCCCTCCCGAAAAAGAATTAGACTGGTCTGATGCAGGTGTCGAAGGCAGCTATAGATTCCTAAATAGAGTCTACAGGGTAGTTTATGAAGTTATACAAAAGTATGGTGTGGAAGATGGAGAAATAGTAATAAAAAGTGATGAAGATAAGTCATTGAACTATGTGTTAAATTCTACGATAAAAAAAGTAACTGAGGATGCGGGAGGAAAATTTAATTTTAATACGGCAATAAGTTCAATAATGGAACTTGTAAATGAGATATATAAGTACAAAGAAACTAATGCTGTAAATTCCGCATTGATAATAAAATCTATCAAAAATCTTATAGTTATTTTGTCACCATTTACTCCTCATATATGCGAGGAAATGTGGGAATCGGTGGGAAATAAGACATCACTATATACTGTGAGTTGGCCAGAATATGACTCAAAGGCCCTCCAAAAAGACAAGATAGAAATAGTAATACAAATTAATGGAAAGGTAAAAGAAAAATTAACAATAGATAATAATTTAGGTAAAGAAGAATTGGAGTTAATTGCGACAGAAAACGAAAAAGTCAAGAATTTGACTAAGGATAAAGAAATAATAAAAATAATTACTGTTCCAAACAAACTCATAAATATTGTTATAAAGTAAAAGGAATAGAATGAAAGAAAATAAAGGAAATGACGTGCGTGAAAAAATTCGTGCGGCAAGAATGAATGCTCCCGCTGTTCAAAAAGCTAAAAATGTTAACGATTACTATAGCACATTTGAAAGTGATAAGAGTAAAATAGAACAAAAATCAAAGAAAAAAAATAGAGGTGATAAAAATACAATAGATAAGTATATAACTTCTACTTTCACCAAGGCGGATCCGAAAGATATAGTTGTAGGAAAAAATAAAAAAAGAATAAAGAAATCAGGTGACTTGGGATCCAGTAGTGAAATATTAAATGATAAAAAAACATCCAAGGCATCTGAAAACAAGATTAGCAATGGAAATAAAAAAACTGACTCTAAAAAGAAACAGGGAAAAAAGAATAGTAATTATCAAGGTGCGACAGAGCCTGTTAAGATTATTTCACTCGGTGGATTGTATGAGATAGGAAAGAATTTAACAATATTTGAATATAAAGACCAAATAATTATCCTCGATTGTGGAATGTCTTTTCCCGAAGACGATATGTTTGGTATAGATATTGTTATTCCTGATTTTACATATCTAGAGGATAATAAGGAAAAAATTCTAGGCTTGTTTCTTACACATGGACATGAAGACCATATAGGAGCAGTTCCATATCTCTTAAAGAAGATAGATGTTCCAATCTATGCTACTAAATTTCCGATGGGGCTTATAAAAAATAAGTTGCGTGAGCATAAGTTGGATGCAACATTAAATGAAATAAGTCCAGGAGATGTGATTAGAGTAGGTGATTTTACAGTTGAAGCAATCCGTACTACGCACTCAATACCCGATTGTTTGTGCTATTTGATAGAGACTCCTGTAGCATCATTTTTCCACACGGGTGACTTTAAAATTGATTACACGCCTGTAGATGGGCAAATTCTCGATTTTGCAAAATTAGCAGATATTTCGAGAAAAGGTGTAACCGTAATGTTCGCAGACAGTACGAATGCTACAAAAGCAGGGTTTTGTAGTTCGGAGCGAACTGTAGCCAATGAATTAGATTCGCTTATAAATCAATCTAGAGGGCGATTACTAATTGCAACATTTTCTTCAAACTTACACAGAATACAAGGGATTGTGAACAGTGCTGCAACTCATGGCAGAAAAGTTGCAATCTCGGGAAGAAGCATGGAAAATGTTGTTGACTTAGGTAAAAGCATCGGATACTTACATGCGGAAGCCGGAGTTATTATCGATATAAAAGATATCGATAAATATCCCGATAATGAAGTTGTAATTATTACTACAGGTAGTCAAGGAGAACCGCTATCTGCGCTTTCTAGGATGGCTGCAAATGAGCATAGATCTGTCAAGCTTAGAAAAGGCGACACTGTTATTTTCTCCTCATCGCCAGTACCTGGTAATGAAAAGACAGTTAGTAATATTATGAATAAATTATTTGAGAAAGATGTGAAAGTAATTTATTCAGAAATTGCGCCTGTACACGTCTCTGGACATGCTAACCGTGAAGAATTAAAAATCATTCATTCTATAATTAAACCTAAGTTTTTTGTGCCTGTACATGGGGAATGTAGACACCTCATTGCACATGCAGAATTAGCGGAAAGTTTGGGTATGGACAGAAAGAACATCTTCATTGCAGATAATGGAGATAGATTATCTGTGACAAGAAATTCTGTAAAGCAGGAAAAAAATGTAATTCCATCTGAACCTATATTAATAGATGGGTTAGGGGTAGGAGACGTAGGAAACACTGTACTCAATGAACGTAGAAGACTTTCGGAAGCTGGATTGATAGTTGTAACCGCTTCAATAGACAAGGCAAATGGATTAATTATGTCGGGACCTGAAATCTTAACACGAGGTTTTGTATATGTAAAAGACAACGAAGAACTCGTAGAAGAGGCAAGAGAGCTTGCCGCAGAATCGCTTGAGAATATTCTTAGAGGAAATGAAAAGGACTGGAATACAATAATTAATACTGTAAGAGACGATTTGCGCAAATTTATTTTTAAGAGGACTAAAAAGACACCTATGATACTTACTACGTTTTTAGATTTTTAAGGAGGATAATATGAACGTATATGATATGGCACACAATTTGGCTAGAGCAATAAAGGAATCACAAGAATATAAAGATTATGAAAATCAAAAAGTTGAAATAGAAAAGAGCGAAGATTTATCAGAAATGATAAAAGACTTTCAAGCTAAACAGCTTGAGTTGCAACTCAAACAGATGTCGGGAGAAAGCATTCAAGGTGATATGATGACATCTGCCCAAGAATTGTACAAAATTGTAATGGCAAATCCTAAAGCTGCCGAATATATGCAAGCGGAGATGAGATTTTCTCTTATGATGAACGATGTAAACAAAATAATTGGTGAGGCTATAGGAATTAAGTCAGATATGTTAGGTGAATAGGTTAAACATATCTATTTGTGTCATGTATAGGAGTGACTAATGATTATTACAGATTTATTAGAGTACAATGCCCGATTGTATGGTTCAGAAATTAGCTTAGTAGAAATAAGTCCTACCGAGGAAAGGGATAAAGCAACTACTTGGAGAGAGCATAGTTTGATAGAAAGTCATAATCCCGATGCTCCATATAGAAGGGAAATTTCTTGGAAAGAATTCGATAATACCGCAAATCGATTTGCTAATTTGCTGCTCAGTAGATCGGTTAGTAAAGGTGCTAAGGTTGGAATATTGATGTACAACTGTATAGAATGGTTGCCAATTTATTTTGGAATACTAAAGGCGGGATGTATTGCGGTTCCATTTAACTTTAGATATTCTAGTAAAGAAATAGAGTACTGTATAGATTTAGCAGATATTGAAGTGCTGATTTTTGGAGAAGGGTTTCTTGAGCGGATAAATGAAATACCTGAAACAAAAAACAAATTGAATCATATATTCTATGTAGGCAAGGATGTGCCCGATTTCGCTGAATCCTATACTAAATTATGCCAATTTTATTCATTTGAAGCCCCACCGATTAAACCTAAAAAGGAAGATCTTGCAGCTATATACTTTTCATCGGGTACAACAGGATTCCCAAAGGCAATTTTACACCATCATAAGGCACTCGTGGCTTCGTGTGAAACCGAACAGGCCCATCACTTGCAAAGCAAAGAGGATGTGTTTTTGTGTATACCGCCACTATATCATACAGGGGCTAAAATGCACTGGTTTGGTAGCTTGATTTCGGGAAGTAAGGCCGTATTACTAAAAGGTATAAAACCCGAATGGATATTACGTGCAGTTACTGAAGAAAAATGCACCGTAGTTTGGCTACTAGTGCCGTGGGCTCAAGATATTTTAGATTTAATCGATAGTAAAAGGATCGATTTAAATGATTATCATTTAGAGCAATGGAGACTTATGCATATTGGAGCACAACCTGTTCCAAAAAGCTTGATAAAAAGATGGAAAAAATTGTTCCCACATCATGATTATGATACCAATTATGGCTTAAGCGAGTCACTAGGCCCAGGATGCGTCCATTTAGGAATAGAGAATACACATAAAGTGGGAGCTATCGGTATTCCTGGTCATCATTGGAAAGCCAAGATTGTTAATGATCAAGGTGAAGAGGTTGGAGATAATGAAGTAGGAGAACTAGTGGTTCAAGGCCCTGGCTTGATGCTGTCTTATTACAAGAATATGGAAGCAACTAATGAAACATTAAAAGATGGGTGGTTGTTTACCGGAGACGTTGCAAAAAAAGATGAAGACGGGTTCATATATTTGGTAGATAGAAAGAAAGATGTGGTAATATCTGGAGGAGAAAATATTTATCCTGTAGAAATAGAAAATTATCTACGTAAATTTGATAAAATTAAGGATGTCGCTGTTATAGGTATGGCGGACAGTAGATTAGGTGAAATTGCAGTAGCTATTATCGAAGTAAAAGATGGGGTAAAGTGTACTGAAGAAGAAGTGATAGATTTTTGTAAAGAATTGCATAAGTATAAGCGACCACATAAAATTATCTTTGACCAAATACCAAGAAATCCGACGGGTAAAATTGAAAAACCAAAATTAAGAAATAAATATAATCAGGTTTCTTTGGTTGAGTCACAAATCACGGGTTAACTAAATTTTTACATATATAAATCTGCCATCTTGTGTAGCAAGAGCGGGTAGATACTAATAATAAAAAGAAGCAAATAATAGTAGCAATAATAACAACAATAATAATAAAAACAAATATAACTTACAATATTAAAGAGCAAATGGAGTAAAATATATGAAAGAATTAATGCTTGGTAATGCAGCTGTGGCAAGAGGATTGTATGAGGCAGGATGTAAAGTAGTTTCTAGTTATCCTGGAACTCCGAGTACGGAAATTACTGAAGAAGTTGCAAAATATGAAGAAATATATGGAGAGTGGGCGCCAAACGAAAAAGTTGCGATGGAAGTTGCCTTTGGTGCTTCTTTAGCGGGCAAGAGAAGTTTTTGTGCTATGAAACATGTCGGAGTGAATGTCGCGGCAGATCCATTATTTACACTGTCGTATACGGGAGTTGGGGGCGGCCTCGTAATAGGAGTTGCAGACGATCCGGGAATGCATAGTTCGCAAAATGAACAAGATTCCAGACACTATGCAAAGGCATCGAAAGTTCCAATGTTAGAACCGGCAGATTCGCAGGAAGCGATTGATTTTACAAAAATAGCGTTTGAACTATCCGAAAAGTTTGATACTCCTGTATTCGTAAAGATGTGTACACGTATTTCACATTCTCAAAGTGTGGTTCAAATCAGCGATCCTATTGAAGTTGTTACGAAAGAATATAAAAAAAATCCTGCAAAGAATATTATGATGCCAAGCTTTGCAAAATTGAAACACCCTATCGTAGAAAGCCGTACTCTTGATTTAATAGAGTTTTCTGAGACGACAGAACTTAATCGTATCGAAGAAGGTAATAATAAAAAAATTGGGTTTATTACCAGTAGTACTTCATATCAATATATCAAAGAAGTTTTTGGAGATACGTATAGTGTATTAAAACTTGGACTTGTTTATCCCCTTCCTACAGATTTAATAAAAGACTTTTCTAAAATAGTAGACGAAGTAGTTGTAGTCGAGGAATTAGATCCATTTATAGAAGAGCATTGTAATAATATTAATGTAAATGTAACCGGAAAAGACATCTTTTCTTTGATTGGAGAATTCTCTCAAAATATTATAGCAGATGGAATTAGCAGATGGTTTGCTAGTGAAAAAGTTTCAAAATATTATAGCTCTGAGGATGCAATTAAGTCGTTAGATGAAAGTATCCCTGTAAGGCCACCTGTAATGTGCGCGGGATGCCCTCATAGAGGACTTTTCCATATATTGAACAAAGAAAAATTAACAGTTATGGGTGATATTGGGTGCTATACTTTGGGGGCAGCACCTCCATTGGGAGCTATCGATTCCGTACTATGTATGGGGGCGTCTATATCGGGAGTGCATGGATTTAATAAGGCAATGGAAGGTACTTCTGATGGAGATACTGTCGCTGTTATTGGGGATTCTACATTTATGCATTCAGGAGTAACAGGATTAATTAACATTGCGTATAATCAATCCAACAGTACGGTAATAATAGTAGATAATTCGATAACAGGTATGACTGGACATCAACATAATCCGACTACGGGATATAATCTTAAGGGTGATCCAGCTACAAAAATCGACCTAGAAAAATTATGTCGAGCAGTTGGCATAAATGATGTAGTCGTAGTAGATCCATACGATTTAAAAGAAACATACGATGCGATAAAAAATGCACGTGCAAAAAATGAACCATCTGTAATAATATCTAGGAGACCATGTGTGCTTTTAAAGTCAGTTAAGATTTCTTCACCAATTAATGTCGATAGCGATAAGTGCGTTGGGTGTAAGAAATGTATGGAAATTGGATGTCCTGCAATCAGTATGGTAGAAAAAAAGGCTAGAATTGATGTTACTTTATGCACAGGATGTGACGTATGTACACAACTATGTAAGTTCGAAGCAATGTGTAAAAGTTCTAGATAATAGATTTTGTTCAAGAAAGGTATTACGATGGATACAAAAAATATAATGATAGTTGGAGTGGGGGGACAAGGATCTCTTCTTGCCAGTAAATTACTTGGCAACATGTTTTTGTCTAAGGGCTACGACATTAAAGTCTCCGAAGTCCATGGAATGAGCCAAAGAGGTGGATCTGTAGTTACTTATGTTAGATATGGAGATAAAGTTTATTCTCCGATTATCGATAAGGGTGAGGCAGATTTTATTGTTGCATTTGAAATGCTTGAAGCCGCACGATGGACTGAATATTTAAAACCCGGTGGCATTCTAATTACGAACACACAAGAGATTAACCCAATGCCTGTAATTACGGGCGCGGCTCAATACCCTGATCAAATCGTATCAAAAATAGCGGCGCTTCAAGTAGATGTTAAGGCATTCGATGCGCTTTCTTTAGCGATAGAAGCCGGTACCCCTAAAGGAGTAAATATAGTTCTTATGGGATATCTATCACGCTATTTTGATTTTGAAGAAAAGGAGTGGCTCGATTTAATCGAAAAAAGTGTAGCTCCAAAGTTTGTAGATATTAATAAAAAAGCATTTTTGCTTGGAAAAAATATATTTTAAGAGTATTGTATCTTGTAATAATAATTCCCAGTATGTCTCCGTGTAATAGAGTAGGTAGATATGCTGGGAATATTAATTTACAATGCTAAGATAGTATGGATGATCAATTTTTTAAAAAAGTATGGAGGCTCGTTATTGATGAGTTGCAATATAAATATTACGAACAATGCACAATTAGTTGATTTGATGAACTTGATATTTGATAATTTAAGCGACGGAATATATATTACGGACAGTAATGCTGTTACTGTATATGTTAATGACACGTACGAAGAAATCTCTGGAATCCCCACAAAAGAGATTATAGGAAAGCACATACAATACCTTATTGATAAAGGTTACATCGATAGATCTGGCACACTGATTGCGCTTAAAACAAATAAAAAAGTATCATTTGAACAAAAATATATGCAAAATAAAAAGGCGCAAATTACATCTATTCCAATAGCAAATAAGAATAATGAAGTTGTGCTTATAGTTTCAATAATAAAAAAACTTGACAATGACAATGTGAAACAAAATAATTCGAATCAAAATACGTCATCATTTTCTAAGTCGTTAAACAGTGAAGAATATATGAGCGAGGGGTTTGTAGCAAAAGATTCCAAAATGATGGATTTAGTGAATCAATCACTTAAAATTTCAGAACTAGACACGACTGTATTAATTATGGGTGAAACTGGCGTGGGCAAAGATGAAATAGCGAGGTTCATCGTGAAAAACTCTACACGAGCCAATAAACCTTTTCTGAGTATTAATTGTGCTGCAATACCTGCTGCACTGATTGAAAGTGAGCTTTTTGGGTATCAAAAGGGCGCATTTACAGGTGCAGAAAAAGAAGGTAAAATTGGTGTTTTTCAAAGTGCGAGTGGAGGTACGCTGATATTAGAGGAAATAGGCGAGTTGCCTCTTGAAATACAAGTAAAACTCCTAAGAGTATTACAAGAAATGAAGATAAAGCCGATCGGGGCTACTCAAGAAGTTGATATAGATGTGCGAATTATTGCTACAACTAACCGTGATTTATTGAAAATGATAGGTGAAAACTCGTTTAGAGAAGATTTATATTATAGAATATCAACATTTTCAATGACCGTTCCACCGCTCCGAGAAAGAGTGGGAGATATTAAACCGCTTATCAATTATTATTTGCGAAATTTGAATCAAAAGTATAATAAGAATAAAGAATTTGACGATGATAGTATGATGGAACTATTGTGTCATAATTGGCCGGGAAATATTAGGGAATTAAAGAATGTAATTGAAAATGCTGTAATCCTCAGTCCAAGTGATGTAATAGAAAAAGAAGTTCTATCAATATTCAATGGACTTAAAATCAATGATGCACAATTGCGTGGTAACGTAAATTTGAAAAATGCCGTGATCCAGTTTGAATACGAGCATATAAATGCTGCGTATGAAAAGTATGGAAATGTCCGTGAAGCTGCTAGATCACTAAATATTGATATTGCAACGCTAGTCCGAAAGAGACAAAAATATGAGAACATGGTTAATAAATAGTCTTCCAAAATACAGTTAATTTGGTGTGGATATTATTTACATGTCGGGAACCAAAATGAGATGTTAAACTGTATATTATCGATTTGTTGCAAATGTGTAACAAATCGATTCATTTTTGCAACAATGGTAAGTATGCTAGTGTCTAAGGGAAGTTCCGCTATAATTTTATTAAAACTATCGTCTGTGTTTTGATATTGCATATTTGTCGAATATGTTTATCTGATTTAATTATCATAATTAGTAATTTCGTGCGTCGAATAAAATCTTATATTTTCAGTCTATCATAGTGTATCAAGAGTATTAATATCTTTAAAATAAACAAATTATCGCATCATGGCATATAAATTGCTTTATATACTTGTATTAGGCACATATAGAGGTAATTATCCTCTCGGAGTTTTAGTAGGAGGTTATGCACTCGCCATTGAAAGTCTGAAGTGGCCCCTCCGTTTATGTGAGAGGAGACATTGTGCCGTGGTTGTAATTTTGAAAGGTAGGTATTTTATTATGGCTTTAATGACAGGCGAACAGTATATTGAAAGTATTAGAAAAATTAAAATGGAAGTCTATATGTTTGGGAAAAAAATTGATAATCCAGTTGATGACCCGATACTTAGACCTTCACTTAATTCAGTTAGAATGACTTATGATTTGGCTCAACGTCCTGAGTACCAAGATTTGATGACGGCTGTATGTCCTGATACAGGAAATAGAATTAATCGATTTACTCATATGCATCGTTCAACAGAAGATTTGAAGAATAAAGTTAAAATGCAAAGATTGTTAGGACAACAAACAGCTGCATGTTTTCAAAGATGTGTAGGTATGGATGCTTGTAATGCAGTTTACTCTACTACATTTGAAATAGATGAAAAATATGGAACAAAATACCATCAAAATTTTAAGAATTTTATAAAGATGGTTCAAGATAATGACTACACTGTAGATGGTGCAATGACAGATCCAAAAGGTGACAGATCAAAACCTCCTCACCAACAAGCAGATCCAGACATGTTCCTTAGAGTTGTGGAAAGAAGAGAAGACGGCATAGTAGTTCGTGGAGCAAAGGCACACCAAACTGGAATAACTAACAGTCACGAAGTTGTCGTAATGCCTACTATCGCTATGTCTCCAGAAGATAAAGATTATGCGGTTTCTTTTGCAGTACCTGTCGATTCTAAAGGCATCTACATGATCGTAGGACGCCAAAGCTGTGACACACGTAAATTAGAAAATAATCCTATGGATACAGGTAACCAAGAGTTTGGCGGAGTAGAAGCTCTTGTCGTCTTCGATGATGTATTTGTTCCAAATGATAGAATCTTTATGAATGGAGAAACCGAATTTGCATCTATGTTAGTAGAAAGATTCGCAGGATATCATAGACAAAGTTATGGTGGGTGTAAAGTTGGAGTAGGCGATGTTCTTATCGGTGCTGCTGCTGTAGCCGCTGAATTCAGTGGTGCTGCAAAAGCTAGCCATGTAAAAGATAAGCTTATAGAAATGACTCACTTAAACGAAACTCTATTTTGTTGTGGTATAGCATGTTCTACTGAAGGTACTCAAACGAAGAGTGGTAATTATATTATTGATCTTCTATTGGCGAATGTATGTAAACAAAATGTTACAAGATTCCCATATGAATTGACTAGATTAGCAGAAGACATTGCAGGCGGACTTGTTGTTACTGCACCATCTGAAGCAGATTTTAGAGATCCTAAGTTAGGTCCAGTAATTGACAAATACTTCAAAGGTGCTGGAGATATCACTACAGAAAATCGTCTCAGAATTTTAAGACTTATCGAAAACTTATGCCTTGGTACTGCGGCTGTTGGATATAGAACTGAATCTATGCATGGAGCAGGTTCTCCTCAAGCGCAAAGAATTATGATAGCGAGACAAGGGAACTTAGATCATAAGAAACAATTAGCGAAAAAACTTGCAAAAGTTACACAATAATTAATTTTTAGGACGGATCTTTTTATTCGATTTTGGTATTTGTAACCTGCTAAGGTTAAATTCCTTGTATTCGAGGAAAAGGCCGTCCTTTTTATATTAAATATATCCTTTTGTATAAATATATAGTTGTAGTGTGCTGTATGCTGCTTCTACTTAGTATTAATCAATATTGTGAGAGAGAAAAAAAGGTAAATATAATATGGATTCAAATTTAGAAAGTGTTCTAGACGAACACGTAAGACCATTTTTAAATTCACATGGCGGTGACCTTGAAGTTTTGGAATATAAAGATGATATTGTAAAATTTAAAATGACAGGCAGTTGTGCTGGATGCCCGTCTGCAGATTTCACTAACGAAGAAGTTGTTAAATCAAGCCTCATGCAACAAATACCGGGACTCAAAGATGTTATTTTAGTCAACGATGTTAGTGATAGACTTATGGAACAAGCGCGAGAAATCATGAGACAACGTAACAAGAATAATTAGGAATAATGAAATGATATAAACATATAGTATATTAATCTAATATATAGGCAAATTAAAATATAGATTTAGTAAGAATTAAGAAGATGAGAGTAAAATGAAAAAGAAGTTAGAAAGTTGCAAATTATTTGTGTTTGACTTAGATGGAACATTATATTTAGGTAATAATGTCTTTCATGGAGCACAAGAACTAATTTCTTTTATTAATGAATCAGGAAAGAGTTTTATCTATCTTACAAATAATTCATCTAAGGCAGCAGTTGATTATGTGAAGCGTTTAGAAGATATGGGATTTATGTGTAATACAGAAGATGTGCTGACTTCCGGAATGGCTTGCGCAAATTATCTAATGGCTAAATATCCAAATAAAAAAGTTCATTTAGTAGGCACTGATGCTTTGCGGAAAGAACTTGAAGCGTATGGAGTTTTGATTGATGATCAGGATGCCCAAGTAGTATGTGTGGGATTCGACAGGGAACTTACTTATGATAAAGCCGAAAAAGCGGTTTATTTCTTAAGAAAAGGAGCAGATTTTGTAGCAACTAACCCAGATTTAGTTTGCCCTATGCCTAACGATATTGCGCTTCCTGATTGTGGTAGTATTTGTAGTATGTTAACAAGCTCGACAGGTGTAGAGCCATTTTATATTGGAAAGCCTAATCCCCAAATGCTCATAAATCTTTCAGATAAGCTAGCAATTCCGATGGAAGAAATTGCAATGATAGGAGATAGATTATATACCGACATTGCAATTGGAAAAAATGCGGGTGCTACGACTGTTTGCGTGTTGTCGGGTGAAACTACGAAAAAAATGATTGATGATTCTGATATTAAACCCGACTATATTTTTGATTCTGTCCAAGATATTTATGATCACTTGTTAATGAATCTTTCTGGCATGTAGTGTTCAAAGATAACTACATCATTTTCTTTTTCAGTCGAAGTATCATGAGAAGTCCATGCAACTTTCATTGCCCCCAAAAGATGATTTAGGCGTAGCAGTAATGTTTTTTTGCCAATTTTATATGCTATAAAATTAGGACGCGAAATGCAATTTGTAAGTAAATTTCCAAGAATAATTGCGTTAAGCTTTGATGTGCTATTTTTATACTCACTTGCTGGTTGAGCAAGTTGACCTCTTAAAATATCCGGGGCTTTTTTTCTGAACCAAGTTACTATGCGAGGATCAAAACTTTCTATACAGATGTCACCGTTGTAGTCTTTTATTAACTCATATGTGTATTCACAAAGTTCTTTATACCTTTTGTCGGGCTTTAATTCAAGTATTATAGGAACATGTCCATTTATTTTTTTTAAAGCTTCTAACAACAGTGGTATTTTTTCTGTAGATTTGTATAGTGTTAAATTTTGAATCTCCTCCCAGTTACATTCTTCGACCCTAGCGTCATTTCTGCAAACTCTAGTAAGGGTGTCATCGTGAAAAACAACTATTTCATTGTCTTTTGTGATATGTACGTCTAGCTCGATACCATAACCTGATTCTACAGCTAATTCAAAAGCCTTTAGTGAATTTTCAGGGACAGATTGATCTTTTGAAAATAAGCCTCTATGAGCAATATTTCTATTCATGAATGGTGCTTTTTTCTTTTCGGATGGCTTTTCAGGTTTTGTAAGATAAATTGTAGTAGCGAATACCGCAAGTGTAGTTACTGTCGCAATAGAAGCTGTAGCTATGATCTCATAATTGATTTTATCTAATTTTTTCATTTCTTTGTCCTATTCCTTATATTTTTAGCCTTAATTTAAATGCTTTGATTATAGAAAAAATACTAAAATTTGATGAATATTTGCTAATAATATGGTATTATTAGCAAATAGTATTGTTACACCTTATCAAGTAATAATGTTATAATACCTTGTTTTTGAAAAGATGTCAAAACATTATTCAACATGAAATCTATTAATTGTGAAAGAGGTTGTTATTGTGAAAATTAATAATACAAGGACCGTGTTAGTTGGGTTTGCATTTTTGTCAATTACTGCTTTTTGGCAAATGTACGACAGTGTAATACCCAAGATACTAACCGAGACTTTTAGTTTAAATGAAACATTTACGGGTGGGATTATGGCTGCTGATAATATTTTAGCACTATTTTTACTCCCTTTATTTGGTGCAATTTCAGATAAAAACACATCAAAATTTGGGAAAAGACGCCCTTTTATTTTGGGCGGAACAATTGTGGCAATAATTTTAATGAATATACTTCCGATTATTGATAATAGTTATTATGCTAATCCTTCGCAAACTAAATTAATCTTATTTGTTGTAGTATTAGGATTAGTCCTTATTGCTATGGGTACATATAGAAGCCCTGCGGTTGCATTAATGCCAGATGTAACTCCAAAGCCATTACGAAGCAAAGGAAATGCTATCATTAATTTGATGGGAGCTATAGGCGGAATATTATTTTTGGTAATTACTTCTTTCTTATATAATTCAAGTCGAATAGGACATTTGACACACGTAGACTATAGTCTCCTCTTTATGATTGTGTCAATTATCATGATAGTTTCTGTTATAATTGTGATTTTAACTATCAATGAGCGAAAAATTGAAGTAGAAATAATTGAATACGAAAAAGCTCATCCAGAAGAGATATTGACGAGGCAAAACGATAAGGGAGAAGAGAAACTACCACTAGACGTAAAAAAAAGTTTAGCATTTTTATTAATTTCTATTTCATTGTGGTTCATAGGATATAACGCAATTACAACGTGGTTTACAGTATATGCTGCAAGAATATGGAATATGGCACTAGGTGATGCAACAATGTGTCTTACTGTTGCAACGGCGGGTGCAATTCTTTCTTATATTCCAGTGGGAATTGTTTCTTCTAAAGTAGGAAGAAAAAAGACAATATTGTTCGGATGCATATTATTAGCCTCCTGTTTTTTCGGAGGGTTCATATTCACGTTATTATTTGATTCTTTTTCGCCGGCACTTTACATATTATTTATGTTAGTAGGACTTGCATGGGCTTCTATAAATGTGAATTCTCTACCTATGGTAGTGGAAATGTGTAGCGGAGCATATATTGGCAAGTTTACAGGCTATTATTATACATTTTCAATGGCGGCACAAACAATTACTCCTATAACAGCAGGGTTTTTGTTGAGAAATGTAGGATATGAGACTTTATTTCCATACGCCTCAATTTTTGTCGCTTTAAGTTTTGTTACGATGTTATTTGTTAAGCATGGAGATAATAAGATATCTTAATTATTTATAAAGGAGAAATTTAATGAATTATTACAGTCCCGAAGTAGAAACCGCATCACGTGAAGATATTGCTGCTATTCAAAGCTCGAGATTATCTAGTACTATAAAGAGAGTATATGATAATGTTCCATATTATAAAAATTTAATGGATGAAAAAGGCATTACATGTGATGATATCAAAACAGTCGACGATTTGTGTAAATTGCCTTTTACATATAAATCAGACTTAAGAGACACATATCCTTATGGATTATTTGCAGTTCCTTTGGATGAAGTAATCAGGATACATGCATCGAGCGGAACTACAGGAAAGCAAATAGTAGTCGGTTATACTAAGAAAGACTTAGACATTTGGGCAGATTGCTGTGCAAGAGCACTTGTTGCCGTCGGATGTGACGAAAAAGATTTTGTCCATGTATCATATGGTTATGGATTATTCACTGGAGGTCTCGGGTTAGACGGTGGTGCTGTTAAATTAGGTGCAACTACAATTCCAGTTTCAAGTGGTAATACAAATAGACAGATTACAATACTTCAAGACTTTGGTTCTTCTATAATATGCTGTACTCCATCATATGCTTTGCATATAGCTGAGGAGCTCATAAAAAGTGGACTTACCAGCAAGGATATTAATTTAAAAGCGGGAATCTTTGGTGCAGAACCATGGACTCAAGAAATGAGAAAACAACTAGAAGACATGTTAGGGATAAAGGCATATGATATATATGGATTAACCGAAATATTAGGTCCTGGTGTCTCATTCGAATGTTCTGATCAAACAGGAATGCATATCAATGAAGACCATTTCATTGCGGAGATAATAGATCCCGATACGGGGGCGGTCTTGCCTTATGGAACACAGGGAGAATTGGTGTTTACGTGTATAAGCAAAGAGGCTTTCCCAATTATTAGATATAGGACAAGAGACATTGCAACATTGACAAATGAAAAATGCTCGTGTGGTAGAACACTAATTAAGATGTCAAAACCTAGAGGTAGAACGGATGACATGTTAATTATACGTGGAGTAAATGTTTTCCCATCGCAAATTGAATCTGTTCTATTGAAATATGGATATTTGGCAAATTATAAGATAATAGTTGATAGAGTTGACAATAATGATGTTATGGAAATCATGGTGGAAATGACTGAAAATAACTTTTCGGACACAGTCAAAGGAATTTCTAATAGTGAAAAAGAATTATCTTCTGCGTTGAAATCTCTTCTTGGAATAGTTGCCAAGGTTAGATTGGTAGAACCGGATACAATTGAACGTTCTGAGGGAAAAGCTGTTAGAGTAATCGATAAACGTAAATTACTGGATAATTAAGAGGGGGATATTATGACTATTAATCAAATTTCTATATTTGTAGAAAATAAGCCGGGTATGATTGCCGATGTCACTAGAACATTGGCTGAAGTTAATGTAGATATAAGGGCGCTTACTGTTGCTGATACAGCTGATTTTGGTATATTGAGACTCTTAGTAAGCGACACACAAAAAGCAAAAGAAGCACTCAAAAAATCACACAAAGTGGCTCAAATAACAGAAGTTGTTGCTGTTGCTGTTCCAGATGTGCCTGGCGGATTGGCTTCTGTATTAACTTTGCTAGATGAGGAACATATCAATATAGAATATATGTATTCGTTAATAGGGCGAGGTGAAAAAATGGCATATATGGTATTTAGAGTAAGCGCTCCTAATTTGCTTTCTGATATACTTGAGAAAAATGGAATTTCCCTTATTTCTAAAGAGGAATTAGGAATAGTATGATTGGAACATATGTTAATGTAGCTACTATTGTTATTGGAACAATTATAGGTTCTACATTAAAAAAGGGGCTTAACGAAAAACAGAGTCATATATTGATGCAGGCAATGGGTTTTGCTGCGATTGCAATAGGAATTAACTCTTTTGTTTCTAATATGCAAACAAGCACTCTTCCTGTTTTATTCATTATATCTTTGGCTATAGGCGGATTTTTGGGGCAATCTTTAAATTTATATGAGAAAATTGAAAAACTTTCGAGTAGGACAAAAAACATTGGTAATATTGAGGGTATCATCACAGGAATTTTATTATTTTGCTTCGGAACATTATCGATATTAGGGCCAATAGAAAGTGCGCTGAATAATAATCATACATTTTTATTTACGAATGCGACATTAGACTTTGTAACATCCATGGTGCTTGCTTCGACTTTTGGATTTTCTATATTGTATTCCGCTGTATTTTTGTTTTGTTGGCAGGGACTTATTTATTTTGGTGCAACATCGCTAGAACCATTTATAACAGAGGAATTGATGTCTGAAATAGGTATTGTCGGTGGTATATTAATTATGATTACAGGATTTAGCATTCTTAATGTAATCGATGTTAAGACAATAAACTTTTTACCTGCATTAATAATTCCGCCAGTATATTTTTTGATATTATTAATAGTGGGTAGTTAAATTTTTGAATTAATTAGGAGGGAAATATGTTATCTCAATACATGGTTGAACTAGGAAGTAAAAGATCATCAATAAGAGAGATGTTTGAATATGGGCGCCAACGTGCAAAAAAATATGGTGATGAAAGTGTGTATGACTTTAGTTTAGGAAATCCAAATGTTCCTGCACCTAAGATAGTTGATGAATCTATTGTAGATATAATAAATACTTTGCCTACAATGAAGGTTCACGGATACACTAGTGCTCCTGGGCTAGATGAAACACGTGAGGCAATCATTAAGAATTTGAATAGAAGATATAACAAAGACTATGATATAGGTGCCGTTTTTGTTACACACGGTGCAGCGATGGCTTTGACATCTACTCTCAAGGCACTTACTGTTGATCATAATAGTGAATTTATTGCTTTTGCCCCTTACTTTCCAGAGTATTCTGTATTTGCTACAATAGGAGGAGGGAAATTGTGTCTGGTAGATCCAGATATTCCTAACTTCCAAATTAATTTTGAGCATTTTGAGTCTATTATTAATAAAAATACCCAAGCTGTTATTGTTAATTCACCGAATAATCCGACAGGAGTTATTTATAGTATTGAAACTTTAACTAAATTAGCGCAAATATTAAATGAAAAATCAAAAGAATATGGTCATCCTATTTACTTGATATCCGATGAGCCGTATAGAGAATTAGTTTATGATAAGGTTCAAATTCCTTTTATTCCGGAAATATATAAGGATACTATTATATGTTATTCGTATAGCAAATCTCTTTCTTTGCCTGGTGAACGTATAGGTTATGCGTTGGTATCCAAGGAAGTAGCTGACTATGAGCAACTAAGGTTTGCGGTAGCGGGATCTGCAAGAGCATTAGGATTTGTTTGTGCATCATCTCTTACTCAGCTTGTAATAGCTCGCTGTGAAAATAATGAAATTTTGCCAGATTTAGCTCCATATGAAAAGAATAGAAGACTTTTGTGTGATTCTTTATCAAAAATTGGATACACATTCATTAATCCACAAGGAGCGTTTTATTTGTTCATGCAAGCTCCGGGCGGTGATGCTATTTCATTCTGTAATAAGGCAAAAGAAAAAGGAATTCTTACTGTCCCGGGAGATGATTTTGGATGTCCAGGATGGCTTAGAATGAGCTATTGCGTAGATTACAACATGATTGAACGATCAATCGATGAGTTCCGTAAATTATATGAGGAAGTTAGATAAGATTGGATTTTATTTTAAGTGAGGAAATGATTATGAGAAGAAAAGATAGGGAAGTTACGGACAGAAATGCCATAATAGACATAATGAGAGAGTGTCCCGTTTGTAGAGTAGGTTTTTGTGATGAGGGCGAGGTGTATATAGTCCCACATAATTTTGGATTTACTGATATTGACGGAGTTACCACACTTTATTTCCATTCTGCACGAGAAGGTAGAAAGATCTCATTAATCAAAAAATCCCCAAAAGTTGGTTTTGAAATGGAGACTGCATATAAATTATCTCCGGGAACAGAGGGAATAGGATGTGAATGTACTGCTTCTTTTAAAAGTATTATAGGTAATGGGGACATTTCAATTGTCACCGATGAAGAAGAAAAACTTTGTGGATTGAAATCAATATTGGAACACACAACAAAAAAAGATGCTTGGACGTTTGAACAAAGGATGGTAGATATTACAACGGTTATTAAACTTGAAATTACAGGAATGACATGTAAGTTTCATGAATAAATTTTTGATTATCTATCTATATATTTAGACCTAAATTACATAAAAAGGATGCAATAACTAAACTATAATAAATTCTTCATTGTATATACTTATTAATCCTAATAATTCTCTAATTTAAAAATAAAATCCCCGATTACTACTATATATATAGTAGTAATCGGGGATTTTTTAGTGTTCCATTATAAGATTCTTTCATGTTTATGTTGTTCCCTGTTTAAATTATTTTATTTCTGTTTTTCCAAGCTTAAATTATTTCTAGCTTGTGTTTTTTCATATTGGATCGTATCTAAAGCTCGTATATAGTTTAAGTTCAAATTGCCGAAGAGGATATTTCATGTGTATAATTGTGAAAGAAGGAAAAAAAGAAATATGTAAAAAATACTTAAATTTCAACATAAAACAGGCAATTTGCTTGTGAAGTGTTGATTTCAAAAACAAAAATATATATCCTAATCATGTAGTAAAAATGAAAGGTTCTATTTGAAATGAGTAGCAAAAAAAGAATAGCAATAATACTGATAACAATTATAGTTTGTGTTCCGATTGGAGTGTACTTATATAGTGTTACACCTGATGAGATGGGACATTTTAGAGGCACGGCGGATCGAGAGAGGACTAATGGATATGCACCGGGAGAGGCTCCGGGTAGGTACGAATTTGGTATTCCTGTATATATAGGATTTATGGGTAATGAATATGAATACATAGAATTATCGGAACTTAATGAGGGACGAGAAGGGGAGTTGTATCAGAAGTCACTTATTGCTAGTGAAGTTGCGATAGATTTTACAAATATTGATGGAAATGTAGATTATAGAAATTTTAGCGGAGATGAAATGTATTACTTGTTTTCGGAAAGGCTACGATCTTTTATGACAGAGAATCAATACGCTGAAACTAATGTGAAAATTGCTAATGAAGAAGCGCTTATAACTACTATAGAAAATGTTGTGATTTTAGGGTGCACTTTATTCGAAGAGGGAAAAAAGGCTGTCGTTTATGTAGGATGTGACTCGTACTTGTACTCAGATATTTTTCCCAATGAGTACTTCCAAAATCAGAATTATTTTGTTGGAGAGAACGGTCATATATATCTAAAGACTTATTATGAAATGCTCTGGGACGTGGAATTAAATACATATCTAGTTGACCATTTTGTTCACTACAGCGGAGTAGAGAGCACTGCTACAAACAACGTATAGTTAGAGGTAATATTTTGAGAATTGTAATTAATAAAATTGTTGTAATGTTAATTATAACTTCTATCTGTTTCTCTGTTTATAGCATAGAAACATTTGCATGGCGTAAAACTACCGTGATGTCTGATGGGGATTCAGTATTTTTTTCCGGAAAGAATTGGGGGAGTCTTCTTAATGTATCTGTAAAGCCTTATCAAACCACTAGAACGATGGCGAATAGAACGTCACATTTTACTATATTCATTCAACCTGAACGGAATAGTATTTTCCTAGGAGATAAGGGTCAAGGGAGATTTTATAGGCATTTTTTTAGACACGACGATGTGAGGATTAGCATAACCGCTTATAATCCGGACGGAAGTATAGCAGGACAAATATATAGACAAGGATATGATAATTATGTTCCAAGCGTAAAAAATTCATTTAGCAAGGGATCTGATAGAATTTCTTTTGAAGCTACATTTAATGATGTGGGCACAGGGCGAATTGTCATAACTTTTAGTTACAGATACAATTGGGAACATGCGAAAGGTTATGTATCGTCTGATGAAGCATTAATATTTAATTTCTCTACTCAAAAAGAAATTAGGATTGAGGAAAATGACGGTTCTGATAATACAATAAGTGATCTTGATTTGGAAGATGATTTGTTTGTTCCATTACCACCATTAAATATAGAGGCATCAGTCGATCATACTGATAAATGGAACGAGAATAGAGAAGAATTTAATATGTGGCACTTTAAAAAGAGTGAAACAGGGAATATAACGTATCAACAGTATTTGCAACTTACCATGCCTCGCCTTAGATTCTATAATGTGTTCTGGAGTGGTGAGAAGTTTGTCTTAAGCGCTAATGTATTGAGTGGGGAATGTTATTCCATATCTGTTTCGATTGATGGGACTGACTATGGAACTAATTTAGTAGAAGCGGGCAGTAATTGGATAGGGGAAATATGGGACGAAAACATGCGAGAAGAATTATTTAGTGAAACACCAAAAGAGCTATTATTTGTATTTTCTGCAATTGGAAATACAAATGATGAGAAAAAGGCAAGCATAATTTTGGATGATGATAATCAGTATTGGGAATTACATAGAGTCGAATGACTTTTTTCTGTGGAGGGGACAATGATAAAAAAAAGACAAATTATAGGAATAGTTATGATTGTAGTTAGCATATCTTCTTTTTTTGCTTGGGAAAAATGGGGACGAGATTCATTTTTGTATAGTGAACTGATAGTACTTAATCAAAATGTTTCAAGCAACAATATGATCGACGAAAGCATGCTAGATACAAAGAAAACTAACTATGTGCCCGAAGGCGCTTATTTGTCGGGACAAGAGAGCGAAATAATTGGAATGTGTGCCAATCACTTTATTAATGAAGGTGCAGCTATTTTTTCTGAAAATTTAATCGAAGATAAATTTGCAATTAAATATGGCGAAGACAGGCATGTGATGGCGATTCCAAATGATTGGTTAGCCTCTTATCCTCAGACTCTAAGGAGAGGAGATACGGCGTATTTTTATGACACAGGAGTGTTGATTACAGAGGCTGTAGTCGTTTATGCCAGGGATGGTTCTAATCAGGAGGTCTTATCACAGGATAATGATAGATTATTGTCTACCGCAGTCGTAAGCTTAGTAGAAGTTATTGTTAGCAATGAACAAGCAAACCTGCTTTCACAATTGGCAAGTGAAGGAAAAAAATTCGTTTTATTGTATAACTAAAATGATATGAGGATGATATGTGTAAAGTAATTACATTTTTTGGTGGTGATAGTCAAGTCGGAACTAGCATGATTGCGCAGTCGGTTGGTGAGACTTTGGCGAGAAATAATTATAAAACATTGCTATTATTAGCAAGTTGTCAGTATGGAAATGATTATATCAAAGAAAATATTGAATTATCATTTGATGACATAAGATTTGATAATGAAACTTTGTCTTTGCAATATAATATCGAACGTGCAATTTACGATTATAATAAACTTGATATTATACAGTGTAGCAATAATATGATTGCCATAAGATATTACGGAGAGGTTGAATTAAAAAAAGTGCTCGATTCTGTCGAGTCAAAATATGAATATATTTTAATTGATGGTGGACACAATATTCAATTTGGTCTTACAATGGCAAGTTTAAAATTATCTAGCATGAAGTATTTTGTCATAAATCAATACGAAAAATGTTTAAGACGCTTTATTAACACTTTGGATACAATTTTGAATCCACTCGATTATAAGGGGAAAATAATTGTAAATAAATATACTAACAGTGCAACTCTTTATAATCAAAACGAATTACTCAAAATGATCGGTTGTGATATAGAATATTTAATTCCATATATAGAATATGGATACTCGGCAGAACAAGATAAAAGCACCTTATTAAATAATGCTAAGTTCAGTGAATCTATTTCAAATATTGTATCCGATATATTGGAAAGTAGTATGAAAAATACTAATAATATTTCCAAAAAAAGGAAAGGCATATTTAAATGGAAATGAATAATATTGAAAATATTTGTAAAAATAGAGAAGAATTTATATTAGAACATTTTTTGGATAGCAATATTGCTAGAAGTGAAATTAAAGTAGTAAGTAAAGAAGAGAAATTTGAGGATATATGTAATATAGTATCGTATGAATTTGATAAAGATTGGGAAAATACAGAAGAAAAGGGGAAAAGCATAAAGCTAGAAAGAGAAAAAAAAGCAATTATGGGACATCCGACAGAAGTAAAATACTATAAAGACAAAATTAAAGAAATACTTAGAACAAAAAGGCTTTTGAGTTCAGAGTTTCCACCGTGGTATGAAAATATTTGTGAAGCAATTTTTGCGGAATTGTATGGTTTATCAGGTCTTGCTCCATGGGTGTATGATACAACAGAAGAATATAAAAATTCTTCGTCGGCAAAGTTAATAGGAGAAAACCTATATTGTTTAATTGATGGCAAGTCTCAATTGCAGCCACAAAAAATACCTAAGAAAAGGAGGGAGCAATTAAAAAGGGCATTGCTGTTAGCAACTCCATATGAAAGATTGGAATATGGCTTTCATGAAGTTTACTTGCACAATGGAATAAGGATTACAATTTATTCGGGTGAAAAGGTTAAGCACGATCAAGACATAATGGTATTTAGAAAATACTTGATAAAAAAGTATACCTTAGAAGAATTTGTAAAGATGGGAACGATACCTTATGAAGCTATAAGTCTTTTTAAGTGTATGATTTCTATTGGGTATAATGTTATATTTGCTGGACAAGTCCGATCCGGGAAAACGACATTTTTACAGACGTGGCAAAGATATGAAGATAGCTCTTTGGAAGGTCTTGCGATAGCAACAGATAATGAGACCCAATGGAATAAAATTATGCCTGATGCACCCATTATGCAATTGGTAGTTGACAATGAAAGTCTTGATGGAATAGTAAAGTCACTTATGCGAGGTGATAATGATTACATTATTATGGAAGAAATGAGAGATGCATCGGCATTTAACTTGGCACTAGAGATAGCTTCTACCGGAACTCAAAGATGCAAAGGTACAATACATGATAACGATGGTTTAAACATCCCTTATAAAATGGCTACAAAAATTCATGGTAAATATGGTGGAGATTTAAATAGTATAATTGCACAAATATTTAAGAAGATAAATTTTGTTTTCGAATTCACTCAAGACAATGAGAATAAATCAAAAAAAATTCTCAATGGTATAGTCGAGTATATGTATGATTACTCGCAGAATCGTGTTTATGTCAGAAGAATATGTAAATACGATAAAAAAGAGGAAAAGTGGTTATGGAAGTATCACCATAGTGATGATAAAGAAGTGTTCGCACGAAATTATCCAAAAGAATTTGAAATCTTCAAAAGCACATTAAGATGGTTAGAGAGCAAGAATCCACTATTAGAGGAAAGTGTAGTGGAACCAGCTTATTACAATAGAGCGTAGTTTTAGCAAAAAGAATACTATTTTACGACAAAACTTAATCACTTAAGAAGATTGATAATTCTAACTTTTACTTGTATAGTTTGGCTTTAATTTAAGGAGAATTCTATGATATATAATAGTTTTAATATGATCACATACGTACTACTAATAATTGGAATGATCTCATTTTTCTTTGATAAAAATATAGAAGGGATACGAATTTTTATAAAAAAGAAGAAAAGATTAGGTGAATATATGTATGAATCCGAAAGAGATATAAAAAAGATTCAAGGATATAAAAAGGAAATCGCTATGTTATTGAGTGCAACTACCGGGAATGATAGCGTAAAATCAGTTAATATTTTTATATACTCGAGTGTTGCCCTTGGTATTGCAACTTTTTATATTTATTCATTTATACACTCATTGTTTCTGGGAATTATAATTGCTATTTTTATTTCATGTACACCATATGTTTTTTTAAGAATGAAATTGCAATTATTAAGGATTAATAGTTCCAAAGAAGGGGATTTGGTAGTTTCTCAAGTTTTGAATTTCTATAAGATTAACCACTATAATATGAAAGAAGCAATTGAAAAAGCTGCACTCGAATTAGAAGGAGCACCTAACAGTAAATTAATATTGATGAATCTTGCAAAAGAATTAAACAACACAAAAGATCAAAGTGATATCGAGGAACATCTCGAAAAATTCAAATATGCATTTGGAACAATATGGGCTAATGTCCTCTCTAATAATATTTATTTTGCGGAAGTATTGGGACTTAAAGTTACAACATCATTAGTAGATTTACTTAATCTAATAAAAAATAGTAGAAAAGTAATGGAGTTTGAAAAAAGGGAAAATAATGAAGGGAATATTATATTAAAATTTTTAGCACCTCTAATTTATATACTTTCAATTTTTGTTGCTTGCTATTTTTTTGATTTTACAATCATTAAGTTTATTAATTATCAATTTTTCACATCAACCGGTTTATTTTGGTTTTTCATTGTATGTATAACGTTCTTTATCGGATATATCGGTATTTTTGCTATTTCTAAAAGAAAAATGGATATATAAAATATGGTAGGTGGATAGATGGGAAGAGAAAATTTACTTTTTATTTCTGTATATGTTATTGGGATATACTTTCTATTTTTGAAAAATGATAATAGATATACAATCAAGGCGAGTTATCTTAAACTCGGAAAGAGAAAAATAAAACAGGCTATTTCAGATAAGTCTTTTGAAAAAATATCGAACAAATTTTGGAAGCAATATGCATATATAAACAAAGAAAGATATGAAAAAGATATTTATAATTCTCTTTTGATTATGAAAAACTTAGCGATAGTACAAGAAGAATTGCCTATGTCGAGAGATTATATTATTGAACAATTAATGAAAAACTCGAATATTTTAAAACCCGCATTCGCAGAGCTTTTATTATTCAATAGAAATGGAAAGGTCGTAGACTTTCAGACTATATTACTTAAAAAAGCACCGTTGATTTCGATAAGAAGATTATCTTTTATATTGGATAGTGTCGATAGGATAAATCCCGTTGAATTATTGGAATATATTATTTCACTTGAGGAAATAATGGCGGAGGAAATGCATACCATTTCACTCAAGAGAGCGGAAAGAAATAGCTTGATTACAACAACTATTGCTACTATTACGATATTTGTACTGTTATTGAACTTTACCATTGTCGTTGTGTTTATGGATTCCATAAAGTTAATGGAAAGTGTATTTTAGAAGATTAATTTTTTTGCATTAATAGATTTTATTTGGAGGTAATTATATGAAAACATTAATTGTTATTATAGGAACAATGCTATTGGGAGTATTTATTACTAGTACCCTAATATTAGGAAGTGAGGGGTCTTTGCAAAGCGCAGCTGAAGACGTTATTAAAGGCGGAATAGAAAAAATTGAGGGAATTCATAATTCTCAATGATCTGATAAAATTTTCAACAGTGTAGGGATATTTATTATTTACCTTATCTTTGAAAGTTAATAAAAGGTGTAAAGTATGAAAGAAATAATAGTAATAGTCGGAACAATAATATTAGGGAGTGTATTGTTTGTAATGATTGTAGGTGATGAAAATAGTTTAAAATCGTCCGCTGCAGGTATAATGCAAGATACTGTGAAGTTTTATTTTGAAGAATAGGTAGTATAATGAAAAATTTAATAACAATTGTTGCTTCTACTATCCTATTGCTTTTATGCTTAGTCCAGTTTACGACAAATCAAGCACTTCATATAAAAATGACAAAGATTGATAGATGTATTGACAATTTTAAAGAAGATATACGTCAAACGGGATATATTAGCGAAAAAGTGGAGAATACACTTAAAGAGGAAATTGCATTAATTGCGGAATGTGATGCAAGTGATGTAAAAGTAAGTGGTACTAGCAATATAGTATATAGAGTGATTAATCATAATGATTCCTTTCGTGAAAAGGGTAAGATATACTACAACATTGAAGTTCCTATAAAAAATGTAATTAGTGGTGCGCATATATGGGGAATCAATGAGGAAGATACCAACTCTATATATAGGGTAGAAAGAGTGACAACTAGCGAGGTCTTAAGAAGAGAATGAAGAATTTAATTGTTCTTATAGCATTGTTAATTTACATGGCGACTGTCATAACATTCCAAATTGATTTGAATAAAAATATTAAATATAAATGGTTATTGAAAGATATTGCAGATGATTGTACTGCGGGTGCAGCTTTACAAATAGATAATAAATTTTATTCAGAAGGGATGATTATATTTGATTATAAGGAAGCTATAATAATTACAAATGAATTACTAAATTACAATGTTAGAGAATCCGAATGTTCATTTTTGATAACATTTATGGACGATAGTGGATATGCGACTACTTTTGATGATAAAAAAAATAAAATAAGTGAATTAAAGTATTCGGTTGAAAACCCTATAATAGAAATAGTATTGACTGGTAATTCGCCAGAATTTAGATTGGAAATCATTGATCCCATCGATAGAATTACTGTAAGATCTACATATGAATATTTGGGATATTAATAAAATTTAATGAACAAATTGACAAAATTTGATATTATTGATATTATTATCTCGTGATACATGTAGATAATAAATGTACAAATGTTATCATCGCTAAGTATCTTGTGATACAAGTGTAAGTATAAAATAGTAATAGAGGTTTGTTTGTGGAAATTGAATTAAAATATAGTATTGATGACGATTCAATTGCTAATGCTGTATTCGATTATATTATAAGTAATTCTTATTCTCAAAAAAAACGGCCAGAAAGTAAAAACATGTTTGCTATATATTATGATACTTGCGATGGAGATTTGAAATCAGAAAAAATTGTTTTTCGTACAAGAAGAGAAGGCGATGAATATTTTGCCACTGTCAAACATGGTGGTAAGGTTAAAAATGGATTACATGAGAGAAGCGAAGTTAACTTAAAAATATCCGAGGAAGAGTTTTTTGAATATCCTACTTTAGATGTGTTGTCTCAAATGGAACTTAGCAATGTAATTGATAAGATTCAATATAATAAACCGTTAGTGCCTGTAATTAAAATGGAATTCTGTAGGATATTTATCAATGTGAATTATAAAGATTCATCTTTTGAATGTTCGTACGATAAAGGAATTATGAAACATAACAGTATTTATTCTACTATTAGCGAGGTTGAAATTGAATTAATAAGTGGATCCAAGGAAGACTTGTTTGATTTTGGGGATATTATCCAAAAAAAATTCTCGTTAAAGTTTGAAAACAAAAGTAAATTTGAGCGATGTATTTAGATCATGGGAACCTATCGGAGCTATTGTAAAAATATGAGTCCTGTGGCGATAAGTTTATTTTGTAAATATGAAAAAAAGGAGTCGATATGCCTGACGTAAAGTTTTTAAAATTACTTTCAGAGGATTATCCCAATGTAAAAGCTGCTACAGAAGAAATAATAAATTTAAGTGCTATTTTGGCACTTCCTAAAGGAACAGAGTATTTCTTAAGTGATTTACATGGAGAAAACGAAGCTTTTATACACATGATAAAAAGTGCTTCGGGTACGATAAGAGAGAAAATTGAAGAATGCTATGG
Organism: uncultured Oscillospiraceae bacterium; assembly: GCA_964367585.1. Taxonomy (GTDB): domain Bacteria; phylum Bacillota; class Clostridia; order Peptostreptococcales; family Anaerovoracaceae; genus CAYJGJ01. The sequence goes on from CAYIYH010000008.1 coordinate 44,187, forward strand.
GAGAGTTTTAACTGAAGAAGACAGATACGATCTAGCGGCTTTGATATACAATGCAAAGGCCGAGATCAAAAGAAGAAAAAACTCCGAGATAAATTTTGACAAATGGTGTAGTACTGTTATTTACCGATTGATAAATATATGCAAATCTGTATCGACAAAATATACTCGTTCTAAAGTTAGACGTGCTTTGCCTGAATACGCTGATTATAGTTTAGACGAATTACTACATGCCGACGACGAAGAGAATAAAACCCAATACTATAACGCTATCATTAATACAATAGTTGAAAGCGGTATTGCGGAAGAGTATATTATAGACCTATCAAATGTCATTAGCAGGTTGGCAGTCGATAAACTTCATATAATAGGTGATGTATTCGATAGAGGAGCTCACCCAGATAGTATTATGGATTTTCTAATGGACTATCATGATAATGTCGATTTTCAATGGGGTAATCATGATGTAATATGGATGGGTGCAGCAGTTGGAAATTGGGCATCAATATGTAATATTTTGAGAATTAATATTAGCTATAATAATTTCGACATGCTAGAATTGGGATACTCTATTAACTTGAGACCTTTGGCTACATTTGCAGAAAAGTATTATGGGAAGGATTCATGTGATTCTTTCAAATTACATTTAATAGAAAGTAATAAATTTGCACCTATTGATGAAAATCTTGGTGCAAAAATGCATAAAGCGATATCAATTTGTCAATTCAAAATTGAAGGACAAAAAATCAAACAACATCCTGAATATGAATTAGAACATAGACTATTGCTCGATAAGATAGATTATGAAAAGGGTGTAATAGATATAAAGGGAGAAACATACGAATTAAAAGATAATAACTTCCCGACTATAGATCCTGAAGATCCTTATAAACTAATTGATGATGAGATTGAATTAATGAAGGCTCTCGAAGCATCAATTCACCAATCTGAAAGATTACAAAGGCATATAAAGTTTTTGTATTCTAACGGTTCATTTTACAAGAAATGTAATGGAAACTTGCTATATCATGGCTGTATTCCAACCGAGGCTAACGGAGAATTTCAAGAAGTAATATTTGATGGGAAATCATATTCGGGAAAAAGTCTATTTGATTATTTGGAATCTGAAATGAGAAAAGATCACTTCACTCCGGATAAAAATGAAAAAGAAAACACACGTGGTGATATCATGTGGTATTTATGGTTGGGACCTAAATCTCCACTTTTTGCGAAAGATCAGATGACTACGTTTGAAAGACTATTTATCGCAGACAAAAAAACACATAAAGAAATAACTTCTCCTTATTATGAATTTATAAAAGAAAAGTCATATTGTGAAAAAATACTAACAGAGTTTGACATGTCTCCTACGAAGTCAAAAATATTGAATGGACACGTTCCTGTAAAATTAAAGGATGGAGAAAGTCCAATAAGAGGCGGGGGGCTTCTTTATGTAATAGACGGGGGAATCTCAAAAGCTTATCATAAAAAAACGGGAATAGCGGGGTATACCTTTATATTTAATTCGAGGTTCATGGCACTTGCAGAACATTTACCATACAGTCCACTTAATGAAGATGGGACTCAAGAATTTCACTCTCCAGCACTAAAAATAGTTGATACATTGTCTGAAAGAATGTTAGTAATCGATACGGACCAAGGGGCGGAACTTATTAAAGAGGTCGAGGATTTAAAGGCACTAATTGGAGCATATAAGTCGGGTGTTGTTGAAGAACGTTATTAGATTATGTTGAGAATTTCTAATGCAAAATGTAACTTATAAAAAAAATATATAAATAAGGATATTACTATAGAAAAAAGAATTGACAAGTAGCTTTACAAATGGTATTATTGTTTAGGTGAAATTTGCGTGTGGAGAGTAAAATGAGTAAGCTCAGTATACAAAAGAGAACATTAGTTTCTATTAGTATCATATTAATTATAGGTGTAATGGTATTAGTTTACACTTCTTTTTATTCGTCTTCTCATTTAGCTAAAATAATGCGAATAGTTCAAGCTCATGGCGATGTAATCCTTATGGATGCAAATGGATCTGAAAAAACAATTAGTGATGACATGAGGCTGCATGCGGGAGATAATCTCAATACAAAAGAAGATAGTTATGCATATATTAGTTTAGATGAAGTAAAATTAGTAAAAGCAAGTGAAAACACATCTGTTACGATTGAAAAATCTGGTAACAATTTAGATATTATTCTCAATGAAGGATCGCTGTTTTTTAATGTAACCGAAAAGCTCGAAGAAGATGAAACACTTGAATTCCATACCGATAATATGATAACAGGGGTTAGGGGAACTTCTGGAGTGATAGAGTATATCGACTCTCATACTACTAAAGTAAGTATGATTACAGGGGAGTTGGAAGTTCAGACAACCGATGGCGCAGAATCTGTTATTATTGGTGCGGGGATATCTGCAACGGTTCACACTGATGCTGAAACAAATTCATCTTATATTACACTTGATTTTGTTACCGAGGAAGAATTAAAAAATATTCTCGACGACGATGACTTAGATAGTCTTGTTGATTTAGAGAATTATTTGAATCAAGATGGTTTATTTGACATTACACAGCTAAAAAATCAAATCGATCAAGATGATTACAAAGAGCTTCTTGAAGAATATATGGAATACATGAGTGGAGAAGAAGACTTCGACGATTTCCTTGAGGAATTATTGGATGCAATTGAAGAGATAAACGATAATTCTGATCATGATGCCATTGAAGAAGATAAAGATAATGACAATGACGAAAATGAAGACGAAATAGAAGATGAAGACGAAATAGAAGATGAAGACGAAATAGAAGATGAAGATGAGGAAGAAGACGGTGACGATTAGTCCTAAATAATAACATGCTATAAATATAATTATATAATAACATGGCGGTGTAGCTTAGTTGGTTAGAGCGTCCGGTTCATACCCGGAAGGTCGGTGGTTCGAGTCCACTCACCGCTACCATTTTTTCATGGTGGGTATCGTCAAGTGGTTAAGACACAGGGTTGTGGTTCCTGTATGCGTGGGTTCAAATCCCACTATCCACCCCATTAAAATAGGGCGACATAGCCAAGTGGTAAGGCAGAAGTCTGCAAAACTTCCATTCCCCGGTTCAAATCCGGGTGTCGCCTCCATCAAAAAACTATCGCAATCTAGAACATTATGTAATGCTCGGGTTGTGATTTTTTATTTTACTTTTAAAATCTTTTTCTATATTATAGTATAATCAAATTTTCATCTCCGCTTTTTCTGTAAAGTTTAAGTTTGATTTTATTCTTGATGAATAATATAAAATAAATTATCAATTTCAATATAATTTAAAGTGTTTTTATTTTTATTAATCTATTTAATTTAACAGAGATAACTTATATATATTTCAATATTGTAGAGAAGGGATGTTATATGTGTCAAGTAGTAAAAGGGGTTGAAGTATCTACAAAACTAGTAGATAATATTAGAACGAGAGTAAAAAGGCTTAATGAAAAAGAAGTATTTCCTTGCGTTGCCATTGTTCGTGTCGGAGATGCAAGAGATGCAATTGCATATGAAAAAGGTGCAACCAAGAAGATGCAATCAGTTGATATTAGCGTTAAAAATGTAATTATGGATGCAAATACTTCACAAGAGATGTTTGATTTAAAACTTGAAGAATTAAATAATTCTAAAGATATACATGGTATTTTAATTTTGCAGCCACTCCCAGATCAAATATGTGAAAATACAATTAAAATGAATATTAATCCTCAAAAAGATATAGATGCGATTAGTCCAATTAACTTCTATAAGATAATCGATGCTGATCCAAGCGGCTTTGTTCCCTGTACGGCAGAGGCTGTTATACGAATACTTGATTATTTAAATATTGATTTGACAGGAAAAAAAGTTGTTGTTATAGGGAGAAGTCTTGTCGTTGGTAAGCCTTTAAGTTTGTTATTATCTAATAGAGATGCTACCGTTACATCATGCCATAGCCGTACAAAGAATTTGGCAAAAGAATGTAGAGAAGCAGATATTTTGATCGCTGCTGTGGGAAGCTCCGAACTAATAAAAGATGATTTTATTTCAAATAATACCGGTGTTGTCGATGTTGGGATTAATGTTTCAGAAGATGGTATAATCAGTGGGGATGTTGATTTTGAAAATGTAAAATCTAAAACATCATTTATAACCCCTGTTCCGGGTGGAGTAGGTTCCGTGACTACAACAATATTGGCAGAACATGTGATAAAGGCAGCAGAATTTTCTATAGATTAATGCTATTTTTGAATCCAATCCATGATTAGACCATACTATACTCATTTTTATCTTGACAATATATATTAAAATATATATAGTATCTATTATTATTTCTAGAATATGAAAATAATGAATATTATTACAGAATAGGATCAACAATAGGAGGCGCTTATGTTACAAGTTTTTGCTTTGGTAGGATTACTTGCATATTTTTCATTTTTACTTTATATTGTTTTAAAAGATCAAAAAAATGAAAGTGCTTTAGATTTTTTTTTCGCAGGAAGGACGCTTCCATTTTGGATGCTTTCCATTACCTTTATTGCAGCATGGTGGGGTGCTGGATCCGCGCTATCTACTGCTGATTTGGCATATGTTGATGGATTGGGAGCTTATTGGTATTATGGAGTTCCAGTTCTAATTTCTTCATTTTTAATGATTATATCTTCGTCTCGAATACGAAGAGTTGGGTACTTAACTCAAGGAAAAATGATGGAGGCTCGTTACTCTAAATCGACTGCATATTCTTTATCTGCAGTTATTTTTATTTTTATGGTTCTAAATTCTGCTACACAAGTAGTTGGAATTGGAACATTTTTTGGAACGTATCTTGGTTTATCTTACGAAGTCGCAAGCATATTAGGGACTCTTATAGTATTTATATATTCAATTTTTGGTGGTTTTCGAGGGGTCGTTCTTACTGATATGGTTCAGTTTGTCCTTCTCGCACTTTCAGCAGTAACTGTCTTTATAGTAGCGATGCTTAATTCTGGTGGGTTTGATTCTATCTCTGCTGTAGCTATTGAAAATAATAATCCAGAGTTTATGCAAGTAACCGCAGGTGCTTCAAAATACATGATGTATGTCATAACCTTCGGTTGTGCATGGTTTGTTCAAGCCAATGTATGGCAATTGATTTCTGCAACAAAAAATAGTAAAGATGCAAAGAGAATGACAATATTAAGTTTTGTTGCATATATTCCTCTTTACCTTATTGTTGTGCTTACAGGAATGGCGGGAATTGTATTATATGATACGCTTCCGGAGGGAGGTATCGTAACTGCTATTGTAATTGATTATATGCCTCCTATTGTAGGGGCATTAGTATTTGTTGGAATTTCTGCAGCCATAATGTCTACATTAGATGCTTTAATAAATTCTGGTGCGCTTACTCTTACAATGGATCTTCAGCGAAAAAAGCGAAGTGATTTAGAAATGCTACGTTTTAGCAGATTTGCTACATTAATAGTAGTAGTATTGGCAGTTATTATTGCAATGCAAATTCGCTCAATTTTAGAACTTTCGTGGATTGCATCTGACATTATTACTACAGGTGTATTCGTTCCTTTGCTTGGCGGTTTTGTATGGCGTAGAGGCAACTCCGCAGGTGCAAGCGCATCGATGATTTTTGGTGCAATATTTTGCTTGTACAATCTTATTCTTACCCTTGGAGTGCCAATTTACGTATTATGGGATCCACATGCAACAATAAAGCTAATTGTCGGAGTATCCTTGTCTCTGATAATTTATGTAACGGTTAGCCTAATTACTCCACCAGAATATGAAAAAGCAGATAATTTTATCGCATTATCTAAAAAAGACTAATTAAATAATTGATGACGGACTAGTGAATATACTATCCTTCATATTTTCTTCTAAATTAAAGTTATCCAATGTATTATCAAAAGAATTCAAATCATAATTACTAAAACTAGATGCAGAAAATCGAAGCAAATGAAGGATGTCTAATATGTCTTCTCCTTTTATCATCAAAAATGCACTTTCTATAAGATTGATTAATTCTCAAATATTGCCTGGCCACTTGTGTTTATATAGTTGAGTTCTTAATTCTTCCGATATTGTCTGAATGGATTGATTATACTTTGTATAAAAATATGCAGATAATGATTTACAAGAAGATCAATATCCTGAATATGCTCACGCAAAGGAGGAATGCTTATACATCCTACAGATAGGTAATTGTCTTATGACCTTCGGATTGTTGGACAAAAAATTAATATTAATAGGCTTGTTTCCTCATTATTACAAGTATATATAGGTAATTTGATTGGAGCCTTTTTTATTGCTATATTAGTATTTTATTCTGGTTCTATTAAAGATGGATCGGCGATCAGTACAGAGGTAATAGCTGTTGCTAATACAAAGATTCCGCTAATTTTACTGGATTTTTAATCAAAGGGTTTCTGTGTAATATCATAGTTGTACTTGCTGTATGGTTTGCTTATTCTTCCAAAGACACTATTGGAAAAATACTTGCTTGTTGGTTTCTAGTGATGTTATTTGTGCTATGTGGATTCGAGCATTCCATTGCAAACATGTATTTTCTGCCATTGGCAGCGATGATAGATGATAGTATTACACTGTATCAAGTAATGGGAAATATAATAGCTGCAACGATTGGAAATACAATAAGCGGTGCGATATTAATTCCATGTGTATACTATACTGTACACAAGAGTGCAAAAAAGCAATCGATACGAAAAAAAATAAAATATGAGAGGAATGTATTAGATATTTATTCAGCAACAATTCAACATGAAAACTAGAGATATTTTTATGAATAAATAAATGAATGAATGTATAGAAAATAATTTGTAATACTAATATTTTTATAGTAAAATTATTATGTTACACAGATATAATAACACTATTATATTAATCTAGCATATGTGCTAATAAAGTGAATAAAGTATGATGGGTAGAAATAAACAAGAATACAAAATAAAATGAGGGAAAAAAATATGTATAAATCAGATATTGAAATTGCACAAAGTTCGCAAATGAAACCTATAGAAGAAATTGCAGAAAATATAGGTCTTGAGCGCGATGAGTTAGAATTTTACGGAAAATATAAAGCAAAATTAGACTATAATAATTTTGCATCTAAGGAAGATAGAGCGAAATTGATTCTAGTTACCGCTATAAATCCAACTCCGGCGGGTGAGGGGAAGACTACAACATCCGTTGGATTAAATGATGCACTCAATTACATAGGTAAAAATTCAATCGTGGCACTAAGAGAACCCTCGCTTGGCCCTGTTTTTGGAGTGAAAGGTGGAGCAGCGGGTGGTGGATATGCTCAAGTAGTGCCAATGGAAGATATTAATTTGCATTTCACTGGTGACTTTCATGCTATAGGAGCTGCAAACAATCTTTTGGCTGCAATGATAGACAATCACATTTTTCAAGGAAATCAACTGGAAATAGATGTTAGAAAGATTACTTGGAAACGTGTGGTAGATATGAATGATAGACAGTTGCGAAAAATTGTCTGTGGTATTGGATCTGCTGTAAACGGTGTTCCTCGTGAGGATGGCTTTGATATTACAGTAGCCTCTGAAATAATGGCTATATTATGCCTATCGACAAGCATAGCTGACTTAAAGGAACGGATTTCAAAAATAATTATAGGATATACTCGAGATGAAAAGCCAATTACGGCAGGAATGCTTAATGCGCAAGGTGCTATGACTGCATTATTAAAAGATGCAATAAAACCAAATCTTGTACAAACTTTGGAACACAACGCAGCATTCATTCACGGTGGGCCATTTGCAAATATTGCACATGGATGTAACAGTGTTATTGCAACGAAAATGGCGATGAAGCTTGCCGATTATGTAGTAACGGAGGCTGGTTTTGGTGCCGACTTAGGTGCGGAAAAATTCCTGGATATAAAATGTCGCACGACAGGATTGAAACCGTCAGTAGTTGTAATAGTTGCGACTGTTAGAGCTCTAAAAATGCATGGTGGAATGCCAAAAACTGAACTTGGAAATAAAGATACGGTTGCATTAGAAAAAGGACTTCCAAATTTACTTAAACATATAGAAAACATCACGAATATTTTTGGACTCCCTGCAGTAGTTGCTATAAATAAATTTCCTACCGATCATCAGGAAGAGCTAGATTTGATTGAATCTAAATGTAAAGAACTAGGTGTAAATGTTGCTTGTTCGGATGTATGGGGAAATGGTGGAAAAGGCGGTGCGGACTTGGCTAATGAAGTAGTTGCCTTGGCTGAAAAGTCACCTGTAGAATTAAAGTCACCTTATCAACTCGAAGATAGTATAAAAGATAAAATCAATAAGATAGCTACGAAGATTTATGGTGCAGATGGAGTCGATTTTTCAAAAGCGGCGGAAAAACAAATTGCGAAATTAACTGAACTTGGTTTCGATAAATTGCCGATTTGCATGGCAAAAACTCAATATTCGCTCAGCGATGATCAAAGCCTTATTGGTAGACCTAGAGGATTTAATATTAACATTAATAGTGTAAAAGTATCTGCAGGAGCAGGATTTATCGTTGTATTAACGGGAGATATTATGACGATGCCTGGTCTTCCAAAACTCCCTGCAGCAGAAAAAATAGATATTGATGAAAATGGGAAATTATCTGGTTTATTTTAAGATGATTTAGGGAGAGTGTCACATGCTTAACAATAGTTGCATGAAATTTTTAGAAGATCTATCCTCAAATTCTCCTGTTCCGGGAGGTGGAGGCGCCGCTGCTTTTTGTGGAGCTCAAGGTATTGCATTAGGAATGATGGTTGGTAACTTAACAATTGGCAAAAAAAAATATGCAGAAGTACAAGAAGAAATCAAGTTGTTGCTGGTAAAATTACAATCGTTGCAAAATGAACTAATTGATTTGATTCAAAAAGATGCAGAAGTCTTTGAACCGCTTTCAAAGGCATATGGTCTTCCGACATCAACAAAAGAAGAAACCGAACATAAGAATAAGGTAATGGAAGAAATTCTAATACAAGCTACAATTGTTCCCATAAATATAATGAAAAAAGCGATGGACGGGTTAATTCTTCTGGAAAAAATTGAAAAAATTGGGACGAGGATAGCATTAAGTGATGTAGCTGTTGGATCTGAACTATTAAAAGCATCAGTGTATAGTGGTGCGATGAATGTATATATTAATACAAAATATATGAAAGACAAAACATTTGCGCAAAGTTGTGAAAAAGAAGCGGATGAACTAAAAAAGAGAGCCAAAGAACTATCTGAACAGATTTATAGTGCTGTTGAAGAAGAATTAAGACATTAAAAGTTATAGCAATTAGTATGTAAAAGATTCGCTTATAATTTTCGTAAGTGAATCTTTTTTTGAGTAGGACTAATTTTATACACCACTGAAAGTCGGAAATGTCCCCCGCCGCCTATAGAGGCAGGGGACATCGTACTATGGTTATACTTAGGAGACAATAATGATAAAAATTAATACTAGAGTATTGGTAACTATTTCATTGCTGATAGCATTGCAAATAATACTGGCAAAGTTTTTAGGAATTCATACTCAATATTTTAAAATTGGATTTGGATTTGTGCCTATTTTTGTAGCGGCAATTTTATATGGACCGATAGGTGGGATAACAGTAGGAATTCTCAGTGATATAGTCGCTAATGTTTTATTCCCAGTTGGTCCTTATTTTCCCGGATTTGCTCTTACCGAGGCTTTAGAGGGTGTAACCTATGGAATCTTACTTCGGAAAAAGCATAGTCTCTCGAAAGTTGTAATCTCAGTAATAGTGACTCAATTAGCATTAAGCCAGTTTTTAAATACATATTGGCTCCACGTCCTTTATGGTGCCCCTTATTGGGAAATGTTTTACACCAGAATTATTCAAACATCTATACTATTTGTTGTAGAGTTGATTGTAATATTCGCAATCTCAAAATTTAGAAAGTATTTTATAAAACTCGCATAACGAGATAATTTAAGTTGATAATTAAAATAAGGATGAGTATAATATATGAAAATATCTGAAGCTCTTGATTTTATTCATAGTGTAAATTGGAAAGGAAGTCGATTAGGCCTAGAAAGGATTATTGAACTTCTGGGATATTTAGACAATCCACACAAGAAACTTAAGTTCATACATGTAGCAGGAACTAATGGTAAAGGATCGACATGTGCTATGCTTTCATCGATTTTAACAGCGGCTGGATATAAGACAGGATTGCATATTTCACCACATTTGTTACGAATTCATGAACGATTTATTATAGATGGTCAAGAAATTTCTAACGATGAATTGGGGGAGGTCGCTACTGAAGTAAAAAAAGCTTCTCAAAACATGAAAGACAGCCCAACAGAGTTTGAAATTATTTTTGCCATGTCGTTATTGTATTATTATAAGAATGAGTGTGATATAGTAGTTCTTGAAGTTGGATTAGGTGGGGAATTGGACGCTACTAATTGTATACCCCCCCCTGAAGTTGCCGTAATTACGAATATTGGATTAGATCATACAGAAATTCTAAGTAATAACATTGAAGAAATAGCAAGGGTAAAGGCTGGCATAATAAAAGAGAATTCAACGGTAGTTCTATATCCATGTGCGGAAAATATCAAATTAATCTTTCAAGAAGTATGTATGAAAAAAAATGCATATATTAGTATCGTAGACTTTAAATGCTTGAAAATAATTAAATCTGAAATCATGGGGCAAGTTTTTGACTGGAATAATTATAAATCACTTTCAATCCCTTTAATTGGTGAACACCAAGCTCGTAATGCAGCAATTGTATTAGAGACTGTTTCCACTTTAATTGCAAAGGGATATAATATTGATGAAAGTTCAATTAGAATAGGCCTCAAAGAAGTTAAATGGAATGCTAGACTTGAAGTTTTATGCAAAAATCCATTATTTTTGCTTGATGGAGGCCACAACATTCAAGGAACCACTGCACTATTCGAAACGATGAATAGTCTATTTCCAAAGATAAAAATAGTATTTATTTTAGGAGTGTTACGTGATAAAGACTATAAAGAGATGATTTCAATAATTAAGCCAATTAGTAAATCTATAATATGTGTTACTCCTGACAGTGATAGAGCATTACCGTCTGCGAAATTGTTTGAATATGTTAAATCATGTGGAATTGAATCTTTCGTGTGTGAAGATGAAAAAAGTGCAATAATAAAAGCTATAGAAATAGGGGAGGGTGGACCTTTAGTTGCATTTGGATCATTATATATGGCAGGCAAAATCAGGTCAGAATTTTCACTTGCATTAAAAAATTTTCGACGCCAAACAGCAATAAACTCAAGGAATAATTTGTCTGAAGAACTTAGAGAAACTTATTCTGAACAAATAACCCAAAATATACTTAATAATAAACACTATAAGAATGCTAAAACTATAATGATTTATAGAGCTGTTAAAGGTGAAGTAAATGTTGATAATATTGTAGAAAAAGCAAAAGCATTAAACAAAACTATTGTTTATCCATATTGTGAATCAGATGGAATTATGAATCCAATGTTACCTAATAATGATTCTTCATGGACATCGAATAAATATAATATATTGGAGCCGGATCCATCGCAATCGTACTTGATAGACCCTACATCTATTGACTTAGTTATTTGTCCTTGTACGGTACTAGATCATAATGGGAATAGAATTGGCATGGGTGCCGGTTATTACGATAGATTTTTACCTAGATGTGTTAATGCACATATTATTGGTGTAGCTTTTGGATGTCAGCTCTTTGATGAATTATATCCCAATAAATGGGATGTTAAAATGGATGGCATTATTACAGAAAGCACTAATAGAGAATGTAATAACAGTTCAGAAGTTTAATGTATTACTGTAATAAATTATTGTAAACTAAGTAATTACTAAAAGGGAAAAAACATGACTTATGCTATGTTATTAGCCGGTGGTATCGGCAGCAGATTGACTGGATATGACACGCCAAAACAATTTATACATATGGATAATCAACCAATTATTATCCATACTATAAGAAAATTTTTAACTTCTAAGAATGTTGATAAAATTATCGTTTGCTGTATAAAATCACACAAAGAAACGTTGCGTGAAATGATTTCTTATTATCTAAAAGACAATTTAAACGATATATATGTCACAATAGGCGGAAAAAATCGCTCAGAGTCGATTCTGGAGGGTTGTTTATTTATAAAAAATAGCTTTAATTTAGATGATAATGATATTGTGTTAACGCATGATGGTGTTCGTCCTTTTGTTACATCAAGGATTATTAATGAGAATATAAATGTAATTCTTACAGATCCAGAGTGCAATGGAGTCAATACGGTTGTTTCTGCAATTGACACAATTGTAGTTTCGTCGGATGGGAATGAAGTTTTTGACATACCTAAAAGAGAAGAAATGTATATGACTCAAACTCCACAAACATTTAGAATAAATGAATTATTACAAGCATACGAAGAATTAGATGAGAGTGAATTTGAGAAAGTGACCGACGCATGTCAAGTAATATTAAAGCAGAATAAAAAAATAAGATTAGTAAAAGGAGAATATTTTAATATTAAAATAACTAACAATGATGACTTAGATCATGCAAAAGTAATATTTGCCAAACATGGTTAAATGTATAGCAATAAAGATAATAGTTATAATAACGAACTTTTTCACATAACTATTCCCAAAAGTTAAATTTAAGGAATAGTTTATTGCATTTGACCCATTACCCTACAATACACCACTTTTACCCAATACAGGGCAATTATGGCGTTCCTGGGGCTATCGAAGATTACGTTATTCACGCAGTTATACCGTTGTATTATTTAATCAATATTATATATATTTTCTTTATGGATTATTTATTAGCAAATGACTATCTTTTCTTAAAATAAACTTCAATAGTATTGGAGTAATTAATGTTGTAACAATTACAACTAAAACTATTGCAGGAAAAAGCGATGGTTTTATTAAATTGATTGCAGCACCTTTTTGCGCAACTATTAATGCAACTTCTCCCCTACTTACCATTCCTGCCCCTATTGCCATAGATTCTTGATTGTTGAATCCAGAAAGTTTAGCTGTGAGACCACAACCTACAAATTTTGACAATATTGCACCTGTCAAAAGAACTATAGAAAACAGTATAATTGATGTATTTAGTGAATGTAGGTCCGTGCTAATTCCTATACTGGCAAAAAACACAGGGGCAAAGAACATGTATGATGTAACAACAAATTTTCTCGCTATATATTGCCTTGCATCCATTATGTTACACAGTATAAGTCCTGCAAAATATGCTCCTGTGATGTCTGTTATTCCAAACAAGACTTCTGATGCCCATGCCATAAATAAACAGAATGAAAAAGCATATATTGCAACTCGACGCATGTGAAAGTATCTTTTTTCTATTATTACAAATAATTTATGCGCTATAAACCCTACGATTACTAAAAAGGCAAAGTATGCAAGTATATTTAGGAATATTCCACCTATTTCTACATCAGATGATTTGAAATTTGAAATAATTGTAAGCATTATAATGCCAATGATATCATCTATGATTGCGGCTCCTACAATAGCAGAACCCATTTTACCTTTTAAATATCCCATCTCTCTAAGTGTCTCAACAGTAATTGTAACAGAAGTGGCACTTATTACTACTCCTATGAAAAATGCTTCTAGTAATTGCACTTCATTAATATTGGCGATATCTGAATAAAAGGCTAAATATATTCCAGTCCCTACTATAAAGGGAAGTATTGCGCCTGATAAAGCTATAAAACATGATTTGAGCCCCGTTTTTTTTAGTTCATCAAGCTCAGTATCTATTCCTGCTAAAAACATAAGCATTATTACACCTATAGTGGACACATGGTTAATAAATTCAGATTCATCAATTATTCCAAACATTGAGGGCCCAAGTACGATTCCTGCTAATAAGGCACCCACTACTTGTGGCAAATGCGCTTTTTTTGAAACTGACGAAAAGAATTTCGTTGATATTAGTATTAATGCTAATGCTATTAGATAATTATGATTTTCCATACCTAGTTCTCTTTCATTCATAGTTTAAAATATTGTTTTTAATCTGCATAAAGCGCAAAATACAATCAATTAAGTATTTATTTGGATTCGAAATGTGAATCAATGTTAATGATAATTTACTTGCCTACTAGAGACCTGCATTCACATGCAGTTTATGCAAAGATTTCGGAGTCAGCACTTGAAAATTATTCTTCTATATAATTTGTATAAACATTTTGTATATCATCATTATCGTCAAGTATGTCAAGCATCTTTGCAAGGTTCTTTTTATCCTCTTCATTTTTAGGAGCAGCTTCCATGGAAGGTACATATTCTATTTCTGCATCTACCATTTTATAATTCAATGAAGATAGTGATGTATGGAGTTGTGGATAAACCGCGGGTTCACAGTTAATCTCAATAACATCGTCTTCAATTATTACATCATCAGCACCATTTTCCAAAGCTTGTTCTATTAATAAGTCTTCATCAATATCATTGTTTTTTTCTAAAATTATTATACCCTTACGAGTAAACATGTATGATACACAACCAGGAGTTCCAAGATTACCTCCGTACTTGTCGAAAGTAGATCTAACGGCAGCTGTAGTTCTATTTGTATTATCTGTTAAGCAATTTACTATTACTGCTATCCCCCCTGCCCCATATCCTTCAAAGGTTAATTCTTCGTATGTTACTCCTTCGAGTTCACCTGTTCCTTTCTTTATTGCTCTTTGGATGTTTTCATTAGGCATACTAATAGCCTTCGCTTTTTCTATTGCAACTCTTAAACCTGCATTGTATTCCGGATCTCCGCCGTCTTTCGCTGCAACGGTAATTGCTTTTGCATATTTCGTGAAAATAGTTGCTCTTTTTGAATCTTGTGCCGCTTTTCTCCCAGCTATTTTACCATGTCTTCCCATACTTGTTACCGATGTTTAGTATATTCAATAATTTATTATAGATATACTATTTTCCTTTCTTTGCTATATTTATAATCTAAATCTAAATACTATTATGTTGAAAGTATACATTAAAACTATTTATCGTACACATCCACTGTTTATTATAACACATTTCACACCATTTATCATCAAAAATATAATATTACTCAATGTCCTTTGCGTTAATACAATAAATCCTTGCTTATAGAAAGAATATTAATTATAATTTAAAATAAAAAGGCGGAATCAATATGGCAAAAAAATATTATGTTGTAAGAGTTGGATTAAAACCAGGTATATATGAAACATGGGATGAATGTAAGAGTTATGTTAGCGGATTCTCAGGTGCAGAATATAAAAGTTTCAAAAATTTGGAGGAGGCCCAAAACTATTTTAATGGAATAGAATCAATAGAATTAGTATATCCTCATATTATTTCTAACCCCAAAAATAAAGCAGAAGCTACGGCATATGTAGATGGGAGTTATGATGATTCGAAGAAAGTATTCTCTTATGGACTTATCATATTTGTTAACAACGAGGAATTTAGATTTTGTGAAAAATATGATACTATCAACCTTATTTCAATGAGAAATGTTGCAGGAGAAATTATAGGTGCCCAAAAAGCTATGGAATATTGTATAGACAATGGCATTAAAACACTTGACTTATTTTATGATTACGAAGGCATTGAAAAATGGTGTACAGGAGCATGGAAAGCCAATAAGGAAGGTACTATTGCATACAAGAATTTTTATAATAACATTAAAAAAGATTTGAAAGTAACATTCAATAAAGTTGTAGCACATTCCGGTGATAAATATAATGAAATTGCGGATAAACTCGCAAAATCTGCGATAAAAACTTAAATCTCATAAGTCTTCGTTGGTTTAAGGTGTTCCAATTCTCTAATATCGTGTGTTATTAATATAACAGTTTTCTCTTTTATTTTATTTTTAAAATAGTCCATGCAAATTAACTTTGTTTCCTCGTCAAGGCCTTTAAATGGTTCGTCAAGGAATAAAACGTCATAGTTGGCCAACAATGCCCTTAATAGAGCTACCCTGCGCTTCATACCACCTGAAAATTCACCAACAACTTTGTTATTAGAGGTTTCTAATTTTAACTTGATTAGTGCATCATCTATTTTTTCTTTACTTATTAACGCCCTATTCCCTTTTTTTATGTGTGGCAATGCAATGTTTGTGTATACGTCTAAATTATCGCAAAGTCGGTCTTCTTGAAAAACAGCACTCATCAATAAGTTATTAAATCCGATTATAGTGCCACTATCAGGAGATTCGAGGTTCATCATTATCTTCAATAAAGTTGTTTTTCCTGCTCCAGATTGTCCGATCAGTGCAATGAATTCGCCTTTATTAAATTCCATATTTATATCTTTAAGAACTAAATTCATATCGTATGATTTACATATATTCTTGAGTTCAAAATTTGAGTTTGGAGCATTGTCTAATATACTGTTGTTATCAAATTCTTTAATCGATGGTTCTGAGTTTGATTGTCCACCAAAAGATAATCCATTTAGATTTGTAATGTCATGTGAAGTTTTTATTCTAAGTAGCGCTGAGCATGTAATATCGATTGTCTTTTCACAAATTTTTTCAAATAAATAGCTTAGGATTGCAATTACAATAGTCCAAGCGAATAGCGATGGAGTATCAAAGAATATTTTGGCTTGGAATAAATTTTCACCAATAGAATTACTGGGAAGACCTATAACTTCTGCTGCAATTCCTGCTTTAAAGCAAAGGCCTATACTTAATATGCAAGCTGAACGAAAATATGGCAGAATTTGTGATAAGTATATATACCTAAACCTTGTATTTTTATTTATACGAAGAACCTCTGCCATTGCCGTTAGCTCTTCGTCCAAAAATTCAAGGGCAGTCAATACATTGGAGTATATAACGGGCAAAACCATAATAATAGAGATAATAATTGTTAAGCTGGAGGATGAAAACCACATTAATATTATGATTACAAATGACGCGACGGGAATAGATTTAAAGAATAAAATAAGAGGTGAAATCAATTGTTTTAACAAATGAAATTTATTGCATGAAAATGCCAATAAAATACCGGAAATGCATGCAATCAAAAAACCTATACTAATGCGGAACAAAGAAAATGCAATAGTTATCCAAAACTCAACCTCCCAGATTAAAGTTCCCAGTTTTTGTAAGCTTAAAATCGGAGAAGCTAAAATAATTCTTTCATCAATAATAATACTGATTAAATGCCATATAACAATCCAGAATACTATTGACCATATTGGTATTTTGTTTTTTTTCATATTATTAATTACTCTGCAAATAAAGGAAAACATTAGATAATTCACTAATGTTTTCTCATAGTATTTTTTATATTAATCTACGGCAATTTCAGTTAAATAAAAGTCATCAGTAGGCAATGTTCCACCTATAGATGTTGGATTTTGATCATATAATACTTGAAGATATTCAGATAGTGTAGCCTTCATATCATCACCTTCTATTAGAGTAATGTTACATAGAGGTATTGCAGTTTGAGCTATCGATTCTGAAGGCACTATTTCATATTTTACAACAAGTTTAGCACCCTCTTCAATGTTTTCATTTACGTACTCTACTGAAGTTTTGTAGTGTTGCATAAAATTTGCAATCGCTGTAGGATTATTAGATGCAAATTCTTTGTTGGCAATAACAACACCTGTAACAAGCGATCCCTCGGATCCACTTTTTTTCCATTCTTCTGTTAAGTCTAATACTGTTCTAATAGAATCATTAGTCGATTGGGCCACAGTTGCAAAAGGTTGTGGAAGCATTGCTATTGCGTTTTCTGACGCACCTAATGCAGCAACCACTTCTTGCTGTGTGCTTTTCCATTCGATAGTTACTTTATCAATTAAGTCGTTTTGGGATAAAATATGATTTAATGTGTACTCAGGCACTGCACCTTTCCCTGAAGCAAATATTGTTTTTCCTTCCAACTCCTCTATTGTGCTAATAGTATTACCATTTTCTACTATATATAATACACCAAGCGTATTAATTCCTAAAACTTGTATTTTACCTTCTGTATTGTTGAATAGAACAGATGATACATTTGCTGGAATTGCCGCAATATCAGTGTCTCCATTTACTACACTTGCAACTACGTTATCTATAAGAGTTTCAATTGTAAAAGTATAATTATTATCATTGATATTCCCTGCTTCATTTTCGCTAATAAAATGAGTGATCCCCATTGTAGTAGGTCCATTCATTGTCATAACATTTACATCGATAGGATCAGATGATGGGATTACTTCTTCTTCGGTGTTTCCACATGCAACAAGTATAGTCATCATTACAATTAGCAATGACGAGATTAGTAATTTACTTTGCTTTTTCATAAATATCAATTCCTTTCTATATTGAGTTAGTTTTCTATAACTAATATAGCATTTTTAATTACTTATGTCAATAATATAGAAATCTATAATTTTTCATTTATGACTTACATAAAGAATCGACAATACTCTTTGCATATTCATATACTTTTTGAGGACTATTCTCTTTATGCTCTGCTATGATTTTAACTATTGCAGAACCAATAATTACACCATCTGATAGTTCTACCATTTTTTTAGCCTGCTCAGGTGTCGAAATTCCAAATCCTATTGCAATAGGATTATCACTTACTTCTCGTGCAGATTTTACCATACTCCCTATATCGGCCGTTATATTTTGTCGTACCCCGGTAACCCCTAATGACGAAACTAAATAAATAAATCCCTCTGTTTTTTTTGCAATTGTTTTTATTCTATTATTTGAAGTCGGAGCAATAAGTGAAATGAAATCTATATTATATTTTTTAAAAAAAGAAGAAAATTCTTCTTTTTCTTCGAATGGAACATCGGGTAAAATAATTCCACTAATTCCAATCTCGTTACATCTTTTTACGAAATTTTCTATTCCATACGAAAACACAATATTTGCATAAGTCATGAATACAAGGGGTACTTTAATTTTTAATGTGCTCACCATGGTGAAAATATCATCAGTTGTAATATTGTTTTTTAATGCTCTTAAATTAGCACTTTGAATAGTCTCCCCTTCAGCTGTTGGATCGGAAAAAGGTATCCCGAGTTCAATTATACTCGCACCTGCTTTTTCAAGTGAATATATAATTTCCTTTGTAGTTTCAAGATTCGGATCTCCACAAGTTACAAAAGGAATAAATACTTTTGTATTTTTAAATGATTCTGTTATTCTACTCATTCTTTTATCTCCATTCCTCTATATTTTGCAATAGATACACAGTCTTTATCTCCTCTACCAGATAAATTAACTACAATTATTTTATCTTTTTCCATTGCTTTCGCAAGTTCTATTGTGTAAGCTAAAGCGTGAGAACTTTCAATAGCAGGAATAATCCCTTCTGTTTTTGATAAATATTCAAATGCATTCACTGCATCTTCATCTGTTACAGAAACATATTCAACACGTCCTATGTCATGTAGGTTAGCATGTTCGGGGCCTATCCCAGGGTAATCAAGTCCTGCCGATATTGAGTATACAGGTGCGATTTGACCGTATTCATCTTGACAAAAGTAGCTTTTCATCCCATGAAAAATTCCGAGCTTTCCTGTTGCTATAGTTGCCGCAGTATCGACAGTTTTTATGCCGCGCCCTGCCGCTTCACATCCTATTAATCTAATCTCTTTATCATTTAAAAAATTATAAAATGCACCTATTGCATTTGATCCACCACCAATACATGCTACAACAGCATCAGGAAGTTTATTTTCTTTTTCTAAACATTGCTCTTTTATCTCTTTTGATATTACAGCTTGGAAATCTCTTACTATAGTAGGAAACGGATGCGGTCCCATAACTGATCCTAATACGTAATGAGTGTCATCTATTCTTGATGTCCATTCACGCATTGTTTCAGAAACTGCGTCTTTGAGTGTTGCTGTTCCAGAAGTCACTGGATTGACTTTTGCCCCTAAAAGTTCCATTTTGTATACGTTGAGTGACTGTCTTTCACAATCTTCTTTTCCCATAAAAATTTCGCATTTCATTCCAAAAAGTGTTGCAGCTGTAGCTGTTGCAACTCCATGCTGCCCTGCCCCTGTTTCGGCAATAATTCTCGTTTTACCCATTTTAGAAGCTAGTAAAACTTGTCCCAAAACATTGTTAATTTTATGAGCCCCAGTATGGTTTAAATCTTCTCGTTTTAAATAAATCTTTGCACCACCTAGATCCTGTGTCATTTTTTCCGCATAATACAATTTCGAAGGACGATTAGCGTATTCGTTAAATAGTTTTTCTAATTCATCATTAAATGATTTATCATTTTTATAGTGCTCATAAGCATTTTCAAGTTCTATTACAGCATTCATTAGTGTTTCGGGTATATACTGTCCCCCATGAATTCCAAATTTACCTTTCCTCATTATTCCCTCCTTGCCCATCTTTATTTTCTAATTTGTTTTCCTGTCTTATAGTTTTAACAATCTCACATATTTTGTTATAGCTTTTTACTTTATTTTCTTCTACCCCACTACTAACATCTACACAATATGGATTGAATAGATTCACAGCACTTAGAATATTATCAGAATTTATTCCCCCTGCTAATATGAATTCTCTATTAAATTCCTCTACTAAGCTCCAGTCAAATTTTTGTCCTGTACCATAACCATTATCTAACAAAATTTTATCTGCCGTACATTGTTTTGCAAGATCTAAATCTTTCTTCGTTTTAACTTTAAATGCTTTCCATATTTCTAAATCTACGTTTTTTAATCGTAGATTTTTTATATAATCGTTATCTTCATCACCGTGAAGCTGAACTACATCTGCAAACTCTGCAAATTTTAAAACCGTATCAACATCAGCATTTACAAAAACACATACAGACTTGATATTTTTGTCTAATTTTTTAATTAATGTTTTTGCTTTATCATAGTCAATACTTCTGTGACTCTTTTTAAAATTCACTATAAATCCAACATAATCAGGTTTTGCTATATTCACATACTCTATGTCATTTTCTTGGAATAATCCGCATACTTTAATTTTATTCATATTTATGCTCCAAAATATTTTTTATAAAACCTTCTTTGTCATCACTTTTCATAAGTGCTTCACCGATTAATAGAGCATTGGCTCCATTATTTATAAGATTAATTCCATCTGATGGGCTTAAAATACCACTTTCCGCTACATACACTACATCTTTTGGAATATACTTTTTAAGATTACTTGCGTTATTTAAGTCAACCGTAAAGTCATTTAAATTACGATTATTGACACCAATTATCTTTGCTCCTGCGTTAATTGCAATTTCAATTTCTTTTTTGTCATGTGTTTCTACTACTGCTGAAATTCCAAGTGTTTTACATATATCAAGATATTCTTTTATCTTACCCTCATTTAATAATGCGACTATGAGTAAAATAGCATCGGCACCCATTAAATAGGATTGATATATTTGGTATTTATCTATAGTAAAATCTTTTCTTAACATGGGGAGTTTTACATGATTTCGTATTTCCATAAAAATTTCTTTACTACCTAAAAACCAATTTGGTTCTGTGAGTACTGATATAGCGGCAACCCTTATCTGTTCATATTCCTTTGCAATTTTCAAAAAAGGAAAATCAGCCGAAATGATTCCTTTGGATGGGGATGCTTTTTTCACTTCAGCTATTATAGAAACTCTATTTCTATTTAAAGCCTTTTCAAAAACCAATTCACCTTTTTGAAGTTTTAAAGCTGCATGTTTTATTTCTTCCAAACTAAGTGATTCTTTGTCTTTTTTTACACGTAGTTCCGTAGATTCTGCAATTTTATGTAAAATCAAATCGTTCACCTCCTAACTATTTGAAAAAGCGATGAATTCATTCAATTTGCTTAAAGCTTTCCCACTGTCAATAATTTCTTCTATCACGCTAATAGCCTGTTGTATTGTCAAATCATCTCTTGCAACAGACAGTGCTGCTGCAGAGTTTAGTACAACAGCATCTCTT
Organism: uncultured Oscillospiraceae bacterium; assembly: GCA_964367585.1. GTDB lineage: Bacteria > Bacillota > Clostridia > Peptostreptococcales > Anaerovoracaceae > CAYJGJ01. The sequence goes on from CAYIYH010000008.1 coordinate 66,199, forward strand.
TTTGAACCTTTTTCTCCACTTAAAATTTTACGTGTAATCTCTGCGTTTTCTTCCGCGGTACCACCTAAAAGATCTATTTTATCACATAAATTAATGCCTAAATCTTCCGGATTTAATTCATAAGATTTAAACCATCCATCTCTTATTTCACAAACCTTTGTCGGTGCCGAAATTGATATTTCATCAAGGCTATCTGTACCATATACTACCATTCCACGCTTAACACCTAGTCGCATCAATACTTCTGCCAAAGGTTCAACTAAGTTTTCGTCATATACACCCATAAGCTGCATACTTGCCCCTAGTGGATTAGATAGAGGTCCTAATACATTAAATAATGTTCGAAAGCCTAGCTCTTTTCTTACAGGTGCTACATTTTTCATAGCTCCGTGATAGATAGGTGCGAATAAAAAACAAATTCCAATTTCAGAAAGCATATTCATACTTTTTTCGGGAGAGATATCTATCTTTACCCCTAATGCTTCAAGAACATCGGCGGCTCCACATTTACTTGAAGCCGCTCTATTTCCATGCTTTGCAACAGGTATTTTAGCACTTGCAAGTACTATTGCGGAAGTCGTAGAAATATTAAAAGAGTTAGAATTATCTCCACCTGTTCCAACTATTTCAAGTACATCCTTATCATTTAGAAGTTTAGTAGCATGTGTTCTCATACTCCTAGCAGATGCGACAATTTCTTCAATTGTTTCACCTTTAATCGATAATGCGGTTAAATATGACCCTATTTGAATATGAGATGCTTCACCCTTCATTATTTCATTCATAACATCATATGCTATCTCTTCTGCTAAATTTTCTTTGTTCACAAGTTTAATTATTGCTTCTCTTATCATTTTATATCTCCAAAAAATTCTTTATTATAGTTTTTCCATTTGGGGTAAGTATAGATTCAGGATGAAATTGTACTCCGAACACTGAGTAATTATTATGTTCTACTGCCATAATCTCTCCATCATCAGTAGTTGCAGTTATGATTAGTTCATTAGGTATACTTGATTTATCGGCAGAAAGTGAGTGGTATCTTGCTACTTTAATATTTTTATTTAAAGTAGCAAAAATTCTACTTTTTTTAAGTGTTATTTTCGATTGTTTTCCATGCATAACTTCTTTGGCATATATTATATTTGAACCAAAGGCTTCACATATTGATTGGTGTCCCAAGCATACGCCTAAAATAGGATATTTAGTATGGAGTTTTTTTATCAATTCTAGGCAAATCCCTGCATCTTTGGGTTTCTTGGGTCCAGGCGATAAAATAATATGTGTTGGATTTAGTTCGTCTATTTGACTTACAGTCCATTCATCATTTTTTATAACTTTTACATCTTTATTTATCTCCCCCACTGCTTGGTATAAATTGTATGAAAAGCTATCATAATTATCTATTATTAATATCATCGTTGTCTCCTAAAACATCTACAATAGATCTTGCTTTATTGATACATTCTTGATATTCATTTTCCGGCACCGAATCAAAAACAATTCCTGCACCAGAACGAACAAATATTTTATTATTTTTTTTAAAAGCAAGTCTAATCGCTATACAAGTATCTATATTTCCATTAAAATTTAAATATCCTATAGCTCCTCCATAAACTCCACGTTTTTCATTTTCGAGCTCATCTATAATTTCCATAGCACGAATTTTAGGAGCGCCTGATAGCGTTCCTGCTGGTAGAATCGCATCAATAACATCAAGTGCATGTTTATCTTTATCAAGCATACCTGTTACTGTAGAGCCGATATGCATAACTGTAGAAAATTTGAGTATCTTCATGTATTCTTCTACTTTAACTGTTCCAAATTCACATATTTTTCCTATATCATTTCGTCCTAAATCTACAAGCATATTATGTTCTGAACATTCTTTTGGATCAGATAAAAGTTCTTTTTCAAGTGATAAATCTTCTACCTCTGTACTACCTCTAGGTTTCGTTCCTGCAAGAGGATAAGTGGTAACTTTACCATCTAGTACTTTCACTAAGGTTTCTGGAGAAGCTCCAACCATTTCCATGTGATCGCTCGAAAAATAAAACATATATGGAGATGGATTTTTCTTTTTAAGTTTTTGATATATCTCAATTAAGCTTCCTTTATAATTTGCAGTAAGCCTATTGGATAGTACTACTTGAAAAATATCACCTTCAAAAATATAGTGTTTTGCCTTTTTTACAATATCACAAAATTGTTTTTTAGTAAAAGTCGATTCAAATGGTGAAAGTAGTTTTCCTTTTTGTTCTTTGATTTTTTCTCCTGTTTCTATCAGATCAATTATATTTTTGATTTCTCTAGTAGCTTTGTTGTAATTTATTTCAAGATTATCTGTCTTAATATTAACAATTATAATTATCTTTTTATTAAAATTATCTACGGCAATTACTTTATCAAAAAGCATTAAGTCAACATCATTAAATTCCTCATCATCATTTGCAACGAGGTTTAATTTCGGCACACTATATTTAATAAAATCATAAGAAAAATATCCAACAAGCCCCCCTGTAAACGGAGGTAATTTATCGATTTTAGGACTAATATTTTCATCTAAAATTTGTTTAATATACTTATGCGGTGAATCGATATTGGATTCTAACGTGATAGCTGATTTAATTCTAACGATATTATCTTTTGCGGTAATTTCAAGGATTGGATCAAAGCCTAAAAAACTATATCTTCCATAATTCTGTGTGTCTTCACAAGATTCAAGAATAAAAACATTTTTGCTAATATTTTTTAACTTCTTATAAATGTCTAACGTTTCTATTTTTTGGTCTAAACTATAGGTTACAGGGATAGATTTAAATTTACCTGATTCTAAAATTGTATTAATTTCACTTAATTTTGGATAAAAATTCATTTTATTCCTCCGTATAAATAGTATTTTTCTGAGAGAATAAAAAAAGTCCTCAACAGAAACAAATCTGTCAAGGACGAGAATTCATAATACCCGTGGTACCACCTTGCTTTATAGGAAAATTCTATACACTCTGCGAAATACTAACATATTTCCGACTACTAACGTAAGCCAACACGTCATAGAATACTCGGGATTATTCCCTTTGACTATGCCCTCGGCGGTCCATTTAATAAGCAGTCACTATTCGGATCACAGCTACCCGAACTCTCTGGAAGTTCTTTTCTTATTTTTATCTCCGCGTCAACGGTTTAAATTATTTAATTTTTTTTTGGTGCCGGCGATCGGGGTCGAACCGATACGGTGTTGCCACCACTGGATTTTGA
>CAYIYH010000009.1:0-55752 GCA_964367585.1 uncultured Oscillospiraceae bacterium
CGCCGATAATACTTGGTGGGCAGCTGCCTGGGAAAGTAGGACGTTGCCGGTTTATTGAAAGTCTCTATGAAATATACATAGAGACTTTTTTTTGTTAAGAATTTTTTCACAGTAGTCGATATAAACAAAAAATGAGCACATTTCAATTTGCACTACAGTCGCTTGTTGATTGTTAAATGGAGTGGATAGAATTTTAGGTCAATAACTTTCTATTAAAAATATCGGATATATAGATTTGGTATTGTAGTTTGATTAGATTTAGGAATGTAAAATGTTAGATTAGTATAGCATATATATATAGTATACATGCTATATATAATGTAATATGTTTTAATAATTGAGCTCTTTTAGGATTTCCTGGATAACAACACGCTCATCGAATGGATATTTTTTACCATTTATTTCTTGGTAGTCTTCATGCCCTTTACCAGCTAAGACTATGATATCGCCTGGTTGAGCGTTTTGGATGCTAAATTTTATGGCATTCTTTCTATCTGGGATTTCAATATATTTCCCATTTGTTTTACTTATACCGATTTTGATATCATCTATAATATCGAAAATGCTTTCATAACGATTGTTATCTGACGTTATAATAGATAGGTCCGCTAATTTTCCGCAAACTTCGCCAACCTCATAACGGCGACTTTTAGGTCTATTTCCGCCTGCTCCAAATACGCATACAACCCTTTTGGGTTTATATTCTATAATAGTAGATAATATACTCTCCATGCTCAATGCATTGTGCGCATAGTCAATTAACAATATGAAATCATTTGATATATTAATAGGTTCGACTCTTCCTTTTGCTTTTGTTATTTGCAATCCTTTAACTATTGCATCGTCATTAATTCCAAAATGTTTACAAGAGGCTATTGCTGCTAGCGCATTGTACGAGTTAAATTTCCCGGGAAGATTAATTCGAAAATTCATATTTGTTTTTCCTGTAACCTTAAGTGTAGATCCCAAAGATGAGTAGTCCGAGATCAATTTGCTTTCGATGCAACGATAGTCGGAGTTTTCATTGAATCCGTAACTAATTACTTTGCAAGTACGTCCAGCTAGTATCTTCTCGATGTTTTGATCATCAAAGTTTAGTATTCCCGTGTTACACATTTGGAATAGTAAAGATTTACAGTGTAGATATTCATCCATCTCCTTATGTTCTACACCACCAATGTGATCTTCTGATAGGTTCGTAAATATTCCGCAATCTAATTCAAAACCATAGATGCGTTTGTCTCTAATTCCGATCGAAGAAACTTCCATTACACAGTAATCGCAACCCTGTTGTACTAACATCGCCATGTATTTTTGAACTAGGTAACTTTGGGGGGTTGTATTATCTAGTTTTTCTAATTTATCACCAATGATAAGACCAATTGTTCCAATAACCCCGACTTTGTAACCAGCATATTCTAAAATACTTTTTATCATTATGCTAGTAGTAGTTTTACCTTTTGTGCCAGTTATTCCGATCGTTTTAAGCTTTTCGTAAGGTCTATCAAAGTAATGTGCTGAAAGAATAGCTAGAGATTCTCTTGTATCGTTAACAATTACTACGGGTAGGCTAGAATCTATTTTTTTCGAGGCAACTATAAGTTTAGCCCCATTTTTAAATGCCTCATCTGCATAAGTATGGCCATCAACATGTGCTCCTTCTATGCAAACAAAGATGGAATTGTCCTTTGCTTCTCTTGAGTCATAAACAATGTCGTTTACTTCGAAATTATCATTACATTCGTATTTTATCCCAGATAGGTTAAGAATCTGATTTACTTGCATTATTTTTTCCTCTGTTTGTATTATTATTAAGCAATGGATAAGTGCCCACAAATATAGCACATAAAATAACCATTACCCAACTTATTCCTATTTGGTCGGCTATTAATCCAAGAAGGGGGGCAAATATCATTAATAATACTGACTTTAGTTGAGCCGCTGCACTGAGAGTTGTTGCCCTACTTGATTTTTCTATATTATCATCTATTTCATCTACAAATATCGGTTTGCGAATATTATGCAAAATGTAAAATACAATATATATCATGCAAACAATCAAATATTGCTCCGTGAATACTGCGAGCAGCCCACAGGAAATCGCGTAAGATATGTGCAATATCGATAAGCATTCAATATTTGTTCTTTTTTCTTTCAATATATACGCTTTTTTAGAAAAGTATGAACCGACTAGATTTAGGATAGTGTAGACAACCCCTAATATTACTTTTAAATTATCATCAGCGGATAAAGTGGAAATTAGTGAAAGTCCGGTTCCGGTTATGATGATTTCTAATAATGGTTGAATTAAATCCTTTGCATATGAAAAACCTGCTTCGGAAACGCCTTCTTCAATTAGGATATTCCGTAGTTTTTTATTTTTACGAAAGCTATCAACAATTCCTTTACTCATTTCTTTAAAAGATGCATCACTTTTTTTATCTGATGTATCTAAGAACTTAGGATAGCTCATAATTAACATCAAGTCTAGTAAATAGGGGATTATGGAAAAGAGGAATATATAGCTGTCGGTAGGTACAATGAGTATCAATCCAATTCCGAGTAGGCTACTAATAGCACTTCCAATCAAAGAAAAAGAGCGAGTTCTTCCATATACAAAAGTTTTTTCAGTACGCCAATTCTTGGAGTCCAAGTAAGTATATATCATCGCTTTGTGAGTACCCGATCTAAATGCCTCGCCCAGACCAAAAAAGATCATTCCAAAAATTGCAACTGTGAAACTGTCCAAAAAGAAGAAAAAAACAAATGAGATAATATAAAAGCTAAAACAAAAGTACATTTCTTTTTTTCGGCCGAAGTAATCTGCTATTATTCCAGAGGGAATCTCAAAGATATTTACAATTACTTCTCTGATTGCAATTAATATTCCAATCTGGAAGAGATTTACGTTATTTCCCATTAAATAGATAATTAAATACGGCTCAAAAAATTTCAAATTCTTTAGAAAGCCATAAGCACAGAATTTTTTAATCTGAATATCCTTGAGTATATCTTGTCTAAATGCATTATTCATAGTATATTAAGTACTCCTTTATTTGAATAGATGTTATGGTTTCAATATGTCTGTGTGAATATTGAGTACAATGTTTTACTCTTTCATTCTTCAAAATTCAAAATGGTGTGTGATATGTAATTTCTATTATATTATTATATCATTATATCATAAGTGTACTTGATAATGTGGATTTATATTAGAATAAATTTCATTTTCTGTATCAAGAAATCAATAATTTTGTATCTTTCGAAAATAATTCCACGTTTAATTCACGTTTGGTATAATATTGAAGGAATGTACTATGAAGAAGTTTTCTATTTTATGTATAAAACCTATGTTATTTTATCAATTAGAGTGAAACAGTCTATGCAACAACCGCTACTAAAATTGGAAAATATGTAGACAGTGATAATAATACAAATTATAAAAACAGCGGGAATAATAATGGGAAGGATGAAAGTTCATACGATGGTAATGTAATGGAACATGGTAAAGGTAAGTAGCAATATATTTTGAACTTATCGGATGGAATTGTTGAATTGACTTTGAAATAATGTTCTGTTATAATTATAAATATTAAAATAAAAACAACACGCCGTATTGTTACGTATTTAGAGGAGGGAGGGAAGTATTTTTATGAATAGATTTCTTAATTGGCTTAATAATGCAACAATAACGAAGAAATTTCTTCCGTTGCAATTATTTGTTATAGTAAGTGTTTTAATCATCGCTGTATTCTTGGTTTTTTCGCTTGCAATTGTTAATAACTCCTCGCAAAATATCATCGATAATAATGTGAGGCACAAAGAAGAGCTGAGTGCTATTATCAGAAATATGTATGTTTGTCGAGTATTAGGGCGGGATATTTTATTTGCCGAGGATGAATCTGTAAAAAATGGTTATTACGACGATTATATAACAGCATTCGATGATCTTGATCATAAAATGGATGAATACGCTAAGTATTTGACAGGATCTCAGCTAGTAGAATTTGAAAGTATTATTGAGGAAAAAAACGAATATAAAGAAAGTATGATACTTTCGGCGGACATTTGGATCGCTGGTGGTGATTACGCTGATGCATTGTATGCTTTGCAAGTTGTAACACCTATTGCAAATGAATTCTTTGGCAGTATAGATGACTTCTCTTATGAAGAAGAAATAATAATGCAAGAGGCCCTTGAAAATAATGATACGCTTGTATTTACTATGTTTATTTCCGCGGGTGTAATAGGTTTAATTATTATACTTGGTGTTATTCTCTTTACCATATTTTTCTCAAGAAGTATGAGTACGAGTCTTATCAAACTTGAAAAGGCGATGTCACAAATAGCAGAAACGGGAAATATGAAGATCGAAATACCGAGCGAACTATATACAAATGACGAAGTAGGCAGAATTGCTAACGTAGCAAATAAAATGAAAACCATGCTTCTTGAATATTCTTTTAATGACACATTAACTGGTGGATATAATGCAAAGGCATATCATGAAGAATTAAATGAGATATTTCATGATGAGGACAAAGAAAAGAGTGTTTGGTGTATTATATCGGATATGAATAATCTTAAGCAAATTAATGACAATCTAGGACATATTGAAGGAGATAATGCACTAAGGAATTCCTATTACGCGCTTAATAGTAATTTTGGAAAGTTTGGAAAGACTTTCCGTATAGGCGGAGATGAATTTGTCTCTCTTTTGATTGGTTGTGAAAAAAGCGAGATAGATGCTATGATCACAGATGTAATCAGTCATATCAGTAAAGTGAACAAAAATGCAGTATATAAATATTCTCTTGCAATAGGGTATGATAAATTTGTGGGAAAAACTATGATTCAATACAATGATTTCTTTAAAATAGTAGATCAGAAGATGTATGATGATAAAATAGCTAGTAAGGAATCTCGAATGACTTCGAGAGTTTTTTCATCGCATCATAGTGAGTAGAATTTAAGATTGCAAGTTGGCACGAGAGGCGATTAGACTCATAGGGTTTTAGTGGGCGATTATGTACTCGTCACTGAAAGTTAGACGATGGAACCTGCCTCTATAGGCGGGTTCCATCTTGCCATGGTTATAAATATGAAAAAGAAGCTTTCCTTCCAACTTGAAGAGAGGCTTCTTTTTGTATGATGTAATTTTGTTACCTATGTTTTGTGATGATTTTAACTACTTCATCGGTTTTTAAGACTTTGCCTACAGACACTACTTTAGAATCAATAACTAGTGCAGGAGTCGATATTACGCCGTAAGATGCAATGGATGCAAAATCAGTTACATGTTGAATTTCGATATTTTCTCCCATTTGAGATAGTGCTTCTTTTACATTATTTTCAAGTTCTGTACATTTCTTACAACCAGGCCCTAGTACTTTTATTCCATCTGTTTTTTTGTTTTCGGCCGCTTTAGCTTCGATGTCTGAAACTTTGCACACGCTACCACAGTCACACATCGCCATTTCCTCGCTTGTGTCTTCCTTTTCAGTGTTCACAGACGGAACGCAGCAAGTGCCACCGCCACAGTCGTCTTGTGCGATTTCAGGTGTAGGTTCACAATTTCCTTTACAGCCACAAGATACTTCTTTCTTTTTTCCAAAATTAAATAATCCCATTTTTCCTCCTTATATTTTAAATTGAGACTAAATTATTAATGTGTTTACGCCGTTGATACTACTCAAAGTTCAAGCAAGTACTAACTATTTCTTTTACGCGTTGGTTTGTAGAATTTGTGCCCACCCGAGAGGTTGCGTACATTTTTAAATCCTTTTCCTATCAAGATGTTTTGGGCAGCATTACCTGTAACTCCTTTGTTGCAGTACGTAACCGTAAGTAGATTTTTATCGAGTGGCAAATCTGTATTTCTCAATTCAGACTGCGGTATATTGATTGCATTATTCACGGAACCTTTTTCCATAAAGTCGGTTGTACTTCGGACATCTATTATTTGAACTTCTTTTACTGTGTCGATCTCTGAAGATGTAAAAAGCTTTCTATCCCCATTGATTGCATTATCTAATATCATTCCAGTATAGTGTACTGGATCTTTTGTTGTGGAAAAGGGGGGTGCATATGCCAAGTCGAGATGAAACAGTTCATCGACAGTCGCTCCATATGTAATTAAGGTTGCAAATACATCTATTCTTTTATCTACACCCTCAGCTCCAATAATCTGAACTCCGAGTAGTCGGCTAGTTTTTTTATCAGCTATAGCTTTAATTACCATCTCCTTTCCCCCCATATATTCCGGTTTATTGGGTTTTATATTATGGCAAATTTCAACTTCATAGCCATTTTCTATCGCATCTATTTCGTTTAATCCGCTAGTGCCAACTGTAATATCTAAGAATTTAAATATCCCCGTGGACAAATTACCTTTATACCTTAGAGTACCACCGGTTACACAATCTCCCGCTATTCTACCTGTTTTGTTGGCAGTTGAGCCTAATGGACGATATGTAGGCTTTTTAGTAATAGACGAATATGTTTCAATACAATCACCGCACGCGTAGATATTGGCATAGCTTGTTTTCATCGTATCGTCGACTTTGATTGCACTGGTCTCACCTAATTGAATCCCGCATTTTTGTGCAAGAGTCGTATTTGGTCGAACCCCAGTTGAAATTACAACAAAATCTGCATCTAGAGTCGTATTGTTTGAAAGGGTAACGGTTTTATCATTGATGTTTGAAATTGCAACTTGTTTAATTATATTTATTCCCTTTTCCAAAAGTTGATTTTCGAGATATGTCGCCATATCTTCATCTAAGTTAGGAGTAATTTTATTCGCTAGTTCTACGACGGTAACATCCATGCCTAGGTGAAGAAAATTTTCGAGCAATTCAAATCCGATAAATCCGGTTCCTACAATGACTGCTCGTTTCGGTTTATTAGTATCAATATAATTTTTTATTTTAGTTGCATCATATATATTTCTCAGAAAAAATACGTTGTCAGAATCTATGCCTTTTATTGTAGGTTTGAATGGACTAGCACCCGTGGCAACTATCAATTTGTCGTAATTATCTGTGAAGATTTCCCGATTTTCCATGTTTAATATTGAGAGAGAGTTTTTTGTGGGATTGATAGAAAGAACCTCGAACCCTGTTTTTACCTCAATATTATACTTTTTTTTAAAAAAAGATGGGTCGCGAGGTGTTAGCATATCTATAGAGTCTACTTCACCACCGATATAATATGGCATGCCGCAACCTGAATATGATATAAACGTATCTCTATCGTAGATAATTATTTCTGCATTTTCATCATTTCTTCTTGCCTTTGCCGCAGCCGATGTTCCCGCTGCTACTGCACCTATAATTATTATTTTCATTGTAAGACCTTTTCTTTCAGATTTAGCCCATGGCTAGTATGATAACATGGTTCGGCGAAGCTTAGTACTATTCTTTCGAACCTATAGTCTGATTACATGGTTTTGTGATTGTTTCGAATAGCTGCTAAACAAGTAAATGCTGGAATGCGTTGAATAAATATCCTACGATGATGATACCACCTGCACATATTGCAATAAATGCGCCTAATAGCTTCGGCTTAACTGCTTTTCGTAGCATAATCATAGATGGTAGACTTAGTGTTGTAACAGCCATCATAAACGAAAGTATCGTTCCTAGCTGTGCACCTTTTGCCAATAATGCTTCTGCAATTGGTATCGTTCCGAAAATATCAGCATACATAGGTACTCCCACGAGAGTAGCAAGTATTACTCCGAAAGGGTTTTGACTCCCAAGGATAGTTTCTATTATATCTTGAGGTATCCAATTATGTATGAATGCACCTATTCCTACTCCGACTAGAATATATGGGAACACTTTTTTAAAAGTATTAGTGACTTGTTCTTTTGAGAAAATAAGGCGCTCTTTTTTTGTGAGGGTAGGGGATTCGATATCGATATTTCCTGCATTTAATATAAAACTTTCTACATATTTTTCCATTCCCAGCCTATCGAGTAGTGACCCGCCGATTACTGCGATGATTAATCCAACTATAACATATATAATTGCGACTCTTGCCCCGAATATACTCATCAGGAGGACGAGAGAACCAAGATCAACCATAGGTGATGAGATTAAAAAGCTAAAAGTTACTCCTACTGGAAGTCCTGCGCTTGTGAATCCCATAAAAAGAGGGATAGAGGAACACGAACAAAACGGTGTTATTGTTCCAAGGAGTGCAGAAACTATATTAGCCCATATTCCTTTGAATTTACTGAGAATTTTTTTACTTCTTTCCGGTGGAAAGAAACTCTGAATGTAAGAGATAAAAAAAATCAGTGTGCACAATAGAATTGTAATTTTAATTACATCATATATGAAAAATTGTAGACTGCCACCCCATTGTGATGTTAGATCTATCCCAATACTACTTAAAAAGATTCCGACTCCGTCGTTGAGCCATTTCATTCCTAATATTTGTGTTTGAATGAATTGCCATATTTCTCCCATAATTTTATCCTCCAGATATATGAGTTAGCTATATAAATATATTTTGATATTAATTTTTTTTGATATGTAGCTTAAAAATTATAGCCCTTTGAAAAAAGGGCTTATCCAGCCGTTCTTATGCTGTAATCGTATCCACTTTTTCTAGTTTATCTAAATAGAAACTGTTTTGAGTTTGTTTCGTATTCGGAGTTAATAGTTCGTTGAGTAATTGAATGGCAAACTGCTTGCCATTATCCGATAGTGAATAATGGACCCATTTACCGACTTGAGCAGATGAAACTAATTTGGAGTCGCATAGTATCTTCATATGATACGAGAGCGCTGTTTGTTTAATTCCGGTCAAATCCGTAATGACACATGCACATTTTTCACCGTCTCTTAGAAGCTCAAGGATATTAAGTCTCTTTTCATCACTTAGAGCATTAAATATTTTTGCGTATTCTTTATTGGTACTGTTCATAAAATTCATCATAATTTATTTCCTTATCAGTTATAATTTGATTATATCAAATTATTTCCATATGTCAAGCGATATATCAAATTTATTTTATTTATTATTATTGAACATTTTCGAAAATGCCTAGCATGTAGAGTTCGAGAGAAAACTCTGCGTCGCAAGTGTTAGCAAAATCTGCGGATGACCGAGGCACTAAAAACACTACTAAGTGGATGAAGTTTGTTTTTAGTGTCTCCGTATATGTCGGAGCAGACTTTGTCAGTTGCAGAATTGTTTTCTCGAGAACGGCCGCACTGATTAAACATTTTCGAAAATAAATAGTATATTAGAATTGTAAGAACTTTAAAATTGATTCGATTGACTTATGTTCGACTTCAATTTTTTCAGTAGGTTCATTTATGTCTTGCAAAAGATGAGCATCAGAGTTATGGAGTATTTTGCATATTTTAAGATAATGGTTTGAATTGAGTACTTCAGCCAAGTTGTCCTTATTCTTTATTTCCACCGTGGTAAACTTGCTTTCCTGTGGAATAAATCCTAGATTTGATATTACACTATTTGTTTTTTTGTCGACATGTGCGGGAATTGTTATGCCGCCATATTTTTTAGTCAAATCAAATATGTCATAAAAGGATATCAAGGTGGCACTGACGAGCAAGTTTTTTTCATTAGTAATAATTGTATCATTGAAATCCATTACCTGTTGTTTTCCAAATATAGCTTCATCATTTGGTATTTTTAGTAATTGACTTTGGACGTATTCATCGAATTGCATAGCCATTTTGAGAGATGGGAATAAGCATAATGAATGAACCTCTTCGGATGTAGTTAGTTCCATTCCTGGAATTGCTAGGATTCCTAGTTTTTCGGCATGGTGCATGATTGCGGGGCAGTTTTTACACGTGTTGTGGTCAGTAACTGCAATTACATCAAGCCCTTTAATACTTGCCATTCCAACAATATTAAAGGGAGTCATGTCATCATCCCCACAAGGAGACAAGCAAGAGTGGATATGTAAGTCGTAAGATAGTTGCACTATTATACTCCTAGATTAATGCTTATTAATTAACTGATATACTTTTAATGCTGCATCAAAAATAGGCATCTCAGTCTTTAGTATAGTTATTCCCTCATTTATAGCTTTTTGGGTTGATGGATCATCAAGTTGTGAGTTTTCGGCTAATATAATACAACTAACATCTGTTAGTGATGCTACTGCGATTGTATTCATATTTCCCATCACTGTAACCCAAACACTTCCTTCTGGCGCCTTACTCATTGCTATGCTTAGTAAGTCACAACAAAAAGGCTTTGTTATTTCCATTTGTAAATCTTTACCTTTGCAAATAACCGGGAAAAGTTCTTTTTCTATTAATTGTTCTATTGTCATTTTTCACTCCGTTCATTTAATAATGTTTCCTTTAATAGGTGGATACAGTCTTGTTCAGTCGCTTCTCCTTTTATTATATCTTCCGCCATTGCTCTGCAGTCAGGAGCACCGCAAGAGCCACAATCTAGACCGGGCAATTTTTTGTATACTCGTTCTACTTGGTTCATCATTGCAAAGCTGTCAATAATTGTTTTTCCTAATCGGAAAACAGGTTCATATTCTACTTTTTTTGACCAGTCAGTGTATTGATTCGCATTTTCAGTAGAATCAATGCAGCTCAGAGACAGAGGTAGATTTTTTCTGATATGCTTTAGTTTTACTTTTGCAAGGTAAGGATTTTCTACAGTTAAAACTCCACCGATACAGCCGCTATTACATGAATTTAATTCGACAAATCTTAGTTTTGTGAATTTTTCGTCTTCTAGGTCTTCAAGGACTCGGATTACATTTTCAATCCCATCAGCAGCTAAATATTGGTCGGTAAAAAGCCCACCAGCTTCTCCACCACTTCTACCCCAATTAATACCAAGGCTTCCCGATGAGGCTATGTGCGGTATATTTTCTTCTAGGGAGTGCATACTAGATAATAATTCGGGATATACTTTTTTTATTGCAAATACATGATCTACTTCAGATTTTTCTGTTCCCAAAGGAGATTTGGCATACGTAACTTTGGATGGACAGGGCGAGATGAAACAAATCGCAATGTCTTCTCTTGGTAATGATGTTTTTTTAATTGCATTTTGTGCGGCGATTTGAGCTGCAACTTCGATTGGTGGGTTTAACGGAAGTAGGTGGGGTATCAAATTCGGAAACTTTACCCTTATCAATCTTACGATAGTAGGACAGGCTGTGCTAATCCATGGAGATATTTCGTCGTGTTCTTCTAAAAAGGTACGTGTTGCCTCCGATACTATTTCTGCAGCAGCGCTTACTTCGTACACATCATCAAATCCCATATTGAGCAGTCCATTTAATACAATATTGACGTCGTATAAATGATTGAATTGGCTGTAAAGTGCGGGTGCAGGTAGTGCTACTTTGTATTTATATTTGTTCATTTCGTTAAGGCTGTCATAAGAGGCTTTTTTTGCATGATGAGGGCATAATCTAATACACTCTCCACAATCAATGCAAAACTTGGGATTTATTTTTGCTTTTTGGTCTCTTACCCTAATTGCCTGTGTTGGACATCTTTTTAAACAATTGATACAACCTCTACACAGGTCTTCATCTAAATATACTGAATGATTAAATTTATTCATTGTATAATATTCCTTTCCGGAGTAACGTGCAATTAGATTTATAAATCTACTTCCATTAGTATTGTCGTCCCAACACCTAACTCTGTTTGAATATCTATTTTGTCCGTGTATTTTTTCATATTTGGCAGACCCATTCCTGCTCCAAACCCGAGGCTCCTTATTTCATCTGTTGCAGTGGAAAACCCAGCCTCCATCGCTTTTTCTATGTCTGGGATACCAGGCCCGATATCTTTTAGTACCATGGTTATCTTCTGAGGCGTAATTTCGACTGTAATATTCCCTCCATTTGCATGTATAACCATGTTTATTTCACCTTCATACATTGCGATAGCAACTTTTCTTATATGTTCCGGATTGATTCCAAGTTGTTTGAGTTTACTTTTAATGTCGCTACTAGCCTCACCAACCATTGTGAAATCATCCGTCTGTACTTCATATTCAAATATCATTTTATCGTTCATGTTTTTCATTTCCTCCCAAAAGCCCTGCGTTATAAAGTAATCCGCTAGCTGTGAACATATGATACTTTGTTGCAAGTAAAATAATATTCCTTTTTTGTGCCATGTTAATAACCAGTTCATCAGGCTTTTTCCCTCTAACAAAGATTATACAAAGCATATCCATCATTTCCGCGGTGCGTATGACTTGAGGATTGCAAAGTCCTGTTAGGAGTGCAGAGTGATCTTTTGAAAATGCAAGTACATCGCTCATTAAATCAGAGCTACATGCGCCGTTGACTATTTCTGTTAGGTTGTCTCCACCAGATAGGAGCTCGGCGTCTAATATTCTCTTTATTTCTTCTATTGTTAGCATGCGATATCCCTTTCGTAATTTATTATACAAAAATAGCATATTTTTTTAAAAATTACTATATTTTTATTTTTCAATATGTTATATTTTTAACAAGATGTAATTTTTTATTCAAGGAGGATAAAATGTGTTGTAATAATAACATAAAAACAATTCCATTTTCTGGGACTCCCGAGCAAGAGTCTCAACTACGAGAAGGAATAGTGCAACTAAAAGAAATGCAAGGTGCTCTTATGCCAGTCCTTCAACTTACACAAGAAATATATGGATATTTGCCTTTTGAGATGATGACTTTAATCTCTGACGAGATGAAAATACCATTTGAAAAAATCTACGGTGTGGCAACTTTTTATTCGCAGTTTGCATTGCAACCGAAGGGCAAGTATCAAATATCTGTTTGTCTTGGAACAGCGTGTTATGTAAAAGGAGCAGGTAAAATTGTTGAGAAGCTCGAACAACTTATAGGTGTGAAAAATGGAGAATGCACGCAAGATGGCAATTTTTCTTTGGATTCTTGTCGATGTGTAGGTGCTTGCGGTTTGGCACCTGTTATGCTAGTTAATGACGATGTGTATGGGAGACTAACTGTCGATCAACTACCGGAAATATTAGAGAATTATAAGTAAAGTTATGTTAATGGAGTTGTCTCTAAACGTTTTAGACATTGTGCAAAATTCGACGAGGGCAGGAGCTCGGCTCATAGAAATTAGTGTTTCTATCGATAGCGAGGACGAATTGCTTGTGATCGAGATTTGTGATGATGGTTCGGGAATATCTCCCGAAGAATTAAAGAGAGTCGTAGATCCTTTTTTTACTAGCAGAACTACAAGGAAAGTGGGATTGGGAATACCTTTTTTTAAAACTTCCGCTGAAATGACAGGCGGTAAATTCTCAATACACTCCGCGCTTAATAAGGGAACTAAGGTTCTAGCAGAATTTAAAACGTCTCATATTGACTGTATGCCACTCGGAGACATATCGTCTACTATACATAATTTAGTTGTGTATCATCCTGATGTCGATTTTATTTATAAGTATAGTTACAACCGAGAATTTTTTATTTTAGATACGAGAGAATTCAAAGAGATATTAGGCGATCTGCCTTTTGATTCACCCGAAATATCTGCGTATATAATGGACTATCTCGTTCAAAATAAAAAAGAAGTAGACAACGATGAAGTATATTAACATATTTCAAACATGATTGGAGGAATATTATATGAAGAGTCTTGAAGAATTAAAAGAAATTCGGGATAAGATGCAAAATCAGTTAGGAATACGTGCTGAAGATAGTGATCAAGTGCGTGTTGTAGTTGGAATGGCAACATGTGGAATTGCGAGTGGAGCTAGACCCGTACTAAATAAAATTGCGGAATTAGTCCAAAAAAAAGGTCTCGTGGGAAAAGTTTCTGTTACTCAAACAGGGTGTATCGGATTATGTCAGTTCGAACCAATAGTCGAAATAATTGAACCAGGAAAAGAAAAGACAACATATATTAAAATG
The DNA here is from genome assembly GCA_964367585.1 of uncultured Oscillospiraceae bacterium. Lineage (GTDB taxonomy): Bacteria > Bacillota > Clostridia > Peptostreptococcales > Anaerovoracaceae > CAYJGJ01. The sequence continues at coordinate 13,904 of CAYIYH010000009.1, forward strand.
ACACCGGAAAAAGCCGAGGAAGTTGTTCAACGTCATTTGATTGGCAATAGAGTAATAGCTGACTACACGCTTAATTCGGTAAATCTAACTTAGGAGGTGATAATATGTACCGTTCACATGTATTGGTTTGTGGTGGAACAGGCTGTGTATCTTCGGGTAGCCATAAACTTATTGAGTCTTTTACAGAGGAAATAAAAAATAAAAAAATGGAAAAGGAAGTAGCCGTAGTACAAACAGGCTGTCACGGATTATGTGCATTAGGGCCAATCGTGGTCGTTTATCCGGACGCAACTTTTTACTCTATGGTAAAGGAAGAAGATGTTTCCGAAATAGTAGAAGAGCATTTGCTAAAAGGGCGTCCTGTTTCACGATTAGTTTATGAAGAAACCGAAGAAGACGGCAAGGTAAAAGCTCTTGCGGATACTAATTTTTATAAAAAACAGTATCGTATTGCACTTAGAAATTGTGGTGTAATCAACCCTGAGATTATCGAAGAGTATATTGGAACAAGAGGATATGAAGCCTTAGGAATAGCGCTTACAACTATGTCACCCGATGACGTAATAAAAGTTATTACAGATTCAGGACTCCGTGGCCGTGGCGGCGGTGGATTCCCTACGGGTGTAAAGTGGAATATGGCTAAACAAAACGACGCCGACCAAAAATACGTTTGCTGCAATGCGGATGAAGGCGATCCTGGTGCATTTATGGATAGGTCCGTTTTAGAGGGTGATCCACATGCATTGCTTGAAGCCATGACTATTGCGGGTTACGCAATAGGGGCAACTCAAGGCTACATATATGTGCGTGCAGAATATCCAATTGCAGTAGATAGACTCAAAATTGCAATAGAGCAATCTCGTGCCTTAGGACTTCTTGGTAAGAATATATTCGGAAATGGATTTGATTTCGATGTTGAAATTCGACTCGGTGCGGGTGCATTTGTTTGTGGAGAAGAAACAGCACTTATGACGTCAATTGAAGGAAATAGGGGAGAACCACATCCTCGCCCTCCATATCCAGCTGTTAAGGGATTGTTTGAGAAGCCTACTATCTTAAACAATGTTGAAACGTATGCAAACATTCCACAAATCATACTAAATGGAGCGGAATGGTTCGCATCAATGGGAACCGAAAAGTCAAAAGGAACTAAAGTATTTGCTCTTGGAGGAAAAATTAATAATACGGGTCTCGTCGAAATACCGATGGGTACAACTCTTAGAACTGTCATCGAAGAAATAGGTGGCGGAATTCCAAACGGAAAGAAATTCAAAGCCGCTCAAACGGGTGGTCCATCAGGCGGATGCGTCCCACATGAGCATTATGATATTCCAATAGACTATGATAATTTAATAGCGATAGGTTCTATGATGGGTTCTGGCGGATTGATTGTAATGGATGAAGACGATTGCATGGTAGATATTGCAAAATTCTTCTTAGACTTTACAGTTGAGGAGTCTTGCGGTAAATGTGTTTCCTGCAGGATCGGAACGAAGCGTATGTTAGAAATGCTTGAGAAGATATCTAAGGGACAAGCCGTGATCGAAGATTTAGACAAGCTAGAAGAGCTTTGTCACTATATTAAAGCAAATTCCCTATGTGGGTTGGGACAAACAGCCCCAAATCCGGTTTTATCAACCCTACGATACTTCAGAGATGAATATGAAGCGCACGTTATCGAAAAAAAATGTCCTTCAGGAGTTTGCAAAGACCTGCTTTCATATGTTATTGATCCCGATAAATGTATTGGATGTACGTTGTGTGCAAAAGTCTGTCCGAGCAATGCGATTGATGGAAAAGTTAAAGAATCTCACACAGTTATCCAAGAAAAATGCATAAAATGCGGGGCATGCGTTGAAAAATGCAAATTTGATGCTATTAGCATACAATAATGAAAGAGAGGTGAATATATGTCAGATATTGCAATAAAAATAAATGGAAAAGAAGTTATTGCGCCACATGGTTCTACGATTTTAGAAGCAGCAAGACTAGTTAACATTGAAATTCCTACGCTATGCTTCTTGAAAGAAATTAATGAAATCGGCGCATGCCGAATTTGTGTAGTAGAGGTAAAAGGCGCTAGAAGTTTAGTTGCGTCTTGTTGCTATCCTATCAATGAAGGGATGGAAGTATTTACTAACACTCCTAAAGTTTTAGATTCACGCAAAAAGACCTTGCAACTTATACTATCAAATCACAACAAAAAATGTCTATCATGTGTAAGAAGTGGAAATTGCGAGTTGCAAACTCTTTCAGTGGAATTAGGAGTAGAAAATGCCGCATACTACGATGGAGAGCAAACACCTTCTACAATAGATGATAGTGCTATACATATGATTAGAGATAACAGTAAGTGTATTTTATGCCGTAGATGTACAGCCGTGTGTGAAAACACGCAAGATATCGGCGTAATTGGCGCTAATAATAGAGGATTTAACACGTCTATAGGTTCTCCATTCGAAATGGACTTAGCGACTACAAGTTGCGTATCATGCGGACAATGTATTGCGGTATGTCCTACAGGTGCGCTAACAGAAAAATCTCACATCGATGACGTATTAGCGGCAATAGCAGATCCTGATAAATATGTAGTAGTGCAAACTGCACCTGCCGTGCGAGCAGCTCTTGCGGAAGAGTTCGGATATCCTATTGGCACTAGCGCAGATGGAAAAATGGCAGCGGCTCTTAGACGCATAGGATTTGACAGAGTTTTTGACACTAATTTCTCTGCCGATCTTACCATTATGGAGGAATCCACAGAATTCTTGCACAGAGTCCAAAACGGCGGAATATTGCCACTAATAACTTCTTGTTCGCCTGGATGGATAAAGTATTGTGAACACTATTATCCGGAAATGATAGATAATCTTTCAAGTTGTAAATCGCCACAACAGATGTTTGGAGCGATCGCTAAATCATACTTTGCAGAAAAAGAGAAGATTAATCCTTCTGATATGGTAGTAGTTTCAATAATGCCTTGTACTGCTAAGAAGTTTGAGTTACAGCGACCTGATCAAGCAGCAAACGGCGTGGCGGATGTGGATTATTCGCTTACGACAAGAGAACTTGCACGCCTAATTAAGCAAGTAAGAATCAATTATCACACATTGCCTGATGAAGAGTATGACGCACCTATGGGCATAGGCACTGGAGCTGCAGTAATATTTGGAGCAACCGGTGGCGTAATGGAAGCTGCACTAAGAACAGCGGTAGAAACTTTGACAGGTGAGGAATTAAAGAATTTAGATTTCACCGATGTTAGAGGAACAAAGGGCATAAAAGAAGCAACTTACTCAGTTGCAGGATTAGATGTAAAGGTTGCAGTAGTCTCTGGGCTTTCTAATGCCAAAGTGTTGCTCGATAGAGTAAAAAGTGGGGAAAGCACGTATCACTTTATAGAAATAATGGGATGTCCTGGGGGATGCGTAAATGGCGGAGGCCAACCGCAGCAACCTGGATATATTAGAAATACTGTTGATATACGCACGGAGCGTGCAAAAGTCTTATATAATCTAGACGGTGCAGACACAATCCGTAAATCGCATGAGAACCCAGCGATTAAGGAACTATATGAAACTTACTTGGAAAAACCTGGCAGTAAAAAAGCACATCACCTATTGCATACAACATATATCGAACGTAAAATAAACAACTATTAAAAAATTAACCCAACCGACTATAAAAAGAGAAAGCCATATTACCATTGCAGGCAATATGGCTTTTTGCATATTTATTTGCATTCTTCTGTTGTTCTTGATTAGCGTCTAATTATTATTGTCGTAGCTCCACTTGGAACTTGACGGTGAACATCTTCAAGTTTCTTCTTAGAGTAAAACGTCCTCTAATTTCTTCTTCGGTACGTAGTGAACGCTTTCTTCATCACGATAGTAAGTACTATCTCCGGTTTCATTTATATCTACTAGACATATTTCCTCACAAGATTCACCAATTGACAGTACAAGAATCGGAATTATGTTTTCATCTAGATTGAGAGCTTTTTTGATATTTTCTTTATTAAAAGAAGCTATCATGCATCCTGATAGTCCCATTTCTGTAGCCGAAAGCGTAATTGTTTGTGCTGCGATTCCAACATTGATTCCATCCATCATAGAGTACTTACCGTAAGTTTGGTCATGACAAATCACTATAAATGCGGAGGGTTCAGTTCCTGGTAAAGGCAGATTCCATTCTGGATGCGCCATCGCATATTTTATATTGCAGTTCACATCTTTGACTTCATTGTCGTTTAAGACAATTCGGTATCTTAAATTTTGGATATTGCGACCAACAGGGCATAGCCTAGCGTGGTTTATCATCGATAAAAGTTCTTCGTTTGTTGCCTTTCTTGATTGGCTATATCCTCGAACACTTCTATTTTTTTTGATTAAGTCTATTAGCATAATTCCTCCAATTTTATATGTACATGAAAAAGTTCCATTTTAAAGTGTATCTTGATCTACTTCCGGAAAATCCTTCGTCGCTTTTGTAATCAAATATGCTACTATTATAGTATTAATTCCATTGAAGACGAATGAAACTCCAATGAATATTATCACAATATCTGCAGTAGTAAAAGGATTAATTACTACAAGTATTCCAAGTAGAGTAATTGCTAACGCAGAAATTAATGTTCCCCACCATCTTCTATAGTTCATTTCTTTTAGTGCAAAGGCTTTTTTAATTGAATTCATTCCCTCAATTATTAAGAATAGGCCGAAAAATAGGATGATTAAAGTTGTAAAGAATCTAGGAGAAAAAATCAATATAATTCCTAGCAATGAAAGAATGCTGCCTATAATTATTTCTGTAACTGTGCCGTCCACTTTCTTTTCTTTTATGCCTGTAAAAATATTTGCAATTCCATAAAACAATGAAACAACCCCAAGAGAAATGCACACATAATCTAAAGAAGTACTGGGATTTATTATTAAAGCTATGCCTAATGCGGTGTATATTATTGCCATTAGTATGATGCTTTTTCGAATTTTGTTAACCATATTGCTCCCTCCTAAAACTAACAATAAAACATAGTTTTATTGTTCTAATTTTAGCATTCCATACGCAAAAATACAATCTTTATTAATATTTTTTTGATTCGAATGCTACCTAAATTCTCGTATAAATATGACATTATTTTGGGCGTTTTTATTTGTTAATGACATTTATTTTAGTGCCTTTTGACGAAATAGTAAATATGTAAGTAATATATTACAAATAATGCTTGAAAAAAACTTAAAATAATTGTATAATATTTTCCTAATGGTGATTTTTTAGTGATAAAAAAAATATAGCTACGATTGGAGGTGACCTTAAGCGTGGCACAAGTAATAGTAAAAGAAAATGAAAGCCTAGAGAGTGTTTTAAAGAGATTTAAAAGATCATGTGCAAGAGATGGAATAATGGCAGAACTCAGAAAGAGAGAATACTACGAAAAACCGAGCGTAAAGAGAAAGAAAAAATCTGAGGCTGCAAGAAAGAAAAATAAAAAGTACTAAACATTCCTTAAATAATAAGCACGAAAATAACGAGATTTCTATACATAGTATATTCTATATGAGAAATCTCGTTTTGTTGTAAATAAGCAATCTACCATGTGCGCATACAAAGCGAAAGCGCACGGCAAGTAAAACAATAAACACCCCCTCAGAATAATAGTTTGCAAAAAGCAGGGTTATTTTTATTTAGGAATACAAAAGATGAACATATTAATTAACGACAATGAAGTTATAAGCGAAGATGTGATAAAAAAAATGACGACAGCAGCGTCATATATATTGAAAAGTGAAAATATAGATGAGGGTAGAGCAGAAATTAGTGTTTCAGTTGTAACGGGAGAGGAAATTAAAAGTCTTAATTCCGACTATAGAAGTAAGAACGAAATTACAGATGTATTATCATTTCCACAATATGACGACATTGGAACTATTTCGGATGAAAATCCTATTATGCTCGGAGATGTCGTGGTATGCGACAAAAAAATATTGGAGCAAGCTGAAGAGAATGGCCATAGTTTCGACAGAGAATTTTTGTATCTTTTTGTCCATAGTCTCCTCCACCTTTTGGGGTATGATCACATGGATGAAGGAGCAAAATCTGAGATGAGAACGATAGAAAAAGAAGTAATGGAGAAATTAGCATAGGATATAATTTCTGTCGTGAGATAATAAATTATAGGTTCTATACAGTGAAAGAGAATATATATAATGAGAGAAATAACAAAAGAAGACGTGAATTTATTCCAAGAGGCAAAATCTGTTTTGAAATATTCATATGCGCCTTTTTCAAATTTTAATGTAGGAGCGGCATTGTTGACAGTTGAAGGAGAAATATATACGGGAGTAAATATTGAAAATTCAAGCTACGGTGCTACGATTTGTGCGGAAAGAACTGCCGTTGTTAAGGCCGTATCTGAAGGAAAAACTAATTTTAAAACTATTGCAGTTGCCTGTTCCGATGGAGAGGCATGGCCCTGTGGAATATGTCGACAATTCTTATATGAATTTGCACCTGATATAGATGTAGTTGTAGGTAGTTCAGTTGACTCATTGCAAGTGTGCAAATTAAATGAAATATTGCTCAATGGATTTAGGTTGAAGTCATGAAGACGGGATTTGCTGCAATAATAGGTAGGCCTAATGTGGGAAAGTCTACCTTGTTAAATTCAATACTTGGAGAAAAAATTGCAATTACGACAGATAAACCGCAAACAACAAGAAATATTATAAGAGGAATACATACGGAATTTGACGACGAAAATAATCCAACTTCACAAATAATATTTATCGATACTCCCGGAATACACAAGCCACGAACACAGCTTGGAAGTGCGATGACGGAAATGGCGACTAACACATTTAGAGAGGTCGATGTTATACTCTGGATGGTTGATGAAGGAATCAATGCCGGCCCGGGTAACAAATATCTTCTCGAAATGTTGTCAAAGATAGATACTCCCAAAATCCTTATTATTAATAAAATCGACAAGTTTAACCCTGATGACTTTAAAATCATATTTGATCAATATGAGGATATGAAGTTATTCGATAAAGTTATTGGTTTGAGCGCAAAAAAAGGTACGAATGTCAATGATTTGGTAATTGAAGTTCAAAAATACTTGAGTGACGGCCCGATGTATTTTCCGGAAGATATGTTGACGGATCATCCGCAAAGGTTTATTGTGTCGGAGATTATTCGTGAAAAGGTTTTGATGTATCTTGAGGAAGAAATTCCACATGGTGTTGCCGTAGAACTTGAATCTTATAGTGAAAGCGAAAAGTTAACTCGGATCGGTGCGATCATATATTGTGAAAAAAAATCGCACAAGGGGATAATTATAGGTAAGCAGGGAAAGAAATTAAAAGGAATTGGTAAGGCTTCTCGACTTGAGATAGAGGCACTTTTAGGTACAAAAGTCTTTTTAGAAGTTTGGGTAAAAATAAAAGAAAATTGGAGAGATAATGTCCGTGCGATTTCTGAATTCGGATACAAGGATAAATAATGCATATTACCACAGAGGGTATAGTTCTTAGACAAGTAAAAATATTAAAAGGAAAGCAAATGCTTAGTATTTTTACACGTAAATATGGATTGATAAGTGTCGTTGTCAATAGTAGTTCGAAAGCAAAGAATAAGACATCCTTAACGATGAGACCATTTACTTATAGCATCTTCCAGCTAATCCAAAAAAATGAATATTATACATATAGTAGTGGTGAGGTTAAGCGAGATTTTTATAAGATTAGTGACGAAATGGATAAGTTTATTGCCGCATCATATGTGCTGGAACTTACGTCTAAATTACTAGCGGAACATCTTCCAAACACTGAACTATTTGATTTGTTAATAAAAACACTTGACATAATAGAAAGAAGAAAAAAAGAATATGATACTCTTGTGCTGGCATACCAAATAAAAGCCCTCAAATGTATCGGAAGCTCGCCAATGTTAGACCATTGCGTAAAGTGCAATTCCGTTGAAATTACGAATTCCTTTAGTATAATTGATGGTGGCATGATATGTGAAAAATGTATTAAGCATTATCCCAGTGAAAGGTTGATATTTTCATCTAATTTTGATATAATCAAATTGCTTATCTATATGAGAGAGGCGTCTGTAGATGATATGTTGAAGATAGGGTTGAAAAAAGAAATTGCATATGAATTAAAAGTTATACTTAGAGAATATATTAATTATCATCTCGATATAAAGAACCTGAAGAGCGAAAGCATGTTTTATATATAATAAATTAAAATCCCATTTATAATACGAGGAGGATGAATTATGAAAGTTACATTGGAAAATATTGAAATTATTAGAGACAAGACGGGCGTTACCTATGAAGAGGCAAACGAAATTCTTTCAGAAGCAGATGGTGATGTTGTAAAAGCAATTATTATGATTGAAAATAAAGTTAATGAAAAACCATTGCCGATCAAAGCAAAAAAAGATTTGATTCTGAAAACAATAGAAGGTTATGTAAGAAAAGGTAACATTACAAAGATTGTAATAACAAAAAATCAAAATACTGTACTAAACCTTCCCTTGAACGCAGGAATTGTAGGAGCTGTTATTGCTCCAATTGCTATAGTGGCAGGTGCGATTACTGCTGTTGGATTAAAATGCAATATTTCACTTATTACCGACGATGGAAAAACAATCGATGTCGTGGATAAAGTGGAAAAAACATTTAACGACGCAAAAAGTAAGGCGACAGAAGTATATGAAAAAACGGTAGTAAAAAAAGTCGTGATAGACGATGATGATTTCGAGGACATAGACCTGGACGAAATAATTCAACCGGAGGAAGTGTCCATAGACAAGGTTGCAGAATCAGAAACAAAAGAACCAGCACCTAAAGCAAAAAAAGCCAAGGGATCACAGAAGAGTTAGAATAAGTCAAATAAAATAGAATTAACGATATGGAAGTATAAACAAAATGAAAAACAAAGTAACTATGGAAAAAATAACATCATTGGCCAAGAGTAGAGGGTTTGTATATCCGGGGTCTGAGATTTATGGTGGGCTTGCAAATACATGGGATTATGGTCCGCTTGGCGTCGAACTAAAAAATAATGTAAAAAAAGCATGGTGGAAAAAGTTCGTACAAGAGTCTAAGTATAATGTGGGGATAGATGCTGCGATCCTGATGAATCCTAAAACATGGGAGGCTTCCGGTCATATAGGTGGATTTTCTGATCCTCTAATCGATTGTAAAGAGTGTAAGTCAAGATTCAGGGCAGACAAATTGATTGAAGAATTTTTGATTTCAAAAGGAGTCGAAGAAAACATTGCAGACGGCATGACAAATGAGCAATTAGAGGGATATATCAATGAAAACGATATAAAATGTCCCGACTGTGGTAAAATAAATTACACTTCAATTAGGCAATTTAATCTGATGTTTAAGACTTTCCAGGGAGTAACAGAGGATTCAAAATCCGAAATATACCTAAGACCCGAAACGGCTCAAGGAATATTTGTTAATTTCAAAAATGTTCAAAGAACATCGAGAAAAAAAATACCATTTGGAATTGCGCAAATAGGAAAGTCTTTTAGAAATGAGATTACACCGGGCAATTTTACTTTTAGAACGCGAGAATTTGAGCAAATGGAATTAGAGTTCTTTTGTAAACCTGATACAGATTTGGAATGGTTCGATTATTGGAAACAATATTGTGCAGATTTCTTAAAAAGTCTATCCATGAGTATGGATAATATTAGACTAAGAGATCATGAGAAAGAGGAATTATCCCACTATAGTAACGCAACAACTGACATTGAATACCTTTTCCCATTTGGATGGGGAGAACTTTGGGGAATAGCAGATAGAACAGACTTTGACTTAAAGCAACACGCAGAATTTTCTGGCCAAGATATGCTTTATATAGACCCCGAAACCAATGAGAGGTATACGCCATACTGTATAGAACCATCTCTTGGTGCGGATAGGGTAGTATTAGCATTTTTGGTAGATGCGTATGATGAAGAAGTGTTGAATACTGATGATGGCAAAGAGGACTTGCGTACTGTGTTAAGATTTCATCCGGCGCTTGCTCCATATAAAGCTGCAATTCTACCACTTGCAAAAAAACTATCTAATGTAGCAGAACCTATATTTGAGGAATTGTCTAAGCACTTTATGGTAGACTATGATGCATCGGGCTCTATCGGAAAAAGATATAGAAGGCAAGATGAAATAGGAACTCCTTTTTCTATTTGTGTGGATTTCCAGACAGAGGAAGATAATTCCGTAACTATTAGAGATAGAGATACGATGGAGCAAGTAAGAATTCCTATATCAGAAATTTGCACATATATTCAAAGTAGATTGGCTTTTTAGTTTTGGCTTGCTAAAAACTGTTTAAGGATTATTTTATGAAAGAATACGTCGTCTCATTTAACAAGACAACATATAATATGGCAGATCGATTCGGAGTAGAAGCGGCAAACCTTGTCGATATGACAAAAATAGGTTTGCCTGTTCCTTTTGGGTTTAACGTATCGGCAGAGGCTTGTTGTGATTATTATGAGCATAATGGTAAAATACCCAATGGATTGTGGTCGCAAATAGAGGCAAGTGTCGCTGATTTGCAAGATGTTATGAAGAGTAATTTTTCAGATTCAAAAGAACCGTTGCTTTTAAATCTAAAAGGTGGAATTGTATTCACTGCATTCGGGCTTCCCGAAATACTTTATAATGTTGGGATGAACGATGATATTTGTGAGAGTATAGGAAATAAAAGTAGAGATAATGATTTTGCCAATAAAATATACTTAAAGTATATGCAAGAATATGGAAAACTAGTGTATGGAATATCAGACACTAGATTCCGGAATACATATGACAATTTCAGAACACAAAATGAATCAAGAATGGAAGAAATTGTGATAGCATATAAAAAGCTATTACTTTCTGAAAATAAAAAAGGATTACCGACAGATTCCTATGAGCAACTTAAAGATATAATTAAGAGTATTTTTGTTTTGTGGAAGAGTGATAGACTTAGTTTATTTAAAAAGATAAATTCAAATCCTAAAGAGAGTATTTGTTCACTTAGTATTCAAGGGATGACTTACGGACACGCAATCAATGAAGATATTAAGGGTGTCATTATCTCCAGAAATCCTTTGGATGGAACGAAAAGTGTTTATGGCGAATATGAGTCATTCAAGTCAGATTTGCTAAAAGAACAATCCAATGCGATTAAGGATATTGAAGAGCTTAACAAAGAAAAACCACAGTTATTTCAGGAATTATGTGAAATTGCAGCTTTGCTAGAGACTCGATACAAAGATATTCAATCAATTGATTTCCAAATAATAAATGGTAAAATAAAAATATTAAAGTCTTGTGCCAGTAAGCGAACAGCAAAAGCGGCAATTAAAATTGCTGTTGATATGGTCAATGAAAAATTAATAGATAAAGAAACTGCAATTTCAAAAATAGATGTTCATAATATTCAAAACATTTTGTTGCCAAGGTTTATAAATGAAGGAAATTATGAGGAATTAATAGTAGCAAGAGGTAAATCTTTGTCGACTGGCGATGCGACAGGAAGGCTTTGTTTTGATTTGGATTCAGCTATTTTTTGGGAGAGTAAAAAGCAAAAAGTTATTTTGGCAAAGCAATATATTACCCCCTTTGATTTAGCAGGAATAGTTGCATCTGAGGGTATTATTACACAAAACAGCACAAAGACATCTCACAGTGCTGTAATAGCGAGAGGTTTTGGGAAACCTTCAGTTTCTATTGGGGATAATGGAATTATCGATGAAGAAAATAAAAGAATTGAGATTAATGGTTATATATTTGAAGAGGGACAATATATATCACTCTCAGGCGAAAGTGGCAACATATATTGCGGAAAAATACCAACCGAGACAGAGAAATTTTCTATAGAGACAAAGACTCTTTTAGAGTGGGCAGATCAGAATAAAAGTCTAAATGTCCGAGTAAATGCAAATAGCATAAAGGAAATTCAATTAGCTATGAATTTTGGAGTTAATGGAATTGGGCTTTGCAGGACAGAGCATTTGTTTTTTAAAGAAGAGCAATTATTAGAATTTAGAAAAGTGATTTTGGGAGTCACTGGTGACGAAGTTAAAATTGCGTTGGAAAGGTTAAAAGAATTTCAAAAGGATGATTTCCTCAGTATATATCGAGCAATGGGAGAAAAACCTGTGACGATAAGGTTACTAGATCCAAGTTATAGTGAATTTTTGCCATCTTCGATGAAGGGTAAAATGGATTTAGCTTCTCAACTCCATATGGAATTAGAATACCTTGAAAAAAAGATCGAGGATATTATCGATACTAATCCCGGCTTGGGATACAGAGGAATAAGGCATTTAATAGAACACCCCGAGATTTTGAAAATTCAAATAGAAGCATTAATAGAAGCGGCACTTATTGTGAATGAGGAAATGAAAATAAGTATTGTGCCTGAAATTCTTATTCCATTTGTGTGCGGTGCTACAGAGTTTAAGTATATAAAAAATATGATATCCCAAATGATAAATTCCTATCTGAAATTTAATAATAAAAAAATTAGATGGGAAATAGGAGCAATGCTTGAGACACCAAGAGCTGTAATAATTGCAGACTATATAGCAAAAGAAGCGGACTTCATTTCGTATGGAACAAATGATTTAACACAATTGACATATGGGCTTTCAAGAGAAGATACTAGACTACTTGTAAAAAATTATATTCGCAAAGAAATATTATGTGAAGATCCCTTTGAAATCCTGGATTTGATAGGTGTAGGTAGGCTTATGGAACATTCTATTGAATTGGCAAAAAGGGTAAATCCAGATATTAAAATAGCAATTTGTGGAGAACAATCAGCAGATCCTCAAACGATTAGATTCTGTCAGAAGATTGGCGTAGACTACCTTTCTTGTTCGGTGTATCAGTTGGCTATTGCGAAAATTTCTTCCGCACAGATAAAAACAAAGATAACATAATATTTAAGATATATATTGACAAGAATCGATTATTATTCGAACTCACTCTTTTAAACACATTAATACTGCATGTTTGATCCAGCTAGAATGCGATGTGTTGTAGTTGTAAAATTAGTAGGAAAAATATGATTTCAAAATTATTTATTACATTTTGTGTAGCTATGCTACCAATTCTTGAACTTCGAGGTGCAATTCCAATAGGAGTTGGGTATGGATTAGACCTGAGGGCTGTGGTAGTAGTATCTATCATTGGAAATATGATTCCTGTTCCATTTATTATTGTATTTATTGAAAAAATATTTTTGATAATGCGCACAATGAGTCCAATTCTTGATGAAAAAGCGTTAGTTTTAGAACAAAAAAGAAGTGAATCTACTTTTTTTACGCGAATTTATTACCGTATTGCCGTATGGACTTTAAGAATTGTTAGTAAAGTAAGTTTTAAATTCGATAAAATTGTAAGTAAACTGGAAGCACGTGCCGAAAAAAAAGCAGATGTGGTGAGAAAATATGAGTTTTGGGGATTGGTAATTTTAGTAGCGATTCCGCTTCCTGGAACGGGAGCATGGACGGGGTCGTTAGTTGCAGCAATGCTTAATATGAAATTAAAAGACGCGGTTCCGGCCGTGTTTCTCGGTGTGCTAATTGCAGGTTTCGTTGTAACATGGATTACATATGGTGTTTCCGCATTCTATTAGTAAATAATTGTTGGCTTTAGAATCAAGATATAACCATCAATTTATTTACATAATTGAAGTGGTGGATTTCATGATATGAATATGCGTTGAAATATAGAGGATTTATAATATGCAGGAAAAAGTAATCGCTTTCTTAACTCCTTTTTTGGAAAGTGTCATCGTTTTTGTAGTTGGGATTTTATTGATAAAGGCATTACTGTTTACAGTCCGTAGGTTTCTCAAAAAATCAAAACTTGATATTTCTCTTTATCCATTTATTATTAATTCGGTAAAAATTGTATTATGGATTATTTTTTTAATAGTATTGTTAGGAACGCTGGGAGTTCCTTCCGCACCATTTATAGCAGTTCTTGGTGCAGTAGGCGCAGCGATAGCACTTGCTCTACAAGATAGTTTGGGAAACATTGCCGGAGGATTGTTAATAATTATAAATAACCCTTTTAAAAAGGACGATATAATAGAATTAGGTGGAATAGAAGGTCTAGTGGAAAAGATCGATCTATTACATACCGATCTGCGTGGGTTTGATAATAAGAAAATACGAATTCCAAATGGATTAATTAACACGTCTATTTTGACTAATTTTACTCGAGAGGAGACTAGACGAGTTGACTGTAGATTTGGGGTTAGCTATACGGATGATATTACAAAAGTTAAAGAGGTGCTAAGAAAGGTTGCTGAATCAAATGAGTTAATACTCAAAGAGCCGGAGCTTTTTGTAGGTGTAGTTGAACAGGCGGACAATTGTGTAAAGCTTGATCTTAGAGCATGGTGCAAAACAGCGGACTATTATGATATTAAATATTATCTCGAAGAACAAGTAAAGTTGGCATTTGATGATGCTGGAATATCTATACCTTTTCCACAAATGGATGTACATATAAAAAATGCAAATATTGATTAGTTCATCATATTAAAAAGTTAATTTAAGTGTTAAGTAAGGAAGAAACTATGCGAGAAATAAAAAAATTCAAAAAGGTACTAGTTGCGAATAGAGGAGAAATAGCAATTAGAATATTTAGGGCATGTAATGAACTTGGAATTAGAAGTGTAGGGATATATTCTGAGGAAGATAAAAATGCACTTTTTAGACAAAAAGCCGATGAGTCATATCTAGTTGGAAAGGGAAAGGCTCCTGTTGCAGCATATTTAGGTATAGACGAAATTATCGAGTTAGCAAAAGCAAAAGGGGTAGATGCAATCCATCCCGGATATGGTTTTCTTTCTGAAAACGTTGAATTTGCAAAAGCGTGTAGCGACTCGGGAATAGAATTTATCGGACCGACTCATCATATGATGGAAAAATTAGGCGATAAAATTCAGTCTAAAATTGTTGCTGCGGAAGTAGGTGTACCAACAATACCGGGAGTAGAAACAGCAATCGAGACTGAACAAGAAGCACTTGAGATTGCAAGAAAAACAGGATATCCGATAATTCTTAAAGCTGCAGCGGGTGGCGGCGGACGTGGAATGAGAATCGTCGAATCAGAAGACGACCTAGTTATGCAATATAATAGTGCGAAAAGCGAAGCCCTAAAAGCATTTGGCATAGGTGATGTGTTTATTGAAAAATACTTGAGAAATCCTAAG
Organism: uncultured Oscillospiraceae bacterium; assembly: GCA_964367585.1. GTDB lineage: Bacteria > Bacillota > Clostridia > Peptostreptococcales > Anaerovoracaceae > CAYJGJ01. The sequence continues at coordinate 29,158 of CAYIYH010000009.1, forward strand.
CATATAGAAGTTCAAGTCTTAGGTGACAAATCTGGAAATGTCGTTCATTTGTATGAAAGGGATTGTTCAATTCAAAGAAGGCATCAAAAAGTCGTAGAGTTTTGTCCTGCATTGTGTATTGATGACAAAAAAAGAAATGAAATGTGTTCGGATGCTCTTGCTATCGCAAGATCTGTTGACTATAGAAGCGCGGGAACTGTCGAGTTCTTGCTTGCGGAGACAGGAGAGCATTATTTTATTGAAATGAATCCGAGAATACAAGTAGAACATACCGTAACAGAGATGATTACAGGGATTGATATAGTGCAATCTCAGATTTTAATTGCACAAGGATATGATCTCTCCTCGGATGAAATAGGGATAACTAAACAAGAAGACATTTCAATCAGGGGATATTCGATACAATCTAGGATTACTACGGAAGATCCTGTTAATGGATTTGCACCTGATAATGGAGTTATCGATAAATATATTAGCGCATCCGGGTATGGAATAAGACTAGATGGTGGAAATGGATTTAATGGTGCGGAAATTACTCCATATTACGACAGTCTTTTAGTAAAACTAACTTCATGGGGACTTACATTTGAAGCTGCAAGAAGAAAAGCAATAAGAGCATTGAGAGAGACAAAGATAAAGGGGGTTAAGACTAATATCGGATTTTTACTCAATGTAATGAATCACCCAATTTTCATCGAGGGCAAATGCGATACAGGATTCATTCAAAAAAATCCAGAGTTGCTCAATATAGCAAGAGGAGAAAATCTTGAGATTAAAGTGTTGGACTTCTTGGGAAATAAGATTGTAAATGAAACCAAAGGTGTAAAGCCGATGTTTGATATTCCGCAATATCCTACATTTAAGGATAAAGATTGCTTAAAACTCGAAGGAACAAAACAAATTTTAGACTCAAAAGGTCCGAAGGCGGTTGCTGATTATGCGCTTGCTGAAAAAAGGCTATTAATGACAGACACTACCATGAGGGATGCACAGCAGTCATTGCTTGCTACGAGGATGAGAACTGTCGATATGGAAAAAATAGCACCTGCAATAAGCGTATATGGACAAAAGTTATTTTCGATAGAAATGTGGGGTGGTGCAACATTTGATACATCCTATAGATTCCTGAAAGAATCTCCGTGGGAAAGACTTGAAGTGTTGAGAGCAAGCATGCCTAATATTTTGATGCAAATGCTTATCAGAGGAGCAAACGCAGTAGGATATAAGAATTATCCTGACAACGTTATCAGTAAATTTATTAAAGAGGCTTCTTCTGCGGGGATAGATGTATTCCGTATATTCGATTCATTGAATTGGATTAAAGGCATGGAAGTTGCATTAGATGAAACATTGAAACAAGACAAAGTTGCGGAGGCTTGTATATGTTATACAGGTGATATCCTTGATGAAAAAAGAGACAAATACAGCTTGCAATACTATTTAAACATGGCTAAAGAACTTGAAAAAAGAGGCACTCATATATTAGGAATCAAAGATATGGCTGGACTCGTTAAACCTCAAGCTGCGTATAAACTTGTAAAAGCACTAAAAAATGAAATATCTATTCCAATACATTTTCATACTCACGATACGAGCGGAAATGGAGTAGCTGCGGTATTGATGGCAGCGGAAGCGGGAGTAGACATTGCTGATGGGGCGTTTAATAGCATGGCTGGACTTACTTCGCAACCAGCATTAAATTCAATAGTTGCAGCTTTACAAAAGACGGAAAGAGACACTGGAATTATCGTCGATGAAATACAAGAAATTTCAAATTACTTCCAGGCGGTTCGTCCAATATATTGCAATTTTGAGTCTGAACTAAAAACACCTTCTGCCGATATTTATCATCTTGAGATCCCTGGTGGCCAATATTCTAATCTTAAACCACAAGTGGAAAGCTTTGGAATTGGTCATAAATTTGAGGAAGTAAAGGCGATGTATGTTGTTGTTAACAAAATTATGGGTGATATTGTCAAAGTAACACCTTCTTCTAAAATGGTGGGTGACATGGCTATTTTCATGGTTCAAAATGAGTTAGACGAAAACAATATATATGAAAAAGCAAAAGACATAGATTTCCCAGATTCGGTAGTTTCCTACTTCGAAGGTATGATGGGTCAACCGGAGGGTGGCTTCCCTAAAAAATTGCAGGAAGTTGTATTAAAAGGAAAAAAACCCATTACAGTAAGACCGGGAGAGCTTTTGGAAGATGAAGACTTTGATGCAATTAGAAAGCACTTAATAGATGACCTAAAAATAGAAGCAACCGAGCAGGAAATAATCAGTTATGCATTATATCCAAAGGTGTTCGAAGAATATGTCACAAGTTTATCTAAAGAAGGAAATTTGAGATATATGGGAAGTGATACGTTTTTCCATTCGATAGCCCTCGGCGAGACATGTGACGTAAAAGTTAAAGAAGGAAAAGAATACATAGTTAAATTATCAGAAATAAGAGATTTGGATGAAGAAGGTTATAGAGAAATAGTTTTTGAATCTAATGGTAATCGACGTATTCGCAGAGTAAAAGATAATACAATCACGTTTGCTGGCACGGGTACAACTACACTATACGCTGAAGAGGATAATCCATATGAAATAGGTGCTAATATCCCAGGAAACATAATTAAAATCCTAGTCAATGAGGGCGAAAGTGTCGCAGAAAAACAACCTATAGCTGTTATCGAGGCAATGAAGATGGAGACAAATATAATATCGACAGTAGGAGGGGTTATAGACAAGCTATATGTCAAAGAAGGACAACAAGTTAAGGCATCTGAACTAATTGCAAAAATAAAATAAAAGGAGATTGATATGTTTGACAGAAATAATAATGACAATCACTGTTACAATGTTGATAATATCAAGGTGATAAAAGAATCATCACCTATTGTCGGAGAACTTCTTGAAAAAGAATATACTCGACAAAAAAATAATATTGAATTAATTGCATCAGAAAACTATTGCTCTGAAGCGATACTTGCCGCTACAGGCAGTTGTCTTTCATGGAAATATGCCGAAGGATATCCTGCAGAAAGATCTACTGGCAATGTCGGTAGATACTATGGCGGAACCGAATTTGTAGATAGAATTGAAGAATATGCGTGCGACAAGTGGAAGGAAGTGTTTAATACTGACTACCACGTAAATGTACAACCGCATAGCGGTTCTCAAGCCAATTTCTCAGCATATAAAGCATTGTTGAATATTGGTGATAAGGTGTTGTCATTTTCGTTAGATAATGGTGGACATTTGACGCACGGATCTGCGGTTAATTTTAGCGGTAAAACATATGACATGCATTTTTATGATGTCGATACAGAAGGTTTCATTGACTTAGAAGATGTGAGAAAAAAAGCTCACAGTATTATGCCAAAGGTGATTATGACGGGGGCGAGTGCATACTCAAGAAATATCGATTTTTCTAAATTTCATGAGATAGCTAAAGAAGTAGGTGCATACCTTATATCCGATATTGCCCATGTCGCAGGACTTATTGCTGCCGGAGTGCATTCTTCTCCATTTGGATATGCCGACATCATTACGACTACCACACATAAAACACTTCGAGGTCCAAGAGGTGGGATGATTTTTTGCAAACAGGAATTTGCTAGCAAGGTTGATAGTGCCGTTTTCCCTTATTCACAAGGAGGGCCGCTTGAACATGTAATAGCGGGAAAAGCGATATGTGCAGAGGAAGCTCTTCTTCCTGAATATAAAAAGTATATCGAGCAAGTTGTAAAAAATTCAAAGGCTTGTTGCGAGCATTTTTTGAAATTAAACTACAAGGTCATTACAGGAGGCACTGATAATCATCTATTCATGCTAGATCTGTCAGGTTATAAATTTAGTGGGAAAGACCTTCAAGAAAAACTTGATGAAGTAGGAATTACCCTTAATAAGAATTGTATTCCCGGAGATAAAAGATCTCCAAAAGAAACAAGTGGCGTCCGAATAGGCACGGCGCCGATGACCACGAGAGGATATTTGGAAGAAGATTTTGTACTGGTTGCAACTAAAATTGACGAGGTGATAAAAAAAATGGAGACTGAATATGCGTAGAAATAATATGCTCCCCATAATTCTAATATTTTTTTTGTTGATGGCTGTAAATGTTGGATTTGATAGATTTCTTTCATATGACTACTGGTATGGTGTACTACTTCAAGTTCCAGGATTGATACTAGCTATTACTTTTCATGAATATGCGCATGCAATAGTTTCTCATAAATTAGGAGATCCTACTCCAAAGAGACAAGATAGGTTGACAATTAATCCAATTGCACACGTCGATCCGTTTGGAATGTTGGCTCTAGTATTTGCGGGATTCGGTTGGGGAAAACCTGTACGTGTTGATCCAGGTTACTATAAAAATAGAAGATCTGGCCAGTTCTTAGTAGGAATTGCGGGAGTAACTGCAAATCTGCTTATGGCTATAATTTTATCGATATTTTTGAGACTTTTATTTTCATATTCGTTAACGCTTATGCTCGATGGAGTTGGAGAAGTTATTACCACTATCATTATTTTTGCAATACAGATTAATCTAGTATTGATGATATTTAATTTGATACCCGTGCCACCTTTGGATGGGTTTGGAATAGTGACTCAGATTTTTAGGCTTGATAGATATAGCTGGCATAGGGCACTTTATCAAAATGGCTTTATGATATTGCTAATGTTAATAATATTTGGAATTCCCAGCAGGATTATTTCTCCGATAATGCATTCAATAATGGGAATAATGTATGAAATTATGGGAATATAATAATAGAACTTTTAAGCAAAATATATGAAAGCAATTTAAAGGCATCGCTCTACTGCGATGCCTTTTTATCTAGAATGTGATGCAATATCTTGTATATTATTCCAGCGAATGTCCAGAGTATCTTTCGTATGTATTTTTTAGGTGGCTTTCCATTGCGAATTGGGTAGTTATGACATCTTTTGCCAAGAAAGCATCATATATTTTCGTATGTTCTTTGAATAATAATCGAACAGTATTTTCATCGTAATGCGTTTCAATACAAGCGTAGTCTAAGGTATCATAATAAGTGTCCAATTTAGCTTGTAATAGGTGATTATGCGATGCAAAATGGAGTAATTGTCGAAATGCGGTGTTTGCTTTTCTCACGATTGCAAGGGATAGTTTATACGTATAGAATTCCATAAACTCATAGATTTGCTTTAACTCGTCTATTTCATCGTCGGAGATTCTTTTTATCGCAAGCATGATGCAGAGTTTCTCATTCGATACCATTATACGGAACAAATCTTCGATGTCTTGTTTTGATAAAGGTTTCACAAAAAAACCTCTATTTAATATGCTTTCGCAAAGACCTTCGTTTTCAAGTCTTAACAGTGCACTTCGTGCGGGAGTTCTACTTACTTTATACTTTTTACAAATAAAATCTTCTGTTAGTTTGAGACCTGCGGATAAATCTGATATTAATATATCTTTTTTAAGTTCTTTGTATAAATCATCTGATTTTGACGCTTTTCTATTCGTATTTTCATTATTTAGTTGCTCTATGTACATATGCGCCTCACTAATTGTCCTTGTGTTTGTATTTTACGAGTATTCGTTTATATGTTTTTTGCAATTGCGATAATATCTCCGACTATAGCACTTCCTGTCGGTACGGATCCTGCACCTTTCCCATACAACATGATTTCATCAAAAGCATTCCCACTAAGTAGTACAGCGTTGAATTCATTTGATACGCCTGCAAGCGGGCTTGAATTGGGAATTTCCATTGGCTTTACATAATAATCCAATTTTCCATTTTCTTTTGATGCATATGCTATCAATTTGATTTTACTATCTTTATCAATGGCATTTTTTATTTCGATGTCTTTAATTTTACTAATTCCTTGCGTTGGTATACTTTCCGGGTGCACATATTCTCCAAATAGGAGACATATGAGTATAGAAAGCTTATTGGCAACGTCTATACCTTCGACATCTGCAGTAGGATCCGCTTCTGCGAAACCTTTATCTTGTGCTTCTTTGAGAACATCTTCATAATTAAGACCCTCGTCTAACATTTTAGTTAAAATATAGTTAGTCGTTCCGTTCAATATTCCCATCACTTTAGTGAAGTCATTTCCAGATAATGGATCTAAAATCGAGGTAATAATTGGAATTGCTCCTCCTACGCTTGCCTCGAATTTTAGCGAAACATTACTTTCTTTTGCAGTTTTTAATAACACTGGTAAGCTATTTGCTACAGCAGCTTTGTTCGCAGTAATAACATTCTTACCGTTTTCTAGCGCTTGTAAAATAAAAGAAGTAGCAGGCTCGATTCCTCCCATCGTTTCTATTACAATATCGATATCTGGGTCATTTGTGATGTCATCAATGTTCTTTGTCATAAGTGATACATCAGCATCATATTTTAATAGGGCATTTTCGCTTAATTCTAGGATACGCTTGACTACGATTTCTTTTCCTGTTCTTTTAGTAATTATCTCTTTATTCATTTGCAGTATTTGATATGTGCCGCCACCGACTGTTCCAAGACCTAAGATTGCAATATTTATTGTTTTCATTTAGTACCTCATTTTTCTTTAATAATATAATGGATGAATCTTACGGATAGTTTACGAGAAAATACTCATTTTTTCTATTCTATCGAATGCCTCGCATAAAGTGTCAGTGTTGACAGTACAGGCAATTCTTAGATATCCTTCACCACAATCGCCGAAGCAATTTCCAGGCAATGTCAATACGTGTGCTTCTTGAAGGATTTTCATCGAAGCCTCTTCACTAGTTAGTCCTGTCTTTTTTATATTTATGAATAAATAAAAACTTCCTCTTGGTGGGTAAAGTACATGCATATTTGGAATTTTATTAATCCGTTCTGCCGCATAGAATGACCTTTTTCTATATTCTTCTATCATATCCGGTTGGATTTCTTTTCTGTGTCTTAGCGCATGTATCGCTGCTCGCTGCGATATCGATGGGGCAGTGAATACTACATTTTCATTTATCTGTTGGATTATTTTTATAATATAATCAGGGGCAATAATATTACCGACTCTCCATCCAGTCATAGTGAAGTTTTTGGAAAAAGAATTTAAAATAATTGTTCTCTCTCTCATTTTATCCATCGTTGCAAAAGGAACGAATTCACTTTGGTAGCTGAATGCGGTATAAATATCATCTGAAATTACAATTAAGTCGTGCTTTTCCGTCACTTTTGCAATTTTTTCCATCGTCTCTACTGTTAAGCAGTTACCAGTTGGATTACAAGGCGAGTTTATTACAAGAGCTTTGGTTCTTTCTGTAATCAAACTTTCCAATCGATCAATATTAATTTGAAAATCTTCTTCTTCTAAAGTATTTAGTTCAATCGGAATTCCTCTCACTAATTCGACTTGTTGTGAATAGGGCGTAAAGTAGGGGGATTGTAAAATTACTTCGTCTCCATCGTCTATGATAGCCTCTAGCGCTAAATACATTCCTAAGCAAGCAGAAGCACACACGAAAACTTCCTCATCCTTTACTTCCATATCATATTCTTCTTTATAAAACTTGCAAATTTCACTCCTTAGTTCAGGGTCTCCTCTGAAATCGGTGTATTTTGTATGGCCTGCTTTTGCGTCTGAAAACGCCTTATTTATTATGATATCGTGAGTAATGAGATCTGGATCACCTAGGCTTAGATTAATGACGTCATCAAATTGTTTTGCGAGAATATCTGATTGCCCCATTGCTGTACTTTGATCTTTCCAATATCTTTTGGCGATAAATTTATGTTTCATGATATTTCGTATTTCCTTTCCACATTGCACATATATGTGTTTTGTAATGATTATTTAACAAATTTACGTATTACGTTAAATTGCTGATAAAAAAACAACCTCATCATTATTAATGAGGTTGTTTTTTTTATATTATTTGATTATACATTATTCTTAGCTAAAATCAACAAATAATTTTGTAAGCAAAACAATTATTGGAATTGAAATAATTGTTTTTTGTAAGAAAATAATCGCTAAGTCTAGTAAATTTACAGGGAGTTTAGATGAAATCATAATACATCCAACTTCGCTCATGTAGATTATTTGCACTAATGAGATTATTGCGACTATAAATCTTGTTTCAGTTGATTCTATGCCAGAAGATATTAATGCAGGCAAGAACATGTCCGCAAATCCGACTACTACCCCTGGAGCTGCTTCGAATGCGTACTCTACGCCAAGTAATTCTAAATAGTATCCGAATGGAAGACCTATCCAGTTAAAAATAGGCGTATACTCGGATACTATCAATCCAATTGTACCGATACAAATGGTGATTGGAATAATTGTCCATATAATACCCATGATAGTATTCCAACCAGTACTAAGTACTCCTATGAAGTTAGGACCGTTTTTAGCTTTTGTTACAGCAGCATGAGTAGCCCATTTAACCTTAGAAACACCATGTGGCTCTTCTTCTTGGATCTGTTTTCCAGATTCAGCAAAATAGTTATCAGTATATTTTTTGTTTAGTGGCCAAATTCTAGACATGATTACAACAGACAGGAATCCTGTAACAGTTAAAATTAAATACATTGGTACAAAATATTCTGTTACACCTATAGTCTCTGCTATTACTAAACAAAATGGCAGGGATACGCAAGAGAAACAAGTGGCTATTGTAACCGCTTCTCTTCCTGTGTAATATCCTCTTTCATATTGTTGAACTGTAAGCACAACACCTACATTGTTATTGCCGATCCATGAAGCACATAGATCAATTGCGGCACGACCAGGAAGTTTGAATAGAGGTTTTAATAGGCCTCTAATCATAGTCCCAACAAAATCCATAACTCCATATTCTGTCAGTAGTGGCATTAAGAAAGCTGCCACGAACCACCAAGAAATTAAAGTTCCCATTAAACTCATCATAGTGCCGCCTGTAGCCCCAGACCACACAGCTTCAGGACCTATTTGGAAATAAACCATAGTTGCTATTGCTGCCCCTACTACTCGCAAAGCAGTATATATAGGAGTAGCTACGAAACAAGATTTTAGAATCTTGCCTTCTGTTATAAATTTAGGTTTGAATAATAAAGTGATAACTGCACCGATTGCTGATATTACAACTATACTAAAAATTAATAAACTTGCAAATGAGGAAATAAGCCCTGCTGCAATATTTGATAATACTCCCAGTGGGATGTTTATAGATCCATTAATAGCAATAGGGATTAAGAAAATAAACACTCCAGCTATTGATGGGAGAATGAATTTTAAATATTGGCCAGTAGTAAATTTTTCATTTAGATCGATTCCATCAACTTTAGTTGCTACTTCTTCTGTCGTTATTGTTCCAGTTTGATCGTTATTCATATAATACCTCCTTAAAAATTTACGATTGTTAATAAGGATTATTAACAATTTTAAAAACTTGTTCTAGTCGACCTGATACAGCATACGATAGATTCATTACTGATATTTTTTCTAAATCAGAAAATGCTTCTTTACTATAGAATGCTGAATGCGGGGTTAGTATGACATTGTTGCGATTCAATAAATTACATGTCATAAGGTTTGGACTCTCATCTTCTAGTACATCAAGGCCTGCACCTCTAATCCAGCCCTTGTCTAATGCTTCTACGACATCTTCTTCCACCATACAAATGCCTCTAGCAGTATTGATAAATAAAGGTTTCTTTTTACACTTTAGAAGTTTTTCACGATCGAAAAACTTTAAATTGGTTTCATTTGCATCCATATGGTTTGTGATAATGTCACTCCTTTCAAAAATTTCTTCTATTGAAACTTTTTCAATTCCATACTCTTTTGCGACGAGGTCTGTAAGTTTTGGGTCATTGGCGATGACTTCCAGCCCAAAGGCCTTGGCCCTTTTACTGACAGCCTTCCCAATTTTGCCGAATCCAACTATGCCTAATACTTGTCCTTCAATTCGAGACGGTGCGGCACAAGTAGAAAAAACCCATGTTTTTTCCTCTTGTATTTGCCTATCATAAAATTTAACATTTCTACTTAGATTGAGAATAAAAGATAATGTGTGATCGGCTACTTCTCTCGTGCAATATTCTCCGATTGCGCTTACGGCGATTTTTTTTTCGTCGCAAAAATTTAAGTCGACGTTATTAAATCCTGTTGCTGTAATAGAAATTGCTTTTAGTTTAAGGCATTTTTTCAATAATTCTTTATTAAATTCAATATATGCAGTCAGGACACCATTTGCATCTTCCAATACTTCTGCTAGTTGGTCATCATTATTGTACGCATGTACGACGACTTCTACATCATTGCCCAATTGTTCTTTCAGTAAATTTTTCTCGTATGCAACATCTCTACTGTCAAGTTCTTCTTGATGATCTACAAGTACAATTTTCATTTTTCCTCCTTTCTTATGTATTTATACGGATCAGACATAGTCCTTACATATTATACACTCTTTTTAGTGAAAATAAAATAGTTTTCTGAAAATTTAGTTTATATCAATAACAGTCCCCGGGTTCATAATCCCCTTCGGGTCAAAGACTTTCTTTATCCCTCGCATAAGTTCAAGTTCTATGGGTTTTTTTTGCATTTCTAAATCCTTTACCCTAATCTTGCCGACACCGTGCTCGCCGGTTATTGTTCCGCCATAGGAGAAACATTTCTTATACATTCGATTTTTTAGTTCTTCCGCATATTCGGGAATAGAGCCATCTTCTAAATAAAGTATATCATTATGAACATTTCCATCTGCGATATGTGTAATGATATTCGTCCTAGTATTGTATTCCTCTGCCAGTTTTTTTAGGTCCATTATGAAATCTGAAACATTTGATCTGGGAACCGCCATGTCAAACGAGTCGCAAATATCATGCTTGATATATTCGTAATGTTGGCTTCTTATCAAAAGTAGTTCCTTTTGTTCACTATCTTTTTCGGCATATAAACATTCATATGAATTATTTTCATTACATATCTGTTCTATATTTTTTACTGCCAGCATTAACTGTTTTTGTGTTCTCTCGGATAGTATTATCATTAAGTCTGCATTACCTTTTTCTGCTTGCCATTTTAACCCGAGCATTTCCGAAGTGCCTACGAACATTTGCTTGTCCATATACTCTACAGCTAAAGGGGTATCTCCATTTTTCAGAACGTCCATTACGGCATTACAAGCATCTTCTATTTTTTCAAAAGGTGCGATAATAGTAGCGGAGTAATTGTCTTTTGGAAAAATTTTTAAGTTAATCTTTGTTACTATTCCCAAAGTTCCTTCGCTTCCCAAGAAGTTTTGCATCAAGTCATAACCCGCATTATTTTTTATTAGTTTACCACCGAGTTCTAATATTTCTCCATTAGGAAGGACTACTTCCATTCCCATAATGTGTTTTCTCATCACTCCATGCCTTACCGCCCTTGCGCCACCGGCATTAGTGACTGCCATTCCACCCATTTGGGCACCTTCATCTCCCGGATGTACAGGGAAACTTAGTCCAGTATGGTGCTCTAATTCTTCAAGTAGATCCATCAATGTAACGCCAGCTTCTAAGACCGCAACCATATTTTTGCTGTCTATCTCGATTATATTGTTAATTCGTTCCATAGTAATTATGAAACTTTCTTTTATAGGTGTGCATCCGCCTGTCAAACCAGTTGCTCCGCCACGTACTACTACGGGAATTGATTCTCTGTCAGCTATTTTTACTATAGATGATATTTCCTGGGCAGTCGCAGGTTTTAATACTATGCAATTATTATTTGCATTTGGCCTGTAACTTATTTCCACCTCATCAAATATATAACTTTCTACTCTGTCATCAAAAATAATGAAATCATTTCCGACAATATTTACTAGCTCTTGGATTATTTCTTTTCTATCAATTAGGGAATTCATATTATTTAAGCCTCCTTGTTCCATTTTTCAATCAGGGTAGGGATTACTTCATACAAGTCGCCTATATATCCGTAGTCTGCAACATTGAAGATGGGAGCACTCGGATCTGAATTAATTGCAATTATAATATCGGATTCTTTCATTCCAGCTAAGTGTTGTGGTGCACCCGATATTCCACAAGCGATGTAGACTTTGGGTTTGACCCTATTTCCGCTATATCCAATTTGTTTGCTGCTTGTTTCCATTCCTGCATCAACCAATGCACGTGAGACACCTAAAGTTCCTCCTAATACTTCAGCTAGTTTTGCCAGCATGTCTAGGTCTTCTTTTTTTCGGATTCCCCTTCCGCCCGCAACTATTATTTCTGCATCTGTAATATCTATCTCTGAAAGATTGTGGACTTCGTCGATTATAACGGAATCAATTTTTGTATAAAATGGATTTACAGAGATTATTGAACCTGTTCTTTTGTCGTCCGGGGTAGCTTCTTTAAACTCCTTATATCTAACAGTCGCCATTTGCGGGTATTTTATAGTCTTGATATGCGCTAACAAATTGTCACTGAAGGCGGGTCGTATTTGTATCAAATTATTTTCATCGTCTAACTCGAGTTCTGTACAGTCGGCTGTCAAACCAGTCTTTAATGCTGCTGCAATTCTCGGAGCAAGCGACCGTCCAAAATTAGTTGCTCCGAATAAAACAATCTCAGGTTTAAGTTCGTTGATAAAAGGAACAATGTTTTTTGCAAATAGATTTTCGTCCGCATTTTCAAAACTTGAATCTTTCATGAGATGTACTTTGTTAGCACCACAGTGGATTAATTTATTTACTTCCAAATCGCTGTGCGTTAGAAGTAAACAGCTAATATCTGTGCCTAGCTTTGATGCAAGAATCCCTGCTTTGTATAATAATTCGTAGCTTACTTTATGTACAACTCCGTGATTTTCCTCGGAAATTATCAAAATTCCATTGTATTCTTTTTTATCATCCATTACATTTTCTCCATATTACTTTCACTAGGAATAATTGTTAATTAAAACATCCTCTGTTTGTTAGAACTTTTTTTATTTCTTTTTCAAAGGTATTCAGTGAATCTCTATATATTTTACTCTCTCTTTTTTCTTCTTTTGGAATATGAATTTTTGATACCTTGGTCGGAGAACCCGAAAATCCTACATTATCACTCGTAATGTTTTTTAATTTGTCTATACCGACGATTTCCACATCTACCTCCATAGATTCGAGTTTTTTTCTTACAGTTGCAAGTTTTAATTTTCCAATGTTTTTAGTTACGCTAACTAAGGCGGGCATTCTCATGCTCCGCGTCTGTTTTTTACCGCTCAAGTTTTCTATTTCTACTTGAATCCACTCACTGTTTTTACGTATTTGTTCTACGTAATATGCGTGCGGGATGTCAAGTAGTTGTGCTACTTCTGCGCCTACTTGTGCAGTATCTCCATCTACAGATTTTTCTCCGCACAAAATTAGATCGAAATCATTGTTTTTTATCGCCTCACTTAACGCAACCGAAGTCGCTAACGTATCAGCTCCCCCAAATGCACGATCGGTTAGGAGTACACATTTATCTGCACCTCTAGAGTAAGCGTCTCTTAATGTTATTTCCGCTTTTGGTGGTCCCATAGAAATTACTGTAACAGTACCACCGTATATGTTTTTTAAATCTAATGCGGCTTGTAGTGCATTTTCATCGAAGGGGTTCATTTCTCCCTTTGCTGCAGATCTTCTCACTACACCTTTTTCCTGATCAAAAGTAACCTTGTTCATGTCAGGAACTTCTTTTACTAATACTAAAATTTCCATGATTGCTTCCCCTTTGTATATATGAAGAACTTATAATAAAACAGCAAGTGGTCAGACCACTTGCTTAATATAATAATACATTATTATGCCAATTGCAACATTTATTTTAATTTTTAGTTTATTATCACAACTAGCACATGATAATATTCCAATTAGTCAAGTGATTAATATGAAAATTTTGTTATAAAGATAATCAAAGAAGCACGCGACATGGGAGTTTTTAGTATTATTAAAAAGACAATTATATTTACAAATCACAAATACTGCTTTTATCTTGAAAAAAGTCTTTGAATTTGTCGTAATGTATTGTATTCTATCAATGTAATTGAGTAAATGTTGTGATAAATTCTCTTAGATATTTTTTATATCGGGGAACTCTTCAGTTTGCTTTTTAATTTATGATGGAGAAAGAAAATGTTTAAACCTATAAAAAGCAAGGATATTGTAGATGGCGTTATTGAGCAAATCCAAGAATTAATAATGGAAGGGAATCTTAAAGAAGGAGATAAGTTACCGCCCGAAAGAGTGCTTATCAAATTTTTTGAGATTAGTAGACCCGCGTTAAGAGAGGCTTTGATGTCATTAGAAATGCTAGGACTTGTAAAAAGCATGCATGGAAAAGGGAATTATATAATAAATCATGTCAACCAGAGCTATTTCAAACCTGTTTCTCTTTCCTTTAAACTGAGTAATGGTACCCCAGAACACTTGTTCGATTTTAGATTTTCATTAGAGACTTTGTCGGTAAAAAAAGCCTCTGAATATTCTACACCAGAAGGAATAAAGAAACTAAGAGATATCATTGAAATGATGAAAAAAACATCTGTGATTAAAGAACTACAAATGTTAGATCGAAGTTTTCATTTCGAAATTGCAAAAATATCGAAGAATCCTTTGATAATTAATACTTTAGAAAGTTGTTCCTATTTGTTGGATACTTTTATAGAAAAGACAGTAAATCTTTCTTTTTTTGAAGGTGATTCTGTGGAAAATATATTTATAGAGCATAAAAAAATAGTTGATGCTATTGAGATGCATGATGAAATAGAAGCAATTTCTGCAATACAAGCACATTTGAGCAATATAAAGATCCAATTGATTAAGGGGTAATTGAGATTTTTAATTACTGATAGGGATCAGATTTGATAAGATATTAGCTTAAGCGTTTTGTTTAATTAAGTACAATTTTACTGGTAATGAAATATTTTCGTATAACTCCATTTGTGATTCACTAGACTTAGTTATTTCACTTATTTTTTTGATACGATATCGTATTGTATTTTTGTGACAGTACATTGTCTCGGCAACTTTTGAAATGTCGCCCTTGTGCAGTATATAATTGATTGCTGTGTCAATTATCTCATTCTCGCTATTATTTAATTCAAGTAAATCATGCATAAAATCATTTAAATATTTTTTCGCATATTTTGTGTTTGCAATTTCAATTATTAGTGACCAATCACCAATCGCATCGAAATACTTTATGTTTTCTTTTTCTATTTTTGCGACTAATTTTGCATTTTTTGCTTGAATAATTGCGTCGCGAATATCTTCAATTCCGGTATGAATATTGCTTATGCCTATATGATGTGAATCAATTGATAAAGAACAAGAAATGCAAATAGACTCTAGCATGGCTCTAAATTGTTTCGCAGAAGTAGCTTGAGTCATTATTAAAATAAAATCTTTGTCGTAATTTCCCCAAATGCATTTGTCTTCAAGACGATCCTCTGGATAAGCTTTCATTGAAAAATTTTGCGCATCTCTTAAGCTGTTTAATTCAATGATAGCCACTTGGAGCGGCCCGTTTAGTCCAGGTTTTATTGATTTAGTCAGTTTTGAAACTTCTTCTTTTGATTTTTCGTTATTAATTATATTGTTTAGATAGGATTCTATTATCTCGGCTTTAGTTTCTTTTTTAATTCGGCTAATAATTGCGAAAATAATATCTTCAAAGTAGGCATCTTTGTGTGCGAATTTGACGATGGGAAAATCACATCTGTTTGCAATATCAATAACTTCTGTTGGTAAGCTGTCATAGAACACATTTTTAAATGCAAGACATGTAACATCTGATGTGATAAGTTTTTTAACCGCTTTAGTTAAAAGGGAAGGGTCATCTTTTGCGAAAAGCAGGCTGCTTAGAACTACACTGTTAGGATCAAATAATATGTCATCTTCATTTAGATTTGAAGTGAATTCAAAATCTAAAATGTTGCCACTTGCTATTTGCTTGTGTATTCCTTTGGCTCCTGCTATTATTTCGAAATTATTGAATTCTTCTAAATCAAGCAGGTTTTTTAATGTCAGCATACACGCACCTTCCCGTATTCTTATATGATAAAAAGTTCTGATATATTTTATTATATTTTATAGAACATTTCAACCGCTAAATACAAGTTATATAGATCTAGTTTTGAGATTAATTCATAAGGTGAGTGCATTGCTATAACAGGAACTCCAATGTCAATTACATCAATATTATAATATGTTATAAATTGGGTGTCAGTCCCACCGCCACCTTTCTCATTTGTATTTCCGAAATCCTCAGTTTGCCAGATGATTCCATTCTTATCAAAAGAATCACCCAATAGTCTCATATATTCACTGTTAGCTTCTGATCCATCGGATTTTCCCTCTCCACCAGTAAATTTAACCAAGACACACCCTTTATTAATATGTGCAGCATTTCTTTTGTCAAAAGGATCTGGGAAAGAAGGATCAAAGCCTGCTGTGACATCTACCGTTAAAGCTTTACTATTTCTAAACATTGTTTTTTCATTTACATCTTGCATTTCAGCGAGATATTCCATAAAATCAAATACATATCTTGAATTTAACCCGGTATTTCCTACAGAGCCGATTTCTTCTTTATCCGTTAATACGCATATTGTTGTATGTTTTGGCGATGTTACTTTTATTTCATTTTGTAAAATTACATATGCTGAGGATCTATTATCTTGTCCATATGAAGCTATTAAACTTCTGTCAAAGCCAACATCTCTTGCTTTCAGTGCAGGAACAATTTCAATTTCAGCAGTAGAAAAGTCTTTCTCGGTTAAATCATATTCTTCATTTAATATGTTTAATATATTTAATTTGATTAAATCTTCTAAATCATTTATGGTTTCATCATCTGCATTAATGAAAGGCAACGTCCCGAGTATTATATTAAGCTCTTCTCCTTTTACTCCTTCCACTAATTCTCTTTTTTCTTGTTCGCTCGCTAAATGGGGAAGTAAATCTGAAATATAAAATACAGGATCATTCTCATTTTCACCAATTGAAATATCCAATCTTTCGCCCTTAGAGTTTGCAATGCTTCCATGTATTGCTAATGGGGTAGTAACCCATTGATAGTTTCGAATTCCGCCATAAGGTCTACTTTTAAAATAACAAATATCTTCTTCTTCAAAGATCGGGTGGGCTTTTAAGTCGATACGAGGAGAGTCAATATGTGCAGATGCAAGTAACACCCCTTTGTCTACCTTTTCTTCACCTATGGTTGCACATATTATTGCTTTATTACGATTGATAGAGTAAATTTTATCGCCTGTAACATAATTTTTTTCAGAGTCAAACTCCTTATACCCATTTTTTTGCAATAAATCAAGTGCATATTTTACGCATTCTCTTTCCGTTTTGGATTGGTTTAAAAAGTCTTTGTACCCTTCACAGAAGTCTTGTGATAATGATAATTGAAGTGAATTCTGATTTAGAGCATGTTCTTTTTTGTATGATAACTTTTTTTGTAGTTCTTTGGCCGTTTCTTTTTTTTGAAACATAGTTTTTAATCCTAGCACATTAATTAATATATTAATTGTTTATTAATATGCGCTTCCTTTCTTTTTGTGATTTGTACCATATTTTGGTGGCGGTATTGTTGTAATCATTATTCCATATAAAAGCTAGAATGTAAAGTTGAAGTTTATGTGTGAGTGATTGAATACGTATTCTAGTAGATTTTTATGTATTTCAGTATATATTTATCCAGAAGATTATTGTACTTAAAAATACACAAATTTATTAATGCAGAAGCAGTAGGAGATATGATATAATAAAATAGTGGAAATTCGTCCCTATGCGGATCACTAATCATAGGGAGAAAGGAAAAGGCATATTTCATATCCATTTAAATGGATAGTTGTAATGTGTCAAGATTAATATGTTAAAAGAAGTAACATACGAACATGTATTGGAAGCAACGACCCGAATTTACGACCATATCAACAAAACGCCACTAGTAAAATCATTGGCATTAAGTAGTGATCTTACAAGTGTATCTTTAAAACTAGAATCATCACATCTTGTAAAAAGTTTTAAGATAAGAGGGGCTATTAATAAGATTTTGTCTTTGACACCAGAGGAAAAGTCAAAAGGAGTAATCTCCATATCTTCAGGAAATCATGGCGTTGCCGTTAGCTATGCAGGCTCATTGTTGGGAATTAAGAATACTAAAGTTATAGTTCCAGCCACTACGCCAAGAGCTAAAACAGATCAAATTAGATATTATGGAGCAGAAGTTATCGAGCATGGAAAGAACTACGATGAAGCTCACGTGTTCGGACAAAAGCTAATAGATGAGAGCGGGATGACTTTTGTCGATGCGTTTGATAAAGATTATATCGTATATGCAGGGCAAGGAACTTGTGGGTATGAAATTGTAGAGCAAAATCCAAATGTAGATGTTATACTAGTTCCAGTCGGTGGCGGTGGTTTGGTTTCCGGGATCAGTGTCGGAGCTCATGGATTAAAGAAAGATGTAAAAATAATAGGTGTACAACCTGAAGCATCTCCTGCAATGGTTGCATCAATAAAAGAAAATACACCTTATTACTTATATCCAAGTAAGCCTACTATTTGCGAAGCTCTAGCAGGAGGTATTGGGGAGCTTGCATATCAGATGCGAGAGGCGGTCTGTGATGATATTCTTCTTGTGAGTGAGGAAAGTATCAGAAAGGCAACGGCGCATATGGCATTAAATGAAAGATTCGTTGCCGAACCTTCTGGTGCAACTACGGTTGCTGCATTTATGGATAATCAGAAGAGGTTTGAAGGATTAAATGTTGTAGCAGTAATTAGCGGTGGCAACATTGATGGAAGATTATTAAAAGAAATAATAGAAGAGTATAACTATTAAATAGTAACTAAATATATCTAAATTTATGTATGAGGCTATGTTTTCCAAATTTATAGTCCAAAAGAAAATTGAACTCTAGTTGTTTTAAGATAATTCTTGAAATAACTAGAGTTTTTTTGTTCACAATAAATCAACGAAGTGTTGATATCTTGATTATTAATTAGCATATAGTTACGATAAAGCCAGCAGTACCATATAATCCATGATTTGTCAAGCACCAATTTTGACAAGAAATATGCCATTTATGGTACTTGTCAGTTTTTAAGGTGAAGGGTATAATTTTGGTAGAACTATGGTAGACGAAATTGAGGGATAATAATTTCCTCGAATGATAGTTTAATCGATATTATTAATATAAAGAAAGGAATGAATTATGAATTACAGTAGTATATTATTTAAAAAGTTATACAAGATAACTTGTATGATTTTGATTTTCTCTTTGTTGATTGGAAATACACCTAGTGCATTTTTACTATCTGCACAAGCGGATTCATCATCTGAAGAGTATGTAACAATAGCTTTATACGTTCATTATGGAACAGAAGCAACATACGATCAGATCCTGCAATATGGGGAGAGCCCACAAGACTCAAGCATGTATTTCCCAAATACAGCGAATAAGGTGGAAATGCAAATTAAAACTCCAGTATCATCTCCGGGAACCCCTGGATACTATGCCGGAAACAATTTTGAGACATGGGTAGGCGAGGGCCTAATATCCCAATATCTCACTAGTGAAGTAAAAGCAATAAACACATTTGGTGAATTTGCAGCTAAGATAACAGCTAGTGGTGGAACACCTCCGGCGGATGTTGCGAGCTATGCACAGATTAAGTGGTACGTAATTAAAGATCAGTCAGATGGATATCACTTAGATGGAGTGTTAATACTTCCTGATGTACAACTGTATTATGATTCTAACCCTATTACCGGAAATAGTGAAACTAGACTTGATAGTGAAACTGACAATCAATTAGGCCATATGGGTCTTGGTGTAACAGTGGATGCAAACGCCTTTACAGCACCAGCAGGTAAATACTTTGCAGGATGGAACACTGCCAAAGATGGAAGTGGAACAGATTATACTGTAAACAGTACGTATACACTTGGAAATGAAAATGTAACACTATATGCACAATGGGACAACATTGACTTAGGACTATCAGCATCACCGATAGATGAATTCTATAGTGGCGCAGCGCAAGAGCTTGTAACAGGAGCTAGCACGGTAATTCCTGGAACTACGATTGAATATAGCATGACGGGAAATGATGGTGACTGGTCGACAGATATTCCAACCGCAACAAACTATGGCGAATATACAGTATATGTAAGAGCAACAAAACAAGACCATGTAACAGTAGAAACAGAAGTAGTATCTAATATCAGAAAAAGAACAGTATTACTAACAGCAAACGATTATGAAAGAGACTTTTTAGGAATAGAAGCTTTAGATTTTAACGGAGCAGTATACTCTTCGATGCAAGATGCAAGTGGAAGTGAAATAGAAGGCACAGGATTTGTTCCTGGTGAAAGTTTCGGATACACAGTAACAAAACAAAGAAGCTATCCTGATGGAACTCCAATTGATTACTTACACGCAGGAACCCGCGTAGATGTATTGATTCCAGAAGTAGGAACACCAGCGGAAGGAACATCAGCGGATAACTATACATTTGTTTTAGAAAATGGTAACTACACAATCGGAACAATAGATGATAATAGAACATTGTCAATGCAAGGCGTGGAAAAAGTATACGATGCAGTAGAAGCTAGTCCTACACTTTCTACTGTAGAACCGGTTCCCGGAGATAGAATTCAATATAGCTACAGAATGCAACAAGAATTAGCAGACGGTACACCTGCAACGCAAGCAGATGGAACTCCAATTTGGGGAGAATGGACAGCTCCGCAAATCAGCATGCCTAAATTCGACGATGCAGGAGTATATGAAGTAAGTGCAACACTTATAAATACAAATCTTACAAATTTACCTAATCCAGCGATTGCAACAGTTACAATCAATCAAAGACCTGTAACAATAACAAACGTTAAATACGTAAGAGATTTTGAACCAAATTTCGTAGAAGGCTCAGAAGTTTATACTGAGGCAAAAGTACAAATAGCAAATGGTAAAAATACTAAAGGCATGGTAGCGGGAGAAGCATTTACCATATCAGTAGGTAAAGCAAACGATGCAGCAGGTAATCCGATAGAAACAATAAATGCAGGAAAATATTATGATGCAGTAACTTCTACAGTAACAGATGGAACAGCAATTGTAAGCAACTACAAAATAAATATAGTGCCTGCGAACTACATAATTAAAGATGCAGACTTTGGCGATAGAACAATCGAAATGTCGTCTGAAACACAAGTCTATAACAATGAAGAGTTAAGTGCTACACTTACAAACTTAACCCCGGCAGCTGGTGATGTAATTACATACAGCTATAAAGAAGTAGGCGGCACATGGTCCGCGCCACAAGGCGATATGCCTGAATTTACAGAAGCAGGAAAATACAAAGTAAAAGCAGTGCTTACAAATCCAAACTATGAGGGTTCATTAAAAGACATAGGCGAAGTAAATATTACAAAAAGACCTGTAACAATAACTACTAGCTCGTATACAAGAGGATATGATCTAAACTTTGTAGCTGGAACAGAAGTTTATGATCCTGCAACAGTACAAGCTGAAAACAAAAAAGATACAAAAGGGCTTGTAGCGGAAGAATCGTTTAGCATATCTGTAAACAAAGTAAATGATGCTAATGGTAATCCGATAGAGACAATCAATGCAGGAACATATGCAAATGCATTAATCTCATCAGTGTCTGATGGAGATCCCGCAACAGTGGAAGCAGGAAAAACTCCTGCAGATGTCAGCAACTACAATGTGAAAGTAATTCTTGCAGACTATATAATTACGCCTGAAAGCTTCGAAGAAGATCGTGATTTACAACTAAACGGAATCGACGAAACCTATGACAGCAACATCTATAATGTTGAACTATTAGGCGGACTAAACGATGATACATATCAGCATAGAGTAGATGGCGGAGCATGGATAAATGGACTACCAACCGCATATGTAAATGCAACAGATGCAACAGTAGAAGTTAGAGTAGAAAACAATAACTTTGTAGATGCAGAAGGAAACAACTTTGTAATACTAAATGCAGACGTTGACATCGCACAAGTACCAATCACAATCACCGCAGCAGACTTTACAAGAGCAGCAACCGGAATTGATTTACTTAACTTTGCTGGAGCAACAATTACAGCAGGCAGTATGGTAGGAACTGAAACATTTAACTTCATAGTAAACAGATTAGGAGCAGATCAAACAGTAGGAACATACTTAAATGATTTGGTACCATCAGTAACGGAAAATGGAACGGCACTTTTAGCTAACTATGATATCACATACGTAAATGGTGACTATACTATAACTCCGGTAGCAGTACCGGCACCACCAACGCCGATTCCACCAGTACCAGTAACATTAACTGAAACTGATATTCCAACAGGAGATGGACCAACAACAATCGAAGACGATGAAGTACCAACAGCAAGTGGATTAGGCGGAGCATCATGGAGTTTGTTTAACGCAATAGCAACAATCGTAGGAGTAGCGGTAGGACTATTAATCGCAGCTAAGAAGAGAAAAGAAGACGAAGACGACTACGATGAAGAAGAAGATGAAAGAGCAAAAAGAGCAGTAAAAGTAGGAATGATAGCAGTAGCATTATTCTTCGTACTAAACACAGTAATGTTCTTCCTAACACAAGATTTGACAACACCAATGGCAATATTTGATAAATGGAGCATATTCTTTGGAGTAAGTGCAGTGGCTCAAATGTTATTCCCAACAGTGCAAAAACTGATGAAAAAGAATGAACAACAAGTAGACGCACAATAAAAAAAATAAAAGCTTAGTAATCTAAGTAGTAGACAATAAAATGCGAGTACAGGATCAAAGAATGTAGCTAGAAGCATGAAGTATGCGGAGCTTAAATAAAAAAAGATATAATTCCCCATCGGCTAAGCGCTGATGGGGAATTATTATTTTCTAGTCATTTAAATTGTATATTAAATAATTTAATTCAAATACACCATTGTAATTCTCACTTGCAATACTTTATTAGATTATAGTATAATTTATAGTAGGAAGATAACATAGATTTGTAAGTAAAAATATCAAAAAGCATATATATAACAGATAGAATGATAAATTTCCTAAAAAATAGTTAGTTTACGACATGTTATAATTGTAAAGAAATAATATATCTAAGGATCAGGAGGGCATATGGAGGAATTCACTAATTTTGAAGAAATCACTCAGCATGTTATTGCTCTTCTTGAGGAAAAGAAATATGTCGAAGCACGAAAGTATATTATTGATAACAATGAAGCTGATATAGCGGAAATACTAGAAGAAATTTATGAAGAGTTGGGAGTATACACTACCGTTATTGTATTTAGAATGCTGCCCAAAGACATTTCTGTAGAAGTTTTTTCGAGATTACCATCGGAAGATCAAGTTAACATTATTAGTGCCATTACCGATAGTGAAATTGAATATATTATTGATGAACTTGATTTTGATGATAAAATAGATGTTTTGGATGAATTGCCCGCGAATCTTGTTGATAAAATTTTGGAAAAAACCCCTAAAGACGAAAGGAAGATGATTAACACCTTCTTAAACTATCCCGAAAACTGTGCTGGTACTTTAATGACTCCAGACTATATAAGTTTGCAAAAAGACTGGACAGTTGGGGAATCATTGGAATATATAAAAACCGAGGGGATGGATAGTGAGACTATATATACATGTTATGTGAAATCTAAAGGCCGAAAATTGATAGGAATTGTCTCACTGCGGAGTCTAGTAATTAGTGAAGCAGAGACTCTGATTTCTGAGGTAATGGCTGAAGACTTTGTCTCAATAAATGTGTATGAGGATCAGGAGGAAGTTTCTGAAAAATTTAAGAAATATGGGTTTATCGCTATTCCAGTTGTCGATAACGAGGAAAGACTAGTTGGAATTGTAACTGTAGATGATATACTTTCTGTTATCGAAGAAGAAACTACAGAAGATATCGAAAGGATGGCAGGGGTGTTCGACAATACATCCGCGGAGTATTTGGATAGGGGAGTATTTTCACATGTAAAGAGTAGAATTGCTTGGCTCTTTGTGTTGATGTGTTCGTATGTTGTGACTGGAAGCATAATTGCTAGTTTTGAAACTACATTATCACAAGTAGTGGCTTTAGTCGCTTATATGCCGATGCTTATGGGGACAGGTGGTAATTCAGGTTCTCAGTCAGCGACTTTGATTATTAGAAGTTTAGCTGTAGGAGAAGTGGCTCCCAAGTCATGGTATAAAATTCTATGGAAAGAATTAAGAATAAGCATTGTAATTGGAATAACTTTAAGTGTCTTCAATTTTGTAAGGATATACTTTTTTGAACAGATTCATGCCCCACATAGATTTCAAATTGCGATTGTTGTATGTATTGCCATGATTGCAATTGTAATTGCTGCAAAAGCTATTGGGGGAATGCTTCCTCTAATAGCTAAAAAAATAGGAATAGATCCAGCCTTAATGGCAAGCCCCATGATTTCTTCTATTACAGATATGATTTCAGTTACAGTGTACTTTTTATTAGCAAAATTAATTTTGGGATTATAGAAAATTAACTTTACGGATATAGAAATGCGTCTTTATTTTTGTACATATTACTGTTATATACAAATGCTTTCAATTTTTTTTTGTACAAAATTTTCTAAAAACGCTTGATTTTATCGCAAAATATAGTATAATTAATATTGCTTATTTGAGCAAATAGTCTCTGCGTAAATAAATTTACGCCATTTAGTCCATAGGGAGGAAAAAATGACAAATTATGAATTAATGTTTATTCTCAATCCAAAACTTGATGAAGAAAAAAGAGAAGCGTCTATAGCTAACATCAAGGAAATTATTGAGAGCGAAGGTCAAATTTCAAATGTAGACCTAATCGGAATGAAAAAACTTGCGTATCCTATTCAAAAGTTACATGAGGGATATTATACAGTTATTAATTTCACGGCACCTGTTACATTGCCAAAAGAGCTTGACAGAAAATTAAGAATATACGATGAGGTAATGAGACATATTATCATCAATAAAGATGAAAAATAGGGGGAGAAATGTTAAATAATGTAGTTTTAATTGGAAGACTAACAAGAGACCCCGAAATAAGATATGCTCCATCAACACAAATGGCAATCGCATCGTTTAGTATTGCTATTGATAGGTACTCTAAGCCTGGTGCGGAAAAACAGACTGATTTCCCAAGAATAACTGTATTTGGAAAACAAGCAGAGAATTGTGAAAAATTCTTGTCAAAAGGGCGACTAGTTGCAATTCAAGGCAGAATCCAAACGGGAAGCTATACAAACAAAGATGGAAATAAAGTTTACACCACAGATGTTGTTGCTAATAATGTTCAATTCTTAGAGTGGGGTGACAGAAAAAATGGCGATGATTCATCTTCGTATCAATCGAGTGGGGGAGGTTTCCCTTCTGGTGATATGGGATTAGTTGACGGCCTAGACATGTCTGATATAGCAGGATCTTTCGAGGCTGTGGACGAAGAAACTCCATTTTAATGTAGATTTATTTTGGCGTAGTAAGTTTTTACTGCGCAGATATCCATATTTAATTAATAATAATAAAAGGAAGGTATAATATGGCATTTGATAAAAAAAGAAACGCTGGTCCAAGAAAAAAGAAGTTCTGCCAATGTTGTAGTGAAAAAGTAGATACAGTTGATTATAAAGACGTTGAAAAATTGCGAAAATATATTACTGAAAGAGGAAAAATTCTTCCTAAAAGAGTCACTGGAACTTGTGCTATGCACCAAAGAGCAATAACTAAGTCAATTAAGAGAGCAAGAATTGTGGCATTGATACCATACGTTGCTGACTAGTATAATTTTGATTTTAACTTTAACTTGACTGTTAAATGTTAAGTAGAATTATTTAAATAAAAAGCGAGAATACTCGATATGAGCACTCTCGCTTTTTTGCTTGGAATTTTTGGATTAAGGTATAATTTGGTCATCGAATAGTAATTGTTCGTATGCAAATATACTGTGTAATATTTTATTCTATTACTGTGTAATTTGAAAAATCTACGCCTATCATTTCTTCTTGCTTTGCACTTATACTGACAACAAAATCCATACCATAATCAACAGATATTATACTTAATCTAGATAAAAACTCAGGAAGATGTCCTAAAGTAATATCAGCATGTTTAAGCAAGCTATCAATATATATCGTTTCAATATCATGGTCAGAACTGATAATTCCATAAAGAAACCCGATATATTCATCGATATTTGTTATATGTTCATAATCTTCCATACAAACGATCCTGATGCGATATTTTAGATCATACATCAATCTAGCATTTTTATTGATAAATACTACGCTACCCTTGCTTGCAACAACTTGTTCATTGGCCATTGAGACCATCTTGCTTGTTTTTCCTGTGCCTTTATTTCCTACTAATAATTTAACCATATTCACCCTCCTATAATTTACATGTGTGCAAAAATCTATTATTGTAATAATCTATCACTCAGTACATTGCTTTACTTCTGCGAGGGAAGGAATATAAAATAGCATAGATGTGATAAATAATATTTGTTTTTTTATAAGTCATTATTCAACTATTTCGATAACAACTCCAGAACCCACTGTTCTTCCGCCTTCTCTT
>CAYIYH010000010.1:0-55729 GCA_964367585.1 uncultured Oscillospiraceae bacterium
TTGGAAATTTGAGTGGAGCTGTTCCTAGTACGAGAGGACCGGAATGGACATACCACTGGTGCACCAGTTGTTCTGCCAAGGGCATAGCTGGGTAGCCACGTATGGACGGGATAAGCGCTGAAAGCATCTAAGTGCGAAGCCCCCCACAAGAAGAGATTTCCCCCGTAAGGTAAGACCCGTGAGAGACTATCACGTTGATAGGTCGGAGGTGGAAGTACAGTAATGTATGTAGCTGACCGATACTAATAGGTCGAGAACTTGACCAATGGAAAGTATCTAGGAAAAAGATATATTAATGTTCAGTTTTGAGGGTATCCCTCAAGGATCGCAAAGCGAAAGCAAAGCGAGAAACAAATATCCGGTAACAATAGCAAAGAGGATACACCTGTTCCCATCCCGAACACAGAAGTTAAGCTCTTTAGCGCCGATAATACTTGGTGGGCAGCTGCCTGGGAAAGTAGGACGTTGCCGGTTTATATGGTCCCATGGTCAAGCGGTCAAGACACCGCCCTTTCACGGCGGTAACCGGGGTTCGATTCCCCGTGGGATCACCACATATGCGCGATTGGCGGAATTGGCAGACGCACTAGACTTAGGATCTAGCGGGCGACCGTGGGGGTTCAAGTCCCTCATCGCGCACCATATTTTAAATCATAAATTGAAATAAATTATAGTAGTTCTAGAGTCTCAGCTATGATATTACTATAAATTTTTGTTGCAATATGATAAAATAAATATTATAATCATAAAACAGTTCCAAAATTGAATTTAATCCAAATATTACATTGTAATATAATTATCATTAGATGGGGTAAGTAATGGCAAATATCAAATCAGCAAAGAAAAGAATATTAGTAATCAATAAAAAAACTGCTCGCAACAAAAGAGTTAAAGGACATGTCAAAGCAACGCTTCGTAACTTCGAGATTGCGCTAGCTGAAGGCAACATGGATGTTGCTGCACAAAAATTCCAATCTGTGGAAAAAGAAATGATGCAAGCAGCTGCAAAAGGTACACTTAATAAAAAAGCTGTTTCAAGAAAAGTTTCTAGATTGGCAAAGAGATTGAATGCGGCTAAAGCTGTATAATAGTATCCGATAATAATATTGAATTACAAAAAGACGGAATATTGTTCCGTCTTTTTTTTTGTTGTATATCTTCTTTTATTATTGTATTATATTAAATATATAGAAAAAGTTATTGTATATATGTTTATAAAATTGGATATATAGATAAGAAAGGAACTATTAATTATGAGTACGCATATAGGTGCAAAAAAGGGAGATATAGCTAAGAGTGTATTGATGCCGGGAGATCCACTGAG
Organism: uncultured Oscillospiraceae bacterium; assembly: GCA_964367585.1. GTDB lineage: Bacteria > Bacillota > Clostridia > Peptostreptococcales > Anaerovoracaceae > CAYJGJ01. Next base: position 1,325 of record CAYIYH010000010.1, read on the forward strand.
AGCAAAATTTATTGCAGAAAATTTCTTGCAAAGCCCTAAGTTATATAATGAAGTTAGAGGAATGTTAGGATATACCGGAACGTACAAAGGTGTCCCTGTATCCGTTCAAGGAAGCGGTATGGGTATGCCATCTATGGGAATATACTCGTGGGAACTATATACACAGTTTGATGTAGAAAACATCGTAAGAGTTGGAACTGCTGGTTCATTCCATGAAAGCGTAAAAGTAGGGGACATTGTAGCGGGAATCGCAGCATCTACTGGTTCTAGCTATGTTGAATCTTTTGACTTGCCAGGAGCATATGCACCTAATGCTAGCTGGGAACTCCTGACAAAACTAAAAGATGCAGGAGAAGAGGCAAACTTACCATTCGTAGTAGGTAATATTGTATCTAGCGATGCTTTTTATGACACAAACGAAGACTGGTGGAAAAAATGGGCAAAGATGGGAGTAATGGCTGTTGAAATGGAAGCAGCTGCATTATACATGAATGCTGCTTATCATAAGAAGAATGCACTCGCGATAGTTACAATCAGTGATCACTTCGTTACAGGAGAATCCACAGACTCCAAGACTAGAGAAACTAAATTTACTAATATGATGGAATTAGCATTAGAAGCAGTTACAAGATAGATTGTAAATACATAAAAAAAATGCCTCGGACTTCAACTTGTGAGCTCGAGGCATTTTCTATTTTTTATTTCTTATAGTAATTCTTTTCTTGAAAGATTAATTCTGTTTTGTCCATCAATTTCTATTACTTTGACAGTGACAGTGTCTCCGATGTTTAGAACATCTTCAACTTTTGCAATTCTTTCTTTAGAGATTCTAGAGATGTGTAATAATCCATCTTTACCTGGGAGTATTTCTACAAATGCTCCTACAGAACCTTTAGCTGTACTTAAGATTCTTGTAACAGTACCTTCGTAGATTTCACCGACTTCTACTTCTTTAGTAAGAAGTTCAATTTCCTTTTTAGCTTGAGTGATTCCTTCATCGCCAACACCGTATATGCTTATTAGGCCAGGTATATCTTCAGAGATATCAATTTTAACCCCTGTAGCATCTATGATCCTGTTGATTGTTTTTCCACCAGGTCCGATTACGATTCTAGTCTTATCAGGATCAATGTTCATAGTTATCGCTCTAGGAGCATATGGTGACATTACTTCATTAGGTGCATTGATTTCTTCAAGCATCTTGCCCATGATATGCATTCTGCCGTCTTTTGCTTGAGTTAGTGCGTTATCTAAGATTTCTCTAGACAGTCCGTGTACTTTGATATCCATTTGGATGGCAGTAATTCCAACTTCAGTTCCGGTAACTTTGAAATCCATGTCGCCAAGGAAGTCTTCCATTCCTTGAATATCGCTTAATATAGCAAACTTGCTAGTTCCATCTTCTAGAACTTTTTCTATTAAGCCCATAGCAATTCCTGAAACAGGTCTTTTGATTGGAACACCAGCATCCATTAACGATAGAGTCGAGCCACAAGTAGATGCCATTGATGTAGAACCATTTGACGATAATACATCTGAAACTACTCTGATCGCATAAGGAAATTCAGCTTCAGTAGGAAGCACTGGTATCAGTGCCTTTTCCGCTAATGCACCGTGGCCAATTTCACGACGTCCTGCACTTCTAGGAGATCTAGCTTCTCCTACTGAAAATCCAGGGAAGTTATAGTGATGCATATATCTTTTTTCGGTTACTTCAGATAATCCGTCAAGTCTTTGCGCTTCGCTTGCAGGTGCAAGTGTGCAAGCGGATAATACTTGAGTTTGTCCTCTTTTGAATAACCCTGTACCGTGTACTCTAGGAAGTAATGAAGTTTCGCACCAAATAGGTCTGATTTCATCACATTTTCTGTTGTCAGGTCTTATTCCTTCATCGATTATCATATTTCTAACAGCATCTTTTTTGACGCTATACAATACTGCGCTAATATCTTTACCATTTTCAGGGAATATTTCCGCAAAATGCGATTTAGTTTCGCTTTCCACTTTATCCATATTCTCTAATCTTTCTGTTTTATCAAAAGTCTTGATCGCATCTTTCATTTTTGAAGTAGCATATTCACGTACTTGCGCATCGATGTCTTCTGGAACTTTATAAAGTGGAACTTCTAATTTAGGTTTTCCAACTTCTTTTACAACCTCTTCGATGAATTCTACGATATTTTTTATTTCCTCGTGTGCGAACATGATCGCATCTAGCATAATGTCTTCCGGAAGTTCATTTGCACTTGCTTCTACCATCATTATTGCATCTTTTGTTCCTGAAACAACCAAGTACATGTCTGATTCTTCACGTTGCGCTACTGTAGGGTTAATAATAAACTTTTCGTTAATTCTTCCTACTGCAACTGAACCTGTCGGTCCATCCCATGGGATATCAGAGACTGCAAGCGCTACAGATGAACCTATCATTGCCATTATTTCTGTTGACGCGTCTAAATCACTACTCATTACCGTAGCAACTAGAACTACATCATTGTAGTAACCTTTTGGGAAAAGAGGTCTTATTGGACGGTCAATGAGCCTAGACGTAAGAATCGCCTTTTCAGCAGGTCTACCTTCTCTTTTTATGTATCCACCTGGAATTTTACCAGCAGCATACATTCTTTCTTCGTAATCTACGCTAAGTGGGAAAAAGTCAATATCTGGTTTAGGTTCTTTAGAAGCACACACTGTCACGTTTACAACGGATTCTCCGTATTTAACCATAACTTGTCCGTTTGTGAATTCACATACTTTGCCTATTTCCAATTCTAGTAACTTGCCACCTGTAGCTGTCTTAAATGTTCTGTAATCTTCATATCTTGCCATTAATATTCTTCCTTCTCCTAATGAAATACGTCACATCAGGTTGACTGCTCTAATAATATAAGAAAGGAGAGGGTATAATTAATACACCTCTCCAATTTGTTCTCAGTAATATATTACTTTCTTAACTCTAAACGAGTAATAAGTGTTCTATATCTTTCGATGTCCATGTTCTTAAGATAGTTCAATAAGTTTCTTCTTTGACCTACCATCTTAAGTAATCCTCTTCTTGAATGGTGGTCTTTTTTGTGTGTTTGTAAATGACCGTTTAAGTCATTTATTCGATAAGTCAAGATTGCTACTTGTACTTCTACAGACCCTGTATCACCTTCTTTGAGCTGATAGTCCTTCATAATTTCTGCTTTTTTTTCTTTAGTAATCATTTTATTTTCTCCTATTTTCTTTTTTCCTCTGCCGAGTAATACGTCGGAGTAGTCGCAAAACCCTGCAAAGGTCACTTACTGTGAGATTATATCATAAAATAGGGGAGGTGTCTACAATTTGGAGAAAAGAAATTCGTACGATTTGTATAAAAGTTTTCTTGTAGCACGTTTTGCTGTGTGAGGATTTTCTACCTGTTTTTATATGAGTTCTTGAATGTGGAAGATGAATTGAAAATTATAGCGTAGATCTTGGATATTTTTCTTTATATGATAATAATATTATGATAAATATTATTAGTTGTATATAAAAGTACAACTAAATCTTACATAACTTATATAACATATTGGGGAGAAGAATAGTGACAACAGTAGATATTATCATAGTATCAATAGGGTTGGCTATAGACGCATGCTGCGTCTGTACGATGAATGGTCTTGTTTATAGACCGAAAATAGTGAAAGCATTTGAAATAGCATTTTTGTTTGGACTATTTCAAGGAGTAATGCCTCTTATTGGATATTGGACAATCGGATTTTTTAACGAAGAAATTCTAAAATATAATCACATCATTGCATTCATTTTACTATCTCTTGTGGGCATAAAAATGCTGATGGATGCCATAAAATCACAATGTCATGATACCCAAAAAGAGTGCACGAGAAATCTAACAATTAAAGTAATGCTTGTTCAAGCAGTTTCTACTAGCATCGATGCATTGACTGTAGGCGTAAGTCTTTCTAGTCAACCAATGAGTTTTATGTCTAATGCAGTAGCCTTGATATCAATTATTACATTCGTAATGTGTTTGGGCTCTATATATATTGGAAAAAGAATAGGGACAAGACTGAATTGTAAAGCAGAAGTAATAGGCGGAATCGTGTTGATCATAATTGGAATAAGGTTGTTGATTGAAGGTCTTTAACTAAGTCGCCTAAAAGTATACAGTAATGTGGTAAAAAAAGAGAGTATAAAATAGCTATGCCTTTTTTTATATAGATGCGACAAATAGTGTAATGTGGAGAAAAAATATGGAAAAACCGATAATTGCCATAATGTATGATTTTGATAAAACTCTGTGTACCAAAGATATGCAAGACTATGGATTTATTCCTGAGCTTGGAATGGAAAGTCATGAGTTCTGGGACGATGTAAACAAGCTGACAGATGAACAAGCGATGGATAGTATATTAGCTTATATGTATACAATGGTAGAAAAGGCGAAGCAAAAAAAGAAAATAGTTTCTAAAGAAATATTTAATCAATTAGGCAAAGATATAGAATACTTCGGTGGTGTCGATTCTTGGTTTGAAAGAATAAATAAATATGCCACGGAAATAGGCGTAAATGTCGAACATTATATAGTATCATCGGGAATCAAAGAAATAATAGAAGGTACTTCGATTGCGGATTATTTCAAGAGAATCTATGCTTCCGAATTCATGTATGATTATACCGGCTCGATAGAATGGCCTAAACATGCAATAAATTATACCGCCAAAACACAATTTCTTTTTAGGATAAATAAGGGAGTGCTCAATATTGAAAGTTCCAGTTCGGCTGCATTAAATCAGTTTACGCCAGAAAATGAAAGAAGAGTTCCTTTTGAGAATATGATATATATTGGCGATGGATTAACCGATGTGCCATGCATGAAGTTAGTAAGTTCATTTGGTGGACAGTCCATAGCAGTCTATAATCAAATGAAGGGCAAAGATGCTGCTCAAAATTTGCTAGAATCCAAAAGAGTAAATTATGTTGCTCCAGCAGATTACGGATCAGATAGTGAAATCGAAAAATACGTAAAATCTACAATGAAAAAAATTCAAGCAGTAACAGAACTTGAGAGTTATTGTATAAAATGACTTATGAATGGATGTTATCAAAACCAATAGGATGTGATATTATGGATAATACAAGAGTATTTAACTGTACTATGGAGCTAACGCTCGATATAATTGGTGGTAAATGGAAGCCACTCATTATTTTTCATATAGGGAATAATGAGAAGCTTAGATATGGTGAGATTGGCAGGCTTATACCAGACATAAGTAAGCGAGTGTTATCACGAGAGCTCAAGGAACTTGAGACCAACGGAATAATCTCAAGGGAAGAATTTAGGGAAAGGGTACTAAGGCTATCGAAAGATAAAATTTCTTACTACTTTAGTTTTAGATGCTATTGATATGGATTATATTATCGAAAGGGGTAAAACAATGCATTACACAGGTCAAGTTTATAGGCATCCGATAGAGGCGCAAACGCCACTTTTTGAAGTGACTGCCGGCTGTTCACATAATAAATGCGCATTTTGTACAATGTATAGAGAAACACCATTTAAGGTCTCGTCTCTTTCACATGTGGAAGAGGATCTCCAGGAACTTGCGTCGCGTAACAGTAATATAAACCGTATTTTTTTGGTGAATGGTGAACCTTTTGTTTTGGCGACAAGCAAACTTATTGAAATAGGAAAGTTAATTCGGAAGTATTTGCCAAAAATTGAAACTATAACTTGTTATGCGTCGATCAAAAGCCTAAAAAATAAGAGTTTAGATGATTTAAAACAATTACGGAAATTGGGATATAACGAGCTTCATATCGGCCTTGAGTCCGCATATGAACCAGCTGTTACTCAGATGAATAAGGGATTTACGACACAAGAAGCATATGAGAATATTGAAAAACTCGTGAGTGCCGGTTTCGATTGGGATGCCATAATTATGACAGGAGTTGCAGGAAAGGGTAATGGCAAAGTACATATAGAAGAAACAGCTAAATTGCTAAATAAATTCCCGCCATACTTGGTGTCACTTATGACGACTTCTGTTTTGACAGATACTCCACTCGAAAGAATGGTAGAGAAGGGGGAATTCATAGAATGTACGGAGCGTGAAAAAATCGATGAAGAAAAGCTACTTATAAAATTACTGGATTTTGATGCATATTTTTTTGGTGGGCACAACTACAATCTTATACCATTTAATGCGCCACTTTCTAAAAAAGATGAAATATTGCAGTATATAGATAAGAGACTAACAGAAATAGATCCTGAATTTTTAAATTCATCATATAGACGCGCAAATATCTAGGAGGGTTAATGAAAACTATTTTACTAACAGGAGCAACCGATGGAATTGGACTAGAAACGGCGAAAGATTTAGCAAACGATGGGCATAAGCTGTTACTTCACGGGAGAAGTGATGAAAAACTAAGTAAACTTAAAGATGTTCTTATAAGGTTAAATGAAAATGTGGAAGTCACTTTAATTAAAGCTGATTTATCGATAATGTCCGAAGTCCGCCAAATGGCTGATGATATTTTGAATTCGGGCATAAAACTCGATGTGATAATAAACAATGCTGGCGTGTACGTGACTGCAAGTCCTAAAACAGTAGATAACATAGATGCAAGGTTTGCAGTAAATACTATCGCTCCATATATCTTAACAAAAAAATTGCTCCCGATTATGAATAAAGATTGCAGAATTGTAAATGTGTCTTCTGCAGCACAAAGTGATATTGATTTGAGCTCTTTCTCAGTAAGAAACTCCGACAGCGGAGCTTATGCCGAAAGTAAACTTGCGATAATTATGTGGTCAATGGAGCTTGCAAGAGAAGCAAGTGTGAATATAATATCGGTAAATCCTAAATCATTCCTAGGTAGCAAAATGGTTCGTGAAGCTTATGGCAGAAAAGGATACGATCTTAAGATAGGTTCAGATATTCTGACTAGAGCCGCACTTTCAGATGAGTTTGCAGATGCAAGTGGCAAATACTTCGATAATGACAATGGAGTTTTTGCAAATCCTCACCCTTTTGCGCTTAGTGCGAACAACCGAAACGAGCTTATAAGGAATTTAGATAAGTTCTTGTAAAAAAGAACAGAAGATAATATCTGTAATCGTTATATACTAAATCACTTCAATCTCCGAAAAGACCACGCCGATAACTTGTTATACCTAACTTGCTCATGCCCTGATGTAGGATTAAAGTTAATTTTAATAATGTCACCTTGTTTTATCATATTTCTTCACCAATTGAATTTCCCCAATCAATATCCGCAGGGATGTATTCGTCGTCAAAATTCGCAAATAATTCTTTGATATTTTTTCGCTTATTTGAAACTGATTTTTTGATTACAATTGCATCGTTTCCGGTAGTTATTTCGATTTCATCGTTTTCTTGCCATTTAACTGCATCAAGCAAGTGTTTTGGCAATCGGATACCTTGAGAATTTCCCTTAGAGTAACTTAAAATAAGTTTCAATAAAAATATATAATTAAAATAAGCCTATTTAAATTAATAGCTAGATATATAATGACGATTCAAATTAGAAAATTCTGAAAAAAGATAAAAATAGATATATTTAGAATAAAAAACAACATATATTTATTAATTGATATTATTTATAATTTATACAAGGAGGAAAATATATGGTGTATGATTTAATTATAAAAAATGGTTTTGTTATGACTGACAATGGATTACAAAAGATCGATGTTTTTATCAGTAATGAAAAAATTGTTAAACTATCAAAGTTTAATCAAGAGGATGAGTCAAATGATGTGATAGATGCAGAAGAAAAACTAGTATTACCAGGATTTATTGACCCTCATGTACATTTAAATGATCCAGGCTTGACTAACAGTGAAGATTTCCATACTGGAACTTGTGGCGCTGTCGCTGGTGGAATAACTACGGTACTAGAACACCCACTAACTGATCCTTTGCCAGATAATTTGAAGGACTACAATGATAAGAAAGCTATTGGTAAAAGCAAGGCTGTAACGAATTTTGCTTTATTTGGTGCATGTTCATCGGAAAATGAAGAAGAAATCTTAAAGATAATAGAAAGCGGTGCGGTAGCTTTTAAGACATTTTTGACGTATTCTCCCGAAATTCCTAGTCTAGATGATGGACGATTATTCGATAGAATGAAATTCCTTGCAGATAAAAATACTATACTAGTTATTCATTGTGAGAATAATGATATTGTAGAATACTACACAAATTTTATTAGAAAGCAAGGGACAACTGAGGCAAAAGATTATCCTAAAGGACGTCCTGAAATTGCAGAAATAGAGGCAGTTTCAAGAGTGTGTCTATTTGCTCGAAAAACGGGGTGCAAAATAAATATTGCACATTGTACTTTAAAAGAAGCTGTTGATATAGTAATAGAAAATAATAAACAAGGTGCCGATATTACTGTAGAAACCTGTCCTCAATATTTAATGTTAGACGAATCAATGCTTAATGAATTAGGCCCCTTCGGTATTTGTAATCCACCTTTAAGAACAAAGCAAGAAGTTGAGCTATTATGGGATAGTTTATTCTCAGGAGATATCAATTGGGTTTGCAGTGACCATGCTACGTATACTTTTGAGGAAAAAGAAATAATAAATAATGATATTTTTAGTGTGCCTGCTGGAGTTACCGGAATTGAAACCACATATCAGCTTCTTTTCAGTGAAGGAGTAAATATGCGTGGAATGTCATTAGAGAAATTTGTAGAATTGAGTAGTACCAACGCAGCGAAAAGATTTGGCATTTTCCCTTCTAAAGGACATATTTCTGAAAATGTAGATGCTGACCTTGTGATTTTGGATCCAGAATATGAATGGAAAATAGACCAAAATAAATTAAAGCAAATGATTAAATGGAGCCCGTACCATGGGAAAAAAGTCAAAGGCAAGGTATTAAAAACGATTGTAAATGGCAAGCTTGCCTATGATGGAGAAAATGTTATTGCACTACCTGGTTCTGGGAAGTATATAAATAAAGGATAATATAATGAGAATCATTGTGATTAACCCTAATTCATCTGACATTGTTACTAATCTGTTAAAGGATAATGTTAAAAGATTTGAGAATGAAGAAATAAAAATAGATGTTGTAAAATGTGAAAAATCTCCTTTAGAAATATGCTCATCATATGATGAATTAATTGCAGGTATAGAAACAGTAAAGAAAGCAAAAGAAATAGAAAAAGAGTATGATGGAGTTATTATAGGATGTTTTGCTGATCCCGGATTGCGAGCTGCCAGAGAAATTTTATCAATACCAATCGTAGGGATGTATGAAAGTAGTGCATATTTCGCTAAACTCAACGGAATCAGATACTCCATAATTGCATCCGGAAATTATAAAGATATTTCACCCTGGATAGGAAGTGCTAGATCTATTGGCGACTGTGATAACCTGGCATCAATAAGATATATTAATTCATCAGTAGAAGAGACTGTAAATGTGGATCAAAAGGTGATTATTAAAGAAATAAACAATGCTATTTTAAGTGATGGTATAGACTCTATTATTTTAGGATGTGCGGCATTTGCGAATCGAGGAGAAAAATTATCAGCTGAGATGAGCATTCCGGTAATCGATGGAATAAAGGAATCTATTAGTTTAGTTCAAATGTTAGTTAACTATAGGAGATAGTGTGATGAGTGAACACTCTAAATGGATTAAGGAACAACTTGAAACATTTGCAGAAACAGGAATAATGCCTGATGGAACATACTGGAGGGCTACTTATACGGAAGAAGACCGAAGAGGATTGTGTTTTCTCGAAAAAGTCCTAAAGGATAAAGGATTCAAGGTGTATTACGATGAAGTCGGGAATATTATCGGGAGAATAGAGGGTAAATCTGAAGAAGTTATAATGGTAGGATCACATAGAGATACTGTAAAAAATGGTGGAAAATATGATGGTGCGCTGGGAATAATAACAGCTATTAAGTGTGTAAGTGATTTATTTAAAGAGAAAGGAGTGCCGAACAAAACGGTTGAAGTAGTTGGATTATGTGAGGAAGAGGCAAGTAGATTCTTAAGCGGCTATATTGGCAGTAGGGCTATTACAGGTACTCTTACACATAATAATTTACTTGAAACTGATTCCAAAGGAATTAGCGCTGAGATTGCGATGAAGGAAAATGGATTCCTTCAAAATGGATTGCCTAAACTTAGAAACGATATAACGAGATTCATAGAATTGCATATTGAACAAGGTAATATATTAGAGACTAAAGGTAAACAAATTGGAATTGTGACTTCCATAGTCGGAATATATTCGGGATACGTAAAATTTATTGGGGAACAGAATCATGCGGGAACGACTCCAATGAGTACTCGGAAAGACCCTGTAGCGTGTCTCGCGGAATTTATTTCGTATATGAATGCATTTGCAAAAGCTCAAGATGATGAAATAACATTTACTGTTGGAAACATCGAGATAACACCGGGAATAAGCAATGTAATAGCAAAAGAGGCAGTTATGACATTTGATATGAGAGCTGGAAAGAACGATTTATTAGAATATGCTGTAACGAAAATGCAAAACTTTATCAATAATAAAGTTCCTGGAATTTGCGTGGAAGTTGCTTTTGCATGTCAAGATCCGCCTATTGAAATGGATGAAACAGGCATCAATTCTCTTGAAAAAATAGCAAGTGAAAATAAGTTGGAATATATGAGGATTAATAGTGGTGCAGGACACGATTCTCAAATTTTCGCAGAAAAATTTGCAACAAATATGATTTTCGTTCCAAGCAAAGACGGAATTAGTCATTCTCCTCTCGAAGAGACGGAATTTGATGATATTGAAGCAGGATGTATTTTATTAAAAGAATATCTAAAGGAAATAATATGGTAGAAAGGGGATATTTATATGAATAATAAGAAATTTGATATTACGGATATAGAAAATTATGAGGGAAAAAGTAGTATTCTGACGGGAAAGGACATCTTACCAAAACTTTATAGCGAAAGAACTATTAGTCCAAGAACATTAACGATTATTTGGGTTGGAATGGCAATAGAAATAACTATTTTGATGTCAGCAGCTTTGCTGTATGCTTCTATGCCAGTATGGGAAATTATGCTTGCGTCTTTAGTTGGGCATTTGATCCTATTTATTACACTTGTTTTTACTGCAGATATGGGGGTTAAATATGGTATACCATTCGCAGTTTCTTTAAGGCCTTCATTTGGATATATCGGTGCAATTGTAATCCCATACTTCAGAGCGATACCAGCAATGTTTTGGTTCGGCTTTCAAACATGGGTTGCGGCATCAGCCGTTAATCAAATCATTAATCTGATATGGGGATATGAGAATCTAATACTTTGGATTGTTGTTTTAGGAATAGTTCAAATTATACATACTTCATTTGGTATTGGTGCAGTAGCAAAATTAAGTACATTTGCGCTACCTATGTTAGTCGCTGTAGCGATATATATGATATATATTGCATTTGCGGATTTTGATTTATCATGGAGTACGATATGGACAATGAAAGGATCAGATACTAGTGAGTACACTTTTATGTATGCAACACTTAGTTTTACTGGAGGATGGGCTACGCTCGCGATGTCAATAATGGATATTACAAGAGATTGTAAAATTACAAAAGAAGAAGCCTGTTCATTTGCAACAGTGAATAAAAAATATGTTCCTTCGCAACTTATTGGAATTCTCCCTGCTGTATTATTCTATACATTTGTAGGGATACTAGGGGTAATAACAACCGGTGAAATTGACCCAGCACAGATGTTGGTTGCAATGAATTCTGGAAGAAGTGACTTTGCTTTGTTCATTTGTTTAGTATTTATACTAATTGCAACGTGGTGTACTAATAGTACGGCAAACTTATTCCCTGCGGGATACACAATTAGTAATACAATACCAAGTAAGATAAATTTTGCAAAAGGTATCATAATTGCTGGTCTTATTGGACTAGCAATAAGACCTTGGACACTTTCAAATGACATAATAGATATTATGGTAATAATTGGTAATTTTCTAGCTCCTGTTGCTGGAATAATGATTAGCGATTATTTTTTCTTGCGCAAGAGAAATATCAAAGTGAGAGATTTATATAATATTAATGGACAATATAAATATTGGAACAATATCAATCCTGCTGCGTTTATTTCATTGCCACTTACAATAGTCGTAACATGGAATGCTGGAAATATGCAATACTTCTTAAGTTTATTAATCTCTGGTATTGTATATTTGATTCTGATGAAATTTTGGATTGTGAAAAAATATCCACAGGAAGAAGTAACAGTAAAATAAGTAAAGGTAGCGTATTTAAAAAATAGTTTTAAAAAAGCATAGTTTAAACTATGCTTTTTTGTTATTATTAACACATTGAAGTATAGAAAGGGAGGATGTTCAGTATGTTATCAAGTTGTGGATTATATCGAGCGGGGGTAGTTAACATCGAAGAGATTCCCTTTCACATTTGTAAAAGTTTAGTTATAATATATGTTAATAAGGGAGAAATAGAACTTTCCACAACGTCTGGAGCTACAGTACTAAAAGAGAAGAGTATTGATTTTTTAAATGTTAAAGAGCCAATTATGATGAAAAAAGTTTCTGAAAATGCTGAACTGATTTTTGTTTCATTTGAAGAAGAATTTTTGAAAAATTTCGAAATAAATTTTGAAAATGTAACATTTAATTGTAATTTATCGAATTTTTTCGAAGCTACGGCGACTGACGAGAACAAGATAGAATTAAAAATAAAATTTGCATCACTATTATCAAGTATATACTCTAAGAAAGAAATATTTCTAATAGAGGAAGAAATGAAGAAAATTATTGAGTTTATAGTTGCAACTTTTGACGATGTATCTAATCTTTTTTCTGTAGGATACAAAGATGCAACAATTAAAGATAGGTTTTGCAGAATAAGTGAATATATGATAGATAATGTGTCTAATAAAATGTCACTTTCAGATATTGCAGATAGAGAACATTTAAGTTTACAGTACCTCTCAAGAGAATTTTCTGAAAAACTAAATAAAACATACAATGAAGTCATTAATTATTACCGAGTAATAAACGCCATTATTCAGTTGCTAGATTCAGATAATAATTTAACATACATTGGAGAGAATAGTGGGTTTTCTTCAATTAGACATTATAATAAAACATTTAGAGAAATTATGGGATGCTTGCCATCTACATTTCGAAAATCTTATTATGGTCGAAAAAGTAAAGTATGGATAAAGGAATATTTTCCTAATGAAATGCAGATAATTATTGAAAACATTATGAAAGATGCACAGTTTAAAAACTCTGATAGATTTTGTGAAAATGAAGTTATAAATTGGTACAAAACAGAACAGAAAAATAGTTTGGATAAAATGATTAGTAAGTCTAGTTGTACAAGTTTCGATAGTAAGGAAATTGATCTAAATTTATATGATAAAATAATTGAAATAGGAAGTAATTTTGTAACAGAAGAAGTAGTTGATAAATGTATAATTATTAAAATTACAGACAATGATAAAAAAGAAGGATTAGCAAAAATATATAGCGATGGGGATGTAATAAGGTATTCACCATTAGTTCTACTCTTTTGTATTGATTTGCGAGAATTTGATTGCAAAAAAAATAATATTTGTAAAACTGAAGATTTCCCAAAAAACTTCGGAGAATTGAATCAAGTTTTTAATACAGGATTATATGTACAAGCAATAAATATGACGGCGATTGCATTTGGTTTTTCAACCACTTATATAAAAGAGTATCTTTTTTCTCCACAAGATGTTCGTAAAATGTTTGAATTAGCGGAACACGTAGTTCCCATGGCTTGTTTATCCCTGGGATACTCAAAAGATAATTAAGAAATGTATCAAATTCCTAAATAGTTCTTTGATATTTTTACCCCTACCGATGAAAATGTGTTATAATTAAAAACTGAATACAAATTACAATTAAAGGCGGACATTGAACAAACCAAAATACAACAAAGGAGCATAGCATGAAAAAGATTTGCACAGTAGTTGGGGCTAGGCCGCAGTTCATAAAACTTGCGGTTGTATCTAAAGAATTACGTAAACATTTTAATGAAGTCATTATACATACCGGTCAGCATTATGACCACAATATGTCGGACATATTCTTCGAAGAAATGAATATCCCAAAACCAGACTATAACTTGGGTATTTCTGGCGGTACTCATGGCAAGATGACTGGCGAGATGCTGATAGAAATCGAAAAGGTGCTTATAAAAGAAGAACCGGATATGATGTTGCTATATGGTGATACTAACTCGACTATGGCGGGTGCACTCGCCGCGGTGAAATTAGGTATCCCTGTTTGCCATATTGAAGCAGGTAATAGACTTGGAACACTTAACAACCCCGAGGAGGTTAATAGAAAAGTAACCGATCATGTCTCTAACCTTAATTTGATTTGCACTGATAGTGGTCTCGATTTTGCAATAAAGGAAGGATTATCAAAAACTGCACATGTAGTAGGGGATCCAATGTATGATGCATTTTTATATTATAGCAAGATAAATGATGGTGCGGAACTTCAAAATATAATTGGATTGAATGATGAAAAAATTAATGTTCCCTCTAATTATTACTATTTGACTTGTCATAGACAAGAAAATACTGACGAGATAAGTAAGTTGCAAAATATTCTAGAAGCAATGGAGTCATTGGAATTTCCTACAATCTATCCGGTGCACCCGAGGAGCCAAAAACTGGCACTAGAAATATGCAAATCGAAAGGGTTAAAGAATATAATCCTAACTAAACCTGTGGGATATTTGACATCTGTTACGCTCGTTAATGGTGCTCATAAGCTCGTAACCGATTCTGGCGGGCTTCAAAGAGAAGCATTTTTTGCTAAAAAACAATGTGTGACAATTTTCGACTATGTCGTTTGGATTGAAACTATGCATAACAATTGCAATCAGTTGGCAAGACCTGACAAAGATGATATTTTAGCTAAATTAAATATTGAAGTCGAGTTCGACAATGATTATCTTCCATTTGGAGATGGTGCGTCTTCTGTTAGGATTGTAGATTTAATTAAGCAATATTTAGGCGAGTAAGGGAATGCAATGCTTTTTAATTCGATTGAATTTGGAATATTCTTTGTAGTAATATTTATATTATATTTTTCAATACCAAAGAAATATCAATGGGTACTGTTACTAATAGCGAGCTATTACTTCTATATGAGTTACAAGGCGGAATTAGTTGTTCTTATATTAGTATGCACGTTGATAAACTATGTATGTGCAATATATATTGAAAAACGTCCAAATAACAAAAAACTATATTTGAGCATTAGTTTGATATGTAGTTTGGGAATGTTATTTTTCTTTAAATACTTTAACTTCTTTAATGGGGTAGTCGACGATGTGCTAAGCATTTTTAGTATTGAATTTTCACAAAGTACTCTTAATATATTACTGCCTATGGGAATTTCTTTTTACACTTTACAAACATTAGGATACACAATTGATGTATATAAAGGGACAATTAAGGCAGAGCGCAACTTTGGCTATTTTGCACTGTTTGTTTCCTTTTTCCCTCAACTAGTAGCTGGCCCAATAGAAAGAGCAAATGATTTAATTCCACAGCTAAAAGTTCCACACTCGTTTGACTACTCGAATGCAACCTATGGATTAAAAATTATGGCTTGGGGGTTCTTCAAAAAACTTGTAATTGCTGATAATGTTTCTAGATACGTTAATTTAGTTTATAATGATGTACAAAATTATGAAGGTTTTTCGATAGTACTTGCGACAACATTGTTTGCAATGCAGATATACTGTGATTTTTCTGGATATTCTGATATAGCACGTGGAGCTGCAAGAGTTTTAGGCTACGATCTTACAATAAATTTTAAGTCTCCATATCTTTCGTATAATATGACTGACTTTTGGAGAAGGTGGCACATAACTTTGACTAACTGGTTCAAAGACTATTTGTATATTCCCCTTGGTGGCAGAAATAAGTATATCAGAAATACTTTGATTGTATTCGGATTAAGTGGATTTTGGCATGGTGCAAACTACACGTTTATAGTGTGGGGCCTTATTAACGTAATAGGAATTATTATAGATAAGTATATAAAGAAGATACTACCCATAGTTTCGAAAAATGTAATTATTAAGCTTTTAAGTGGATTTACGACATTTGCAATTGTCTGTTTTGGATGGATTTTTTTTAGAGCAAATAGTATGCACGATGCTATAATGTTAATAAACAAACTGACCGCCGGAATTTTAAATTTTCCGTCATATATTGTGAACGGCTTTCATTATATTTCTATGAGTAGTTTAGAATTTATTTCTATTATTATTCCAGTAGGAATATTGTTCATTTTTGACTTTATCAATAAAAATGACAAAGCAGTTTCTAAGGTTTCTAATTTGAGCTTGTTTATAAGATGGGGAATATATATTGCATTAGTAGTGCTAATTATATTATTATCTCCCAAAAATACACCTGCTGAGTTTATATACTTTGAGTTTTAGAGGGTAAAATGAAAAAGTTTATTATAAAAGTGTTAATATTTTTATCACTAATTGCATTAACAATTAGTATAGTTAGCTTTTGGTTTGAACAGACTATTTATTATCAGAATCTTCTCACCAGTAGAGAAACTATTAAGTTTGGAATAAATGATAGGTCTATAATAAATCAAGAAATTATTAAGTTTGAACCTTTGAGCGAAGATATTACAGTTGCTAATTTTGGCAGTTCACACGGAAGGGCTGCATTTGACTATATTAATAATAACTTAGAAGATTCATTTAATTTTGCATTATCCTCACAATTGCTTACATATGACCTGAAGCTACTTCAACATTACGGGGAACGAATTTCCGAAGGAGCAGTACTGTTTTTCCCCATATCGTATATGTCTTTATACTGGGATGAGTTTAATGACATGGATGAATTTGAGAAGTCGAACATCAGATATTATGATATTTTAGACTATGATGAAATCGAAAAAGTGGAGCTATCTTTTTATATTATGAATAAGTTATCTCCAGTATTGGTGAGCGAAGAACTAAATTTACTTGAAATAATAATGTATGATAAGCCGCTTGCTATGTATCAGTCCAAATGGTACACCAATATGCTTGAAATGTCACAGGATGAAATTGTGGAATCATCTATTTCTGTAACCGACTATCATAAGCAAATAATTGGCGAGCAAGTAGTTGATACAAGAATGAATGTAGCAATAATAGAAATTATTGATTATTGCGACGAAAATGGGTTTACACCTGTATTTGTAACAACACCTTTTTACAGCGATTATAATGAGCAGTTTTCATCTGAGTTTTACGACCAATTTTATAAGGATGTAGAATTAATAATTGAAAATAATGGAGAGTTGTACTTAGATTACTCTCATCACGAGTTATTTGTAAATGATAAATCATTGTTTTCAGATAGTAATCATCTAAATCAACAAGGGGCACAAAAATTTACGAAAATAGTTATTTGCGACATTGAAGATAAAATAGATATAAATCTATACTAGAAGAATATAACTGGCATAAAGAAAGCCAGAAACTCATTGATCTTTACAGGCAGTTATCATTATAATAAGGAGAACTAATGACAAAAAAAGGACTAGTGAAATATGTGTTATACAAAGTATTACCACTAAATATGTATCTAAAAGTAACATATAGGTATTTTTATAAGCGCAAACTAAATTTGAAGAACCCTAAACTTTACTCAGAAAAATTATTTGTTTTAAATATCAAGAATAGAGAAAAAACGTCGTTAATCCAAGAGATTTACGATAAATATACAGTTAGAAAATACATTGAGGATAGAATAGGAAGCGGATATTCGACTAAGTTATATGGTAATTACGAAAGTGTGGATGAAATAGATTTTGATAAGTTGCCAGAAAGTTACGTATTAAAACTTACACAATCATCGGGATATAATATTATCAATAATGGAAAGACTGACTTTGATATTAACCTAGCAAAAGAAAAGCTGAGTAAATGGCTAAAAGTGACTACAAATCTTAAAATAATTGAAAGAGAAATGAAGGAGTATTCCTATTATTTTAATGGGAAACCTACAATTATTTGTGAGGAATATCTAGAGGAAAAAGAAGGACATGCAGCAAATGATATAAAATTCATGTGCTACGATGGGAAGGTTGATTGCTATTCTGTAGATTTTGGTTCTGTCGATGATAAGGGTGCAAAAGGACACCATTATATAAAAAACTTTTACCGTTTAAACAAAGAATTTATCCCTGTAAAATTTAGATTTGAGCATGCTCCAGAAATTGAATCTCCAGATTATAAAAACTTTGACAAAATGATTGAAATAGCTGAGACTCTATCGAAGGGATTTCCTTTTTTGCGAGTAGATATGTATAATATTGATGGGCGTATTATTGTAGGAGAATTGACTCCGATTCCGATGGGTGCAGCTATACCGCAATTTAGCGATAAATACGAACTGGAATGGGGAAATCTATTAAAAATAGAGTAGAAAGTTAATTCTAACCATCATTAAGTATTAAGTTGAAGTAAATACTCTGTTTTGTTATGCTATGTATAATTACGTAACAATCGCAATAGATTGGAAAGATAGATATATGAAGTTTTGATGATATATGCTGATATTTGATGAAAAAAACTTCTTGCTGTGCTATAATATCAAAGATTATGTTGTATATATAATAATAGTAAATGAGAGTAATATGTATAAAAATATATTTAAACCAATAATAGATATTGTTCTTTCAGCAATAGGATGTATTATATTGTCACTTCCTATACTACTTTTATCACTCTTAATTAAATTAGATTCTAAAGGTCCTGTGTATTTCAAACAAAAAAGAGTCGGAATATACAAAACGCATTTTAATATCTTAAAATTTCGAACTATGAGGATAGATACTCCTAGGGACTGTCCTACTCATCTATTAGAAAATCCAGAACAATATATTACGAAAGTTGGTAAATTTTTGAGAAAAACAAGTCTTGATGAGCTTCCCCAGATATTTAATATTCTATCAGGAAAAATGAGTATTATTGGACCACGACCTGCGCTATGGAACCAGTACGATTTAATAGAAGAAAGAGATAAGTATGGTGCTAATGATATCAAGCCGGGACTGACTGGATGGGCGCAGATTAATGGTCGAGATGAACTTGAGATACCTGTCAAAGCGAAGTTAGATGGTGAGTATGTCGTAAAAATGAGCTTAAGTTTCGATATCAAGTGTTTTGTTGGTACTATTACATCAGTTCTTAAAAGTGACGGTGTTGTAGAGGGTGGAACCGGAGAAATGAAGGAAAGGGTTCATGAAGAGAGTACTGATCACAGGGGCAAATAGCTATATTGGAAATTGCTTTGAGAAATACATATGCTCTTTTTCTCAATACGAGGTAGATACTCTTAATATGTTAGATGAAACATGGGAAGATAGTATTTTTTCAACGTATGACGTGATTTTACATGTTGCGGGGATTGTGCATAAAAAAGAATCGAAAGCAAATGAAGGTCTATACTTTAAAGTAAATTGTGATATGGCTATACGGGCCGCGATAAAAGCAAAGAATGAAGGTGTAAAACAGTTTATATTTTTGAGCTCTATGAGTGTTTATGGATTAGAAGAAGGGAATATAACACAAAATACAGAATGCAATCCAAAAACAAACTATGCCAAATCGAAACTACTAGCAGAGGAAGGAATAATCAAGCTTCAAGATACAAGTTTTAATGTTTGTATTCTTAGACCACCGATGATATATGGAAAAGGAAGCAAAGGGAATTATTCTACACTTTCAAAGTATTCAAAGATACTTCCTTTTTTTCCAAATATTAATAATCAGCGATCGATGTTGTACATCGAAAATCTATGTGAGTTTCTTCGACTAATGATTGAAAACGTTGAAAGCGGTGTGTATATGCCGCAAAACAGCGAATACACTAATACATCTCAAATGGTAAAATCAATATCACAATTAAATGGCAATAACGTAAAGTTAGTGAAATTTTTTAATCCTTTCCTGAAACTACTTTCGCCGTTTATTACTGTAATTGGTAAAGTGTTTGGGGATTTAACTTATGATAAATCAATAAGTGAATATAAAGTAGAATATAGAATTTGTAATCTAGAGGAATCGATAAAAAGAAGTGAATGTTTCTGATTTTGTAATTTAGTTTTGGTATTATTAAGGATATTAAACTGGCACTAGCTACAAAGTCATTTTTTTATTAGAGGTAAATAATTGAACAGAAACGTATGGATATTTTGTCATCATACATCGCCGCCGGAATTTGGACACTTTACTAGACACTACAGTCTTTCGAAGGAGTTAATTAAAAACGGATATTCTCCAGTAGTTTTTATGGGAAGCGTGCCTCATAACTCAAACGATCAGTTGATTAAAGGCAAAGAATCATTTAGTGAATATAATGAACACGAGTTTCCTTATATATTCATAAAAACATGCATTTACAACAAAAATGTAAAAAAACGCCTGATAGCAATGTTGCAATATTATTTCCGACTTTTTAAAGTGTCCAAAGGCCTTTTGAAAAAAGGTTATAATAAACCTGACATAATAATTGGCTCGAGCGTTCATCCTCTAGCGTGTGTTGCTGCAATTCAGATTGCAAAGAAGTTTAAGATTCCATGTATCGTGGAGATTAAGGACTTATGGCCAGAGAGCATTGTGTTATTTTCTTCAAGGCTTACAAAAAAAAATCCGATCATAAAAATTCTTTACAAGCTGGAAAAATGGATATATAAAAAAGCTGATAAAATAATATTTACAATGGAAGGTGGTTCAGACTATATCAAGGAACAGGGATGGGATAGTGATATAGACATGAATAAAGTATATCATATTAATAACGGCGTCGATTTAGATGACTTTGATTATAATATAAGCCATTATAAATTAGAAGATGATGATCTCAATAACGAAAAAATTTTTAAAGTTGTTTATACCGGCTCTATAAGAAGAGTTAATAATATAGGATTAATATTAGATGTAGCAAAGCAAATTAATAATGACAAAATAAAAATATTAATTTGGGGAGATGGCGATGAGGTAGAAATATTAAAACAGCGAATTTTAGATGAAAGAATACAAAATGTGTGCTTGAAAGGGCATGTAGAAAAAAAGTATATACCTTTTATCCTTTCCAAGTCTGATTTAAACATATTGCATTATGAATATACGGATATTTTCAAATATGGTACAAGCCAAAACAAAAATTTTGAATATCTAGCTTCTGCGACACCTGTATTAAATACTATAAACATAAATTATGATATAGTGGAAAAAAAATCCGCGGGGATAACTTTGAAATCTCAAACTACAGGTAACATTGCGAACGCAATATTGCAATTCGCAAATTTAGAACAGGTCAAGCTCGAAAAAATGGGTCAAAATGGCCGAAAATTAGCAGAGGAATATGATTTTAAAAATCTTACCAAGAAATTAATTTTCGTAATAGAGAGTTAGTGATAAACATGTGTAGAAAACATTTTTTGTTTTGAATAGCGACGAAAACATGTTATAATAAAAAATGGTATACATCGAATAGGAGTATTTAAGCAACATTCCTTATATATTTATACTTAATAACGTTAACAATAGAAAATTAGATAGAAATGTTACGTAGAAGAATGAAAGTGACATATTTATTTATAATAAAATATTAGAATTTCGATAATTTATTGAAGACGAAAGCGTCGGGAGTATATGCAAATGAGCAACGAAAAAATATATTTAGCATCGCCACATATGAGTGAGCAAGGATATGAAAGAGAATATATCGATGAGGCCTTTGCCACAAATTGGATTGCACCATTAGGCCCGAATACTAATAATTTCGAAAGAGAAATGGAGAAAAAGACGGGCGGAAAGAATGCTGTTGCGCTATCTTCTGGAACTAGTGCGATACATCTAGCGCTAAAAGCAGTCGGGGTAGAGCAAGGTGACATAGTATTTTGTCAATCGTTAACATTTTCTGCAACAGTGAATCCAATTATCTATGAAAAAGCTATACCAGTTTTTATTGACAGTAATTATGAAACATGGAATATGTGTCCAGTTGCCTTAGAAAAGGCTTTTCAAAAATATCCCAAAGTTAAAGCTGTAATTGTTGTCCACTTATATGGTCTTTCTGCTGATTTGGACAAAATTAAAGCAATATGTGATAAGTATAATGTTTCATTAATTGAAGATGCAGCTGAATCATTGGGAGGCAAGTATAAAGGTGCTCAAACTGGCACTATTGGTGAATATGGTATATTTTCTTTTAATGGAAACAAGATTATAACTACATCTGGTGGTGGAATGCTACTTTGTCCAAATGAGAAAATTAAAAAGAAAATAATTTTTTGGGCAACTCAGTCCAGGGATGATGAAATACATTATGAACATAATGAGGTTGGATACAATTACAGAATGAGTAATATTCTTGCCGGGATTGGAAGGGGACAACTTAAAGTACTAGATGAAAGAGTTTCAAAAAAGAAACATATATTTGAATACTATAAGAGAGAACTAGATTCACTAGAAAATATTGATTTTATGCCGATTAATGACTGGGATGAACCTAATTATTGGCTATCTTCTATCACTGTCAGTGGGGGGATAAAACCAATTCAGATCATTGAAGAATTAGGAAAAGAAAATATAGAAAGTAGACCATTGTGGAAACCGATGCATCTGCAACCTATATTTTCAAAATATGACATTATAGGTGGAGAAGTATCTGCAGATTTATTTGAAAGAGGGTTATGCTTACCAAGTGACACTAAGATGAATGATGATGATTTGGCGAGAATATGTTCGATAATACGGAAAGTGCTGACTAGATAAGATGTTTTATAGTAAATATTTGAAAAGAATCTTTGATATTATTGCTTCCTTTTTTGGAATAATTATATTAAGCCCAATTTTAATATTCACAGCAGTATTGGTTAAAAAGAAATTGGGGTCCCCTGTGCTTTTTAAACAAGCTAGGCCAGGCAAAGATGAAAAGATATTTATGATGTATAAGTTCCGTTCGATGACTGATGAAAGAGATGAAACAGGGAAATTGCTGAGCGATGATGAAAGACTCCCAAGTTTTGGAAGAAAATTAAGAAGTTCAAGTCTTGATGAACTCCCTGAGTTATGGAACATATTAAAGGGTGACATGAGTGTGGTAGGTCCTAGACCGCTTTTCGTGGATTATTTACCATATTATTATGAAGAGGAAAGGCAAAGACATAATCTTAGACCTGGATTGACTGGGCTTGCACAAGTTAATGGAAGAAATTCTACAGAATGGAATGAAAAATTGCAACTTGATGTGCATTATGTGAATAATTGCTCTATATGGTTGGATACAAAAATCATACTAGTTACTATTAAAAAAATATTAAAAAAAGAAGATGTATTAGTTGGTAAAGAAATCAAAGTTGGAAGACTAGACGATTTAAGAAAAAAAGAGATGTAAATGGACAATGTGGTGCTTCGAAAGTTTGAAGAAAAGGACATTTTAAATAAAATAAGATGGGTGAATGACGACGATAATAATGAGTTTCTGCATTACGATTTGCCATTAAACTTTCATTCGACAAAACAATGGTATGAAAAAAATAAAAACAATGAAACAAGATATGATGCGGTTATTGAGGTCAATGGACAGCCTGCCGGCATTATTGGTTTGTTATCAATTATCGATAAAAAAGCGGAATATTATATACTCATAGGTGAGTCGGAGTATAAAGGAAAAGGAGTTGCAAAAAAAGCAACTTTATTACTATACGATATAGCATTTAATATATATGGATTGGAAGAAGTAATTACAAATACAGAAGTAGACAATATTGCGATGCAACGATTAGTCGAATCTGTAGGTGGGAAATACATAAGAAGAGAAAAAGACTCGGCTAAAAATAGGGGAAAATATGTTGATAGATATGTATATTGTACAACAGAAGAAGTGATGAAAGATAGAAATGAATAGTACACTCATTCAAAAATTAACAGATAGCTACCATAATAATTCACTTTTTATAAAAAGAGAGGATTTGTTGCCGTTTTCGCTTGGAGGAAATAAATCAAGAAAAGCGGAATTTTTTTTTGGTGAAATGATGTGTGGGAAATATGATTCGGTTGTAACATATGGTAGTATTAGTTCTAATCATTGTAGAGTTATATCAAACAAGGCTAATGTAACCGGAATGGATTGCTATATCATATCCCCAAGCGAAAAAGAAAATATGACTTTAAACAGAAAAATGATGTTGTTCCTTGGAGCAAAAATGATTTATTGTGATGTTAATAATGTAAAACAGACTATAGATAATTGTATGGATGCCCTTAGAAAAGAAGGTAAGAATCCGTATTTTATTCAAGGCGGTGGACATGGAAATCTTGGAACAGCAGCGTATGTTGAGTGTTTTGATGAAATTGTTGAATTTGAAAAAGTAAACAATTTCAAATTTGATTATATCTTCCATGCTTCGGGAACGGGAACAACTCAAGCTGGATTGATATGTGGAAAGTTGATTAATAATAAAGATACAAACATAGTTGGAATAAGCATTGCTAGGAAAAATCCTTATGGAGGAAGTGTTGTAAATGAAAGTGTAAAAGAATATATGAAACAAGTAAATTGTACTCCTACATTGTTTGAAACGGCAAATTTTATCGACAAATATGTCCTTGAAGGGTATGGAAGTAGTAACGAATATATTATTAATACAATCGAGACGGTTTTTTGCAAATATGGAATCCCATTGGATAGCACTTATACAGGAAAAGCATTTTGGGGTATGGAGGAATACATCAAAGAAAATATGCTATTTAATAAAAACCTGCTATTTTTACATACCGGCGGAACGCCACTATTTTTTGATATGCTAAATATAAAATAATAAGTGTTGTTTAAATCTCCTGTAAAAGAAAGGTCCAAATGAATATTTTAATACTAAGTTGTGGTACTAGGAATAAAGTTTTACAATATTTTAAGGAAAGTTTGCAAGGACTTGGTAGTGTAGTTGCGACGGATTGTAGTGAATTGGCTCCAGCGTTGTATGAGGCTGACAGATACTATATCCTTCCTAGAATCACGGAAGAAGGATATGTAGATAAGGTGCTAGATATTTGCAAAAAAGAACGAATTAACGGCATTATTTCACTTATTGATCCAGAGCTATCATTATTAGCGAAACACTCTGATGAATTTCTTAAAGTAGGAACTGTTGTGATAGGTTCACCATATGATGTATGCGAAAGAAGTTTAAACAAGTATGAAATGTATAAATGGTTATACTCAAATAATTACATGTGTGCTAAATCATATATGAATGTAGATCTGTTTTACAATGATCTTGATAGAGGCAACATAGATTTCCCTGTTTTTGTTAAACCATATAAAGGGAGTGCAAGTGCTGCAATCTCAAAGATCAATAATAAAGAAACTTTTGAAATTATAATGAAAAATTCAGAAAATCTAATGGTGCAGCAGTATTTAAATGGACAGGAAATTGGTGCAGATGTGTATGTAGATATGCATACAAAAGAAGTTGTTTCGATATTTACTAAGAAAAAAATAGTAATGAGAGCAGGGGAAACTGATAAGTCTGTATCATTTATTGATGAATCGCTGTTTATTCTAATAGAAAAATTTGTTAAAGAATTTGGATTTGTTGGGCAAATTGATATTGATATTTTCGAAGTAAATGGGAAGTACTATATATCCGAAGTAAATCCAAGATTTGGAGGAGGGTATCCCCATGCACATGAATGTGGCGTGAATCATGTAAATCTAATAATTAATAACTTGCAAGGTAATATAAACAAGAAATGCATTGGAAATTACAAAGAAAATATACATATGATGAAGTATAATGAAATACTTGTAAAATAATTAAAATAAGAGGTGCGAATTGAAGAACATATGGATTTTCAATCACTATGCGACAAATATGTTTGACAGTAAGGCGGGAAGGCACTATTCTTTTTCTAAATTTTTGAAAAGAGCAGGATACAAGCCTACAGTCTTTTGTGCAAATACATTTCATAATGGTAAAAAATCGATTGAAATAATAGAGAAAAAATATACTGTAAAAAATGATGAGCATAGTAGATTTGTTTTTGTAAAGTCTAGTGAATATGCAGGTAATGGACTTAAAAGAGTAAGAAACATGATATCTTTTTCGTGTAATCTAAAAAAAGTTTATAAAAAGTATTCTGTTGAAAATAATGAAACTCCAGATATTATTCTTGCGTCAAGTGTACACCCATTAACATGTGTTATTGGAATAAAAATTGCAAAAAAATTAAATATTCCATGTATTGTTGAAATTAGAGACTTATGGCCGGAGAGCATAGTTGAGTATTCACGCAGACTGACTAAAAAAAATATCCTAGTAAAGTTGATGTATATAGGTGAAAAATGGATTTACAAAAATGCCGATAAAATTATTTTTACTAGGCCGAAAGATAGGCAGTATATATATGAGAGAGGTTGGGAAAAAGATATTCCTGACGCTAAAGTTTATTATATCAATAATGGGATAGATTTAGAAGAATTTTATAAAAATAAGAATGAATATAAACTTATAGATGATGATTTAGAAAATAAAGAAAAAATTAATATTGTATATGTAGGTTCAATTAGGCAAGTTAACAATTTGGGATTGCTTTTAGACATAGCAAAGATGGTTGACGACAATAGAATACAATTTTTAATTTGGGGAGATGGGAATCAAAAAGAGATATTAGAGGAAAGAATACGAGTAGAAAACATTAATAATGTAATAATGAAAGGTAGAGTGGAAAAACAATATATTCCATATATTGTTAGTGCTGCAGACATCAATGCTTTACACAATCAACCTACTAATATACTAAGATTTGGAATAAGTTGGAATAAATTGTTTGACTATTATGCTGCAGGAAAACCAATACTTGCAACTTTAAATATTCCGTATACAGAGATAAATGACAGTGTAGGAAAGATTGTAGAGATACAGGATGCTATTACGATTAAAAGAGGAATAGAGCATATAATAGATAATTATGACGAAATATCCCGACAAGCCGAAGTACATTTTGTAAAAGTTGCTAAAGAGTACGATTTTACTAACTTAACTAATAAATTAATATCTATTATCGAAAATTGAATTCTATGAAGTTAAAAGGAGTGCTTGATTGGTTAGAGTATGTCACATGACATCTGCACATAGTAGTCAAGATGTGAGAATATTAAAAAAGCAATGTACGAGCTTAGCAAAAAAATATGAGACCTATTTGGTTGCTCAAGGTGATAGTTACATCGAAAATAATGTTAATGTAATTGGAATTGGTAATATTGTAGGTGGTCGATTTAAAAGGATGACACATGCAACAAGATTAGTTTACAAAAATGCATTAGAATTGGATTGTGATATTTATCAAATCCATGATCCAGAATTGCTCCCGTACGCAAAAAAGCTAAAAAAGCGAGGCAAAAGAGTAATTTTTGACAGTCACGAGGATTATGTTTCCCAAATCAGAGAGAAGAGCTACATACCGAAATTGTTTAGAACAGTTATATCAAGTTTATTTGAGCATTATCAAAATAGCGTGATGGGAATAATAGATGGTGTAATTTTTCCTTGTTACAAAGATGGTAAACACATATTCGAGAATAAATGTAATTTTGTAGCAACCGTTGGTAATGAACCTAAGTTAGAAGAGTTATATAATAAATATTCTCCTGATAGTAAAAAGATATCGAGAAGCATATGCCATATCGGGAGTTTGTCTTATAATAGGGGAATTGATCATTTTGCAAGAGCCGCAACGAAAGTGAATGCCGTAGCAATTTTAGGCGGATCATTTAGACCGGCTGAATTTAAAGATAAAATTCTAAATTCTTCCCCCAAAAGCAATATTGATTATCGTGGAATATGCGATAGAGACGATGTATTAAAAATATACAAAGAAAGCCTTATTGGTAATTGTACAATCCTAAATGTAGGACAATATAATACATACGATAATTTTGCAACTAAGATATATGAATATATGTCCATGGGATTACCTGTAATAATGAGTGATTATACATATGCTCAAAAGATTAATAATGAATATAATTTTGCAATTTTAGTTTCACCTGACAATGTTGATGAAATTGCAGATGCAATTGAATATTTAATAAACAATCCGAGTAATGCGATAAGAATGGGTGAAAATGGGAGAAGAGCTATAAAAGAAAAGTTCAATTGGGATATTGAAGAAAAAAAGTTG
Source organism: uncultured Oscillospiraceae bacterium (assembly GCA_964367585.1). Classification (GTDB taxonomy): domain Bacteria; phylum Bacillota; class Clostridia; order Peptostreptococcales; family Anaerovoracaceae; genus CAYJGJ01. The sequence continues at coordinate 29,592 of CAYIYH010000010.1, forward strand.
CTTAATTTATATGAGAAAATACTTGTAATATAAAATGTATTGATAATCTATGTAGGAGATTTTTGATTTGAAAAAAATTAAATTTGCAAAAATATGTATTAATGAATGGGAAAATGCAAGCAGGGATAAGCGCGAACTATCAGTTGTTTCCGAATTTAATAACATTGAAATTGTAGTATATGCAAAAGGGAAAAAAACGGGTGAAAGAGACTGTGTTGGAGGATATGATGTAGTTCGTATTTCAACTCGACCATTTGGAAACAAAATTCCATGTACAATCAATAGAATTGCTAGTGTGTTTATTTGGGCTAATTTTATCCGAAAAGCAAATATAGATATTATATCAGGACATAATATCACAGCATTGTTTATTGGATATCTATCTAATGTATTTAGAAAAAAAGAATGCAAGGCAAAACTCATTTATGATAGTCATGAATTTGAAATGGGACGAAGTACAGAACACAGTAAAGTTCTACGATGGATTATTTTGCATTTAGAGAGATTTTTAATGGGAAAATCGGAATTTTCCATTATGGTAAATGATTCGATTGCAGAGGAAGTAAAGAAAATACATAACCAAAAAGAGAAGTCGGTGGTTGTTAGAAACATTCCTTCATATTGGGAATTGGATAATAATGAAATTTCAGAAACTCGAAGAACCATCCTTGAAAAGTTGGAAATTAAAGAGGATACCTTTATAGTTATGTATCATGGAGCTGTAGTTATGCACAGAGGTGCTGACAACATGATAAGAGCAATTTCACATCTGCATGATACAGTCGGCATTGTGCTTGGAGATGGGGAGAGTGGATACATCGAGCACCTAAAAAAATTGGCTATGGAAGTAAGCGTAGATGATAGAATTTTATTTTTGCCAGCAGTGCAATTGAATGAGTTGTACAAATATGTTGGAGCAGCGGATGTTGGAACAATAATGCTACAACCTGTTAACAAAAATCACACATTTACTTTGCCAAATAAATTCTTTGAAAATATTCAAAGTATGACTCCTGTAATTGTGAGTGATTTTCCAGATATAGGAGGAATAGTTGATGAATTTGATATAGGACTGAAAGTAAATCCGAATGAAGTAACTGAAATATCTGCAGCAATAAAAAAACTAAGAGATGAACCTAGTTTGTATAATAAATATAAAGATAATTTAAAAATAGCAAAGGAACAACTTTGTTGGGAAAATGAAAAAAAGATACTGCATGAAGCATACGAAAAAGTGATAAAGAGAATAATAGATGAAAAATCAAATTAATGTATACAATATAATAAGGAATAAATCAGAGAAATATATAGAAAATATTGCCTTTTTGTCGTGCTTTGTTTCCTCTATATTTTTATTGCGTTCTTTTACTCAATATGTAATGTATCCAGTAACCCAATTCAACGAAGATAGAATGTACATTAGCGTTATAGGGCATAGAGCCGTAATAATTATATATGCCGTTTTAATAGCTTGTTTAGTTATCCACGTATTTATTAAAAATATTCAAACACCAAAAGATAATATTCTCTTTTTTGCATCTGTAATACTTACGATACCAATAAGTTTATATATGATTCTAGCATATAATGGTGAATATTTAGATGATGCGATAGAATTCATGCTGTATATTAATAGTGCATATATATCAGGGTATGTTATGTGTAAGTATCACTTATATGGGATGATAACGAAGAGAATAGAAACATTATCAATTTTTATGTTGCCTGCATTTCTAGTTTACGGTTTTTTGAATATTACAGGCACAAATCCATATTATCAAGATATTTATTTGGGAGAGGTTAATTATCAGCATATCGCTATTAGTGTTTTACCATTAATATTAGTGTTTTCTATAAACTTCATAAAATATGACAACTACAAAATATTCGGATTTTTAAACTTAAAATATAATAATATGTTACGATTGTTATTCGTGATATTCATTTGGTATTGTGTAATTATTCCGGGTGGCACTAGAAGCATTATCTTAGGTATTATTGCGTTTGTTATTTTATGCGTCCTATATTCTTTATATATAAAGGAAAATAGAAAAAAATCAATAATACTATGTGTGATTATATTGATGCTATTTGGCATTCAAATGGTGTATCCTGTAGTAGAGAATTCATCGGATAGAGTCATGGATTTTGTATCGAATGTTTCAGAGGGAAGTCTCCAAACGGGAACGAATGCTATTGCGTTTACAGATGAAGATTACGATATATTGATTAACGACTCATTGTCGGATGAAGCGATGGAATTAAAAAATCACATTGGAAATAGAGAAGTTCTTTTTACTTTGGCAATAAGAGAGGGAATAAATAATCCTTTCTGTGGACTTGGAGTAAAAGGATTTGAGTATAAATATGGAATGTATCCACATAATAGTGCGTTGGAATTAATTTCAGATTTTGGAATAGTACCAGGAGTAATTTTATCATTAGGAATATTACTAGTAGTAATAAAAACAATCATGCTTTCAAAAAAAGATAGAGATTTAGGATATGTGTTTCTTTTCATTCTAGGATATGGAGTATATCTTATGTCAAGTGGATCATTGTACGATGCCGTTCCGCTTTCTTTTGCGATAGGGCTAGGGATCACTATAATTATCAAAGATAATATAAGTAAAAGGAAAATGCATAAATGAAAATACTAGTATTAACTCATTATATGAACGGAGAATTTCCCACAACAGTGTTTGTTCAAAGACAAATAATAGAATATGCAAAACAAGGTTGCAAGGTTAAAGTTATTGTTTTTTCTCCATATATAAAAAAGGATTATTTCGGTAAACGATTTGGAGATAGTTTGAAAATAATAACTGCGGATAATATAGAATTTATTACGCTTAGATATTTTTCTTTCTCTAAATATGGAAAAAATGGATTTAATGTTAATAGCGCTCAAAAAGCAATTGATAAGTATTTATCTAAATATATTAAAGACTTTAATCCCGATATTATACATGCACATACGATTGGATTTGAAGGAAGTCTTGGTGTGAAAATGAAGGAAAAATATGATATTCCTCTTGTAATAACAACACATGGTTCAGATGCAACAATCCCTATTGTAAATAAAAAAACTGATAAACTTGTAGATATTTGTAGTAAATCTGATTTAGTTGTAGCAGTTAGTAGCAAACTTAAGAAAATGATAGAATCTGTGAGTTCAAGCATAAAAATGAACATTATTTACAATGGATTTCCGCAAAAAATATTTATTGCAGATAGTATCAAAAAACCATATACATTTATGCAAGTTGGTAACCTAATAAAACAAAAAAATGTTGATTTGACAATAAGAGCATTTGCAAAAATAAAAGAAAAACATAGTCAAGCTACACTTTCGATTGTTGGAAAGGGCCCGGAACTTGAGCATTTAATTAAATTATGTAATGACTTGGGAATTAGAAGTAGTGTGAATTTTTGTGGACAAATGCCTAATGACTTGGTATTGGAGATGATGAGTGAAACAGAATTTTTCATTATGCCAAGTATAAGAGAAGGTTTTGGTGTTGTATATATAGAAGCTATGGCAAATGGCTGTATAACAATAGGAACAGAAGGTGAAGGCATCAGTGAAATAATTGTTTCAGAAGAAAATGGCTTCTTAGTTAAAGCAAACGATTATATGGATATTGTTACTAGAGTAGATGGTTGTATCGATGACGAACCCCAAAAAGAGGAAATCAGGAGAAAAGCGCAAGAAAGTGTATCAGAATTAACATGGGAAAAAAATGCGTTAAATTATATACAACTATTCGAAAAATTAATACAAAATAATAATGCAAAGCGTAGACAACAATGAACTCAATAAAAGAAGACATATAAACTATATGGGTAAAATTAAGCTTTAGGAGCAAAAATGGAAAACAATTCAGACAAAAATATTATATTTATTTCTGGCGTACAAAAACCTAAAATTTTCAAAGAAAATCAAGGTGCACCTTCTATGCTTCTTACATATGAGGGGTACGTGAAAGCCGGATATAATGTTTTTGCAATTTTAAAAAACGAAAATCATTTTTTGGAGAAAATTGTAGAAAAAGATAAACTGTTTATTGCGAAATCTTCTTTTTTTGCGCCTATAGAAGAAACTAAAAAAATTGGCAAATTCATAATGCGAATTACTCAAAGAAAGTTTGGTAAAGAAGCCGAAAAAATCGCTAAAAAGATAATGTCTGAATATAATAATCCTACAGTGTTTTATGCATATGAAGCACATGGCGTTTCAGCAGCATCAAGGTTAAGTAAAAAATATAAAATGCCATTAATAACTCGCTTTCAAGGAGTAAATACAACAGAGAAAATAAGAGACAATTTTATCAATAGAATAAAACATTTCCCGCGATTTGAAGCTTTAGAGACACCCTCGGATCTCCTAATAATGACTGATGATGGAACAAGAGGTAACCAATTAGTTAAAAGATTATCTAATAATAGTAAGTTGTGTTTTTGGCGGAATGGTACTGATATTATAGAAGAAGATTACCAAAGAAGCCAACAAATAAAACAAAATCTTAATATTAAAGATGATGAAATTGTAATTATGTCACTATCAAGACTTGTCAATATCAAAAAAGTTGATAGAGCAATAGATTTGATTACAGCAATGAAGCAAAATGATATAAATGTGAAACTAATAGTGTTAGGTGATGGAAGTGCACGAACTTTCCTAGAACAGTATGCTGAGGAAAAAGGCGTTACCGAAAATATTGTATTTGAAGGTGCAATAGAAAGGCAAGATATTCATAATTATTTAACTCATTGTGATTTCTTTGTTTCTTTTTATGATACTTCTAATCTTGGTAATCCAATTATGGAGGCAATGAAATCTAATTGTATTGTTGTAACTTTAGATGTAGGAGATACTAATACAGTTGTAAAAGATGGATATAATGGAATAATTGTTCCTTTAGATGATATTGATACACTCCCTGTAAGAATTATGAAAGTTTACAACAACCCAGAAATAATGCAAAAGATGCGTGATAATGTTAAGAAATTTTCGGAGGATAATCTATATTCTTGGGATAAAAGAATAGCGATGGAACTAGAAGAAACTAGAAGATTATTTGATAGAATTGGAGACAAGAATGAGTAAAAAAGTATTATTCATTACATATATTGATTTTGGAGATCTATCATCTGGTTCTAAGATGCGTCCTCAAAAGATGTATAATGCTTTTTTGGAAGAAGGGCACGACGTAAAACTTTTATCAGGAAGACAGTTTTGGTTCGGAAATCCTAAACGAAAAAATAGTGTGATTGAAATATATGAATATTTACAAAAACAAACTCCTGATATATGTTACATCGAATCATCTATTGAGACAATTTATAAAAAATATGATAGAGATTTAATTAAAAAAATAAACAGCATGGGAATACCTATAGGATATTACTTGAGAGATGATCATGAAAAGCTTGGAAAAGAGTTTCTAATAAAACGAAAAGGATTTAAACGAAGCGTAAAAAGCAAAGTAATTGCATATCAAAAACAAAAAGAAATGAAAATGGTAAAAAAGTATGTAGATATTGTATACTTTCCTACTCAAGAGCTTGCAGATTTATTTCACTTTTACAATAAGGAAGTTCTTCCACCAGGAGGAGAACATATTAAATATACAGATAATAAAGATATTAATAAAATTGCAATATGTGTTGGAGGCATCAGTAAAGCTTATGGCACAGATATTCTTTTAGAAGCTTTTGAGATATTAAATAAAAATATAGAAGACCAGATTAACCAATACAAACTTATATTAATTGGAAGAGAAAAAGAGCTAGCTTTCGTAGAAGAAAAATATAGAAATACGGAATGGTTGAAAATCGTAACTGCAAGTGGTAATGAATTAATAAAATATTACAACGAAGCTGATATAGGAGTTATTGCAAGACCCAATTCTTATTATAATAGCTTAGCATTTTCAATTAAAATAATGGAATATATATCACATAACTTACCGATTGTTGTTACTAATAATTTACCCATGAAAAAGTTTGTTGAACAAAATGGTGTTGGACTAGTAACAGATTATGGAGCGGAGAATTTTGCTAAAGGAATACAGACTATCTTTTCTAATAATGAAAAATTTGTTGAGTATAAAAAGAATATAAAAGCCTCACTTTCTAAAGACAACTTATGGATACATAGAGTCGAAAAAGTAATAAGTGACTTATTGAAGTAAAAGGCGTATAATTAGGAAATTTACTCTTATGAGAATTAAAAATTATTTAAAGAATCTTAAAATGGGAATTATTAGACAGATTCTTACTGAAATACTAAGATTTGCAGTGAGAACTGTTTTTATCTATACACTTTCTGTTGAATTTTTAGGTATTAATGGATTATTTGTTGGTATCTTCGCGGTCTTCGGAGTAGTAGAACTGGGATTTGGAAATGCTGTTTTATTTATGCTTTATGAGCCACTTGCGAAACAGAATATTGAAGAAATAAAATCTTTAATGAATTTGTGTAAAAAAGCGTACAGATATGTATCCTTGTGTATATTTATATTAACTTTAATAACTTTACCTTTTTTGGAATATATAATTAATGGTTATGATAGCACAGTTAATATTTATCTGATTTTTTTAGTTTTTGCAATTAAAATGATATCAAATTATTTATTCTTTGCATATAAAACTTTAATATTATACGCAGATCAAAAAAAATATGTTGTCTTCAAATATTTGTCAATTGCTCAAATATTCATTTGTATTTTCCAAATTGCGGGTTTGTATTTTTTGCGTGATACCCCTGAAATATCCTTTTACTTTTATAATATAATTCAAGTCATTATTACTTTAGTATTTAACTTTATTACTGCTAAGAATGTTGATAAATTATATCCGTACTTAAAAGAAAAGAACATTAAAAAACTTGACTCAGTAAAGAAACAATATATTTTTAAAAACATTAAAGCACTTTCAATTTCAAAATTAAGTACTGGAACTATGAAATCTATTGACTCTATCGTGATATCGGCAATGATTACAGGCGGTACAGCGTTGTTAGGAATATATTCAAATTACCTAGTAATAGTAACAAGTGTAAATGCTTTTATTTCAATTGTGTTGTCTTCTATGGATGCGGGTATAGGAAATTACTATGTGACAGAAAGTAAAGAAAAAAATAAAGATTTTCTAATGGGCATTGATTTAGCTGTAGGATGGATTCACGGATTTGTTGGTGTTTGTTTTTTTGTTTTAATGAATCCATTTATAGGAGATATTTGGCTTAATGATAATTATTTACTTTCTGAAATTGCAGTTTTTTTAATTGCACTAACTTATATTATTGGGGGAACCTATGGAGGAACTTCGAGATACATTGTCGTTGCCGGATTATATTATGAAGCTAGAATTAAATATATCATTTCCGCGGTGCTTAATATAGTACTATCTGTTTTACTTGTAGCTCTCGGATTTGGCATTGAAGGAGTAATACTTGCGACGGTAATGTGCACTTTTGGCGCTAACAGTTTTCTTCCATATATTGTAGCAAAACATGTTTTTAAAGAGAGTTCAAAATCATACTATATATATTCTCTGCGGCTATTGTTACTTGTAGTATCGACTGCATTATTAACAAAATACTTAGCAGAAGTATTATTTACAGGAAATGACATTTTTGCATTTCTTGGGAAAAGTTTCATTTGTGTACTCGTCCCAAACATAACTTGGTATATTATTTATAGGAAAACTGAAAGTTTTAGTTTTCTTATAAGAAAATTAAAACAGATGTTTAATAGTATAAAGAAATAGTTATATATAATCAATATATTTTCTCGAATATATGCAAGTAGAAATTTAAAATTCGTTCTCTTACTTCGAGAACATTAGAATGTTACTATTACTAAATAGATACGAAAAGGTATTGATAAAAGGAAGTATTTAATGAAAATGAAAAGTACTAAAATATCCGAAAATTTTAGAATCGGAACAGCTATTCCGATAAAAATATTCCTCGTACTGTGTGATGTGTTTGCGGTTAATGCCGCTTCATATTTTACAATATGGCTGCGATTTGGATTGCAGACGTATGCAATACCACCATACGTTATCCAAAATCTAATAGATATGGCCTTAATTAATACTGCGGGAACTATAATTATTTTTTATTTTTTTCATTTGTATAATAGTCTGTGGAGATATGCAAGCATTAAGGAAATAGGATATGTTTTGCAAGCATGTGTGGCGTCCTCTATTTTAAATATCGGCCTTTACTACATAATGGATAAAAATATATTTAGATCATATTATATTACATTTCCTGCAATACTAATTTTTCTAGTAGTTGCAATAAGATTTTCATATAGAACTCTAAGAATATTTTATCGCTCAAGCATTAAAAGCCGAAATCGAATAAATACAATGATTATTGGCGGTGGAGATGCATGTAGTTTAGTAATGAAAGAGCTCGATAATAGTATTTCTTCGGAGAATAATATATGCTGCATAATAGACGATGATATTTCTAAAAAAGGTCAATATATCCATGGAGTGAAGATCGTAGGCGGACGAGATAAAATTCTTGAGTATGTAAAGAAACTTTCAATTCGAGAGATAGTTGTCGCTATTCCGAGTGCCTCTAGGGTAACAATTAGCGATATCGTTAATTTATGTCAACAAGCAGATAATTGTAAATTAAGAATCCTACCTAGTGTATATCAACTTGTATCTGGTGATGTAACCGTTTCGAGAATTAGGAACGTAAATATTGAAGATCTACTTGGTAGGGAGGTTATAGATATAACTACCGAAAAAATTGGACGGCATGTGAGCGGAAAGGTTGTATTAGTCACTGGAGCGGGAGGCAGTATCGGTAGTGAACTTTGTAGGCAGATTGCTGCTAATGGCGTAGAGCAGTTAATAATGCTAGATATTTATGAAAATGGAATGTATGCAGTTCAACAGGAACTTACGTATAGTTATCCTAATTTGAACATTGTAGCACTCGTAGCATCTGTCAGAAACAATAGAAAAATGGAAACTATATTCGAACAGTATAGACCTAATATCGTGTATCATGCGGCGGCGCATAAGCATGTGCCACTTATGGAAACTAGTCCAAACGAAGCTGTTAAAAACAATGTTTTTGGAACATATAAAGTAGCTCTCAATTCCAGTAAGTTTGGTGTGGAAAAATTCATATTGATTTCTACTGACAAAGCAGTAAATCCAACAAATATAATGGGCGCTACAAAAAGAATCTGCGAGATGATAATACAGATGTTTAACGAAAAATCAGAAACAGAATTTAGCGCTGTTAGATTTGGAAATGTTTTAGGAAGTAATGGTAGTGTAATTCCTATATTTAAAGACCAAATAGCAGCGGGTGGCCCACTCACAGTCACTCATCCGGATGTAATTAGATATTTTATGACTATCCCTGAGGCGGTAGCATTAGTATTAGAGGCAGGGACAAAAGCCAAGGGTGGTGAGATATTCGTGCTAGACATGGGTGAGCCTGTGAAGATATTAGATTTGGCAAAAAACTTAATAAGATTATCTGGTTTTAGTGAGGAAGATATAGAAATTAAATTTACAGGACTTAGACCAGGTGAAAAATTGTATGAAGAATTGCTTATGGATGAAGAAGGTTTACAACGCACAGACAATGAACTTATTTTCGTTGGAAATCCAATAGAATATGATAGAGAAAAATTCATAAAAAAATTAGATTATTTGTATTATGTAGTGGGTCTTGAAACAGATGATACGAAATCAATTGTATCTAATATTATAAAAGAGTATAAGCCAAAAGGTGTAGATGTAATAAAAATAAAAGGAGATAATTCATTCTTACTTAACGAGAATATGAATGTCGAAAGGTTTGTAAGTGAGACCTTCATTGGTAAAGCACTAAAAAAGGGTAAATCGATTGAGTGATTTGATTTTAGGAATGAGCTAATCATGGATAATATGAATAAGGTACAGTTATTATACATCGTATTTGTAGATATGGATAAAGAACCTCAGAGCGGATCATCTGTAAGACCTGCAAGGATGTACGAAGCTTTTCAAGACATGAACGTAGAAGTAAAACTTGTACATGGAATCAACAACGATAGAAGTGTTAGAAATAATGCTATAAAAGATGTGTCTGAGTGGCTCAAATACAATACTCCTGATTTATGCTATATTGAACCTCCATCGGGTCCTTTGAGGTATTTTTGCGATAGAAAATTAATAAGAAACCTGTATAAAAAGGGAATTCCTATCGGCATTTACTATCGAGATGCTCACTGGAAATTCCCTGAATTTGGAAGAGAAGAGCGACCTACTGATATTAAGTCTATAATAAAAAATAAAATTATAGTCGCGATGCAAAAAAGAGACCTTAACATGTGGAAAAAATATTCCACTATTATGTATTTCACAAGCAAATCATTTAGTGATTACTTTGATTTTAAAAGAAAAGAGCTCCTTCCTCCGGGGTGTCAAATAATATCAAATAACAGTGTTTCATCGCAAAAAAATGAGGAAGTCTTAAGATATAAAAAAATAAGTATTGATGCCTGTAAAATACCTGTTGGAATATTTGTAGGTACAACTTCTGCTGTATATGGAACCAATATACTACTCGATGCTGCATATGAAGTAAATAAAAATGGAGTGAATTTCAAATTAATTATCGTAACTCCAGAAAAAAGTTGGAGAATATTTTTAACGCAAAATTCAAAATATCGAGAAATGAAAAATGAGTGGTTAGAAGTGTATCACTTAAACGATGGAGACGATTTACATAAATTATATGAGATGTCAGATTTTGCTTTACTTTCGTTTAAAAAGATGGTGTACACGGATTTTGCACTACCTATTAAACTTTTTGAATACATTTCGCATGATTTACCCGTTGTTTCAACAGACTGTAACGAAGTAAAATCACTTGTTGAGCAATATGATATCGGCATAGTCACAAAAGCATCTGTAGATGAATATTCAAAAGGTATTCGTAAAATGATAGAAAATGCAGAAAACAGAAAGACATTTAGACAGAATTGTGCTAGTGCAAAAAAAATAAACTCGTGGCATATCAGAGCAAAAAAAATAATAGATGATTTTGATATTAAGGGAAAAAGTAATGTTACAAAATAAATTGATTAGCTATGTTTTTATTCCGATAGGAAAAAGAATTGACAGATTATCCAATAGAACGAAAGATGAAATCGCAATATTGAGTATGATATCTTTATTTATATTATTATTCTTGCGAACTTCTGGAATCGTTTCTTCGTTTCCTGTTATTTTTATAGTAGGCGGGATATTTTTGATTTTGTTTCTTTCTATGTTTTTGCATGGGAAAATGAATGCCGTAAATTTTCATCCTATCTTATTCCCACTCTGGTTAAGTATTGGTGTACTACTACTAATCTCTGCAGTTGTTAATAGTACTTTTGAATATGTTCCAAATGCTTCTATTTTTTTGCTCGTAATGCCTGTTTGTTTCATAATTATCGCAAATTCTGAATTTGATAGATTCTTTACGATAATTAATAAAGCGGCAATATTCTCATTTGTAATATATTTAATTTGGTCACATGTAGTAAATAATTCAATCGGAGAGTATAATGTGTATTCTGGATTGATGCCTAATCAAAATGGTACGATGAGATTTTTAATAATACCAATAGTAATATTATTAATAGAAATAATTACTTCACGTAAAAATTACCCATTGAATATTTTTTGTTATATATTAGCAGGTGCTAGTATTGCAAGTCTATACTACACCGCTTCTAGAGCCGGATTTGTGGCTTTTACCGTTGCTCTAATTGCGATTGTCTTAGTAAAGATTACTGACTTAAAAAAGAAAAAGTATAAACTATTATTATGTAAATTATTGGGTGTTTTTTTTATCGCATTTTTTTTTATAATCAATCTTTTTCCGATATATAGTGTTGGAACAATATGGGATGTAGAAATAAAATATGATGGAGATCGAAAGGAAGCGTTTAAAGCATATAGTAATAAAGTGGTTTTGGACATAACAAACGAAGAAAGAGATCCGTCACATAGTATTATAGACAAATCAATCGAAGAGAATGGTGAAGAAAATATGACCACCCAACCTATTGATGAAAATGCTACGAATGAAGATGGTGTAGAAGAAAAGAATGTAACCGAAGGGCAACTTGCTCTAGAACGGATATCCACAGGGAGAACCGTTATATGGAGAGAATTCATTAATCGAATAAACCTGTTTGGAAATAGCAAAGATGTTTTACCAATTGAAATACCAGAAGACGACGATGTAAGAATAAATTCTGCACATAATATTTATCTAGAAATGATATTTAAAGGTGGGATATTTTCTGGTGTAGCATATTTAATTGTCACGATTTTCTGTGGGATTAAATCTTTCGGTTATGCGATTAAATCAAATGATATGAGATACGCAATAGAACCGCTACTTATTGCATTAATATATGGTAGCATTGGTATGTTTGATTCTATTTCATTTGTACCATTTGTCGATATGCTTACGATGTTTTATTACTTATCGCTAAGCTTCTTTATGTGTCGAATCATGCCAAAAGTAAAGGAAGTTGCTACGAATATGACTTCCGAGGAATAATTATTTTTAACACTGGATAAATAGTTAAGGAGTAAATGTTTGAAAATATTAGTTGCATGCGCTAACTATCCTAATAATGAAGGTGGCAAATTGCTTTATTACGCACATATGAGAAATTTATCATATGTTAAGTATGGTATAGAAGTTACTGTCCTTAATTTTGCAGCCAATGATAACTATCAAATTGATGGAATTAGTGTAATTACACTTAAAGAATATAAAAGATATAATATTCAATATGATGTCTTAGTGTGTCATGCGCCGAATATTCGTAACCATTATAAGTTTTTGAAAAAATATATTTCTGAATTCCGAAAAATATTAATGATATTTCATGGACATGAAATTTTAAAAATAAATGAAGTATACCCTAAGCCGTACAAGTATAATAAAAAAGCAATCGTGAAAATGTGTATTCAGAATACTTATGATCGTATAAAATTAAAATTGTGGAATAGGTTTATAATTGAAAATGTTACGAAATTAGAACTGATATTTGTAAGCAATCAACTGTATAAACAATTCATGAAATATGTCGGAGTTATACCTCAATCAGAAGATATAAAGTATCATATAATACACAATGCGGTTAGTCCATTTTTTGAGAATAATATATATGATTCTACTTCCGAGAAAAAATTTGATTTTATAACGATAAGGTCTAATATTGATTCTTCTACATATTGCATAGATTTAATTAATAAGATGGCCTTTCAAAATTCAAAAAAGAGTTTTTTAGTTATCGGTAAAGGGGAGTACTTTAAAATATATGACAATGCACCAAATATTGTTTGGATTAATGAAAGCATGAACCATGATCGTCTGATAGAATACATTAATTCAGCTAGAATTGCGCTCATGCCAACCAGAAATGACTCACAAGGGTTAATGTCGTGTGAACTTGCTACATTTGGAATTCCTTTAATTACTTCAGATATCGAGGTTTGCCACGAGATGTTCGATAAAGATTTTGATGTAATTTATATTGATAATGATTTAGAAGAATTCAACTTAGATGCGATTTTAAATGAACTTCCGGTGGTAAGCACACATGATAAAAATGAAAAATTTTTCGTTGCTAATACGCTCATTAAGGAGATTGAAATACTCAAATCAATTTCGATAAAAGAGTAGAAAAATCAAATTTTGCTTTAATCACATTGTATTATATGATATATTATTAGGCGGTTAATGTTAAACAATAGCGATAAAAATGGAGAGAAAAATGGAATACTACATACATGAAAGCAGTTATATTGACCCAAGTGCATTGGTTGGAAATGGAACTAAGATATGGCATTTTAGTCATATTATGAAGAATTCAATAGTTGGCCAGAATTGTAACATAGGACAAAATGTTGTCATTTCTCCTGACTGTAAAATTGGTAACGGGGTGAAGATTCAAAACAATGTGTCAGTATATACTGGTGTTGAAGTTGAGGATGGCGTATTCTTAGGCCCTTCATGTGTATTTACTAATGTTATTAATCCGAGGGCTTTTATAGAAAGAAAAGAAGAATACAAAAAGACAGTTGTAAAATATGGCGCATCCATAGGAGCGAATGCGACAATAGTATGTGGTTACGACATAGGTCGATATGCTTTAATTGGCGCAGGTGCTGTAATAACTAAAGATGTTCCTGATTATGCTTTAATGGTGGGGAATCCAGCGCGAAGAATTGGATGGGTTTGTGTATGCGGCAATACCCTAAAATTTGACGACAAAGACGCAACTATATGTATACATTGTGAAAGAAAATATAAGAGTGAAAATAATAAAATAGAAGAGGTTGAAAAATAAAATGAGAGAGAATTTACTTAATAAGGTAAAAAATAGGGAACTTGTGATAGGAGTAGTCGGACTTGGATATGTTGGTCTTCCTTTGGCTGTTGAAAAAGCAAAAGCCGGATTTAAAACCATAGGATTTGATGTTCAAGACGAAAAAGTGGAAATGGTCAACAATGGAAAAAATTATATCGGTGATGTCGTGCAAGACGACTTGCGAGAGGTAGTTTCAAGTGGACTACTTGTTGCTACTACAGATTTTTCTTTTGTTAGAGATGTTGACTTTATCGCTATATGTGTTCCTACTCCATTAGATGAATTCAAGCAACCAGATATTACATATGTAAAGAAGAGCACCGAGGAGATAGCGAATTATTTATCTAAAGATACCATGGTAGTGCTTGAAAGTACTACATATCCGGGTACAACAGAGGAATTATTACTACCAATATTGGAAACATCAGGATTGAAGTGCGGAGTTGATTTTTACTTGGGATATTCTCCTGAGCGAGTCGATCCGGGTAATTTAATATATAAAACAAAGAACACACCCAAGGTTGTGGGTGGAGTTGGAAAAGACGCAACAGATGTAATCGCTGAGGTATACAAAGCTGTACTAAGTAGTGATGTCCATAAAGTATCTTCTCCCAAAATAGCGGAAATGGAGAAAATTTTAGAAAACACGTATCGAAATATTAATATCGGACTTGCAAACGAGATGGCCCTTATCTGTAATAGAATGGGTATCAATGTATGGGAAGTAATCGATGCTGCAAAATCTAAACCTTATGGATTCCAAGCATTTTATCCAGGCCCAGGCCTCGGTGGACATTGTATTCCATTGGATCCTTTTTATCTTTCATGGAAGGCAAGAGAATATAATTATCATATGAGATTGATAGAAGTATCAGGAGAAATAAACGATTACATGCCCGAATATGTAGTTGAAAGATGTTCAAAAATATTAAATAAAGCCAAGAAACCACTCAATGGTGCGAAAGTGTTAATATGTGGCGTAGCATACAAACAAGATATAGATGACTATAGAGAAAGTCCTGCCTTGACAGTTATGGATAATTTTGAAAAAGAAATGGCTGATGTATCTTATTACGATCCGTATATTCCTTCTTTTACTGAAAATGGTGTAACAAAGTCGAGCATTGGAAGTTTAGAAATGATTAATGAGTATGATATAGTGGTAATTACAACAGCACACACCACAGTTGATTATAATTATATTGCCAATTCAGGCGTTCCAGTATTTGATACAAAAAATGCGACGCAAAATGTATTGAATAGGGATAACATAGAAGTCCTTTAGTTTTGGTAATAATAATGAATATGATAATACAGAAGCTACAAAATAATATAATAAATATGAAAACAAGTGACTATTTTAAGTCACTTGTTTTTTCGTTCACTTTTGTATTAGGTAGATTTATATTATATACTCTATATCCAGTAACTCGATTTGAACAAAGTGGAGATGAGATTGCCAATAGAATACATGATGTGTTTTTGGTGTTTTATTTGTCAATTTTTGCATTTTTGATTTTACAATTGCTTATTATCATGATTCAACGTAGGCAAAGGTGTTTGTCTATGTTTGTATCGGTGTTTATTACAATTCCCATTGCGATATACGTAGTTATTATATATGGAACGGAATTTTTAAATGATATGTTAAGCATGTTGATTTATTTGAATTTGTTTTATCTCGCGGGATACGCTATGTATAAATTTGATTTGATTGATACTTTAACAAAACGTATTGAAACCCTTGCAGTATTTATGTTTCCCGCGTTTTTGCATTATTCTTATTTAATGATTACTAGAAGTAATCCATATCAAGACAACACATTTTTGGGGATCCATACATACCAGCACGTCGCTATAACTGTGTTGCCATTAATTTTAGCATTGACAGTAAATTTTATTAGATTTCCAGAATATAATCTTTTTGGATTTATTAATGTTAGATTTAAAAATATAATAAGATTAATTCTAATTGCATTGATGTGGGGGGCTGTAATAATTCCAGGTGGAACGAGAAGTATTATATTGGGATATTCTGCCTTTATTATACTAATATTATTGTATGCATTTTTTGTAAAGTCTAATATAAAAAGAACGGCAGTGGTAGCTATAGTTATTTCCGGAATTATGGTTTTTCAGATCATGATTCCCTTAAATCAATCATCAATGGGAAGATTGACATTCTTTTTTGATGAACTGGCAGAAGGAAATCTTACTACTACATACAATGCATTTGTGCTAACTGAAGACATAATTAATAACACAATTGAAGCAGAAAAAATAGAAAGCGAGACAAATAATACAAGTCAAGAACAAGATGATGGTCCAATTACAGAGGATAGATTAGGGGATAGGGGGAATCTATTTACCTTGGCATTAGCAGAAGGAATGAATGAACCACTCAGTGGTTTAGGTCCTAAAGGATTCGAGTATAAATATGGGAGATATCCCCATAATATTATTATGGAGTTAATATCTGATTTTGGAATCGTTTGGGGGGTACTAATAACAGTCGTATTAGCATATTTCTTAGTAAGAAATATTATTATCTCTAAAAAAAATCAAAACTTAGGTTATACAATTTTATTCGTAATGGGATATTTTGTATTGATGATGTCTAGTCAGTCACTCTACTCTGTTTCTTACCCGTTGTTTTTTGGCTTGGGGATTGGACTACAGTTCATCATAAAAGGAAAACAAGTATACAAAGATAATGAATAAGTATATAAAAAAGTTAAAAGAAAATAAATTCGCCACCAGTGTGATTACGCTTACATCGGGAATAATTGTTGCTCAAGCAATTAATTTTGTGGGCATGCCTTTTATAGGTAGAATATATAATCCGGATGCTATTGGCGACTATACGCTTATTACTGCGAATGCTTCTGTGATAATGGCTGTTGCATGCTTGGGCATGATGACTGCTTTTATGTTACCGAAAGAAGATGAAGAAGCAAGGGGATTATGTCGTCTTGTATCGCTTTCAACAGCTTCAATTGCAGCTCTTATAGTTGCCGGATTATTGTTGTTTTCTGATTTATTTAAAATATTTTCCACAGAAGTAGCATCATATGAGTTATCCATGTTCATTCTTTGGTTGTATATAGTTTCTCATACCATTAATAATATTTGTTATGCATATATTAATAGAAAAAAATTATATAAAGTGATGTTTTGGAACCCTATCATAGGTGCAAGTGCAAATGTCTTATTGGGAATACTCTTTGGCTTAGCTGGATGGGGATTTATTGGGTACACTATGGCGCATATATTGGGCTATGTATTCAATACTATTCACCTAATAAGATATGCGAATCCATTTATTAAAGTACATAATGAAAAATATAAATTGTTTTCATTGCTAAAGTCGTATATTCGGTTCCCAAAATATCAAATGCCTGCGAATTTAATTGACACATTCTCTCAACAGATTCCGCTCCAAATACTTGGGCTTGTATTCGGAGGAACTACGCTAGGTTTATATTCAATGTGTATGAGAATACTGTCTCTTCCCAGTATACTTTTAGCTAGTCCTATCAATAGGGTATATTATAAAGAAGCTAATGACATGTACATTAATGGGAAAGATATCGGAGAATTTACGTTCAATATATTAAAGAAGAATATAATTATTGCAATTTTACCTGTAGTTATACTTACAATTTTCGGAGAAATTATTTTTGCAGTATTTCTTGGAGAGCAGTGGCGTGAGGCTGGTCAGTTTGCGTCTATATTGGCTTTAAGAGAACTTATTAACTTTTGTCGTGCATGCTTATCGGGTGGACCTACTATTTTAGGAAAGAATAAAGTAAATTTACAATTATCATTTTTACGATTAGCTATGAATGTAATTACCTTTATAATTATTATTACAACTGTGCAATCTCCAATTGTAGCAATTTGGATTATTACCATTACGACTGTAATATATGTTTCTATTTCACTTGGTGTATTCCTATCAATGGCAAAAGTAAGTTTATTTAGATATATGAAATTTCTATCAATATATATTTTGCTACCTTTTTTGTGTGCAAATGTTGTAAAAAGTTTATTGTGGTAATTTGAGTTGCTATTTGTACTAAATTAACTTATGTAAATGGGTGAGTAATAATGAAAAAAGAAATTAAAATAGAAACATTGAGAACTTATATAGTTTTACATTTATTAATTATGCTGTTATCGCTGAGTTCGCTTTTTACTAAATTTGCTTCCTCATTTTACCTAATATCCTTTCAGTTTATGTTTTTTTATGGATGTGCTATATTAATTATGATTGTATATGCCATATTTTGGCAACAGTTACTTAAAGTTCTACCACTTTCTGTTGCAATAGCAAATAAGGGAGTAGTCGTAATTTGGGCTATGATATGGGGAACTGTATTTTTCAATGAAAAGATATCTATGCAAATGATTATTGGTGGTTTAATAATCATTACTGGGGTGTATTTGGTGACAAGCGATGATTAATTATATTATTTTATTTAATCTTTCTGTGCTTGTATCTGTTTTGTCACAAGTGTTATTGAAAAGTAGCGCAATATCTAAAAAAGAAAATATAGTTAAGGAATATATTAATCTAAAAGTTATATGTGCATATTCTATGTTTTTTTTGTGTACAATATTTGCTGTTATATGTTATAGATATATACCGTTATCATGGGGCGCAGTTTTTGAGAGTTTAGCATATATTTATATACCCATAATCAGTTATTTTATTTTCAATGAGAAAATATCTTCCAAGAAAATATTAGGGATGGGATTGATTATAGTGGGAATGATAGTTTTCGTAGTTTAGTAAAAGAGGAGGGAATGTAAGGGGAAATGATAAGTAATAAAAAGTTTGAAAATACATTTTTAATCCTTTTTACACTTGCAATTACAAGTGTTTGTCTTTTTCGAAACTTTTTCGGTGTGGAGTTAACCGATGAGATTTTTTATGTAAGTGAAAGTTATTTAATGAGTTCGGGAGCTACACCGTTTGGCGATAGTTTTTTTGTATCAGCTTTTCAAATGTTTTTAGCGCCTTTTGTCAGTTTATATAGTTACTTCGTCGGAAATAATGAGGGAATACTACTTTTTGCTAGGATTATTTCGTATGTAACTGTTCTATCTGTAATTTATTTTATATATAGATTGATAAAACCACATGTAGCTAAAACACCTTTAGTATTATCACTTTGTGTAGTCATCCCCTTCGCCCCATATTCTCTTGTTACACTAAGTTATAATGGGATAGCGGCAATCATGATTTTTCTTAGTAGTGCTTTGTTGGTTAAATCATTGTTTCTTGATGGAAAAAGTGGAGATAAATATATTATACTTGCGGGTTGTTTTTTTTCTTTTGCTGTTGCTGCATATCCGATTACATTAATAACTGGCTTTTTTGTTGGGATAGTTTTATTAATAATTAAAAAGAAAAGGGAAGCCCTAATATTTCTTTCGTCTATGGCTCTTTTTGGAATACTGTTAATTCTTATTTTGGTTATACGAACAGGCGGAATTTTAGAGTTTGTAGAAGGCTTAAATTCTACGATAACATATGCGCAAAAAACTTCTATTATTAAAAAGTCTATCATTGATAGATTCAAGGATGTTTTTATGTTCGCATTTATTCCAGCTAGATTATTTTTTATATTTTTACTTATCTCTAGCATTTTTATTTTTATTGTTAAGTATATCAATTTTAAGTTATTAAAGACCAAATTTATTTTTTCTTCTGAATTTGTTAAAGAAGTATTACTATGGGCTTTTATTGCTTCAGCAATATTGCAATTAGTATATTCATTAGGTATAATTAACACAATATCAGATCCAGGAATAATGGCGCGTATACCTAATTTTACATTTAGTTTGGGAGCGGTAATTATTTATGCTGTATTTGTAAATAAAAGTAGATCTATATGCTCTAAACTATTATTTCCACTTGTTATTACATTTATACATTATCTTGTGGTCATTAATTCATCTGGAGCTACTGGCAGTAAGGATTTCATTCTTCAGTATAGCGCGGGAATTAGCATTATTATTTTATACTACGCTATTAAGGATTTTAAAGGAGAGGATTATTTAAAAAATGTTATTGAAGGAAGATTTATAAAATTGCTGTTTGTATTTTTTGCTTGCTTATTAACAATTGTATATTGTAATTATCGATATGAATATGTTTATAGAGAGGGGAACATAAAAACACTAACTTATATGGCAGATGAAGGCATTTATAAAGGCATATTTACTTCTTACAGCGTAGCAGAAAATCTTATTGCCTTAGAAAATGAACTCAACGTGATTACTAGCGAGGAGGAAACTGTTTTGTTTTTAGATTGTGTACCATTCGCCTATTTAATGGTAGAGTCTACCCCTTTCACACCAAGTACGTGGGATTTGATGGCATACTCATATGGATATAATGATGCTTCGGTAATGATGGATTATTTTGATATAAAGGATGATATTCCAGATAAAATAATATATATTGACACAGGTAGAGATGAGCTATTATCCATTGATTTTGAAAGTTATGAGTTTAATGCTTTTGTGAATGAGAATTACGAGATGTTTTATATAAATGAGGATAGTAGATATCCAATTAAGGCATATAGTAAGAAATGATGTAATTTATCTCAACCAAATTTATATTAGTGCGAATTCGTACATTTTAGTTTTGTAGCGTATTGAAAATTGTTGTTATTTGTGCTAGAATTGATAATTGACTACTATGTGTATAAACACATAGTAGTATAAGCACTTACAGTACTAAAGTGTTGACAATATGATATTATATTATCATCAAGATGCGATTAAATAAACTTCATGAAAACAATACTGAGTTTTAAAATTAATAAGAGGAGAAAATATGGTAAAAGGGAAAAAAATATTGATTACTGGTGGTGCGGGATTTATAGGTACAAAGTTAGCAAATAGATTGTATGAAGAAAATGAAATATTTATATATGATAAACTAGAACGAAATTCTATCAAAAACACTCAATTACTTGATGATTCTAATATCACATTGGTACAAGGCGACATTATGGATGCTAATCATCTTACAAGTGTTGTCCATGAAATAAAGCCTAACATAGTAATTCATATGGCCGCTATTGCTGGAGTTGACAATGTGCAAAAGCGTCCAATAGATACAATGGAAACAAATCTAATTGGAACATATCATATTTTGCAAGCACTTAAACCTATAATGGATTCAGTTGATCGATTTATTGATTTTTCCACAAGTGAGGTATTTGGAACTTTTGCATATAATGTATCTGAATCTGATCATATGAAGATTTCACCTGTAGGTGAAGCCCGTTGGACTTATCAGGTTAGCAAACTCGCTGCAGAGCACTTAGTTGACAGTTACCATAAAGTACATGGATTAAAATCAGTCACTATACGCCCTTTTAATATTTATGGTCCAGGTCAGGTTGGTGCAGGAGCAATTCACGCTTTTGTAAAAAATGCGATCCAGAATAAAACTATCGAAGTCCATGGTGATGGTTCTCAAATAAGGGCGTGGACATATGTAGAGGATATGGTAGATGCTATATTGTTGTGCATGGTTAAGCAGGAAGCTATTGGGAATGCATTTAATATTGGTAATTCTCGTTCTGCTATTTCAATAAGAATGCTTGCAGATTTTGTAAAACAAATAAGCAACTCAAAATCGGAGATAATATTCGTACCTGCTCCATCTGTAGACGTTGAGCTTCGTATTCCAAACACCGAAAAAGCAAGACAACTTCTTGGTTTTGATGCAAAGGTTGACCTATTTGAAGGAATCGAAAATACGATAGATTGGTATCGAAAGGAGTTAGCAAAGTGATAAGGCTTGCTTCACCTTCTATACTTGATTCTGATATGGAGAAAGTAATAAATGTGCTACATTCAAAGAACTTGGTTCAAGGACAATATGTAGCTACATTTGAAGAAGAAATACAAAAATACCTAAATACCAAAAATGCGATTGTCGTAAGTAGTGGTACTGCGGCTTTACATCTTGCTTTGCTTGCACTAAATATTGGAGTTGGGGATGAAGTAATTGTGTCTAATTATACATTTCCCGCAACTGCAAATGTTGTCGAATTAGTAGGTGCAACTGTCAAATTGGTTGACACTCGTAAAAATTCATGTATGATAGATGAAGAAAAAATAATTGATTATATTACAGAAAAAACGAAGGCAATTATACCTGTGCAACAATTTGGTGGATGCGTAAATATGAAACGCATTATGGAGATTGCAAAAGAGCACAATCTATATGTTATAGAAGATGCCGCGTGTGCACTTGGTACTAGATATAATAATACGCATGCTGGAACGATTGGAGATATAGGATGCTATAGTCTTCATCCGAGAAAAGCGATTACAACTGGAGAGGGCGGAATTGTTGTAACAAGCGATGACAATATTGCAAAAAAAGTTAGATTGCTCAGGAACCATGGTATGACAGTCGAAGATAATATGCGATTCTTCGAAGGAATTGGTTTAAATTATCGTATGACAGAGTTCCAGGCTGTACTTGGGATAGAACAACTTGCCCGCTTCGAAGAAGTAATAACAAAAAGACGAATATTAGTTCAGCACTATAGAGAATTATTTTTAAAGGAAAATCTACCTATTCAAATTATTGAGGAAGATGAAACTGTATTAAGTACATTTCAAACTTTGTTTATATATTTACATAAGGGTGTATACGGGAAGAATTTCTCTGACTACGCAAAAAAAAGAGGGGTCGAGTCAAATTGTGGTTCTTACTGTGTACATGAGTTATCTTACTACGCAAAAAAATACAAATATGATTCCAATAACTATTTTAATTCAAAAAAATTGTTTGATCACGGAGTAGCTATACCACTGCACGAGGGTATGACTATCGATGATGTGTACGAGGTTGTGAGTGTGATTAAAGATTTTTACACACATATATAAAATAAGTATAGAACGGAGACACCATAGATATGGATATTTCGGTAATAATACCTGCATATAATGAAAGTGATAATATTGATATATTATTTCACACTCTTGATGAATATTTTTCAAATTGTGATTTTAGTGCTGAGTGCATTTTTGTTAATGACGGTTCTAAGGACGATACACTTATTAAAATGAAAATGCAAAAACCTCAGAATTTTAATGCTAAGATAGTAAATCTTTCGAAAAACAGTGGCTCACATGCAGCTATTAGAGCTGGTTGTCAAATAGCTACAGGCGAATATACTATGTTTCTTGGAGCAGACTTGCAGGAACCAGTTGAATTGATAGGGAGAGTTTTATCAAAGTTTAAAAATGATGGAAATGACAAGGTTTATGTAGTAAGGGGAAAAACGCAGAGAAGGTTATCAGAACGACTTTTCTCGAATATCTTTCATTTTTTAATTAAAAAGTATGCTGTACATGAAATGCCAAAAGGGGATGTATTTAATATCGGATTTTCTAAAAAGGTTAGAGATAGTTTCAATAACAACATTCAAAAAAACTCTTCTATATTTTTACAATTAATAGAGATGGGTTTTTCGCATAGTATTATTGAACAAAGCTATGGTGAACGAAAAATTGGGAAATCTAAGTGGACATATTCTGCTAAAGTTAAATTATTTATAGACTCTTTTGTTAATTTCTCCTACTTTCCTATACGGCTAATTTCAATAATAGGTGTTTTATTTGCGATTTTTGGATTTTTATATGCAATATATATTATCGTAATTAGAATTTTTAACATATTTCCTATGGATGTAGGCTGGGCCACTTTAATTTCAATTATCAGTATCGGATTTGGGGTAACTAACATTTCTCTTGGTATAATTGCTGAGTATCTTTGGAGAACTATGGATAGTACGAAGAAACAACCGTTATTCATTATAAATGAGGTTGTAGAGTTGTAAACAAACTTAATAAATGTTGTATTTTGGAGGGATTTGCTTTGTGAATATTGATCAAGTAAAAAAAGAACTAATTACAAAACGCATAGAAATGCAAAATGATTGGGATAGAGTGTTACCTTCAAATGAACTCTTATTTGACCGTTGGGAAAAGGCTGATTTATGTAAAGCGGGAAAAGGATCGAGCATTTATGATAGCTCAATTTTGATGGGAAATGTAGTTATTGGGAAAACCGTTTGGATTGGTCCTTGGGTTCTACTTGACGGGACAGGTGGAGAGCTGTTTATAGGCGATTATTGTAATATATCGGCAGGAGTCCAAATTTATACGCATGATACAATCGAGAATGTCTTAAGTGGAGGAGATGCTCCTAAAAAAAATGCACCTGTAAAAATAGATAATAATTGTTACATTGCTCCTATGTGCATTATCTCAAAAGGCGTAACAATTGGAGAATGCAGTGTTGTTGCTGCAAATAGTTTCGTAAATACGAGTTTCGATAGCCACAGCATTATTGCAGGTACACCTGCAAAATTAATTGGAAAAGTTGTTTTTAATAATAAAGGTCATATTCATTTTGAATATGAAATATAGTAATTGAGTTTTCTACTGATTAATTAATTTTCTGAGAAAATATGATTACCGGTTTTGCTTGTATCTTTACTATAATAACAAGGATCTAAAATTGGATTAATATCTATACTTCTAACTTAAAGAAGATTGCATGCTGTTTGTAAATAATAGAATAGGAAACAATGCTATAGTGGGGATGGCACCGATTGTTATTAATGACATAAATTCGAGAACAACTGTTGCCGGAAGCCCAGCAAAACCACTCAAAAAGAATAAATATTTTAAGGGGGGAAAGTGAAAAGAATAAATCAATTGGTTAGTATACTAGTTATTTTAACAATATTAAATAGCTTTATTATTCCGATATATACAACAGACATACTTGCAGAGTCATCAATAGTGGATGTTGACTTGAATCAATCAAATTTTCCAGATGCTACTTTTAGATCCTACATCGGCAGTATTGCGGATATAGATAGTAATGGCATTTTAAGTATAAGCGAAATTGAAAGTATCACATCAATTGATGCTAATAACCTAGAAATTACTAGTTTGAAAGGTATTGAGTACTTTGTTAACTTAAGTACACTGCAAGCTCGAAACAATAGTATAGAGGGATATTTAGATTTATCAAATTTATCTATGTTAAACTCAATTAGTTTGGAGCAAAATCTCATAAGCTCATTAGAGCTAAATACGAGTGCTCCGGCTACTGAGGTTAGGGTGCACTTAAATTATTTATCAAGTGAGCAAGCTGTTACTGGTAAGCAGATTTCTTTTCCCACAACAGAAACTGTGAGTGGACACAGGTTTTACCCTCAACAAATTCCAGTATTCATTCCTGTGGAAAATCTGACTTTTCCTAAAGATCTTACTGTAGAAGTTGGAGAAGAGTTAGATTTAACGCCTGCTTTTACGCCAATCAATGGAACTGATCAGACTATAATTTGGGAAGAAGGGTATGAGTCGGTTTCAATATCTGAAGAAAATTTGTTTACTGCCACTTCGCCAGGTAACTATTCTATTACAGCAGTAATTATGAATGGTAGTGCGGATGGAAATGCAATTGAATTTCCTCTTACAGTAGAAGTTATTTCACTTTCTCAATCGCAAGATTTAGAGAGTTCTAACGAAAAAGAAATAAATGCTCCCAATACTACACTAGGCAATGGATCTATTCAAGCCAAGACACCTGAAGAAAGCAAAGTAGTAAGCGCATATGCAAATTTAATATCAACAATTGTTAGTGTGACAGATGTATATGATGCT
>CAYIYH010000011.1:0-53397 GCA_964367585.1 uncultured Oscillospiraceae bacterium
ACCACAGGAGATAACACGCCACTAACTATGTTATTTTTATTATTGATATTATCTGCAGTGGGAATAATTGCGATTCTTATTTTAAGGAAAAGAAACAAAGCCAGTAATAAGGAGAAATAGGTGGATAATAATTTAGTATATTATTTTTGTATATAGCTTAATGTTTTTAGTAAATAGTTTGATGTTTTTCGAAGTGATGTCTTAATATGTGTAACACCGCATTTATTACATATTGTCGCTAAATTAATTACAAAAGGAGATTATTATGAAGCTTACAGAATTAATTACAAGTAGACGCAGTATCTATGCTTTGGGCAAGAATATATCTGTTCGAGAAGAGAGCATCAATGAACTTATAAAACAATGTGTGGCGCAATGCCCTTCGGCATTCAATTCGCAAACCTCAAAAGTAGTAGTATTATACAGAAAAAAACACGATGAACTTTGGGATTTATTGACTGATAAAATGAGTCAAATACTACCTCCAGAAGCACTTCCTGAAACTTTAGCAAAAATAGAAAGTTTTAAAGGTGCATATGCAACAGTACTATTTTATGAAAATCAAGAAATAGTAAAAGGACTTGAGGAACAATTTCCTCGATATGCACACAATTTTCAACCGTGGTCACAACAAGCAAGCGGAATGCTACAACTTGCAGTTTGGGCGGGACTTAGAGAAGTCGATTTGGGTGCAAACTTGCAACACTATAATGAACTCATCGAAGCGGAGCTTTCGTCATTATTGGGAGTTGATCCTAAATACAAACTAGTAGCACAAATGCCATTCGGCGAAATATTGCAACCAGCAGGAGAAAAAGAAATTGCTAATTTAGATGAAAGGTTTACTGTAATAGAGTAAAAAAAGTGTAGTGAATGTGCTAATCGGTTTTATTAAAAGAGAATATAATAATTAATTACGTCAAAACAAGGTTTAATTTGGTCAAAGTGAAGTAAAATGACTAAATTGAACCTTGTTTTTTACTTCATTGACAAATTGACGAGCGTACGCTATAATGTACATAGGAGGATGTATTTATGATTAATACGAATATTACGAACTTTAGAAAAAACATTTTTGGTTTACTTGAACAAACAATTAAATATAATGAGCCTGTAAATATCAGCACAAAAGAGGGGAATGCGGTTGTATTGAGCGAGGACGATTATAGAGGACTTATTGAGACCGTTTATATCAATTCAATACCAGAGTTAAAAACTAAAATTATAGAGGGCTTGAATACTTCACTTGGGGAGTGTATACCAGAAAATGAGGTTGAATGGTAATGTATTCCATAGTATATACTAAAAAATCAGTTGCCGATATTCAGAAACTTAAAAGTGCAGGGCTAGATAAAAAGGCTAAAATACTTATTGATGTTCTTAAAGAAAATCCTTATCAAACACCACCTACATTTGAAAAATTACAAGGTGACTTGCAAGGAGCTTATTCAAGAAGAATAAATATCAAGCACAGGTTAGTATATCAAGTATATGAAAGTGAAAAAATAGTGAAAATTATTAGCATTTGGTCACATTATGAGTTTTAATGGAGAGAATAAGATGACAACATCTAAAAATGATGTTAAAGAAAATAGGCTCGCAGATATAGATAAGGACTTATTGAATATATTGCTCAAAGATAATACATCGAAGAAGAATATTATTTGGGCAACAGATACATATTCTAAAAAAGGTGAGATGTATTCTTTTAATGAACAAATGAAGCCTAAATTGATTACAGGATATCATGGTAACGTAATAAAACCGAGGATAGAAAAAGGAAAAAGAGAAAAGATTTTTCGTTCACGAGACAAAGCCGAAGTTTTTACTCCGTCTTGGGTATGTAATGCTCAAAATAATTTAATAGATAACGAATGGTTTAAGAAAAAAAATACTTTTAATTTTGAAGTAGAAAAGGGATGGGAAACAAATTACAATAAGATTGAATTTTCGCCTGAAATTAATAAAACATGGAAAGACTATGTTATTTCTCCAAGGCTCGAAATAACTTGTGGTGAAGCGCCATATATAACGAGTAGATATGATACAGTAGATGGATATTATATTCAAGTCGAGGATAGAATTGGATTTTTGGATAGAAAACTCCGAGTTGTGAGTGAAAATATAGATAATGAAAATGATTGGATTGAGTGGGCGCTTAATGCTGTCAAAGCTTCATATGGATACGATTGGCAGGGCGATAATGTGCTATTGGCTAGAGAAAACCTGCTTTACACTGTATTGGAACATTACGAAGATAAATTTCTAAAACAGCTTGATGCGGAAATTATTATCAAATTTGCGAAAATAATTTCATGGAATGTATGGCAAATGGATGGACTGAAATTCGTTATTCCAAACAGTTGTACTGATGAACTGAATCCTCAAATATCACTTTTGGATGATAATACAGAAACAGTAGCGTGCTCGGGATGTTTGAAAAATGAGATATTTTCGCACACCGGTATATATTGTAAAATCATGGATTGGCAAAAAAATAAGACTATCGATTTTATAGATTTGATGAAAAGGTAGATAATATGAAAATCTATAACGAAACTTTTAATTATAAGTTAATTTATGTAATTAGAATTAATGCGCCAACACACAGTGGATTACTTAAAATTGGAGACACTACAGTTAAAACTGATTTGTCACCCGATAAACTTCCACCGAATTGCTCTACACTAAATAAAGCAGCTCGTGAGAGAATAAAAATTTATACGAATACTGCTGGTGTTGAATATGAATTGCTTCACACGGAATTAGCAATCAAAACTAATCAATCAGATGTCGAAACTACAGTTGTTGCTTTTAGAGATAAAGAAGTACATTCAGTATTAGAAAGATCTGGATATAATAAAGTAAAAATTGGAGATACGACGGGGCAAGAGTGGTTTAGAATTGACTATTCAATTGCAATTGAGGCTATTAACGCAGTAAAAAGTAGTAGAAAAATGATATCCCAGTTTAACTCAATTGAAAAGTTTAATCCTATTCTTTTTAGACCAGAACAAAAAGAAGCTATCATCCGAACAGTCAAACAATTCAAAAAAAGTGATAGAATGCTTTGGAATGCAAAGATGCGCTTTGGAAAAACACTGTGTGCACTTGAAGTAGTCAAACAGATGAATTTTAAACGAACGATTATTGTTACTCATAGACCAGTTGTTAAGTCTGGATGGTATGATGATTTTATAAAAATATTTTTTAATAATAATGAGTATATCTTTGGTTCAAAAGCTGATAATATAAAAATTGTGGACTTAGAAGAGCAAGGAGCGAATTATGTGTATTTTGTTTCTGTTCAAGATTTAAGGGGATCCGAAAAAGTCGGAGGAAAATTCAATAAAAATGATGAGGTTTTTGGAGTGGATTGGGACTTCGTCGTTGTAGATGAAGCACATGAGGGAACAAAAACATCTTTGGGAGAAAATGTTGTAACAGAACTACTTAAAGAAGATACCGAACACACGACAAAACTTCTCGCATTATCTGGAACTCCGTTTAATATTCTTCATGAATATAAAGAGGAAGAACTTTATACATGGGATTATATTATGGAGCAACAGGCTAAAAAAGATTGGGAAGACACCATGTTTGGTGATTCCAATCCATATGAGGAATTGCCTAAGATCAATATTTTTACATATAATCTTGGCAAACTTTTAGGTAATGGACAGTATGAAGAAATTGAAGATAAGGCTTTTAACTTTAGAGAATTCTTTAGAACGTGGAATGGGAACCCAAAGATAGATAAAAAGCAAATGCCACAGAATGCGAGCGTTGGTGACTTTGTACATAAGCAAGATGTTAACAGCTTCTTAAATTTAATTACTAAACATGAAGATAATAGTAATTATCCATATGCAAAAGATGAATATAGAGAATTATTTAAGCATTCGCTATGGATGTTGCCAGGAGTAAAAGAAGCAAAAGCATTAAGTCAAATGATGAAATCGCACCCAGTATTTGGGAGTGGAATGTTTGATATAGTAAATGTCGCAGGTGATGGCGATGATGAAGAGGAATCAAAAGATGCACTCAAATTAGTAAAAGAATCTATTTCTACTGCATCAAAAATGGATAGATATACCATTACTCTATCTTGTGGAAAATTAACTACTGGAGTGACAATTCCGGAATGGACAGCGGTAATGATGTTGTCCGGTTCTTATTCTACATCGGCTGCGAATTATTTGCAAACAATTTTCAGAGTTCAATCACCAGCTAATGTCGGAGGAAAAATTAAAGATAACTGTTATGTTTTTGACTTTGCACCAGATAGAACACTAAAAATGGTCGCGGATGCTGTTAATCTCTCTGCTAAGGCGGGAAAGACGTCACAAAGTGACAGACTTGCAATGGGTGAGTTTTTAAATTTCTGTCCAGTTATATCTATAGATGGAACTGAAATGCGAAAGTATGACGAAAGCAATTTATTACAACAACTAAAGCGGGCATACGCTGAAAGAGCGGTAAAAAATGGATTCGATGATACAAGTATATATAATGACATAGAACTATCAAAACTCACAGAGAATGATTTAAGAAAATTTGCGGAATTGAGGAAAATTGTAGGTTCTTCTAAAGCTCAAAGTAATACTGAAAAAATTGATATTAATAAAACCGGACTTACAAATGAGGAATACGAAGAACTCGAAAAGGTAAAAGACAAGCAACCTAGAGAACGCACTGCTGAAGAACAGGCAATATTTGACGAATTAAAGGAAAAACAAAGTAATAGAAGTAAAGCTATTTCTAATTTAAGAGCAATTTCTATCAGAATCCCTTTACTTATTTATGGTGCGGATGTTGATTTTGATGATGATATTACAGCCGAAAAGATTGTAGATATCGTTGACGATGCTTCATGGGATGAATTTATGCCTAATGGAATAACTAAGGAATTGTATAAGGATTTTATCAAATATTATGACACGGATGTGTTCATTGCAGCAGGAAGAAGAATTAAAAGTATCGTAAAGCATGCGGATACCCTTGCACCTACAGAGAGAGTACAAAAAATAACAGAACTCTTCAAAGG
The DNA here is from genome assembly GCA_964367585.1 of uncultured Oscillospiraceae bacterium. Classification (GTDB taxonomy): domain Bacteria; phylum Bacillota; class Clostridia; order Peptostreptococcales; family Anaerovoracaceae; genus CAYJGJ01. The sequence continues at coordinate 5,048 of CAYIYH010000011.1, forward strand.
CTTTAAAAATCCCGATAAAGAAACAGTACTTACTCCATGGCGAGTTGTCAATATGCATATGAGTGACTGTTTAGGTGGATACGATTTTTTCGACATAAACCACGAGGAAACAATAGAGACTCCTCGATATGTAGATCGAGGTCAAGTAACAGAGGGAACATTTGCAAATAAAAATGCAAAAATACTTGAAATTAATTCAAAATCCGGATTATATCCACTGTATGCTACATATAGTATTTTCCGAGCAAAATGTAATGATATTGAAAACACAAGTATAGAAGAGCAAAATAGGCTGTGGGAAGAAACAGTTAGGGATAATGTCTTTGTTATTTGCAAAACACCAATGGCTAAAGCAATTACAAAAAGAACCTTATGCGGATATAAAAATATAAAAGTGAATTCTCATTATTTTGATGACTTGATTAATAAACTTAAATACGATTCCACGTCGTTTGTAACTAAAGTACTGAAACCGGGCTTTTGGAATCTGAAAGGAAGTGAGCAAATGAAATTTGATGCTATAATAGGAAATCCGCCATATCAAGTTATTGATGGTGGTGGAGTTGGCTCAAGTGCAATTCCAGTGTATAACAATTTTGTTGAAACCGCAATAAACCTCAACCCAGAATATTTATCTATGATTATGCCAGCAAGATGGTTTAGTGGTGGTAGAGGGTTGGATGCTTTTAGAGATAAAATGCTTAATGACAAAAGATTACAGGTAATTCATGATTATTTGAATTCTAAACAAATGTTTTCAGAGGTTGAAATTAAAGGAGGCATTTGCTATTTCTTATGGCACACTTTTTATTCTGGTGATTGTAATATCTACTCACACAAAGATAATAGCATTTTCAGTCATAAAAAACGCCCTCTACTGGAAAATGGAATGACTACCTTTATTAGGAATAATGAAATGATTTCAATAATTCACAAAGTAAAATCATTAGGTGAATTGAGTTTATCCAGTATAATCAGTGCGAATGATCCATTTGGATTTGATGTACGTGAGAATTCTAGTTACAAAAGAATAAAACCAAATTTTTCAAAATCTAAAAGTGAAAATAGTATTTCATTTTACTACAATGGATGGAGGAAAGATGGCATAGGATACATTGACTATGAAAAAGTAAGAAAAGGTTTATATTTCATTGATAAACCAAAGGTATTAATTCCTAAAGCATGGGGAACTGGAAAACCAGAATTAGACTGGCTAAATCCCTTTATACCTGAAGAAAAATCTTGCTGCACTGAAACTTATTTAGTTGTTGGAGAATTTATAGACTATGAACATGCTAATAATTTCATAAGTTATACACAAACAAAATTTTTCCATATTATGGTTTCAGTATTAAAAATCACGCAAAATACGATGCAAGGTGCATATCACTTAGTTCCTATACAAGACTTTTCAAAACCTTGGACTGATAAAGAACTATATTCAAAATACGAATTGTTACAAGAAGAAATTGACTTTATCGAAAACAAAATAAAGCCGATGGAATAGTTGGGAATTTACGGTATTTATATATTAAGAAGTATAATTACTTAGTAAAAATTTAAATTTAAATTTAAATATTTTTTGTTAAAATAAGACCTTTATATGGAATAATACCTAATTACTGTGTTTTTTTCATTTGAGTTCAAAATAGTTTAGATCTACTTAGTGAAATTGATAGTAAGTTTTGGAGGAGATGTATTATAATGAGTAATCATGAAACAAAATGGTGGATTTTGAAAGATGAAAAAAAATATGCACCTAAAGAATATTTTGAAATATATAAAGAAGAAGTTACAGAGTCAAGAATTAGATTAGAAAGTTTTCTTGAACATTTGGAAAAAATATCGGAAAAAGCTAAATTGATTGAAATGCCTGATGAACGAAAAAGAGAACTAATAGAAATATATAAAGCCTGGGGGAGTTACGGTTGGACAATTATTCCCTCTGCACCTGATAAATTATTTGATTCTCTACCTCTAAATACTATTGATGCCGATAACATTGCTTTACCACATTGTAACGAGGAAAGAATAGAAAAAATAATTAACTTAATTAATGAAAAGAATTTTGATAAAACCTATTTTGAAGAAGCAGTATTTTGTTACGCTAATAAAAAATACATTGCTACAACATCCCTTATGTTTCCAATAATTGAATCGATAATTATTACTTTTGGAAAAGAACAAAATACAACAAATAAAAATTTAAAGGTAGGAAAAAAAGCTATTATGTATTATGACAAAAAAATCAATGAAAAATACGACGATGTTGACCGTACTATGTTTGCTTTTCTTTGGTATTACAGTCTGAAATCTTGTTTAGAAAAAATATTTGAAAATGCCAATGCATTTAAAACCCAACCAAATGTAATCAATAGGAATTTTTTGTTGCATGGAATGATTAGTAGAACAGTACAGCAGAAAGATTGCATTCAACTTTTCTTAGTTTTATATAATTTACTAAATATGTTTTCAAAATTTGATTCCAAGTGTGAAGATTGAGATATATGACAAATAGATATGGCAAATTTTAATTTTAAAAAGTAAATTATAGATTTAGGTGGTGGGCATGATGAAATACAAAATGGTTCAACACAATTTGTTAAAAAACTCTATTGCTGCTTATTTTTCAGCAATAGAGATACATAATAAACCAAATATCCGTTATAGATACGAAATAACAACTCTACTGATTATTAATGCGTGGGAACTATTACTTAAAGCATTTATAAAAAAATATGTGAAGAACAAATCTATTTACACAAAAGATGGAAATACAATTTCTTTAAATAAGGCACTGGATTACACAGAAGAATATTTAAACTTAACCAAACCGAAAATTTTTATTGCTACCAAAGAAAATTTACGGTTAATAGAAGAATATAGAAATAATGTCGCACACTATTATAACGAGGAAATAGAGCCTTGTATTTTTATGTTAACCGCTAAAGCAATAGTAAATTTTACCGACTTTATTAAAGAATATTTTTCAAAAGACATATTGGCAGAAGAGGGATTATTCATTTTACCACTAGGATTCAAATTGCCATTTAGCCCAGAGGATTTTTTAACTAAGAATGTCGCTAAATATGCTTCCTCACCTGACACTAAAAGATTTATCGATAGTGTATATAATGTTATCATTGATTTGGATAAACAAGGTGTCGAGGATAGTATTGTTGTTGGATTTGACATTTACTTAGAAAATATTAATAAGGTTAAAAATAGTGACCTTATTGTAGCCATCACATCTAAAGAAGAAGCTGATGTAAGTTTTTCAAAAGTCACAAAATATCGTCCTTCAAATGATCCCAATGCACTGAAAATTTCTATCAGTGATGATGAAATCCTTCTACAATATCCATTGTCATACGAGGAAATGGTGATAAAGTGTAAAAAAAGTATTCCAAAGTTCAAGCAAGGCAAAGTATTTAATAATATTATGAAAGAGTTGAAATTAGATAAGAAGTTTTCATTTCCGAGAAGGTTAAATCCTAAAAGTTTCAATTCTTCTCAGACTACTTTGTATTCAGAAAGCATAATTGAGGAAATTAAAAGAAGGTATAAACTAATTGCTAAGTAATAAGTGAGTAGTTGCTATTCTTGAATGCTGAATATGTTACAAGTTAGAAATACTTAACTTATCAAACCGGGAATTAACAGGAGCGAGCATACAAGATAGGCATTGTGAAAGTAGATCTGATAAATTTTTAAAACTTAAAGATTTAATTAAAATATATATTAGAAGAATACTTAGTACAAACTTATTTCATTATTAGACTTAAGTTAAGATTTTTCAATAAAAAGGATTATGTTTATGAGTATAGTAAAAACAGACTGGAATATTTTTAAAGCGAAGTTTTCAGACAACCCACAGTGGTATTTTGAACGGTTTTGTTATTTGTTGTTTTGTCGAGAACATAATAGGTCATTGGGAATACCCCGGTATAAAAATCAAGCAGGGATAGAAGTCCAGCCGATAGAACGCAATAATAATGTTATTGGTATGCAAGCTAAATTCTATGACGACAAAACATTGTCCGTGCATAAAAAAGATCTCATTAAAATGTTGGATACAATTCATGAAAAATATCCTGAAATAAATAAACTATTTCTATATTCTAATCAGGAGTGGGGACAAGGTAAGGATGGAAAAGAATCACAAGCTGAGATAGATATAAAAAAGCGGGCTTATTATTACAATATTGAAATAGAGTGGAGATTAGCAAGCTTTTTTGAATCCGATTTTGTAGTAAACGATAACAAAAGTTATTCAAGCTACTTTTTTTCACTTGCAAATACAGAAGATATTTTTGAAAAAGTTGATATTTTAAATAAGGAGTATCATAGAGCATTTAAACCACTTATGAGTGGGTTTATACATAGAGCTGAGGAAAAAGAGTGTATAGACTATATTAATCAAGGGGAAAATTTAATAATACACGGGAAAGCGGGACGAGGTAAAAGCGGAATTACTGCAAATATAGTTAATCAACTTGAATGCGAAAATATTCCTTATTTATCAATTAAACTGGATAAGAGGATTCCGGAGTATAATGCAGATAAATGGAGTGAATACTTAGGACTCCCGTGCAATATTGCTGAATGCATAGACTATATTTCTAAAGATACAACAGGAGTTCTCATTTTAGATCAATTAGATGCATTAAGGTGGACACAGTCTCATTCAAGGGTGGCATTGGATATTTGCTGTGAAATAATAGATAAGATTAAATTTCTGAATTACAGTCGACAGAATAAAATATCAATTGTTTTTGTATGCAGAACTTATGATCTGTTAAATGATAATTCAATTAAGACGATGTTCGAAACTTCTGATGAACAAGATTTTTCATTGTGGAACAAAATTCAGATAAATGAACTATCAGAGGAAGATACGCAGAATATCATAGGAGACGGATATAAGGCTTTAAATATCAAAACAAAAAATGTTTTGAATGTATTAAGTAATTTATCAATTTGGCAAGAAATTAATAAAGTCGCTAGAATTGATGAAATTAATGAGTGTACATCAACTTTCAAGTTAATTGAAAAGTGGTGGCGATCAATAAAGGCAAGTGGAAAGTCATTAGGATTTGAAGAAAAAATATTAGAAGAAAATAAGGAAGTAATTGTTAATACATTTGAAAAAAGTAATAAAATAGAAATATCTAAACGCAGACTAAAAGTAGATGATTCGATTCTAGAATTTTTTATTTCTCAAAATTTTATTGTTTGTACAGGCGCTAAAATATCATTCACACATCAAACAATACTAGATTACTTGTTTGCCCAGAAAATGGAAGAGAGATTTTTAAATGGATTATCGATAGAAGAAGTAATAGGAAATAATCAAACTCCAAATAGGCGGTTTCAATTACAGTTATTAATGGAAATGTTATTTGAAGATGACACCCAAGATTTTATTGAATTTGGAAAGCAGTTAATAAAAAGTGAAAAAATAAGGTATAGCTTTAAATTTATTTTTTATGAAATATTAAATCAAATAGATGTGTTTGATAACAATGTTAATCAATTTATTATGCAAAATTATGAAGATGAAGTAATTATTAATAATGTTTTGCTAAATAATAAAGTTTTCATTCGACTGCTAATGCAAAAAGAGGTGCTTGATAAGTGGATAAAAGATAATAATAAATTTAAATATGTATACACCATGCTTTGGAATTTATCAAAAGAGTATAACGACACCGATATTGATTTTATAGAAGAAAATTTAGATTTACTTTGTTCTGAGGAATATAGAATTAATGATCTTTTTTTGAGAGATGTTAGTGCGGAAAGTGATAGATTCTTTGAGTTACGTATGCGAGCTTATAATAAATATCCAGACAAAATAACAAGTTTAGATTTTGATATTGATCAAACTTTTATTAGTTCACCCAAAAGAGCAATAAAGCTCTTAAAGTTTATTCTACAGAATGGAATTGATAGTAAAGAATGTGAATTAGAAATAAGAGAAGGATTAATAGATAAATGTAAACCAATAACCATTGAAGAACCGTTATATATTATTAATGAGCTAATAGATATCGCTCCAGTTATTAGTGATAACTTATCTAAATATTCCAGATATTGTCATAAACACCGTTTATCTGGAAGGAACATTGAAAGGTTTGTAATTGAACTACTTAAGCGAGCTACTAAAACTATTGTGGAAAAAAGTCCAGAAATTTTTTTTGATATTTTTAAGTATTATTTTGGTAAAGGTAGTTGCCTACATAATGAAATAATACTATATGCTTTGCAATACGTATCGTGTGAGTATAGTGATAAAGTAATTAGTTACATTTTCTCAAATTTTAATAGTAATGCAGTTGAGTTCACGAGTAGCACGGATAATCAATTAACTTATGCAAAAGAAATAATTCGAAAACATTCAAAATACTGTCAAATTAAACTTTTCGAAGAGATTGAAGAATTTATCTTTTACTATAAGTCATCCAATATGCTTGAATTAGCTAGGTATAGATATAATTTGCGCAAATCAGATGGATCAATGGTAACATGTAACTATCATGGTGATTTGCAGCACGAACTGCTTACTTGCCTTGATCCCCATAGAATAAATAGGAATACAGCTGACTATATTAAAGTATTAGGAAGAAAATTTATATATGAAACAAGTTTCAACAAAAATAATTCGGAGGATATACATGTTGTCGCATCATTAATGCAGAGTGAAAAAATGAATAATAGACAATGGGTACTATTACTCTCAAATTCTAATATTTCAGAGAATAGAAGTATTAAATTGATTGAGAAGGATAGATATTGTATTAGTAAAACACTATCCCAATTGGGAAGTGATTTTCAGGAAAGGGTTTTGAAAGAACCACAAAGATTCACTAAGCTATTTTTAAAAAAATATGATAATATTCGTCTAGAATATATTCCATATTTACTTCGTGGTATATCTCTAAGTGAGGATACTAAAATGCTAAAAGTAAGTGATTTAGAAAATATAATCCATGTATGCACAACCCCCTATATTGAAGAGAATTATTCCTGCATTCTGGATGTTATTTCTAGTAATTTCGAAAAAGAATGGTCTGCGAAAACAATTGATATAATTATTAATACGGCATTAAGAAAAACTGAAGAATTCGAAGCATATGAACATATAAATAATAAAGAAGATAATATTAACCATATTTTGACAAGAAGTTTGAATCACACTAAATCTAAAGCTATCGCGACATTGGCTAAGATTTTGACAGTGCAAAAATCATTATTTGGCGATTTTAAAGTTATCGTAAATAACAATATTAGTGATAAAGATGTTGCAATAAGATATGCTGTGTTTGAATTATTAAAAGAAATGTATAACATAGATAAGGAATATGCAACACAATACATTATTAAACTGTTCAATGAGGATGTATTGACTACAGGTGCTTATCGCGCTGATTACTTAATATATGTTATGTCTAAATCAAAGGATATGCGACCTGTAATTTTAGCTATGTATTCATCTGGTTATGAACAGTTATATAAAAAAGCTATTCAATTAATTGTCGAGCTTTATTTAGAAAGTGGGTTTTTTAATGATATTATTGCGGATGTAAACAATATTGAGCATCATAAGAAAAAGATAATTATTCAAACTGCAATTATGTATTACAACAATATAAAGTACAATTCACAATGTAAAGAAATTTTAGAGTTGTATAAGGAGGAAAGTTTTGACTTTGAATTTTCACAATTGTTTTCAGATGGCAAGATAGACTTGGCACGAGACATGCAATTTTTAATGTCGATGAAAGATGTTGGAAAATTTACACTGAAGGCATTAAGAGAATATTTATTTCAAAAAGCACTTTCTGTTATTGATTATCGTGATATTATTATACAATTCAGCGAAGACTATATCTTAAAAAATAGTGATAGCAGAGATTATGGGGATGGATTATCAAGTTTGTTATTCGGTTTATATGATGAAGTAAAAGATAACAACGAATACCTAGAAGTTTCAAATAAATGTTTAGATCTTATAGATTTAATGTTTGAAAAGAACATAGGAAATACAAGATCTTTAAGTAAACAGATTATGGATAGATAGTTATATATAATAATCAAAAACATAATCGGAAGAAGAGTTAAGTATGCATCCTAATAGTGAATTATTATTCGCTGCTTTGATAGAGAAAAGGCAATTTAAAGCATCCGTTTACTAACTAAAAATCAAGTTAATATTTAATGTAAAATGATAACAGTTAATTGATATCATATGAGCGTAATATATAATAATATAGTTTGTGTAAGGATAAGGAAACGGAGTATGGGATTTTTGTGTCAATCCTTGAAAGTGGTGAATCTTTATTTGATATCTTTGAGGTGTACAATGGATTAGAGCATACTGTTTATATGGTAAGTAAAGTACTTGTATAATTTAGAGTATAAATAATAAGTAAAATTTAAAGGGGTGGGAATATGGTATCAAAATATTTAAGTTCATTATCTGAAAATGAATACAATTCGTTATCTTCAAAACTTTTAGATATGCAAAATCATAAATGTTATATTTGTAGAAAAGACATTGACTTATCTTTGCATAGTACAAATATTGATCACATTGTACCATTAGTAAATAAAGGAAAGGATAGTGAAGATAACTTTGCATTAACGCATGAAAGCTGTAATAAATCAAAGCAAGATGCAAATTTAACTGTTGCAAGGTCGTTAGCAACATTAAAAGAAATAAATGAGAAAATTATAATATCAGATCAAGAAGGTGAAAAAATAAAATCCGCATCGCTCAAACATGTACTTTCATACTTAGGAGGAAGTACACAGAATTTTAAGTATAAAATTTCAGAGGGAGCAATTTCTTATTCATTTAGTTCGTGTGGTGATGAAAAGATATATACGTCACCAATATTTGTAGATCCTATTTCTACTGAAAAAACTGTTTTTATAGAATTGCCTATAGAATATCTGTATCACGATGAACTGATAAATCCAAGAGGAATTAATAGTAGTATCAGCTTATTAGTTAAAGAGTTTTATCTTAAAAATCCTCAGTTGCATTTAGGACTAGCGAGAATTGAAGATAATAAGATAAAAATTTTTGATGGACAACATAAATCCGTGGCGCAATTGCTATTAGGTCAAAGAAAATTATTGTTAAGAGTTTTCATTGAACCAAATGTTGATAGATTAATAACAACTAATACAAACGCAGGTAGTAAATTACGTCAAATTGCCTTTGATAAAGCAATAATGCGACAACTCCATGATACTTTATATGCTGATAGAATAAAAAAATACCAAGCAGATCATCATTTACAAGACGATGATTACTCTTTTTCTGAGCAACAATTAGTTGACTATTTCAAGGGTGAAAGTAATATGAAAAAATATATAAGTGATAGTAATAAACATCAAATTACCCATTCGCCAGACAATAAACTGAGAGCATATATTGATTTTGAAGGAAGAGCAAAAGAGCTTCCAATATCATATAGTTCATTTGAAAAAACATTTTTAGCTCAATTTTTGGATGCAAAAAGAATATTAACAACTCATATAAATTACAAGATAGATGATGAAAAAAATCCACGACAAATTGAGCAAAAACAACTAATAAAATTGCTGAATATTATTGCGGAAGAAGTATATATTGGGAAATTCAATGCTGATGTAGGAGTTTATAGATTGGAGAGCAAAATAGTTGATAAAAAAGATTCTGATATTACAGATGAGCATTTAGCAGCCTATCGTATATCTAAAGAAGAAATAATGTATAACTGGATACCTTATTTAAAGGGAGTAATTGTAAATTATTTTGCCAATACGGGAGAGATTCATGAACAGGGTAGCGAGTTTCAGCATGAATTTAATGAGCAATTATGGACGAATATACGCAATTTCATGAGAAACCTCGTAGGGTTACCATTGTGGAAAAATCGTGATCTTTCAAGTACAATTTTCTCAGGAAAGAAAAATTATGATTATTGGAAAGAAGTTTTCTCTACTGGAAATAATCCAGAAGGGGTATGCGTATTAGCACGGCAACTAAATTATGTGGAGATGATAAAGTCCAACTGAATATGTTATATATTACCAACAAACTAAATCGGAGGCAATATGAATGAAAATAACAGTTATACAAATCAGGCTGAAGAAATGCAATGGTATTATGTTTCGAATGGTCAACAAGTGGGGCCTATTCCAGAAAGTGAATTATTGAGATTATACTATTGTGGTGGAATCTCAGTACATACTAAGGTATGGAAATCGGGAATGGGTGATTGGGTTGAGTTTAAAGATGTTAATTTTTTATCGATGAACTCTCCGCCACCTTTAGTTGGTGATGACATCAATAACACTCTTGTTTGGATACTGGCATTCATGCCAATACTAGGGACTGTATTAGAATATATAATTGTAGGAGCCCTGGGTATATATACTACATCGATATGGGTTATAACAGTAGCCTTTAATATAATGTTGTGTATGTCAGATGAAATGATGCTGCGTAAAGCGGGATATAGTAATGTGAACCGAATTGTATGGACTGTTTTTATTATTCCTATTTATTTATTCAGCCGAGCTAAGCTATTAAAGCAGCATAACACATATGCTATTGTGTGGTGCATTACATTTCTTGTATTGATTTTTTCTCCGCAAGTGATTTCTCAAATAACTGGAGTTGGAAATCCCGCAGCAATATCGGTTGTGCAAGATGGAACCTTGTATGCATATCCTGATGAAACAATAGAAGAAATGGTTAGTGGGTTTGTTGATAACCCAGAGTGGTCAGTAATTGTTGCAGACGATGGAAATACTTATGTCAATGTAGAAGGTGTTATTCTTTATGATAATGCACCGGTAGACATGTTCTTGCAGTACCGAATTTATGACGATAATACATTTGAATTCTATGCACTTGAATTCGATGGTATTCCACAAAATACGCTTATGTATACAACTTTAATAGAAGCTATGTATTATGAATAATTCTACAATAAGTCCTTTTGTAGAAACTGAATTTAAAGAATAATGTATTAAATCCCTTAGTAAAAGAAACTGGAGGTAATTTCTTATGAATGAAATAAAATGTCCAAATTGTGGTGAGGTTTTTACTGTAGATGAGTCGGGATATGCTGCGATTGTTGAACAAGTGAAAAATGAAGAGTTCCAAAAGGAGTTAAAGGAAAGAGAAAAGCTTCTGAAAATAGCAGCTGACAAGGAAGTAGAATTAACAAGAAGTAACGCACAGCATGCTTTAGAGCAAGCACAGGTTACTGCTAGTGCTGAAATTGAGAAACTAAAATCTATTATTGATAATGCGAAAAAAGATAAGCAAAGCGAGCTTGAAATTGCTGAAGCAAACGCAAAAGCTAATTTAGAAAAGAGCTTAGCGGAGTCGAATCAAGAAATTGAGAGATTAAAAAGCAAATTAGACCAGGCGGAGAATCAAAAGGAACTTGCCGTTAATGCTGAGCAAATAAAATGGCAGACTGCTATCTCAGAAAAGGAAAAAGAAGTAACTTCATTACAACTCAAAAGTGAAAACCTTGTTTCTACTCATGATTTGGAAATAAAAGTACTTGAAGATAGCTACAAAGGTAAGCTTTCTGAAAAGGATGAACAGATTAACTTCTACAAAGATTTAAAGGCGAAGCAATCGACTAAGATGCTAGGTGAAACGCTAGAACAACATTGCGAAATATCATTTAATCAAGTCCGCCATGTGGGATTTCCTACTGCTTATTTTGAAAAAGATAATGACGCAAGGAGCGGAAGTAAAGGCGATTTTATATTCAAAGATTTTACTGATAATGGCACAGAACTTATTTCCATCATGTTCGAAATGAAAAACGAAGCAGATGAAACTTCAACAAAAAAGAAAAACGAGGATTTCTTTAAGGAATTAGACAAAGACAGAAATGAAAAAAACTGCGAGTATGCGGTGTTGGTTTCAATGTTAGAAAAAGACAATGAATATTACAATAATGGTATTGTAGACGTTTCTCACAAATATCCGAAGATGTATGTAATTCGTCCCCAATTTTTTATACCCATGATTACACTGCTCAGAAATGCCGCAAAGAATTCCGCACAATACAGAGAGCAATTAGCCGAAGCGCAAAATCAAAATATTGATATTTCTAATTTTGAATACCAAATGAATGATTTCAAAGATAAGTTCGGTCGTAATTATAGATTGGCAAGTGAGAAGTTCCAAACAGCTATCACTGAAATTGATAAAACAATAGAGCATTTGGAGAAGACTAAAAAAGCACTACTATCTTCAGAGGATAATCTAAGACTTGCAAATAAAAAGGCTGAAGACTTGACTATTAAGAAACTAACAAAAGGCAATCCGACTATGACAGCTAAATTTGCAGAGTTAGATGCAGAGATATAATACAATGTGAAACATCCTGACGCAATATTTGATTATGTTTTTGTAAGTTATAACTGATAAAAAACCAAATTCACCATTGATTATAAGTTATAACTGTGATAAAATAGTTACTGAGAGGTGATTATTATGGTCAAAAGACAAGAATATTTAGATAAGATTGTGCCATTTATTGATAAAGAGCTTATTAAAGTTTTGACAGGTATCAGAAGAAGTGGCAAGTCGGTTATGCTTGAACTGATTAAAGATGAACTAATATCAAGGGGATTAAGTGTAACTAATTTAATATCTTTTAATTTTGAAGATATGAGTTATAGTGCTTTACTAACTGCCGAGGCTTTGCACGAAAAAGTGAGTGAACTTATTTCAGATACGAGTGGAAAAGTATATTTGTTTTTTGATGAAATTCAAGAAGTCGAAAACTGGGAAAAGGCTATTAACTCTATTCGAGTAAAATTTGATTGCGACATTTATATTACAGGGTCGAATGCAAAACTACTGTCTTCAGAGCTTGCAACATACCTTTCTGGCCGCTATGTGGAATTTACTATCTATCCTTTTTCTTTTAAAGAGTTCACTGTGCTTTATAAGAATGAGTTTCCAAGCAGCGATACAAGAGATATTTTTAGGACATATCTTGTGACAGGCGGCATGCCATATCTTGCTAATTTACGTTTTGAAAGTGAGTCGTCGAAGCTTTATTTGCGCGAGTTGTATAACGCTTTGCTGCTAAAGGATGTGGTTAAGCGAAACAATATTCGAGATATTGACTTGCTTGAGCGTATAATTTCTTATATTACAGTAAATATAGGGACGACTTTTTCGGCTACTAATATCTCAAAGTACTTTAAGAACGAGGGTAGAATCGTCGCACCGGAAACTATTCTGAATTATATCAAGGCTTGTGAAGCTGCATTTTTATTTTACAGGGTGAGACGAGAAGACCTCCAAGGTAAAAAAGTACTGGCGACTAATGAGAAGTATTATATTGCTGATCAGGGTATTCGCGAGGCAGTTTTTGGCTCAAATATGAAAGATATTAACTTGATTTTTGAAAATATTGTATATATGGAGCTTATCCGCCGTGGTTATGAAGTTACTGTTGGTAAAGCTCATGATAAAGAAGTCGACTTTGTAGCCAAAAAGCAAGGTGAGAAAATTTATGTACAGGTGGCGTATCTATTAGCAAGTGATGAAACAATCGAACGCGAGTTTTCTGCTCTTGAGAGTATTTCCGATAATTTTACAAAATATGTCGTGAGTGCTGACGAGTTTGATATGGGCAGAAATGGAATTATTCACAGGAATATTCGAGATTTCTTACTAGATTAATAAAAATAGAGGAACGAAAATGAGTTGCACTTGAAAGTATTCTAAATAATTCTATTGAATCAATTGCTATTAATTCAATAGAATTTTCTGGTTTAATGACAGGAATAATATGACATTATTGTTTTTGTGTATGTCGAAGTTGTTTTAACTATAAAAATATCTAATTTTCTAATACCTAATCAAAAACGACGTGAGGAACGGCAATATTCTAGAGAGTCCATACGCAGGCAGGCAGATTAGTATTGAGTTTAGTACTAGGCTGAGCCAGTCGTCATAGAATGTGTATATCATTACCCCTACATACAAGGCATATGCTAAGTATATCGAGAGATTTAATATGAATGCTATTCCGACGAAGAAGCCTGATGAGAGATTTAGTAATTTGAACACTCCGGCGTATATCCACATAGGGATGAATGGGATTGTAGCCATGGCTACTACTGTAATTAATATCCTAAGAATTGCGCTATCGACTGATATATTACTTAATAACCACAGCAAGAGCAAATGATTGGCTACGAATACAGCGAGCCCGACTATCATGCCGAATGCGAAGGCAAGTTTATTGTATTTTCTGCGAGGTGTTGAGCGGTAGGTGCTTGTGTTAGTATTTGTGTTTGTGGTCGTGGTCGTGGTCGGTTTGTTGTAGCTAGTTTTTCGAATTGCTACCGCTTGAGAGGCGATAGTTCCTCTTACTCTATTATCGGCCTCACAATATGGGCAAGTCCTATTTCTGTTAAAGTATTTATGTGAGCGGTTATTGTTACAAGTAGTCAGGCTTTGTTCGAACTTAGTTATTACATTAAAGAATGTAATTGCAGGAGGTCTCAATTGAGGAGTTAATGCTTGCTTGGCAGAAAAAGATGCTATGAAAAGGTTCTGCAAGTTAAGTGGTAGGCTGTCAAATCTAGGGGCGTACTTAGGTGCTGTCAGTGAATGTCTATTTTTTACAAATGGGAATATCCCTTTTTCTATATTAGGTATAATGCTAAAAGATGAGGCCGATGCGTTGCCCGTGACGACACAAGAGTAGGGATGGGCGCCGTTCATGATGAGCGCAAAGAGATGTACAGCAATTGCAAAATAGTCGGTGTATGTAGAAAAAGCAGGGAAGGTAAGCCCTCTGAGGCTTGAGTGATTGTCCATTATTTTATGTACTTCCGCAGGTACATATTCGGGTCTACATACCGGGCAGACATAGTATTCGCCTTTGGCATTTTTTATTTGATAGGAATCTGTATCTACTAGTGTGACGAGTGCAGTCTTAGGGTCTACGCATATATTGGCTGGGTTTAAGTCGCCACAGACATGTCCGCTATTGTGTACTGCACCGACTGCAGCGCAAAGATTTTTAGCCACGGCAAGATAGAATGAAAAATCTAAATTGCTTCTTTTGTCGTATGAATAAAGACTATCGATTTTAGTAAAGCTACCGACTCTATTCATCACGAATCCCAAAAAATTCCCTTGTACATCATATACGATGTCTAGCGGCCAAGCAATTTGATTAGTCGCAGAAAGCGGAGGAGATGCAATCATTGCACTCAGTTTTTGTTCTTTTGTTTCGGTTCTTCCTTGTGGATGGTAAATTTTTGCAACTAAATTGGGCATTCCAATCACATCGTATATGCTTCCTTCTCCACCTTTGGCAAATGGAGCCGTCGATAGTGTGTAACGTTGATTTTGGTTGTTAGTTACTGTCATCTTTTGCCTCATCTTTAGGTATTAGGTGTGGATAAAGTTTGTAGTATATTTCGGTTTTGATTTTTTCCCAGTTAGGTTCATCGTAATATGATGAATCAGGAGAAGTTACATTTGCATCTTTATTCATCAACACAGCGGCGGACAGGTCGTCTTGCAAGTCTTGATGTTTTAAGTCTATATATTTTTTTGCGTCTTCTTCTTTATCTACACATGCGAGATCTTGTAATATGTGATCGCTTTTTATGAAGTGCGATATGAAGGCGTGATATATTTTGTTGTCTGCGTTTTTTAATATTGCAGGGCATGCTACATCAAACAATCCGTCTGTAAATAGCGCGATTGCACAATATTCTTCTTTTACGATTTCAAAATGATAATATTTACTATCGGTACGAAGTGGAATGACTTCATTCCATGTGTCTCCTTTGGTCACAGTTGTGAGTAGTTCATACTCACCATTTTTTTTCATGCCAAGTAATCCCCCGTCACCTATGTGGCCGAAGATTACTTTAGATCCGTCAAAAACTGCCGCCGTCAAGGTAGTGTCGTAGTCGGTAATGTCGTTTCCTGATTCTTTTGCAATCTTGGCTATTTCCTCGTTACATAAGTCGAAGCCTTTTCGAAGAGCCGAGCAAAGTTTATCATCTGTAGAATTTTCTAATAGTGGCTCACAGTGTTTAAAAAGCGTTTCCACTGCAACTTTCGCACCGATTTCTGAATACTTGCAACTTCCTACGCCATCTGCTACCGCCGCAAAGCTGAATCGATTTCCTAGATGTATCATAGAAAAATCTTGACAGACAGTTTCTGATTTTATGTGGCTTCTCCCTACGATGGAGAAGTTAAACCCTTCTATTCTATTATTCGCCCCATTCACTTGGCACCACTCTAGTATTTTCTGGTAAGTTGTCATATGCAACCGCATCGCCTGCTTTTGATCGAGATTTTGCCGAAAGGCTACTTGATAGCCATTCGAAAAGACCCGCAAAGTTTAGCGTTTCATCGAGTTCGATTACACGTTTAGTCAGGCTTGTGAGTATTTCTTTATCATAGCCGGAAACTCCGACTGCCCATAGTTCAAGTTTTTTTAGCGCTTGCATGTCTGTTAGTCTTTGAAAAGCAGCCGCATAGTCGTCGTTTGGGGCCCCGTCGGAAATCATGAATATCCATGGCCTATGATATGGCACACCTAGTTCTTTGTATTGTGCTTTGCGTTCTTCCAAAAGGTCTATCGCGGTGTTTAATCCCGCTCCCATAGATGTTTGTCCTTCCGCAGTTAGCGTAGGAACTTCCATATGTGTTATCGGTGTAAATGATTGTAATATGTTGACATCCGTAGAGAATCCTACCACAGCTATGTCCAAACTGCGACAAAGAAGTTCATCGTCTATGCATTGTTTTCTAAATTGTTTCACTGCATCGTTTAATGCTCCTATTGCGTTGTTTGTTTCCATAGATAAAGAAGTGTCGAGAAGTAGCACGCACGCTAAGTGTTGATCATTGAGCGATGCGGGGCTTGCGCCGTTGTCAGCGGAAAATACTTGTTGTTCCATATTGTTCTCCTATTTATTTTACAGAAGTTAGTATTACACAATTATAACACAGCTTAAAAGTGGTGTCATCTTTTTTTGGTAATGCAATGTGCAAATGCCATGTAGCGTTCGAAAGAAATCTTTGCGTCGCAAGTGATAGTAAAATATGCAAATGCCATGTAGCGTTCGAGAGAAACCTTTGCGTCACAAGTGATAGTAAAATATGCAAATGCCATGTAGCGTTCGAGAGAAACCTTTGCGTCGCAAGTGATAGTAAAATATGCGAATGACCGAGATAGTAAAAACACTGTCATAAAGTAAAAGTTTGTTTTTACTGTCTCAGTGGAAGTCGGAGCAGATTTTACCACTTGCAGCATGGGTTTTCTGAGAACGCTATATGGCATTTGCATTATGGAAAGCCTGCGATACGTGAAGATTCCATTATAGATTGAGCAAGAATGAAAGCACATTGCGAAAATAATCGAAAAAACATAAAAAAAGCGATAAAAGTGGTGTAATGTGGTTGACAAATGATGTGAAGTGGTGTAAAATGGTGGATATTATGATAATTCTGTGAAGCAGAAAAACGAGAGGGAAAACTTTACTATGTTCATGGGCACATTCTACAATTCAATAGATGCGAAAAATCGCATGATCGTGCCAGCAAAGCACAGAGATGAATTGGGATACTCATGCGTAGTCACCCAAGGACTCGATAAGTGCTTGAACATATACACTTTGGATGATTGGAAAAAAGAAATGGCAAAAATTGAAACACTTCCATCATCAAACCCAAAAGTAAGAGCGTTCATCAGACATTTTTGCGGCAATGCTACAGAGTGTGAAATCGATAAACAAGGAAGAATAAGCATGACACAGGATTTAGTCAAGTACGCGGACATATCTAAGGAACTAGTCACTGTAGGTGCAATGCAAAAAATAGAAATCTGGTCTAAGGAAGTATGGGAAGCTTCCGAGGGTAATATAAGGATGAGCAGCGATGAATTCGCAGACGCTCTTGAGTCATTTAATTTTTAACATGAGGAACCGAGTAGTAATGAATTTGCAGGTGCCTTCGATCCGTTTAATTCTTAGTGGAGAATGATATATGAAATTTGAGCATACCCCGGTATTACTCAATGAGACAATCGAAAGTCTAGACATTAAGCAAGATGGAACATATGTAGATGGGACATTGGGCGGAGCAGGGCACGCAAGCGAAGTATGCTCGAGGCTTTCTTCCGCTGGAATTTTTATCGGAATAGATAGAGATATCGAAGCATTGGAATCTTCGAAACAAAGACTAGCATCATACGAATGCAAAAAAATATTTGTCCACTCGAACTATGCCGACATCAAAAATGTCTTAGAAGAGTTAAACATAAAAGGAATCGACGGTGCGATGTTAGACATCGGAGTTTCGTCTTATCAACTCGACAATTCTAGTAGAGGATTTTCGTACATGAACGATGCGCCATTAGACATGAGAATGAATCGAGATGATACGTTTACAGCATTTGATGTAATCAATACGTATAGCCAAGACGAGCTTTTTAAAATATTCAAAAGCTATGGTGAAGAAAAATGGTCATCACGCGTGGCTCAGTTTATCATCGAGCAACGTAAAATGGGTGAAATAAATACTACATATGAATTAGTAGACATCATCAAAGCGGCTATCCCTGCATCAGCTAGGAGAGATGGGCCTCATCCGGCGAAGAGGATATTCCAGGCAATAAGGATAGAGGTAAATGGAGAGCTGGATTCATTAGAAGAGGGAGTAGAAGACTACATCGATGTTTTGAATCCAGAAGGAAGATTGTGTGTGATCACATTCCACTCTTTAGAGGATAGAATCGTCAAGGAGATATTTAATAAAAGGGTTAATCCATGCATATGCCCACCGGAAATGCCCATATGCGTGTGTGAAAAGGTGGCCGACATCGCCAAGATAACGAAAAAACCTATAACAGCAACACAAGAGGAGTTAGATGAGAACCCGAGAAGCAGAAGCGCTAAACTAAGGGTATGTAAAAGAGTTGGTTCGTAACAGTAAAAAAATAGTAAAAATCCAAATATAAAATAAAAACCTAAAAAGAATATAAAAGGAAAGGAGGTAATAAATGAATAGAGCAGAAAAAAGAATAATAATTCACCGTGGCATGTTGCTATTTTTTCTAATGTTTGTTATTGTATTACTTTCTTCCTATCGTGCAACGCTTGCATTTGATAATGAAATGTTGGCAAACGAAAATGAAAAACTGATCGTGGACAAAGAAAACATCGATATAAAAATAAAAGAACGCAGTCATCCGCTATACATTGAGAGCATTGCGATTAGTGAATTAGGAATGGTTCGAGCCACATCGGCTGAGATGATTTTTATTTCGGGAGAAGAGGAAGTGAATACAGATCTTGCAATAAGTATCATAAATGAGGCATATTAAAGGTATGGAAAAAAACAAACTCAAAAGAACAAAAACTGAGCGAATAGATGTCGTCTCAAAGAATAGGGTTAAAATAGTATATGGCCTCGTCTCACTCGCGGTATTTTTGTTAGCAGTTCAACTTATGAACGTGCAAGTAATAAAAGCCGACGAGTATGAGCACGAGGCTATGTTACTTCATACGGGTGACCATTCAATAGAAGCATCACGTGGAGATATTTTAGACCGTAACGGGGAAGTCCTGGCGACTAGTACTCCTGTCAAAACATTAGAGATGAATCCATCGATTTTTTCTGCAGACTATGATAAGAACAAGGATATATTAGATGAATTTATCGTATCGCTTTCTAAAATACTGGAAGTCGATAATAATGAGTTGCAAGCGAAGATGGTCTCCGACTCTCAATTTGCTTCATTAAAAAGTAATATTCCGCTAGATACTGCGGAAACAGTTAGCGATTTGATCTTGCAATACGATGCCGACGGACTAGTATTAGTCGACGAAATAAAAAGAAATTATCCACTTGGAATATTTGCATCCTCGGCACTAGGTCATCTAAATGTCGACGATGTAGGAATCGGCGGAGTGGAGCAGATGTATGACAGATATCTAGGTGGAGTTGATGGAAGACTTGTGAAGACACAAGATTTACTCGGACGACCGCTTCCGCTAGGAGTCGATGACTATTACGAAGTGTATGATGGATTGAATGTGGTCTTAACTGTTGACGAGGTAGTCCAATTTTATCTTGAAGAATCGATCAAAGCTACTCAAGCAAGTATGAATGCGGATAGGGTTATGGCGATAGTCATGGATCCCAATACAGGAGACATACTCGGAATGGGCAATACCCCATCGTTTGATCCTAACTCGCC
Organism: uncultured Oscillospiraceae bacterium; assembly: GCA_964367585.1. Classification (GTDB taxonomy): domain Bacteria; phylum Bacillota; class Clostridia; order Peptostreptococcales; family Anaerovoracaceae; genus CAYJGJ01. The sequence goes on from CAYIYH010000011.1 coordinate 25,333, forward strand.
TGATTCATTTAGCAGTTCAGACTCAAAGCTTAGTGATGAGTTTAATGCGATGAGCGAAACGGAGCAGATTGAATATCTGTATTCTCTTTGGAGTAATCCTTTGATAAGCGAAGTTTATGAACCTGGATCGACCTTGAAACTTATAACAGTTGCCTCTGTCTTAGAAGAGTCGTTGGTGAATTTGAATTCAACATTTTATTGTTCGGGCACAAAACAAATTTATGACTACACGATAAGCTGCTGGCATTCAGAGGGGCATGGGACGCAAACACTCTCCGAAGCGCTCGCTAATTCGTGTAATCCGGCCCATATGGAAATGGCGGCTATGCTCGGAGACGAAGTTTTTTACGAATATTTAGAGAAGTTTGGATTTACCGAAAAAACTGGAGTAGACTTGCCTTCCGAGACTGGATCTATAGTCCATTCACCCGAAAATATAGGCCCTGTTGAATTGGCGACTATGGGATTTGGACATGGTATATCGATCACCCCATTGCAATTGATTACAGCGATTTCATCTATTGGAAATGACGGATATTTGATGGAACCAAGAATCGTAATGGGATTGCAAGACGAAGATGGAAATATGGTAGAAAATTACGAGCCTAATGTAGTTAGAAAAACCATATCGGATGAAACCGTTAAGATGGTTCAAGACATGATGGTATATTCTGTCGAGCAATCTTCTCGTAATACTTCTGAATACACAATCGGGGGTAAGACGGGTAGTGCACAAAAGGTATATGGAGACTCGTATTCAGATGAATTATTTTCTTCTTTCATATGCTTAGCACCGATGGAAGATCCCCAAGTAGCGATATTATACATTGTAGATAACCCTCAATATGGTCAAGGTGGTTCTGTTGCGGCGATGCCACCTGCCATAGACTTGGCAGATAAAATACAGCAGTACTATGCCATCAATCCGGAGAGCTGATTGATTCTATTAAAGTATAAATTAGGAGAAAAAGTGTGAAAAATATATCGGCAGCAAAAATATGTGATGTAATTCAAGGGAGAAGTGTGTCAGGTAAAATGGAATCTATGTGTAACTCTGTTTCTATAGATTCGAGGAAGACAAATAGTGAAACTCTCTTTTTTGCCATAGTCGGTGAAATTAATGACGGACATGATTTTTTAGGTGACGTTTTTGAATCGGGGTGTACGACTGTTGTAATTTCAAATGAAGACAAAATACCTCAGTTACTGCGTGAGAACAAAATAGACATTATAGTAGTAAACAATACACTTGTTGCTTTGCAAAGTCTGGCGACGTACTACTTGGATACTCTAAACGCAAAGAAAATTGCTGTGACAGGAAGTGTAGGAAAGACGACTTGCCGTGATTTGATAGCAACTGTAGCAGGTAGCAAGTATAAAACTTGCAGGACACAAGGTAATCTGAATAATGTATATGGAGTGCCATTATCGGTTCTTTCTTTCGATGAAGACGTAGAAGTGGCTGTTATTGAGTTTGGCATCGATAAGGTAGGCGGGATGGACGTATTGGTTGACATAGTAAAGCCTGACATCGCCGTCGTAACCAATATAGGTATTTCGCATTTGAACTCATTCGGCAACAGAGATAACATAAGAAGCGAAAAACTTAAAGTCGCTAAGCATTTTACTAGTGAAAACGTATTGATTATCAATAGATTATCTGATATGTTAAATATGGAAAAAAGCGAGACATATAAAATTGTTACTGCCTGTAGTCAAGATAGTGAATTTTCGATTGACCAGTGCATAGATTATGGAATAGAGGGAATTGATTTTTCAATAACTTATAACAATAAATCGTATATAATAAAGATGGATGTCCCGGGAATACACAATTCTATCAATGCGACTTTGGCGATTGCTGTGGGTGTTCAGTTGGGTATCGATATTGATACGGCGATTGAATCATTGAAGGATTTAACGCTTACATCAAAAAGAATGGAAGTATATATTGGTGATTCTGTAAGGATTATCGATGATACTTACAATGCGGCTCCTCAATCTATGATTGCTGCTATTGACACATTGGTCAATAGTAGTAGTGAAAGAAGAGTAGCTATTCTGGGAGATATGTATGAGCTTGGTTATGATGAAATCAAATATCATAATGAAGTTGGAAGATATCTCGGAAAGTCGAATTTAGAAGTTCTTATTTCCATTGGGAATTTGGGCCATCACATTGCGATAAGTGCTAAGGAAATAAATAGCAAGTTAGTAACATATTCGTTCGACACACCAGAAGATGCAATTGAAAAGATAGAATCTATTATCAAAGATGGTGACTTGATTTTACTAAAAGGCTCGCGAGGAATACGTATAGACAAGATATCAGAGTATATTAAGAAGGTGAAAAAATGCAAGTAAATTACTTTACCATTGTTTTAACAATTGTTTTAACCACTATGATTTCAACAGTTTTAACAGCATCATTTATCCCGATTCTCAAGAACAAACAGGTTAAACAGTTTATCAAAGAAAATGGACCAAAGTCTCACCACAAGAAATCGGGGACTCCTACTATGGGCGGTATCCCTATGATTATCTCCATAATCATGGGCTCTTTGGTTTTAAACATAATTACGTGGGAGACTGCGATGCTCATATCTATGACATTGCTATTTGCGATGGTAGGATATATAGATGACAGCTTAAAAATAAAAAAGAAACAAAACTTAGGATTTAGGGCATGGCAAAAAATTGTCATGCAGGTGGCATTTTCATTGATACTTGCGCTATACTGCTATGAAGTGTATGGCAGTGAAGTGTGGATTCCTTTTTATCAACAAGGCTACATAGATTTCGGCTATTATTATATTCCATTTGTAATATTTGTCCTACTTGCTATGACTAACAGTGTTAACCTTACAGATGGGTTGGACGGTCTTGCCTCTGGCGTTAGCGCCATAGTAGCTATTTTTCTTGCTGTTGTTGGATTGCAAAACATGCATACAGCCCCTGTTACATTTTGTGCCGCATTGGGAGGTGCATGTATTGGATTTTTGATTTTCAATAGATATCCTGCAAAAGTATTTATGGGAGATACGGGATCTATGGCTATAGGCGGTGCATTAGCTACCGCAGCAATAATAATGAAAGTCGAATTCATATTGATTTTTGCAGGTTCGATATATGTAATCGAGGCTCTATCTGTAATAATTCAAGTCTTATATTACAAAAGAACGAAAAAAAGGGTATTCAAGATGGCACCGATTCATCATCATTTTGAACTTTCTGGAATGAGTGAAAAGAGTGTAGTATACATGTTTTACCTATTTGCCCTAATTTGTTGTGTATTGGCATATTTTATTATATGAGGTTACTAAAGTGAACGAGTTAAACATTCAAAACATATTACCAAAAAAAATATTAGTTATTGGGATTGGTAAATCAGGACTTTCGGTAATGGAGACACTTTTTAGTTTGGGTGTAGACGTATCGGTACAAGATTCTAAAAACATCGCTAAGATAGACGCTCAGCTTTTGTCGTATATTAAATCCAAAAAAATAGATTGCTATTTTAACGAGACACCTTCAGATATTTCTGTCTTTGACATGATTGTCGTAAGTCCAGGTGTTAACCTAGGCATTCCTTTGATTCAAGAGGCGATCAGTAATAACGTCGAAATCATTGGGGAGTTAGAGCTCGCATTTAGGATTGGTGAAGGCAATTATATCGCAATTACCGGAACGAATGGAAAGACCACGACTACAACCCTTGTAGGAGAAATTTTTAAGGCTGCAGATCGAAAAACTAATGTAGTTGGCAATATCGGAACACCGATAATTAAGACGTCGATAGAGTCACAACAATCCGATTGGTTTGTGACGGAAGTAAGCAGTTTTCAACTTGAAACCATCAAATATTTTAAACCAAGTATTGCTGCGATATTGAATATTACACCAGACCACCTCGATAGGCATGGAGATATGAAAAAGTATCTAAATGCAAAGTCTAAAGTGTTTATGAATCAAACCGATAGCGACTATTTAGTGCTGAATTATGACGATACAAAGTTGCGTAAGTTACATAAAAAAGTAAATTCGACAGTCGTATTTTTTAGCAAGGAAACAGAAGTCGATCTAGGAGTTTTCATTAAAAACTCGAAGATTGTGGTTAGAAATGAAAACAAAGAAGATATCGATGTGATGAATGTCGCTGATGTTACATTGCTCGGCGAACATAATCTTGAAAATTGTTTAGCTGCTGTCGCCATTTCGTATTTTTCGGGAATAGAAACGCGAGTAATCGCGGAAATAATATCTTCATTTAAAGGTGTGGAGCATAGATTAGAATATTGTGGTGAGACCGAAGGCATTAAGTTTTATAATGATTCTAAGGGCACGAATATAGAGTCTACTCTCACAGCAATCAATACAATCAAGGAAAATATAATATTAATTGCAGGAGGAGATGGCAAGGGACAGGATTTCAAGAAATTTGTAACAGGCATCAAGGGGCATGTGAAATATTTGATTTTACTTGGAAGAGACAAGGAAATAATTGAAGCAGAGGCAAATAAACAACAGATTCCTAATGTTGTCCTAAAACGGGATTTAGAAGATTGTGTCGAATTCGCGGTATCAGTGGCAACTGAGGGAGATAACATTCTTCTTTCACCAGCATGTGCTAGCTTTGACATGTATGATAATTATGAGCAAAGAGGTAAACACTTTAAGAACTGTGTAAAAAGATATGGTGTATAGATGATTCAAGGTCGAATTAAAAAAAATGGTCACAGTGTAGACTTTCAAATTATGGCCATTACTATTATTATATCTGTGATAGGAATATTGTTCTCTTTCAGCGCGAGTTATTATGTAGCGATAAACTCTGGATTGAATCCATATAGTAATCTGGTGTCGCATATAATTACATTTTCACTCGGAATATTTGTGATGATTTTCATGACACACTTTAACTATCAAAGATTGAAAAAGTTTGCATTTCTATTTGCTGTAGCTGTAGGGATGCTTCTTTTGATTACTCTACTCAGTGCAGACTCGACGGGATTAGGCGTACAAAGAGCACTCATTGTGTTTGGAATAGCTGTCATGCCCGGTGAACTTGCCAAAATTGCTTGTGTTATTCTTATTGCAGTTATACTGTCTGACGATAAACAAAGCATTAATACGAAAGAAGGGTTGATTCCATGTGTTGTTATCTTGGTAGTATATGGTGGTCTTATATTTTTGCAACCTAATTTATCTACTGCGATTATAGTTGTGTGTATTATTGTTGGAATGATTTTTATAGCAGGGTTGCAATGGAAAACGATAATGATTTTTGGAGCGGTCGGTGCCGTAGCAGGTGGAATCCTTATCTTTTTCTTCTTGGAACCTTATCAAGTGAGTCGTCTTACCAGCTTTGGAGATCCGTTCCAAGATCCTCTCGGCGATGGCATGCAGGTAGTCAGATCTCTTTATGCCTTGGGTTCAGGGGGGCTTTGGGGTACTGGAGTAGGACAAGGAATTTTTTCATATTTGTATCTGCCAGATGCCGACAATGACTTTATTTTTGCTGTAATAGGCGAAGAATTTGGATTAATCGGAACGCTATCCATAATGCTGTTATACGCATACTTGATTTATAGAATATTTATGGTTGCGGTTAATGCAAAAGATAGACTTGGATTGTTGCTTTGCAGTGGGATTGGAATAATGCTTGCGGTTCAAGTAGTGTTTCATATCGCAACAGTCACGGGCTCGATGCCCGCCACGGGAATCATATTGCCTTTCATTAGTAGTGGTGATAATGCTATGGTGGTTTTTTTCTTTGCAATTGGTATTGTTCAAAATGTTTCAAAGTTTGCAGAACGAGAAGCTGTTTAGAGGATAGTCGATGAATGTAATTGTTACCGGCGGAGGCTCGGGAGGACATATTTATCCCGCACTCTCAATTGCGGATGAATTCAAAAGACGAGACGATAATACAAACGTTTTATATATAGGAAGCGACATCGGTATAGAAAGTAGGATCGTGCCCGAGTATGGATACGATTTTGAGATCGTTGACTCTAGGTATTTTGATGTTATCAATCCTATAGAGGCCTTTAAAACTACAGTGAGAGTTGTAAGGGGAATATTTTCTTCTCTAAAAATCATGAAAAAGTATAAACCCGATATAGTGATTGGAACAGGTGGCTATGTGTGTGTTCCTGTTATTGTCGCAGGGAAGCTATTCGGGGCAAAAACATTTATCCATGAGCAAAATGTTATAATTGGTCTATCGAATAAACTGCTCCAGCATTTTGTAAATAAAATTTTCGTTGCTTTTGAAACGGGAAAAGAAAGTTTTAAAAAGAGAAACAAGGTTGTATATACTGGGAATCCTATAAGGAAATCGTTTTTCGAAAAAACTGAAGGTTGTGATTCTGCAATAAGTGATAAAAAAGATATTTTTACGGTATTTTTGTTGGCGGGAAGTCAAGGTGCTGACACGATAAATGAATTAGGCGTAATGTTGATGGAAAAATTAGTAAATGATGATTTTGCAATCAAATTATGTACAGGGCCTAGAAGATACGAAAATATAATTAATGAGCTACATGAAAAAAAAATACCGCATGATTGTGAAGGAAGCGATAATGAAGTCTTTTCGTATGCTGAGAATATGCAAGATTATATTAGCTCATCTGATATTATCGTCGGAAGGGCAGGTTCATTATCTATTTCTGAAATATTAGCTCTTGGAAAACCTTCGATTTTGATTCCATCGCCGAATGTTGTAGGAAATCACCAGTATTATAATGCAAAAGCCGTGGCCGACAAAGGCGCTGCAATATTGATAAAAGAAAATGACTTGAAATATGAGGAAATAATAGGTAAGATTAAATCGCTAAGAGATGACGAGCAAACATTACGAGAAATGTCTGTCAATGCAAAAGAAATATCGATTACCGATGCGGCAGCAAATATTTGCGATAATATATTAGGATAAATTGTAGAAATGGTCTCGACCATTCCGATTATTTATAAACGAGTGTGTGATATGGGTAGAAGAAGTAAGCGAGAATTCGAGCGTATACAGCAAAGAAAAGAAAAGAGAATACGAAAAAAGAGAATTAGAAGAGCTAAGGTTCTTTCTTTTTTGCTTTTCACAGCTATTTTCATGTCTGCTTTTTTCTTTTTGAGATCTGATTTCTTCAACGTTGAAAAAATTGAGGTAGTAGGGAGTTCATATTATACCGAGGAAGAAGTTATTGGAATGTCTCAAGCCAAAGTAGATACCAATATTTTTTTTGAACTGAATAGGAGTGAGATTAAGGATAATCTCTTAAAAGACCCATATTTCACTGGAATAAAGTTTAAATACCGATTACCGTCGACCGTAATAATCGATGTCAGTGAGCGAAAAGAAGTAGCTGCAATGCCATATGGTGATTCTTACATTGTAGTCGATAGTGAAGGTATATATTTGAGAAAGACAGAGGTTGAACCCATACTGCCTCTAATAAGCAATGTAGTCTTTTTAAAACTCGACTTGGGTGAAACGATAGAGTGCGAAGATCAAACATCATTGATAAAGTCACTTGAATTTATCGAAGTAATGAAAAGTGGTGGGTATTATGCGAAGGAAATAGTGTTCAGCCCCGTATATATTGAGTGTTATATTTTGGATGGGTTAGTGTGTAGGGGGACGCCTGAACAACTAACGATATCATCTCAAAATGGAACGATTAATAAGGTTATCAACGATTTATTTAATAAGGGAATAAAGACAGGAACTATCACTGTTGGCGACGATATGTATATATCGTATTCTCCCGATATTTCTTGATTAAGTGGTAAAATAATAATAATGAGTATCGAATTCAAAAAAATATGAAAAAAATAAAAAAATGATGATTTTACAGTAATTATATGGTAGAATACTAAAAGCTGTAGTATGGAGGAGAATTATGATTGATTTAACAAATGAAATGAGTTCGTCAGCAGATAAAATGGATACTGGCTCTGCTTTTATGCACGATAATGTAGTGAGAAAAACTGTTAGTTCGATTGCGTATGATGCCGAGGATAGTGAAGCACCTATCGTAATCAAGGTTCTTGGTATAGGTGGCGGTGGATGTAATACTATACAAAGAATGATTCAATCTGACCTAAAAGATGTTACTTTCGTTGCAATTAACACAGATAAACAAGTGTTAGACAGAAGTAATGCAGATATCAAGATTCAATTAGGTAAAGAATTGACTCGCGGAAATGGGGCAGGTTCCAATCCTCAAATTGGACAAGAGGCTGCAAAAGAAAGCGAAAAAGAAATAAGGGCACTGTTGCAAGGCACCGATATGGTATTTTTGACAGCAGGAATGGGAGGCGGAACCGGTACAGGCGCTACTCCTGTAATTGCTCAAATAGCGATTAATATGGGTATACTTACTGTCGCAGTAGTTACTAAGCCTTTTAGTTTCGAAGGTCCGAAAAAAATGAAACGTGCAGAAACAGGAATTGAATACTTGAAGGAATGTGTAGATGTTTTATTGCTTATTCCTAATGAAAAAGTATTGCCTATGTGTGATCAAGACACTACGATGGAACAAGCCTTCTTCCTTATTGATGACATACTCAAGGACGGGGTTACTGCTATCGTAAGAGTAATTGCTGAATGTGCTGCTATGAATATTGACTTTGCCGACATTCGTACCGTTATGTATAATAAAGGACTGGCCCATATGGGTACAGGTGTTGCGTCGGGAGAGAAGAGAGGCGAAAAAGCGGTCAATATGGCTATTAATAGTCCGTTGTTAGAAACGAGTATTAATGGAGCTAAGTGTGCACTTGTATATGTCTCGAGTGGTACTGGAATAGGTATGCTCGAAATGAATGAAATCGGTGGTTTGATCAGAGAGGAAATAGACGAAAACGCAGAAATTAAATATGGCTCAAATGTTGATCCTGATATGGGAGATGAGATAATCATTACTATCATTGCGACTGATTTAACTGGTGAAGAAAATGAAAATATTTTCGAAAAAAAAGTTGAAGAAGTAGAAGATAGTAAAGTTACATATGGACTAGATGAAAAGGGGGCTGCAGATAGTACAGAAAAGGAACGTGAAGTTTCACTCGCAGACCTTCTAGACAAAATAGAATCAGGCAACCCAAAAGTCGATAAGAATACAGAAGATACAGGCTCTTTTAGAATTCCAAAATTCGACAACTAGTTTCGGATATTGTATTAAATCATGACAAGGGTAATTACCTCCGAAAGTAATTCTATTTTTAAACTATGCAAATCGCTGTCAAAAAAGAAGTATAGGGATAGAGAAAACAAATATATAATCGAGGGAAAAAATCTTCTCGAAGAAGCCTTTCTGAATAAGGTAAATATTGAGTGCATTATTATAAACAGTAGTGTAATCGATGAGAAGCTCGACAAGACGGATTATCTTACAAGATTTTCCAACAACTTCATTCAGTATGATGTTGTTGACAATACATATTTGATGGATAGTAAATTATTTGATCAAATATCATCAACAGAAAACTCACAAGGTATAATAGCAATCGTTGGTAAGACAACTATTGCTATTGATACTTTAGAAGCATCAATTTTTGATATAGACAATGTATTGATTTTAGATAGATTGCAAGATCCTGGTAATGTTGGAACAATAATAAGGACTGCCGATGCGGCGGGATACAAGTGCATAATTTGTATAAAGGGAACCGTAGATGTATATTCTCCCAAGGTTGTTAGATCGGCCGTGGGTTCTATTTTCAAAATCCCTATTGTCTATTTTAATAACGAACAAGAAGTTATAGATTTTGTAAATAAAATAGAATTTGACTTAGTAGCTACGAGCCCGTATGCACTAAAAAGTTATTATGAAGTTAATTTGGCCTGTTCTATAGCATTAATCATCGGTAATGAAGCGAATGGTGTTTCGGATTATCTGCTGACTTCTGCAAAACAAAAAATCAAGTTACCAATGAATGGCAATATAGATTCTCTTAATGCGGCTGTTTCGGCAGCCATTTTGATGTATGAGAGAATCAGAAATGAAAGCCAATAATAATATTAATAAAAAATCAAAAGTAATAAATCAAGAATAAACAATAAAGGGGTAAAATAAGTGAAATCTCAACTCCAATCAATTTTAGAAGATACAAAAGCATCACTCGAAAGAGTTAACACTTCTTCGGACATAGAAAGCGTTAGGGTTAAGTATCTTGGTAAAAAAAGTCCACTAACAGAGATATTGCGTACGATGGGGCAATTATCTGCAGACGAAAGAAAAGAACTTGGTAAATATGCCAATTCTATTAGAGACGAAATAGAAAATCTAATTCTCCATAAAACTACTCAAATAAAACAAGCAGAAAAAGAAGTTAAGCTCAGAGAAGAAGTAATCGATGTTACAGAGCCATCAGTCCAAGTACCATTAGGGTCGAAACATCCAATTACTATTACAATAGATGATATATCAAAGATATTCAAATCAATGGGATATTCGATAGCCGAGGGCCCCGAGATTGAAACAGTTTTTAACAACTTTGATGCGCTTAATTCTCCTGCTAATCATCCTGCTCGAGATATGACAGACACCTTTTATATCAGCGATAATATATTGCTAAGAACTCAAACTTCTCCTGTTCAAATTCGAAATATTCAACAAAAATCTCCTCCGATTAAAATGATATCTCCGGGAAGATGCTTTAGATGTGACACTCCTGACGCAACTCATTCTCCAATGTTTCATCAAATCGAAGGCCTTTTAGTCGACGAAGGTGTCACTATGGCCGATCTTAAAGGCACTCTCGACACATTTGCAAAGAGATTCTTTGGGTCTGATGTTCGTACTAAATTTAGGCCGCACCACTTCCCATTTACAGAACCGTCCGCGGAAATGGATATGACATGCTTTAAGTGTAATGGAGCAGGTTGTAGAGTTTGTAAAGGGAGTGGTTGGATTGAAATACTAGGTTGTGGAATGGTTCATCCAAATGTTCTTAAGGTTGGGAATATAGACGTAGAAAAATATACAGGATTTGCTTTTGGAATGGGTGTAGAAAGAATCGCAATGCTAAAATATGAGATCGATGATATCAGGTTGATGTACGAAAATGATATGAGATTCGTAGGACAATTCAAAGGTGCATCGCAATACTAATTAAGGGTAGGAGGAATATACATGCTAGTCTCGACAGAGTGGCTAAATGACTATATTAAGGTAGATGTAAATATAAATGAACTATGCGACAGAATGATTATGTCGGGTTCTAATATAGAAACATGTGAGCATATAGCCGAAAATATTACAAATGTTGTAATTGGCCAAATAATAAAAATTGAAAAACATCCTAACGCAGATAAACTTCAAATTTGTCAAATAGATGTAGGTAGAAGTGATTGCTTACAAATTGTGACAGGTGCAAAGAATGTCTCCGAGGGGGATTTTGTTCCTGTTGCGCTAGACGGAGCAACGATTGCAGGAAACAAAAATAGTAAAAACAATGGTGAATCTTCAGTCATAATTAAAACTGGTGAGCTGAGAGGTGTTCAATCAGAGGGAATGCTCTGTTCTTTTTCAGAATTAGGGTATGAGGATAAAGTAATACCTTTAGACTCAAGAGATGGCATCTGGATTTTAGATGTGAAATCCGAAAGCATTGGAAAAAACATTACAGAGTATCTTGAATTAAACGATAATGTTATTGATTTTGAAATAACACCTAACAGGTCTGATTGCTTATCGATGATTGGTATGGCAAGAGAGGTTGCTGCTACTTTTGACTCCAAATTTGATTATCCCAGTATAGTACTCGAAGAAGAAGCAAGCGACGATGCTGCTAATTATATCGACGTCCAAATTAAGTCTGATAAGTGTAGACGATATGTGGCAAAAATTATAAAAGATGTGAAAATTGCACCTTCTCCATGGTGGATCCAAAGAAGATTGATGCATTCGGGTATGCGTCCTATCAATAATATCGTAGACATTACTAATTACGTTATGCTTGAATATGGAAACCCCTTGCATGCTTTTGACATAGAGAGCGTTAAGGGCAAGAAAATAATCATTGACGATGCTAACGGAGTAGATCAAATAACTACCTTGGACGCAACAGAAAGAAATTTAGAACAAAATATGCTTCTTATAAATGATGCAGAAAAGCCTATTGCACTTGCCGGTGTAATGGGAGGACTGAATTCTGAAATTGTGGGCGACACACAAGTTGTCGTCTTAGAGTCAGCAAATTTTGATGCAGATAGTATTAGAAGAACGTCTAAGAAATTAAGCTTAAGAACAGAAGCTTCTTCTCGTTATGAAAAGGGGGTAGATCCTAATCTGTGTTTGATTGCAGCGGATAGGGTTTGTCAACTTATAGAAAAAATTGGAGCGGGTAAGGTAGTCAAGGGATGTGTTGATGTATATCCTAGCAAGTACTCTGCGCCTCAAGTTACAATCAGGACAGCTAGAGTAAACCAAATTCTTGGTACTGATTTAAATAGTAAAGAAATTGGTGATATTTTAAAGAGACTCGATATAGATATAAAAGAAGATGGCAACAATTTGTTAGCAACGCCGCCTACTGTAAGAGGCGATTTACTTGAGGAAATAGACTATGTAGAAGAAGTTGCGAGAATTTTTGGATATGAAAATATAGAAGCTACTCTTCCAAAAGGAGACAGTGTTTCTGAACAAAATGAAATTAAGACTATCATGCAAACATGTAAGGAGTCGCTTATTAATTTAGGAATTACAGAGATACAGACGTATTCTTTTGTAAGTCCTAAGACTTTGAGTATTGTTTCCGATGAGGAAGAACAAAAAAATCAAATAAAAGTTCTCAATCCTCTTGGCGAAGAAAACTCTGTTATGAGGACAACATTGATTTCAAATATGATGGAAACGTTGTCATTTAATTTTTCAAAGAGCATTGAGACAGTGAAGATTTTCGAAATTGGAAAAACATTTACTAATCAAGAGGTCGATAAGGATGGATTGCCGAATGAGAGTAATATTCTTTGTTTGGGATCTTATGGACAAGAGGAGTCATTTTTCACTATTAAGGGTATCATTATTGAAATAATGTCCTTGCTTGGAGTATCAGATTTAGATTTTGTTGCAAATAAAAATTCTAAAGCCTTCCACCCTGGCAGATGTGCAGGTGTATATGCAACATACGATGATAAGACCATTCTAATTGGAAGACTTGGCGAAATTCATCCTGATGTAACAGAAAAATTCAATCTCGATACGAGAGCTTATCTGGCAGAATTAAATCTTGATGTGATTCAAGTTGCTAGAGATAAGAAGATTCTTTTTACAAAGCTCCCAAAATATCCTGAAACAACAAGAGATATTGCGCTCCTTATCGATGAATCTACACCTGTAGGGGATATTATAAAATCAATAAAAGATACCGATGTAGAAATATTGATAAAAGACAAAATTCAGATTTTTGATATCTACAGAGGAGATAATATCGAAAGTGGTAAAAAGAGTGTAGCCATTAGACTCACTTATAGACATGAAGAAAGAACGTTAAAGGATGAGGAAGTTGTGGAGGCGCATCAAGTACTCCTCCAAAAACTTGAAAATGAGTTAAATGCCGTATTGAGAGAAATGTAACGGAGTGTAATCATGGAAAACAAAAAAGTAACAGTAAAAATATTTGGTGAAGTTTATACTTTTACTACTAACAAATCTGAGGACTACTTAAATAAGATTGCGGAATATGTAGACAAGCATATGTGGAAGGCGTGTACTTCTGTAAAAGACCCTAGAAATAACAAGGTTCAACTTCTTGCTGCCATAAATATCGCTGAGGAGCATTTTGAAACGAAGGCGTCTATCAATGACTACAGAAAAAGAATAATCAGCAACGAAGAAGAAATAAATTATTATAAAGATGTAATCGAGGAAATCGATAGAGACAAAAACCGACTTAACATCGAAAATCAAGCCGCAAAGCAACTATGCATAGAAAAAGAACAGGCGATTTATGAGTTGAATAACAAATTAGAGTCGCTCGAAAGTGCCTTGTTCGATATTAAAAATCAAAATGTGAAGTTGAGTAATGAAGTTTCCAAATTGGAATATGAAAATGAAGATTTGAAGTCAAATATTGAAAGTTTGAATTCTAAAATAGAAAATTTAAATAATTCTATTGTAGAGTTAAACAGTTCCATCGAAGAGAAAACAACAACTATAGGTAATTTAAATAAAACTAATGATGAGTTGAATGCAAGTGTCGGTGATTTGAACGCTACTATAGAGGAGCTAAAGGCAAGCATGCCGCCCGAACCTGTTACAATATTAGACGAACTAAAAGGAAATTATAATAGCGAAAGTAGCATTGCTGAGCTTACACATGATGATACATCTGAGCCATTAATTGATTATGAGGAAGAGGGATCGCTTTTTACAATTCTTGCGGAATCCCCAGATGAGAAAGAATGAATGAAAAGTCATTAAGAGTATTAGAATATAAAAAGATAACGTCCATGCTTGAAGATGTAGCTAATTGTAGTATGGCAAAAGAACTTGCCAGAAACTTACTGCCGCATAAAAACATGTACGATATTAGCGATGAAATAAGGTCAACATCGGAAGCTGTTGACCTTATTATCAAAAAGGGGGCATTGCCCTTAGGATCTATATACGATACGAAGAATATTGTATATTTTTCTCAAAAAGGTGGGACGCTATCCATGGCGGATTTGCTTCGTGTTTCATATAATCTTGCTGTAGCTGCACAAGTTATTTCTTTTACTAAAAACGACATTCCCAATATTCCCATTATTTCAGAAATGGTCTCGCTTCTTGTACCAATCCCTTCTTTAAGAGAGAGGATTGGTAATAGTATACTATCAGAGGATGAGATGGCCGACAGTGCATCTCCCGAGCTCCGAGACATTAGGAGGGGCATTTCATCAAAAAATGAATCTATAAGATCAAAACTTAACAGTATAATCAATTCTCAATCTAATAAAACGTATTTGCAAGACGCAATAATTACTATAAGGGATGGTCGATATGTAGTGCCTGTAAAGCAGGAACATAGGGCTAATGTATCGGGAATAGTACACGATAAATCACAAACAGGTGCGACAGTTTTTATTGAACCGCAGGCAATAGTTGTTTTAAACAATGAGTTGCGTGAATTGGAAATAGCAGAAAAAACAGAAATTCAACGAATCTTGGCAGAATTATCACAAATTGTAGCCGATGAAAGTATACACTTAAAAAACAACCAAGAATTACTGGTGAAACTTGATTTTATCATGGCAAAAGGGAAGTTATCACTAAGCATGGAGGCAAGTGAGCCTGTAATAAATGAGAATGCCAAAGTTGAATTATTCAATGTCAGAAATCCACTGATAGAAAAAGAAAAAGTTGTACCAATTAACATTTCTATAGGCGGAGAGTATAAGTGTTTGATTATTACTGGGCCTAATACCGGTGGGAAGACTGTAAGCTTAAAGACACTAGGACTCATAACTATGATGGCACAGTCTGGACTTCATATTCCTGCGTCTCAAAATAGTACGGTTTCATTATTTGAAAATATCTTTGCCGATATTGGTGACGAACAGAGTATTGAGCAAAGCCTTAGTACCTTTTCGTCGCATATGACTAATATAATTGATATAATAAATAAGTGTGATGAAAAGACGTTGGTATTGCTCGATGAACTTGGAGCGGGTACAGACCCGACGGAGGGTGCAGCGCTTGCAATAGCCATCATCGAAGAGCTAAAAAAACGTGGAGTGACACTCGCTGCGAGTACGCACTATAACGAGATAAAAAAATATGCACTTTCGACAAATGGTGTAATGAATGCGTCGATGGAGTTTGATATTAGGACTCTCAGTCCGACTTATAAGCTCAATATAGGAGTCGTTGGAAAGTCAAACGCTTTTGAAATATCTAAGAAACTTGGACTATCTAATCACATCGTAAAAAGAGCAAATGAACTTATCTCAAATAAGGAGATTGAATTCGAAAGTGTGATTTCTACTATTGAAGATGATAAGAAAAGAGCAGTTGAAGAACGGGAAAGAGCAGAGATGCTCAACACATTGGCTAAAGAAGCTGCAATCAAGGCAGAAAAAGATAAGCTTGTAACGGAAAAAATGAGACAGAGAATTCTTCAAGAGGCGAGAGAAGAAGCCAGGGGAATTATATTGGAGGCAAAAGTTGAGTCAGAAGAGATAAAAAAAGAACTCAAAGAGATCAGTAAAATTCAGAGTTTAGGAGAGCGTACCGATAAGTTTCAAAACACAAAGAGAAAAATAAACGACACAAGCAAAAAATATCAAGAAACATTTGAAGTTTTTGATAAAGTGATACCAGTTGATGTCTCGAAAATTAAAGTTGGAGACATGGTTAAAGTATTATCGTTTAATCAGGTAGGTGAAATCATAGGACTAGTTGATTCTAAAGGCGAAGTACAAGTGCGTGTTGGAATAATGAAGATGTCTGTGTTGCCTACTGACTTGAGTCTGCTTCCAAGCGAAGAAGCAAGAAAAGTAAAAGAAAAGTTATCGAAAAAGATGAAGTCTATGTCTTCACCTTCGAAAAATAACTCTATACATAAACAAAAGCGAATGAACATATCTCCTTCGATTAGTATAAGGGGGCAATTGCTGGACGATTCTTTACATAAAGTTGAAAAATATTTAGACGACGCATATTTATCTGGATTGCCTGAAGTTACCATAATCCATGGTAAAGGAGAAGGTATTTTAAAAAAAGGCGTCCACGACTTACTTAAGCATCATGGACATGTCGCTTCATATAGGATTGGTGAATTCAATGAAGGAGGCGACGGCGTAACAGTTGTGAAATTTACGTCTTAGATACTTTAATATTAGATATAGTAAATAAAATGATCTAATATAGTAATGTTAGGAGAAACATAATGAATAATTACAAGGAGTATATTGCAACTTTAATATCTGAGCAAATGGCGAATATAGGAAGCGATGAGATCGAGAAGCTGATAGAAGTTCCTGTCGATAGCAAAATGGGGGACTACGCATTTCCTTGTTTTAGATTTGCAAAAGAAATGAAAAAAGCACCACAGATGATAGCAAAGGATATCGCCGGAAGAATTGCAAACAATGATTACTTCGAAAAAGTCGAGCAAGTCAACGCATATGTTAATATTTTTCTGAATAAAGAAGTTATGGCTTTAGATACACTTGTAGAAGTTTGTAATAATGAAAACTATGGAGATACTTATATAGGACAAAACAAGACTGTGGTCGTCGAGTTCTCATCTCCCAATATTGCAAAACCGTTCCATATTGGACATATAAGAAGCACCGTAATTGGTAATTCAATATATAAATTGTACAAAGCTATCGGTTATAATGTTGAAAGAGTAAATCATTTAGGGGATTATGGTACGCAGTTTGGTAAAATGATATGTGCATATAGACGCTGGGGAAACAAAGAGGACGTAGAAAAAGAACCTATTAAAACTTTACTTCAATATTACACTAAGTTTCATGAGGAAGTTGAAAAAGATCCATCGTTAGATGACGAGGCTAGGAATATCTTTACAAACTTGGAAAATGGGCATCCGGAAGAAATAGAACTTTGGCAATGGTTTAGAGATGAAAGTTTAAAAGAATTTACTACAGTTTATAAAATGCTAGGCATCGAATTTGATTCATACGCAGGCGAAAGTTTTTATTCAGACAAAATGGATAGATACATAAGTGAGCTAGAGGCAAAGAAATTACTCCAGGATTCTCAAGGCGCAAAAATAGTAGATCTTGAAGAATTTGGTATGCCTCCTGCACTAATTCAAAAAAGAGATGGCTCGACCCTTTATATTACGCGAGACATAGCGGCCGCAGTATATAGAAAAGAACATTACGATTTTTATAAAAATATTTATGTGGTAGCATCTCAGCAGAACTTGCATTTTCAACAATGGTTCAAAATTATTGAGTTACTAGGTTATGAATGGTCTAATACTTGTGTGCATGTTCCATTTGGAATGGTAAGCCTCGAAGATGGTACTATGTCGACACGACATGGAAGGGTTGTGTTTTTGGAGGATGTTCTCAATACGGCGATTGCACAAACCATGGAGATCGTGAAAGAAAAAAATGTCGCAACCGATGATATAGACGTAGTTTCAAAGCAAGTAGGAATTGGTGCAGTCGTGTTTAATGAGTTGGCTAATAGTAGAATTAAGGACTACGTTTTTTCTTGGGATAAAATATTAAACTTTGACGGAGAAACAGGTCCCTATGTTCAATATACATATGCGAGAGCAAAAAGTGTAGTCAGAAAAGCAGAGGAGCAAGGCTTCGATGTGAATTTTGATATCAACAGTGTAGATGCGAAATATATATCTGGTGTCTATACGCATGAGCTCGTTAAGAGTATCTATAAAATGCCTGACATAATCGTAGAGGCTGCGGAACGATATGAACCGTCTATCCTTACACGTCATATTGTCGATATGGCACAGAATTTTAACAGATTCTATCGAGACGAACATATTTTAGTGCAAGATGAAAGCGAAAGAAATGCAAAGTTATTGCTTGTATTTGCAACTGCTAGGGCAATAAAAAATGGATTAGAGCTTCTAGGAATAGATGCTCCTGAAAGGATGTAAATATGAATTATGTAGGTAATATATATAGGCCACCTAGTGAGGCGTATAGTTTACTTCTTCAAGTAACGGTGGGATGTTCACATAATAAATGTACTTTTTGTAATATGTTCATAGATAAAAAGTTTTATGTGAAAAATATAGATGAAGTCCTTGAAGATTTGAGAGAGGCTAGGAATAAGTATAAATTTGTAGACAAAATATTTCTTTGTGATGGAGATGCGCTATGTCTTTCCAACAAAAAGCTGTTAGTGATTCTTCAAGAGATTAAAACATTATTTCCTGAATGTAAGAGAGTCGGTGTATATGGCTCTCCGCTAGATGTATTACATAAAACACCGGAGGAACTAGTAGAGCTATACGATAATGGTATAGGAATCATATATATCGGAGCCGAATCGGGTGACGATGAAATACTTAAACGTATAAGAAAGGGTGTTTCGAGTGAAGAATTAATCAAGGCGGTTCACATGATTGAAGATTCCGGAATAAAAGCCTCTGTGACGTTTATTTCGGGAATGGGCGGTAAAAAGAACTGGAAAAGTCATGCAATTAATACAGGTAAGATGATATCAAAAATGAACGCTTCATATGTAAGCCTTTTGACTCTTATGTTGGATGAAAATGTTCCATTATATGAGGAGATAAAGAGTGGTGAATTTGAAGTATTGTCTCCAAAAGAGGTAGTGGAAGAATCTTACTTGTTATTAAAAAACACTAATCCGACGAGGGACTGTGTGTTTAGAAGTAATCATGCATCTAATTATATTTCGTTAAGGGGAGATTTGCCTGCGGATACATCTAAATTGCTATCTCAGCTTGAATCTGCAATGGATAACCTAGGAATCTTGAAAAGTGAATGGATGAGAGCTTTGTAGGTAAGATATGGACTTTATTAATGACAAAGATAAAATTCAAAAATATATTACACATATAAATGATGAGTTTAAGTTGGCTATTCTTCCACGTGATTTGCTAAAAGAAACAGACAATCTTCATATTTTAAATAAAATTCCTGTTCCTATTAATAAAGATGAAAAAGACAAAGTTTCATCTTTGCAACTCGCTATCAATATGATGATTGTGTTGGCTTGCAATACTAATTTTAAACATAAAAATAATTACATTACTTTTATTTTAAAGAATATTGGACAAGATATGTCAACTATGCTCTTGCACAAAGGCATAGATTATGCAAATAAAAAAGAGTATATAGATGCTTTGATAATGTTTAGAGCGGTTTTGATATTAGACAATAACTCACTGGATTCACTATATAATTACGCATTGGTTTGTCGTGACATATATAACGAGTGTGAAGATGACGAAGAAAAGATCGCTTTATTCAAAGTGGAATCTATCGAGGCACTTGAAGAATTGACTCTAAAACATCCTGATTATTCAATGGGATACTATCACTTGGGATATTCGTATTTAAATATGGGATTATATCTTAAAGCAAAAATAACATGGGAATCTTTTTTAGATTCATCAAGTGAAAAAGAGCTTATTGAAGAAATAAATGAGAGAATCTCTCTCCTAGAAGATCCTATCGACATAGAGCGAGGAGCTAATTTTATTCTTAGTGGAAGATATACTGAAGGAATCGAGGTGCTATCAAATTATAAGCAAGGAGAGTTTGGAGAGTGGTGGCCTCTTTGGTATAATTTAGGCATCGCTTACTCGGCGCTGGAGCAATATGATGAGGCTATCGAATCCTTTTTAACTGTATTAACTTATAGTAGTAGCAATACTGTAGTAATGCAAGAATTGTCTGAGTTATATGCTGTAATTGGTGACGAGGAAAAAGCAGAGAAGTACAGAAATAAGATAAACTTGATCAACATAAATGAGTTTAATTAGTATGAAAGAGCTAGATTAACAGCAAAAGCTTGATTAGAATTGTGGAGGAAGAATGAAAATAGTATTAGATGGAATGGGCGGAGACCATGGACCTATTGAGTTAGTACAAGGTGCCGTCGATTCGTTGGAACATGATGGACATAATATAATTATTATCGGTGACGAAAATGCATTAAATGAGGAGCTGGCTAAGCATAAGTACGATCAGTCAAGAATTACTGTTATGCATGCGACAGAAGAAATTATGATGGAAGAAGCACCTGTAAAGGCGGTAAGAACAAAAAAACAATCGTCCATCGTACTAGGGCTTAACATGGTAAAAAATAAAGAAGCAGATATATTTGTTTCCGCTGGTAGTACAGGAGCACTTCTCGCGGGGGGATTGTTCATATTGGGACGAATTCATGGAATTGATAGACCTGCAATCGCTACAATATACCCTGTCTTTGGAAAAGAACCTTCTTTATTGTTGGATATAGGTGCGAATACAGAGTGTAGACCAAATAACTTATTTGAATTTGCTACAATGGGTAGCATTTATATGGAAAAAGTTATTGGTAGGGAAAATCCTACGGTAGGATTATTGAATAATGGTTCCGAAGAGAATAAAGGAAATACCTTGACTAAAGCAACACATGAAATGCTCAAAAAAAGCGCATTGAATTTTGTCGGGAATGTTGAGGCACGGGACCTGCCTAGAGGCGCTGCTGATGTAATAACAACCGATGGATTTACTGGAAATGCTGTCTTGAAAGTTTCCGAGGGGATGGGATTGATGTTCCTTCAAGAAATGAAGAGTATTTTTACTTCTGGAGTAAAAGAAAAAATAGGAGCACTTTTAGTTAAAGATAAGTTGGCTGAATTTAAAAAAGCAATAGATTACTCTGAATACGGCGGAGCGCCGATATTGGGAGTAAAAGGTGGCATAATTAAGATGCATGGCTCTTCTAAAGCTAAGGCTGTGAAAAATGGTATATTGAAAGCCATCCCTTACGTTAGGGAAGGCGTAATAGAAGTTATAGAGAATTCTGTAATAAACATTGAGGAGATTGAGTTGAATGAATGAAAAAAAGCTTGAGGAAGCAATTTCGTATATATTTCACAGTAAAAAATTGCTTAATTTAGCTCTTACACATAAATCATGTTATAGAGAACAACCGGATTCAACTCAAAAACACAACGAACGACTTGAATTTTTAGGTGATGCATTATTAGATGCGATTATAAGCGAGGAAATTTACACAAAGTTGCCCCAAAAAAATGAAGGTGCTCTTTCTAAAATAAGGGCATCTATTGTTTGTGAGAAGTCATTAGCGCAAATAGCAAAGAGATTGAGTCTGGGAGATTATATATTTTTGTCGAAAGGAGAGGAATCTTCTAATGGTAGGAGTAAGCCTTCAATTTTGGCAAATACTGTAGAGGCATTAATAGGTGCTATATACTTGGACAGTGGATATGGTAGATTAAAGAAAACTGTACTTTTATTATTTAGAAATATAATTGAAGAGGCAATTGAAGGAAAATTATATGATGATTACAAGACAGAATTGCAAGAATTTATCCAATCGACAGAATCGAAACCAAAAATTAAATATATACATGATAAAGAAGCCGGCCCAGCACATGATAAAATCTTTTTTGTAAAACTTGCCTGTGGTGGACATATTATTGCAAGGGGAAAGGCTCATAGCAAAAAAGAAGCGGAGCAAAATGCAGCTCGGGAAGCATTAAAAAAACTAAAGGAGATTATTGTTTAAATGTACTTAAAACGAATAGAGATGCATGGATTTAAGTCCTTTGCAGATCCTGTAACAATAGACTTTCGCGATGGAATTACATGTATAGTGGGCCCTAATGGAAGCGGAAAAAGTAATATTAGTGATGCTATAAGATGGGCTTTAGGAGAACAAAGTCCTAAAACTTTGCGTGGTGGCAAAATGGAAGAAGTCATTTTTGCCGGCACGGACACGAGAAAATCTCGTGGAATGGCAGAAGTTGTGCTTGTTATAGACAACTCAACTAATATTTTACCTATTGAATACAATGAAGTTGCAATCACTCGTAGGATGTATAGGAGTGGAGAAAATGAGTATTTAATAAACAATAATAAATGTAGATTGCGAGATGTGCGTGAACTAATTATGGATACTGGAATAGGTGTCGATGGTTATTCTTTGATTGGACAGGGGAAGATCTCGGACATTGTTAGTAATAAGACAGAGAGTAGACGCGAAATATTCGAAGAAGCTGCTGGAATTGTATTATATAAAAGTAGAAAAAGTGAGACGGAGCGGAAACTAAATTCCTCAAACGCAAATTTAGAACGCATCAACGATATTATTAGTGAAATAGAAGGAAGAATAGATAAACTAAGGGAAGATAGTCAAAACGCTAAGCGATATCTTGAATTAAAACAGCTAAACACACAACTCGAAATTAATATTATTTTAAGAAATATAGATTCGTTCAATAAGAATGAATTGAAGTTCGCAGAGGATATTCAAACTCTAGAAGAACAAATAACTGGTGCAAATAGGGAAAGAGATCTTTTAATAATACAGTTAGAAGAAATAAAGAACGAGTGCTCCAATTTGGATGCTATTTCAGAAGAATCGCATGCGCTTTTGTTGAATAAAATCCAAGAAATAAGTGAAGTAAAGGGTAAATATGACATAAATAAAGAGAATATACAATTTCTTGATAAAGATGAAAGTCGTATTGTTTCGGAAATAGAAGTTGCAAAATCGAAGCTAGATGAAAAGAAGGCGAGGATTGAGGAACTTACTTTGAGTGAACGTGAGATATTGTCTAGTTATAAAGAAGCATCTGCAATTCTTGAAAAAGAAATATCGATATATAATGATTATATCAATAAGAATGCTAAATCGATTTCGGATATAGATGAAAGTAAAAACTTGTCATTCCAATATAGAAGTAATTTGGAGTCGAACAAACAAGAAATAAGAAATCTTGAAAATATGATTCGCACCATGGAGCAGAGAAAAGCACAAATCGATGTAGAGCAGGCCGATGTACATGGAGAGTTAGAGGAAGTAAAAAAAGCGGTTTCTATTTTAGAAGATAGCATTGAAGAAAATGAAAAGCAATTTTCTACAGAAAAAATTTCACTATCAAACAGTACAAATGATTTACTCGAAAAAAGGCAAGAAGAGCAAGAAGTTCGTAAAGATATAGAACATATAAAAATCACTTTGAGCCGACATGAAACCCGTAAGAAAACAATAGAAGAAATGGAATCTAATTATGAAGGATTTAGTCATGGCGTTCGCAATCTGATGAATGCTAAACTTCCCGGAGTTAGAGGTGTAATTACTGATCTTATTCAAGTCGGAAGTGGATACGAGCTTGCCATTGAAACAGCATTAGGCGGAAGCATTCAGAGCATAGTGTGTGACAACGATGATGTTGCAAAGAAATCTATTAGGTATTTAAAAGACAATAGGGCTGGTAGGCTTACTTTTTTGCCAATTTCCTCTATTAGATATAGTAAGACGAATATTGATTCCAGCTTAAAGTCGGAAAAGGGTTTTAAATGTATTGCTACTGAATGTATTACTTATGACAAAGAGATAAAAAATATTGTTACTTATCTACTCGGACGAGTTTTGATTGTAGAAAACATGGATTGCGCTGTTTCATTATCAAAAAAAGTACAAGGTGGCATCAGAATAGTTACGTTGGACGGAGAAGTAGTCAACAGTAGTGGTGCAATTACTGGTGGTAAGTTTAAAAATGCATCTGCCAATTTGCTTGAACGGAAGGCTGAAATTAATAAACTTTCGACTCAAATAGCTGAGTTAGAAGTTGAAAAGATAAATAAAGATAACATATTAGCTGTATTACAAGGGGAAATTTCTAATGTAACCATAGATGTGGATAAGAAAAATGAATTTTGTAATTCTTTGGAAATTCGACTACATCAGATACGAAATGAAAAGAACGAAAGAGAAGCTAAATTGATTTCTCTACATGATGACAATAAGTATGAACTTGAGCGAGTGAATCTCGATGAAGACCTTTCAAATGCGAAAAGTGAAATATTGAAGTTTGAGACCCTTATTGAAGAATTGAATAAAAAAATTGAGGAAATAGGGGCAGAGCATGAGAAACTGATTGGAAGTGCCGATAGCTACAAAGAAAACATTGAAAAGCAAAATGAGATTGTTACTACAACTAAGATTAATGTATCTAACTTTGAAAATGAACTCAACAATCTTCAAAGTTCAAAATCGTTACTGATTGACGATACCACTGAGTTAGAAAGAGAATTGGAATCAAAGTCTTCAGAAATATTGCAAATCCAAGTTAAGAGAGATGAAATATATAAAGACAATGGAAATGAAGACAATATTAATGCGTTAATAAAGAACAAAGAAGCTCTAGAAGAAGAGATTAGAATAATTAGTGAAAGAAGAAAGGATGCTTCCAATAAATTAGACAAAGTTTCCGAGGAAGAAAGAAGTATTTCCAATAGATTTAATTCATTCACTGATCAAAAATATCAGATTGACTTAAAGAGAACTAAGAATACTACACAGCTTGAAAATATAAAAGATAGGCTTTTTGATGAATTTGAAATGTCATATGCGCAGGCGCTTGACTTAAGGATTGAAGAATTTGTGATGAGCAATGCAACTTCCGAAAATAGAAAAATAAAGGAAGAGCTTAGAGAATTAGGATCTGTTAATATCGGTGCAATCGAAGAATATGATAGTACTAGCAAGCGATACGAGTTTTTAACATCGGAAAGAGAAGATGTTGTAAGTGCAATTAATGGATTAGCTCAAATAGTAAAAGAACTTGATACAGAGATAAAAGCAAAATTCAAGAGTAATTTTGACAAAGTTATCGTAAATTTTGAACAGATATTTAAAGAGCTTTTTGGTGGCGGACATGCGCAATTATTACTAGAAGATGAAGATAATCCATTAGAATCAAATATCGAAATCATTGCACAACCACCTGGGAAGAAACTTCAAAATATTAACTTGCTTTCGGGTGGAGAAAAGTCAATGACTGCTATAGCCTTGATGTTCGCTGTTTTGAAAGTTAAACCGACGCCTTTTTGTGTATTGGATGAAGTAGAAGCCGCACTTGACGACGATAACATTGAACGATTTGCAAATTACTTACGCAATTTTAAGGAAGTTCAATTCGCGCTCGTAACACACCAAAAGGCAACTATGGAATATGCCGACGTATTATATGGAGTCACGATGGCGGAAAAAGGTGTTTCTCAGTTGCTTTCACTTAAGTTTAATGACAAGTTTGATCTATAATTATATAAATTCTTGGAGGAATGTGTGCAAGTATTAAAAGAAAATAAAGGATTTTTTGGAAAGCTTTCGGAAAAAATTGGAAATGTAATAATGGCATATCCTAAAATCGACGAGGAATTATTCGATGAACTTGAGGAAGTTTTGATTACTTCCGACATCGGAATGAACCAAATTATCAAAATAATGGACTCTTTGCGAGAAAATATCAAGAGCAAGAAATTAACTTCATCAGAGGATTTAAAAGATGAAATTGCCTCTATTGTTTCAGATATGATGGATAAAAAGGATAGGCTAAAGATTTCAAGTGAAACACCTTTGTTCATTATGATGATTGGAATTAATGGTGGTGGGAAGACGACTTCTGTTGCTAAACTAGCAAATATTTTTACAAATGAGAAAAAGAATGTTCTTATTGCAGCAGCAGACACGTTTAGGGCTGCTGCGTCTGAGCAACTTGCAATTTGGGCAGAACGTATAGGTGTCAATATAATTAGACATAAAGAAGGAGCCGACCCATCTGCTGTAATATATGATGCAATACAGTCCGCAAAGGCTAAGAACATAGATGTGTTGATATGTGATACTGCCGGAAGGTTGCAAAACAAGAAGAATCTTATGGCAGAATTGGAAAAAATGAATAGGGTAGTCTCTAGGGAATATCCCGAGGCTGCGATGGAGGTATTGCTGGTTCTAGATGCTACAACGGGAAAAAATGCAATATCTCAAGCACAGGAATTTTCACAAATTGCTGATATTACAGGTATTGTTTTAACTAAACTAGATGGTTCGGCAAAAGGTGGAATCGCTATCACTATTGTAGATGAATATGATATTCCTATTAAATTTATAGGAGTAGGAGAAAAAATTGAGGATTTGAAGCTTTTCGATCCTCTTGAATTTGGAAAAGGTGTTATATATGGGTAAACCGATTGTTGCGGTTGTAGGGCGACCGAATGTAGGTAAATCGACGTTTTTTAATAAAATCGTAGGTTCGCGTGTTTCAATTGTAGAAGATACTCCGGGAGTTACTAGAGACCGTATTTATGCTGAAGCGGAATGGACTGGAAAGCACTTTGATATAATTGATACTGGTGGTATAGAACCGTCGAGTAGTGATGTGATTTTATCACAAATGAGAGAACAGGCACAAATCGCTATGGACATGGCCGATGTAATTGTGTTTATAGTAGACGGCAAATGCCCGATTACTCATGCGGACAAAGAAGTTGCAAACATGCTTATTCGGAAACAAAAGGACATAGTATTAATTGTAAATAAGATTGATAACCCCAAAGTACTTCCAGATGATTTTTATGATTTTTATGAGTTAGGTTTAGGAGAGCCTATTCCGATTTCTGCTACTAATATGTTAAACTTAGGAGATGTTTTAGATAATATAGTATCAAGATTCCCGCAAAATATGGAGGAAGTTGAAGACGATACGATTAAAATCGCAATGATAGGTAAGCCTAACGTTGGGAAATCTTCTCTTGTAAATGAGTTGCTTCAAGAAAATAGACTAATCGTTTCGGAAATTGCTGGTACTACACGAGATTCAATAGATAGTCCTTTCGAACATGATGGCATAAAGTATACATTAATAGATACTGCTGGCATAAGAAGACGAAATAAGGTGAGTGAAAATATTGAAAAGTATAGTGTCATTCGAGCGATTGCTGCAATTGAAAGATGTGATGTCTGCTTGCTTATGATTGATGCGATGGAAGGGATAACAGAACAAGACAAGAAGATAGCTGGTTTAGCGCATGAGGCGGGAAAAGGTATCGCTGTCATAGTAAATAAATGGGACTTGGTTGAAAAAGAGACTAACACTATGCGTGATTTTGAGCGTAAAATAGAAGCCGAGCTTCAATTTATGTCTTATGCTCCAATACAGTTTATTTCTGTTCTAAAGAAGCAAAGAATAGATAATGTTATGAATATTGCTAGGATAGTTGCGGAAAATAGGACTATGCGTATTTCGACAGGGCAGTTAAATAGTTTGATTACTGATGCGACTATGATGAAGCAGCCTCCGTCGGATAAAGGAAAAAGGCTGAAAATATATTATGCGACGCAAGTTGGTGTAAAGCCACCTTTGTTTTCATTTAAGATTAATTCTAGAAGTCTTATGCATTTTTCGTATGCACGGTATTTGGAGAATCAAATTCGGAAAAATTATGGATTTGTCGGGACGTCTATTAAGTTTGTATTTAGAGAAAAGAATGATAATCAAGAGTTATAATGCTTGCGCGTAAGGTTCACTCGAACTCTACATGTAAAATAAATTTTAAAATTACTGTTATAGTGTGGT
>CAYIYH010000012.1:0-49403 GCA_964367585.1 uncultured Oscillospiraceae bacterium
ACCGTCTTCGAACCATAAGGAGTTCTAGCCGTGTCTCCAAAAAAAACAATTCTCTCCTCGGGAAGTTCTTTCATAAGATATCGCACAGTAGTAAGCCCACCTACTCCTGAATCAAACACGCCTATAGGTCTATTGTCCATCAAAAAGTCCTTTCAAATCTTGCATCTTGCATAGCAATATGTCATTAAAATAATTAATAAGTTTTTACTGGCATGCATCTTAATTTAGTTTACTAGTATATTGATTCACTTCTTTTTTCTTTTCGTCTACGGATAACTATTATGGCACCAATGAGGATAAGGAAAAGAATAATTCCCAAAAGTATTAGAATCCAATCATTCGGAAGAGTTCCTTCATCACTTATAGTTGCACCCTCACTTGTGGTTGTATCATCATTTAAATTAGTATTAATTCCATTTTCGTTTCCCGCTGCGGGAATTGCTGGAGTTGCATCTTGCAATTCAGGTATTGCAAACCCTACTCCGCTATT
This sequence comes from uncultured Oscillospiraceae bacterium, assembly GCA_964367585.1. Lineage (GTDB taxonomy): Bacteria > Bacillota > Clostridia > Peptostreptococcales > Anaerovoracaceae > CAYJGJ01. The sequence continues at coordinate 491 of CAYIYH010000012.1, forward strand.
ATTCTGGTTACTATTTGTTCCTTGGCCTGAACCACTATTATCATTATCGCCATCCGGTGAGGAAGTTTCATAAAGTGAACTATCCGACCACGATGCATAAATTGTTGTATTTTCATCAAATGTTGTACTCTCTGTAACTAGTGTCTTCGGATCTGTTTCCTCGAGATAAAATCCTTCGAACATATATCCGGAAGAGTCACCCGTTTTCACATAGGGGTATTCAGGAAGTCCAAATATCTGGCCACCTTTGTTCATCTCCACATGCTGTGGAGTCTCCATAACTGCTTCTACGTCCGGATTATTCAAGTCGAAGCTGATTCTTATATAATCAGTAGCATTGTTTTTTTCCGTCCACTGTGCTTTTAATGTCGTGTCTTCTGTAAATATAGTATTTGCCTTAACAAGATTATTATCCTCGTCATGCCATCCTTCAAAGCTATATGTAGTATTTAGCGATTCGAATGAGATTGGAAGTGGTAAATTCGTTAGTGCCGTTCCATAAACTGTTTGGGATTCAATTCCCTCTGAATAATACTGTTCCGCTTCCTCGTGATTAAGGTCAAAAGTTATCACTGCACCTTCAGCCGTTGCGGTGCTTTTAGCTAAGATATCCATGCGAAGAGTTGTATCTGTTGTAAAAACATGGTCGCGAGTTAATAATTCCCAGTTAGGAGTACTGGCATCTTTATAAAGCCAACCAGCATGCTCTACGACAGAGTTTTCTGTCGTTTTATCCATATAAAGCGGCAATTCTACATCTTTACTGTTCGGTATAACTTTTATATCTTGTTGCCTCAAAATTTCAGGAAAAGCATCGCTATTGTTCGTATCGAAATCTATTGTTACTAATTCCACAAAGTTCGCATTAATTGTAATATTAGAGTAATCGGAACGCGAACGAAGTTTATTGTATTCAATTTTGCCATCCTCGGTGCCACCATCGTATGTATCGGCAGAAACACCATCAATATACCAATCGTTGAATCCTGTAGTTTCCGGATTATTATTTTTAGGTGGATTTGGCAAAACAATATCCTCACCCTTTGCATAAGTAACAGTCTCGATTTCTTTACCATCGTACATATAAGTTACTTTTACATCTTTTTCTACTAAATCAAAAATTGGGATTAGCTTTATTGTTCCAGCAGTTGTGAATTCGGTAGCTTCGTCAAATTGTTTAGTATTTCCCCCTTCTATATATTCATAATGAGAGAAAATGTAGTGTTCGTTATCCTTACCGACGAAAGAATATGGCATATCTTCTGGATTTGGGGGTATTGATGATAGAAACATGTCATAAATAGACAGCTGTGTCGTCGAACCATCTTCGCTCTCAACATCTATCATCGTACTCATTTGTGTATTCAATTCTACTTCTAATGTGCGGTCTTTTACGCTTTTTTTCCAATCATCAGGGATATTGGTATCTGTAATGTCGGCAATTTCAATAGTGACTTTTTCTGCAGGTGGAGTAACAGGAATAACCTGGAATGTAGGGTATGCTTTCCATCTTGCAAAAAGTTCTATGGAATCATAAAAGCGAGAACCTTTGGTAAAAAAAGTGCTTGGTTGGTATAGATTCCCATCTGCATCTTCCCAGCCTAAGAACTGGTGTCGTTCTCTTGTTGGTGTTGGCAATTCATCGTAATGCACATCCGTTCTACTGTTTATTACATGAGGAGAAGTAAGGTCATTAGGTAGTTTCCCCCCATTGGCATTTAATGTTACTTTTACCCCCGATTCAGTACGATCTTCAACCTGCCATGTTGGATAGATGTTTAAATTCTTATCATCAGTAGAAAAAGGTCTTATCGGTACAGTCGCCAGTATTCCTATATTACTGTAGGCATAACTATGATTTCTCCATCCTGTAAATGTATAGGTTTTATCATCATATACTCTTTTTTCAGTTGTAAAACTAGGTGGTAGGTCTTCTGAATATAATTCAAAGGTTTTATTGCTTCCATTACTAAAATCATCATTGCTTGAATCAAGTTCGTGAAGTTCTATACTATCAGGTAAATCATTTATGCGATACATTGCTTCTACAGCTTCTTTAGTTGGACTGTTGGCGGTTTCTGTCCAACTTATTGGTATTTCAGGAGCTTTTTCATAAACTGCATAAACTTCTATGTGTTTTTTTAAATTAGTTACTAAAGGATATTGAGGATGTACCAGTATAGCTTTTGACAAATCGGGAGATAAGCTCGATAATCCCACTTGCTGTTCATGGTTATTGAACGTATACCAGCCTTTGAAAATATAGCCATCTCTTTTGGGTGGATCTTTTAATTGTTCCTCTGTTAATAAGTAATCGTCACCTGTTTTTACGGTTTCTGTTTTATGATTTGAATTGCCTTGGTGGTATTTTACATCATCACTTCCTGTAATATAATTTAGATTTATATTATAGTCATATACCATATTAATGAATGTTTTTCCGACATAGGAAGCATTATTTAATTCCTCCATTGTTACAATTTTTTCTTTAGTTCCATCATTATCTGTATCTACAGCAAAATGTGAAAAATTAGGACCCAATCCAGTGTAAAAATATCTATCAAGGGTATGTGGTAATTTTGCAGGCGTATTTGCATCATATTGAATGGTATAAAGTGCTTTTTCATTTTTGTAGTTAATTTCATAAATGTACCCATCTAGATACTTCATAGTTGTAATAAAAGGCTTATAAAACTGAATTCGGTGTACATCAACATAGTTAATAATGAAGTTTTTGTAAGCGGCACCTAGCACATTTCCGACAGAATAAACTCCTGTTCCGAAGTTTGTTGCATAGACATCGAAGCCAAGAAGATAGCCTGAATCATAATATGTGTACCAGCCCTTGTTGTAGGCTTTTAGACCATTGTGATAATTAGATGGTTTGAGATTATATTTGACAATTACATCTCCAGGTATTTCAGAATACTGTCTGTAATGAAGATTGACCCCGGCTATTTTCCCAAACACACGCGTCAAGATGGTGTACACCTCCGTACTACCATTGTGAAAAGCTAAAGAATCATCATTGACGAAATTATAATCTCTGTCGATATTTATCTCTGTAAATGGTGCATTTTTCCAAGACGGATGGTATGACATCATATCAAATATTAGTTTGTCATTTTTTTCGAGAGTGAAGATCGTATGAGAGCTATCACGTTTGCCAGCGTACCCTCCCCAATTCCCAGTTTCTCCTAAAGGAGATGGAGCACCTAAAACAAGATCCTCATTAGTATCAGCGTTTACTGCACTTGCATTTTGTGGGGAAATAATACTTGAAAAAATCATACATATAACAAGTAATAGTATCATTACTGAACGAAAACAATTTTGTTTTTTCATAAAAAAACCCCCATAGTCTTTATCAATAGCTATTCATATTTATTTAATTCGATGATAATTATATTTATCATTTTTACATATTTATAAATTATTATACCATTTCTAATCTGTTGGGTCAAACAGATTAGCGGTAATTAATGTTGAACTTCACCGAAACAGTTACAAATACTAAAGTTATTGATTGCACTGTTGTTATATGGTATAATGTCGTCATTATTCGACGAGAAATAGCGAGAAAGGAAAAATATATTGAATACTCAATATTTATGAGTAATAACAATATATAGAAGAAAACATGAATTTAAATGAAATTATAACTAAGAGGCAAAGCATTAGAAAATACAAAGAAGATGTAGTTCCAAAAGAAGCAATTGTTGAAATGCTTGAAGCCGCTAGTGCAGCACCTTCCGGGAAAAATATGCAAAACTGGCACTACGTAGTTATAAATAAAAAAGAAGCAATTAATAAGATTAAAGAATGCGTTTATAACAAAAACGAGGAAATTTCAAAAAAGATGGAGGCTATTGACCAAGAAAAAGCTGATAGATTTAGAAAATTCGCAAAAAACTTTACGCTGTTTTTTGCGAATGCTCCAACAATTGTACTTGTTTTTACCGAAACTTACTATCCTAGCGGGTATAATGAAATGGCACTTTATGGAGAATCAGAAAGTAAATTGAATAAACTCATAGCATTAAGCCCGGGAATGCAAAGTTTAGGAGCCTCAATTGAGCATTTTATATTAAAAGCGACAGAACTTGGATACGGTACTTGTTGGCTCACAAGTGCCAACTATGCGGCAGATGAAATTGAAGCATATTTAAAAGATTCCAATATCTTTGAAAAAGAAAATTACTACATGGCAGCATTATTGTCAATAGGTGTTCCAGAGGGTGATCCCAAAAGCCCAAGTAGAAGAAGCCCTGAAGAAAATTATACTTGGGTGGAGTAGTGTTATTGCCGCAAGATGATTTTCTTGCGTTACAGTAAATGTTGAAACTCGATTATTTCGCAAGACAGACTTATTAGTACATAAAACTATATTAAAATGGAGAAACTGTGACAAGAAATAAGATTGCATATGTGTGCACAGAATGTGGATATGACAGCCCTAAGTGGCAAGGACAATGTATTTGTGGCGAATGGAATACGATGGTGGAGCACAAAGTGTCCACAAAAAAGGAACGGGCTATGATTCCATCCTCTTCGCACTCGAATGGAATTATTTCATCGCCAATCAAACTTAATGAAGTCGGAGAAAATAATCATGACAGGCTAGACACAGGCATCGGCGAACTAAATAGAGTATTGGGTGGTGGCATTGTAAAAGGATCATTAATTCTAATTTCAGGCGAACCTGGTATTGGAAAATCGACGATTATCATGCAAGCTGCGCATAACCTGTCAAAAAACGAAGGCAACGTTGTATATGTTTCGGGTGAAGAATCCGCGGAACAAATCAAAATGCGTGCAAATCGCATATGCGGAGAATTGAGTGAAAAACTCTATGTATATAGCGAAACGAATCTTGACAATATAATTAAGGAATGCGACGCACTATCTCCTACCCTTCTTATAATAGACTCAATCCAAACTTTATATAGCGATATGGTTGATTCCGTAGCAGGTAGCATTGCACAAGTCCGCACGTGTGGAAATCTTTTGATGAAATATGCAAAAACGTCCGGTGTTCCAATACTGATTGTTGCACATGTCACAAAAACTGGGGATTTGGCAGGACCAAAAGTAGTGGAGCATTTGGTTGACTGCGTCCTCAACTTTACCGGCGAACGAGACAAAGAAGTTAGGATAATACGCGTCTTTAAGAATCGATTTGGAACTACAAGCGAAATTGGCGCATTCACAATGCAAGAAGAAGGATTGGTGGAAATTCCAGATATATCGGCCACTTTCCTTGAAGAATCGAATGAAAAAAATGAAGGATCGGTACATGCTGCAATATATGAAGGCAGTAGACCCGTAATGTTTGAAATACAAGCGCTAACAACAGCTGCAAATGTGGGATTTGCTCGAAGGACGCCTATAGGGATAGACAGCCAAAGGTTAAATATGATTCTTGCCGTACTCGAGAAGAAGGCAGGCGTTAATTTGGTCAATCAAGATGTTTATATTAATGTTGTTGGTGGAGTAAAACCAGAAGGCACTTCAACTGATTTAGGTGTAGCCCTTTCAATATTTTCTTCCCACAAACGAATTGTTCCATCAAAAAGAACTCTAACAGTGGGAGAAATTGGGCTGACTGGTGATATTCGAGGAGTAGGCAACACTGACAAAATAATAAAAGAAGCAATTAGAATGGGATTTGAAAAAATAATTTTACCTGTCAAGAATTTAATACCGCTAAATAAAAACCGAAAAAATACATCTAACAAATTAACTGCCGTAAATGATTTTGCATTCATTAGTGATAATGCTCTAATTGAGCAAATCACCGAAGACAAGCTTACTACACTACTAGTAAAGGACGATAATGGAAACATTAAATGCGAAATATGTGGAGCAAAAAGCATCAATGATGCAATTCAAATATTTTCCAGATAGTATAAATATTTCAAAAATAGAAAGAATACGAAAGGAGATCGTGCATGGAATAAATGCACCAAAATACACTAAATGAGCAAGGATATAAAAAGTAGAGATAATATAGAGCAAAAATATAAGTGGGATATAGAGTCAATGTATCCCAATGAGAAACTGTGGAAAGATGATCTCGACGAGTCACAACAATTGTGTGAGCGATTTGTAAAACTTCAAGGGCGAGTGTTAGAAAACAGTGATACTTTTTTTGAAGCACTTTCTACCAAAGATAAAATATGGCAAAAGGCAGAAAAAGCTTTCGTCTATGCACGTATGCGCAAAGATGAGGATAACAAAAATACGAAGTATCAACAAATGAATGGTGATTGTGCAAGCGTACTCTCCAAAATTTCTGCTCAAATGTCATTCTTTTTGCCAGAAGTTATGGCTGCGGACGAAAACATAATTAATGAATACATAAGTTCTAATCCCAAATTAAAAGCATATGAATTTGCTGTAAAAAGCATTTTAAAAGAAAAGGCACATATACTTACCGAACAAGAAGAAAATCTACTTGCACAAATGAGCGAAGTAACTTCAGCTACAAACGATATTTTTACAATATTAAACAACGCGGACATGAATTTTGGAACAGTAATAGACGAAAATGGTGATGAAATTACTTTAACACATGGGAACTATATTAACTTCATGGAAAGCAAAAATGCGGATGTGCGAAAAAATGCATATGAAAATATGTATAATGCATATAAATCACTAATAAATACCTTGGCAACTACATATAATTATAATACCAAAACCGATGTCGTAACTTCTCGCATAAGAAAGTACGATAGTTGCCTAAGTGCATCCCTCAGCTCTGAAAATATTGACACTCAAGTATATCACAATCTTCTAAAGACGGTAAACGAATACCTACCTGCATTGCACAAATACACATCTATAAGAAAGAAAGTCCTAGGAGTAAATGAATTAAAGATGCACGACATGTATGTTCCTTTGGTAAACGTCCCAAAGGAAACATATTCTTACGAGAACAGCGTTGAATTAATGATGAAGGGGCTTGCCCCATTAGGAGATGAATATCTACAAATCGTCTCAGAAGCGATAAGTGCTAGGTGGATTGATGTTTGCGAAACAGAGGGAAAAACAAGCGGAGCATACAGTTTCGGCTCATATGACAGCCTCCCTTTTATTCTACTAAATCATGCAGGTTCTTTAAAAGACGCATTTACGTTGGTACATGAAATGGGACATTCAATGCATTCTTATTACACTCGATCTTCCCAGCCTTATACTTACGGTGGACATTCTATTTTTACGGCCGAAGTAGCTTCCACTGTAAACGAATGCTTACTAATGCAACACTTGTTAGAATCAGAAACAGATAACGAAATGAAAAAATATATACTAAATATGCATATAGATTCTTTTAGGTCAACATTATTTAGACAAGCAATGTTTGCGGAATTCGAGCTTATGACTCATGAAAAAGCGGAGGCGGGCGAAACGTTAACTGCGGAATTTTTGTCTACGGAATATGGAAAGCTGAATAAGAAATATTTTGGAGAGTCATTGACAGACGATGATCTTATACAATATGAATGGGCGAGAATACCTCATTTTTACCGAGCATTCTATGTATACCAATATTCCACAGGTTATAGCGCAGCGAATGCAATAACTACTAAAATTCTAAACGAGGGAGAAGGTGCAGTAAAAGCATACAAAGATTTCCTAAAAACAGGAAATAGCGACTACCCTGTTAATTTATTGCGTATAGCAGGTGTAGACATGAGTAAACCACAACCTGTTGAATTAGCGATGAAGAAATTCAAAGGACTCGTAGATGAATTTGAAAAGCTAGTGTAAATATATTACATAATGCTGTATTGTAATTATAAAAATTAATAGTAGATGCAATTTAGTTCGCTTAAAATGGAAGAAACAATGAAGAAAAATATTTTAATTTATTCAAACGAATATGCAGCCTCAGTAACGGCTTCAAAGAATTTAAAACAGAAATTGGAAAGCTCAGGATACACAGTGTGCAAAGAGTCACACAACATTGAGGATGTAGATTTGATCGTATGCATTGGCGGTGATGGAACCTTTTTGAGAGCCGTCCACTCATTTAATTTTCCTAAAGTGCCTTTTATTGGTATAAACACTGGACACTTAGGTTTTTTTCAAGAAATATCCCCTAGTCAACTTGACGATTTTATTTTTAACTTTTCTCAAGATAAATGTGTAGTACAACATCTTTCGACAGTTGAGACTACAATAAAAACAAAGGATGCAACACATTCAATTACCGCGCTTAATGAAATAACGATAAGAGGTGCAGACAATCACCCTGTGCATTTGAATGTATCAATTGGTGGGAGCTTCATAGAAAGATTCAGTGGTGATGGGATGACAATATCAACCCCTTCGGGAAGTACTGGATACAATTATTCACTAGGGGGAAGCATAATAGACCCTCGTCTTAAAATTTTACAAGCTACACCTATTGCTCCGTTGAACTCGACGGCATATCGTTCGTTTACCTCAAGCATCATGCTGCCCGCCGAACTTTCACTTGGATTTATTCCAGACGACATATTCCCAGACGAATCTATCGTAATAAACTACGACGGGATGACGGAGTTTTTGAACGGAATATGCAATATTGAAGTAAAATTCTCAAACAAAACGGTAAAATTGATGAGATTTGAAACATATGACTTTTGGAGTAAAGTAAAGACAAAGTTCTTGTAGTTTAAATACTCTATACTTAAAAAAGGGAGTCGGTACACCGCCCCCCTTTTTTAATAAATACAGTCGTTAATACTCGTCGAAAAATTCAAACGAATAATCACTTACTCTAATTGTGTCGCCTTCGATTAATCCCATATTTTTCATTTCATCTATAGCACCGCTTTTTTCGATGTACTTGTATAGATAACGCAGTGAACCTAAATCGTTGAAATTTGTAGAGTCAAAAATCTTCTGTAGCTGCTTCCCATGCAACACGAATATTTCATTTTCTTTTTTTACATACACTGTTTTATAATCAGGATCGTCGTCTAATGTATCCAAATCAATGAAGTCATATTCCTCCTCTTGTGTAGGATTGGCTCGTTCTTCTTCAATCATTTTATATGCTTCTTGTAATAAATCTGAAATACCTTGGTTAGTAGCTGCAGAAATAGAGAAAACCTTATAGCCTTTACCTTCTACATGTAACTTGAATTCCAAAAATAAGTCACTATCTTCCTCAATCAAATCTATCTTGTTGGCCGCTACAATCATAGGTTTTTTTATCATTTTATCATTGTATAATCCAAGTTCATTGTTTATTAAGTCAAAATCTTCAATAGGATTTCGCCCCTCACTTCCAGACACATCCACCACATGAATTAATGCTTTTGTACGTTCTATGTGTTTTAAAAACTTAAATCCTAAACCTTGGCCCGCGTGTGCACCTTCGATTATTCCTGCTATGTCCGCTATTACGAATGTATTGTCAAATACTTTAGCTACGCCTAAATTTGGATCAATTGTAGTAAAGTGGTAACTTGCAATTTTAGGGTTTGCGCCAGTAGATACCGAAAGTAAAGTGGATTTTCCTACATTTGGGAATCCTACAAGTCCAACGTCGGCAATTAATTTCATCTCAAGTACTATAGAGCGTTCTTTTGCAGTTCCTCCGGCTTCTGCGAAATTCGGTGCTTGTCTCGTAGATGTTTTAAAATTAACATTTCCTTTTCCACCTTTTCCACCTCTAGCTGCAACAAAAGAATCCCCATCGTTGACAAGGTCTTTCATTACGAGCCCACTCTCTTCGTCAATAACGAGTGTGCCTACTGGCACTTTGATTATGAGTGCCTCTCCTGCTTTACCAAATCGCTTACGCCTCATTCCGTCTTGTCCATTTTCGGCTTCATATTTTTTCTTATACCTAAAATCCATAAGTGTTCGCAAGTTAAAGTCGGCTTGAAATACAATATTTCCGCCGTTTCCTCCATCGCCACCGTCTGGACCACCCTCAGGAACATACGGTTCGCGACGAAATGACACACACCCGTTGCCGCCTTTTCCTGATTTTATCAAAATTTTAGCTCTATCTACAAACATGTTATTCTCCTAAAAAGGGCAGAATTAAATTCTGCCCTTTTTTATATTATCTTATTTGATATGACTACGCCATTGGATATACGCTTACTTGTTTTCTTTTTTTATCATATCTTTCGAACTTAACAGCACCATCTGTTTTAGCAAAAAGTGTATCATCGCCACCTTTTCCTACATTGTTTCCAGGATGGAATTTAGTTCCTCTTTGTCTAACCAAAATGCTTCCTGCACTTACGAATTGACCATCACCTATTTTGAGACCTAGTCTCTTGGACGCGGAGTCCCGACCGTTTCTGGAGCTACCTACCCCTTTCTTACTTGCCATGTGTGTTCACCTCCTTCTTTATCTCAAACTACTTACTGCCTTGAATTGTTTCAATAATAACTGCTTTTGTAGCCTTAGGATCTACTTTAATATTTTGCTCTTTTGCATATTCTATTAATTCATCTTTTTTCATGCTTGTCAATGAAACTTCTTTATCTTTAGGTGTCTCTGCTTTTTTAGTTTCAGCTTTTGGCTCGCTCTTTTTCACTTCAGCCTTTGGTTCCGCAGCTTTAGGTGCATCTGCTTTTTTCGCTTCAGTTTTCTTCGGCGCTGCTACAGGTGTAGCTTTTACAGTTTTACCATCAGCAGATGTAATAGATGTGATTTCTAACAAAGTGTATGGTTGTCTGTGACCTTGTTTTTTTCTGTAGTCTTTTTTAGCTTTGTATTTAAAGATGATTACTTTGTCACCTTTACCGTGTTCCTTTATTTCTGCAACTACTTTTGCGCCGTCTACATACGGAGCACCTACATCTACTTTTTTTCCATCGCTTACTACTAGGATTTTTTCGAATTCTATAGAAGATCCGATTTCACCTACTAGTTTTTCAACTCTAAAAGAATCTCCATCGGTAACTCTATATTGTTTACCACCAGTTTCAATTATTGCGTACATTATATTCCTCCTCTTTCCGATCACGCCTTGCCAGGTAGCCAATAAATGACTTTTGAAACCTTATCCGAGCGGTCTAACTTCTAGATTATACACGAACTATTATCTATTGTCAAACAAAACAATAGAAATATTTCATTTTTTTTATTTTTAATTATGCTGTATTACTTTAATACTGCTCCAGTACTAGCGGATGAAACTAGTTTAGCATACTTTTCTAATAATCCCTTACTTCCTTTCGACTTAGGCTCTATCCATTTTGCAAGTCTCTTCTCTATTTCATGTTCTAGAACAAGCAATTCTAAAGAGCTATTTGGAATATCTATACTAATAATATCGCCCTCTTCTACTATGCATATTGTACCTTTTGAGATAGCCTCAGGCGAAATATGGCCAATGCATGCACCTCTGGTACTGCCCGAAAATCTTCCATCAGTTATCAATGCCACTGAGTCTCCAAGCCCAGCACCTATCAAAGCTGCTGTAGCTGTAAGCATCTCTCTCATACCAGGGCCACCTTTTGGCCCTTCGTATCTGATTACAATTACATCACCTTTTTTGATTTGCCCTTCTACTATCGCATTTACTGCATCCTCTTCACATTCGAATACTCGTGCAGGTCCTTCATGCACTAACATATTCTTTAGAACAGCACCCGTTTTTACAACAGCTCCATCTTTAGCCAAGTTTCCATAAAGCACTGAAAGCCCACCCGTAGCAGTATATGGATTATCGCAACTCTTAACAATTTCACCGTCAATATCCTTTGCACCTTGTATTATGTCTATAAGTTTATTTCCATTAACTGTCATCACACTTCCATCAAGATGCCCTGCCCTGAGGAGTTCTTTTGCTATTACTTGGATTCCTCCGATACGATAAAGATCTTCGATATAGTATTCTCCGCCTGGTCTAAAATTACAAATCTTTGGAGTTTTACTACTTATTTTTGCGAAATCGTCTAGTGTAATATCGATTCCAGCTTCATGTGCTATTGCAAGTAAATGTATAATTGTATTAGTAGACCCTCCAATTGCAACATCCAATGTAATTGCATTGATAAAAGCCTCTCTTGTCATTATATCTAACGGACGAATGTCTTTTTCTAGTAATTCAACTATCTTCTCCCCTGTCTGTTTTGCTAAGATTTTTCGCTTCGATAGATAGTAAGGTATTGTAGAATTGAAAGGCAAACTCATTCCAAGTATTTCCGAGATTATATTCATACTTGTTGCCGTCGCAAGTTCGGCGCAAGCACCGCAGCTTGGCTCCGCAACTTCTTCCAACTTCTCAAGATCCTCGAGAGAAAGTGTCCCTGTAGAAACTTCGCCTAGTGCTTCATACAAAGATGTGCCGTCACATTTTTGTCCTTTAAATTTCTCAACTGCCATTGTTCCACCGCACAGTACGATTGAAGGAATATTCAATCGAGCTGAAACCATAAGCATTGCTGGTGTAATTTTATCGCAATTTGTAATCAGTACGAGTGCATCTAATGCATGCGCCATAGCCATTGCTTCAATAGAATCGACGATAATATCTCTGCTTGGCAATGGATACTTCATTCCACAGTGACCCTGTGCCAGACCATCACATACTGCAATAGTCGGAATTTCTACAGGAACACCACCTTTAGATGATATCCCGGTTTTGACCGCTTGTGAAAGATCTCTTAAATGAATGTGTCCGGGATTGATTTCATTAAAAGTATTTACAACACCAATAATAGGCTTTTGTAAATCGTCTTTTGTCATGCCTGTAGCATAAAGCAAGCTGCGGTGACATGCTCTTTCTACACCCTCTTTTATAATATTACTGTAATAACTTCTCATATTACTCTCCGTTACTCATTGATTCCTACTTTTTGACTCCTATCTTATATAATTCGTCTGCTCCTGGCGGGATTATTTCTTTTAAGTTTTCAATTTGAATATTCTTATCGTCTATCCCTATGTTTTGCATTATACCAAATTCTTTTTGCTTTATTTCACCAATTACAGAGACGTCCACATTGTTTTTCTTAAGTTGCTCGATAATTTGTTCGGCTTGCACTTTTGCAGCTATCATAAGCATCGTGCCGCTAGAGATTAGTCCTAAATAATCGATTTTATAGTGATTGCATATTTTTTTTGTTACATCGTGCACTGGAATATTATTCGAATGTATTACACATCCCACATCCGATAACTTACACATTTCCCATACAGCACCCAAGATCCCACCTTCTGTTACGTCGTGCATCAGCGAGACACCATATTTCTCTGCGATTAGTCCTTCCTTCACCACACTAATTTGGTCAAATAAAGACACCGCCGTTTGAGTCTCTTCCTTACTTAAAATATCAATCAACTCTTCCTCAAAGTCACTTGCTATTATTGCGGTCCCCTCAATTCCGGCTTTTTTAGTCATAAAAATAACATTACCGGGAGACACCTTGAGACTGGCATTTTCGTTTGGTTTCTTTTTTCCCAATGCGGTGGCAACTATAACAGGCTGGTTCACCGCTTTAGTTACTTCTGTATGCCCTCCTATAATTTCGACACCTAATTCCTCTGATACCGTCAATGCTTGGTCTATCATCTTGATTAATTCATTTTTGGTCGTTCCAGCTGGCAAAAGAACTGTAAGTGTTATTGCAATAGGAAGACCTCCACTCGCGGCGATATCATTACAAGACACATGGATAGCCAGTCGTCCAATATCATTGACCGATGCGGTCACAGGGTCGGATGAAACAACACAATCGTAATCCGCGAAATCAATAATGGCACAGTCAGCCCCTATTGCGGATCCTACTTTTACTTCTTTGTTTTGCATCTTTAGCTTATCTATTATTAAATCCTGCAATAATTGAGGCTCTAGTTTTCCAATATCTAATACATCATTATCCAAAAGTATGCACTCTCCTTATGTTATATTACATTAATTATATCATATCTTAAAAATGGCTTGCCAGTTTATCATTTTGTTAGGTTATGACAATAATTCTTAAACGTACGTAGTTTTACGACAACATTTCTTTAAACATTATTTCGTTTATTATAGGAATACCAATTTCTTTTGCCTTTTTATTTTTACTTGAATTAGACTGTGTATCATTATTTATCAAGTAATTCGTAGAAGAACTTACAGAACTCGTAACCTTCCCCCCTGCATTTTCTATTACTCTAACTAGCTCGTCTCGGTTATCATACATGTTAAGCGAGCCAGTGATTACAAAAGTTTGTCCTGCAAGTACACTGGAGGTATCTTCTATATTCTCATCCAATATCACATGCTCCACTAATCGAGAAATTAATTCCTTGTTTGTATCTTGATCGAAAAATTCCCGGTATGCTCTAGCCATCACATCTCCGACACCATCTATTTCGATTAATTCGCTCTCCTGAAGTTGGATCATTTTTTTCCAATCGTTTCCCGCATTTTTTGCAATCAGTTTCGCGTTTGCTACGCCGATATTGGGAACGCCAAGAGAATACAAAAGTGTTGCAGGAGTGGCATGACGAGACTTTTCGATAGACTCTACCAGGTTATCAAAAGATTTTTTTCCAAATCCTTCTATTGCGACCACTGTATCTTCATGATTTTTTATATTAAAAACATCATCTAGCTTTTTTATTATGCCAACTTCTATAAATTTTTCCAACGAAGATTCCGATAATCCTTCTATGTTTAGCGCATTCCTGCTGACAAAATGAGAAAACTTTTTTATTCCTTTAGCCGAACAATTCTCATTAGGACAATGTAAAGTTCTTATTCCATTTTCATTCTTTATCAGAGTCTCAGAATTACAAACAGGACATTTTTCTATTATATTAATATTTGCAGATCGAGTCATGTTTTGTAAAATCTGAGGAATTATCATGTTTGCTTTATACACTTCGATTTCATCACCTATGCCAAGCTGCAAATCCTCGACTATACTTATATTATGTACAGACGCACGTTTTACCGCCGTTCCCTCTAACTCCACCTCGTCAAAGACCGCAATCGGATTAATTAGGCCTGTTCGCGATGGGCTCCATTCTATCTCTCTAAGTATAGTGAGTGTAGTTTGATCCTTCCATTTAAATGCTATTGAATCTTTTGGAAATTTAGAAGTCTCTCCTAAACTTTTCGAATATGCAATGTCATCAAACACAATAACTAAACCATCAGATGGAATATCATAGTCTACAATTTTGTTTTCAAATTCTATGATAATTTGCCGGATGTTTTCTTTATTAACTTCTTTATGATCCACCGTTGCGAATCCGTTTTGTGCAATAAAATCTAGTTCTTCGCCCCTCTTTTCAAAAACAGCATCGTCTATTTCGATTAATCCAAAAGCAAAAAACTGGACATTTCTGGATTTTGTTATCTGTGTTGATAATTGCCGCACGGTGCCACTACACAAATTACGTGGATTTTTGTACTTTGATTCTACTTCTTCAATACTCTCATTTATCTTCTCAAAATCCGAATATGATATTACAGCCTCCCCTCTGACAGTCAGCTTGCCAGTAAAGGGTATCTTGATTGGCAAATTATCAAAAACTCTAGCAGAGGGAGTGATTACTTCTCCAATTTCACCATTTCCCCTAGTAACTGCTTTTAATAAAGTACCATTCTCATATGTGAGAACTACTGTAAGACCATCTAGCTTCCATGATAGGATTGCTTGTGCATCGCCTAGCCAGTCAACGAGATCTTCTATGTTCTTGGTCTTATCTAATGAAAGCATTTTCTTATTGTGTTTTTCCTTCGGTAATGAAGAAATAATCTCATAGCCGACGTTTTGGGTTGGGCTATTTGACAAGATGATTCCAGTAGATTTTTCTAGAGACTGTAACTCATCATACAGTTTATCATACTCGAAATTACTGATTATTTCATCGCCTTTTTCGTAGCTTTCGTTTGCTTTGTTCAATATTTCAATTAACTGCAAGATACGAGATTTTTTTTCCATTCTTTCCTTACTTTCATATCTTTGTGAGCGGAGCAATTCCTATTGCCAACTTTTTTATTTCTCCATTATCAAACTCAACTGTTACGACCTTGTCTGTAGTTTCCGACACTGTACCATCTCCAAATTTGATATGTGCAACTCTATCCCCTGTTGTCAAATAGTCTTTTTGGACAGTTTTAGGATCTTGTTTTTTATTAAATGACGAAACAAATGGATTATAATTAGGTGACGTTACTTTATAAGTAGTTTGTTTGTTTGTGAAACTACTATTGCGGGAATGTGAATCTGCGCCATCATAATATTCACCTGTATAGACTCCCGGTCTACCCTGCCCCTTGAAGAGTTTATCGCCTGTTAAATATTTATCGTCTATTTCATGCAAAAACTGGGATTCTCTCGTATAATTCGTCTTTCCATACAACATCCTAGAGGCGGCACTAGTAATTATTAGACGTTCCTTTGCCCTCGTAATTGCGACATAGCACAATCTTCTTTCTTCTTCTATTCCTGTCTCGCTCTCATGCGCCCTACTGCCCGGAAACAATCCCTCCTCAAGACCCGGCAAGAAAACGGTATGGAATTCTAAACCTTTGGCTCCATGGATCGTCATGAGAACGACAGCATCCTCGGATGCGTCAAGATTGTCGACTTGTGTCATCAATGTCAACTTTTCCATGAGCTCATCTATGGTAGGGTTTTCTGTTTCTTTTTCATACTCACTTATTACGGACTTAAATTCAAGCAAGTTTTGAACTCTTGTCTCCGACTCCACAGTTTCTACGTCCATATACATTTTTAAGTAACCCGTTTCGGTAATTAAATAATCATATATCTCTGCGATTTGGATATGATCTTTATCATTTTCACATTTTTTTATTAGTTCACAAAATTTTTCGACCGAGCTTCTCGTCTTTGCAGTTAAAGTTTGAATTACTTCTTCTCTTGTTACAGCTTCGAACAGGGAAAGGCCATTAACCGTCGCATAGTCTGATATCTTTTCTAAAGCTTTTTGTCCGACACCCCTCTTGGGCTCATTAATAATTCTTCTAAATGCCAAATCATCCTTTTGATTTACGACTAAACGAAGATATGACATAATGTCTTTTATCTCTTTGCGGTCATAGTATCTTGTTCCCGATAATACCCTATATGGAATCCCTGCATGGGTAAATGCCTCTTCAAACGTTCTGGATTGAGCATTCATCCTATAAAGTATGGCAAAATCACTATACTTTTTTTCTCTTTTTAATAATGCGATTTGTTGCATTATAAATTGAGCCTCATCTTTTTCATTTTCTGCTCTTTTATAGTATATTTTTTCTCCGGTCTCTTTTGTAGTCCATAATTTTTTCTCTTTACGCCCAATGTTATAGTTTATTATGGAATGCGCCGCATTAATAATATTAGAAGAAGATCTATAGTTTTGTTCTAGTTTTATAACTTTGGTGTTGGGAAAGTCTTTTTCAAAGTTTAGTATATTAGTAATGTCTGCACCACGCCACTCGTAGATACACTGGTCGTCGTCTCCTACTACGCACAAATTATTATGCCCTTTTGCAAGGTTTTTTATAATTTTATATTGCACCATATTAGTATCTTGGTATTCATCGACCATTATGTATTGAAATCTAGTTTGATATTGCAATAGAACATCCGGTGCTTCCTTGAATAATTTAAGAACGTTTAAAAGTAAATCATTAAAGTCCATCGCATTATTCTTTTTGAGCTCTTTTTCATACATTTCATACGCACTGCTTATTATTTTTTGCGATTGAGTGTCTGTGTCGAATGATTCAACTTCAAGATTGAATTTACCTTGTTCTTTTATCTTTTCAATCGCTCCTAGAATATATTGAGGTGTGTATTTTTTGTCGTCAATTTGAAGTTCCTTCAAAATATTCTTTGCAAGTGTTTTTTGATCTGCAGTATCATAGATTACAAAATTTGTAGAGTAACCTATTCTATCGCTATGTACACGCAGCATTTTAAGACACATCGAGTGAAAAGTGCATATCCACATCTTAGAACAATCCTCAGATAGTTTCTCTACTCTTTCTCTCATTTCTTCCGCCGCTTTATTCGTAAAAGTAACGGCCAATATTCTATGTTGCGGGACTCCTTTTTCCAACAAATACGCCATCCTATGTGTCATAGTGCCCGTCTTACCACTACCCGCTCCTGCAAGCACTAATACCGTGCCTTCTGTCATCAATACTGTTTCTTTTTGCTTTTCATTTAAGTAATCTAAATTCATCTTTATTCCTTATGTTTTATTTCAGTGTGTCTATCTATGTTTTAGAGTGGTTATAGCCTATATTTTTTATTATTCAGTGTGCCGATCTATTTTTATTTCAGGGTATCGATCTGTATGCTTGATTCCTTTAAGACTTCCAGTGCGAGCGCATCGGGATAACCTTCTTTTATCACTAACCTTTTTATGCCTGCGTTGATTATCATTTTTGCACAAATATTACATGGTTGATGTGTTACATATATCGTTGAATTTTCTATAGACTGTGCTAGGACTGAGGCTTGTATTATAGCATTTTGTTCGGCATGTAAAGCCCGGCATAATTCATGTCTTTCTCCTGAAGGTATATTCATTTGTTCTCGTAAGCAACCATTCTTATCATCGCAATGGGTGATTCCCTTGGGGGCTCCATTATAACCGGTTGCTACTACATGGTTATCTCTCACAATAACGGCTCCAATTTGTCTCCTCAAGCATGTTGAGCGCTTTGCAGTAAGAACCGCAATTTCCATAAAATAGTCATCCCAGCTAATTCTATCCATACCATCCCCTTGCACTATCCAATTGCACACCACAAGCACGAATTCACGACTAATAATTCAACGCGATAATTGTACATACTCGCCAATTATATACCCTGATATTCGCACATACTTGTGTAATAATCTTTGTGTATTTTAACATTATATGACATCAGGTGCAACATATTCAAAAATAATTCAGAGATACATTTAAAAATAATTCGAAGAGAATTCAGAGTTTATGATTGTTTTACTTGAAAATTTGAAAATTTAGAATATAATTAGAGTATATCAATTAACAGACGTATAAGTAAAAAGCATATTATCAAACAAATAATAATTAGAAAGGCGGTATTGTCATGGCATTAGTAAGTATTAGTGAAAATAAATTCAATGAAGACATTATAACACAAAAGAAGGCTCTCGTATATTTTTGGGCGGATTGGTGTGGTTATTGCAAGCTAATGTCCCCACTAATAGAAATAGTGGCAAAAGAAAATCCAGACTTTATAATTGGAAAAGTAAACGTGGATGAGGAAGAGGGACTTAGAAGTAAATATGAAGTAGAAACATACCCTACTCTTCTATTCTTTGAAAATGGTGAAGTTAAAAACAGGATAATTGCTAGAACAACAAAGGCGCAAATCGAGGAATTCATAAAGTAGTTTATGTCTAAATGTATAACGCATACTCAAACAAGAAAAAATTAATTGTGTGTAAATAATATGTAAAAAGGAAGATAGAATATATGGATAATATTATTGATATTGCAATAATCGGCGGAGGAGCTGCCGGTCTTACCGCAGGAATCTATGGGGCACGGGCAAATCTTAAAACAGTATTGTTTGAAGAATTTTTTCCCGGTGGACAAACATCTACAGTAGAACTTATCGAAAACTATCCCGGATTTGCAAACGGTATAGAGGGAAATGAACTCATGCAAGCCATGAACGAACAGGCTACTAAATCCGGAATGCTAACACGCTACGAAAAAATAACTTCAATCCAAAAAGTGGATTCTGATTTTGTGCTTACAAATGAAGCAGGTGAAGAGGCAGCTGCAAAGAGTGTTATTATTGCTACCGGAGCATCTCCCCGAAAACTATCTATTGAAAATGAAGAAAAATACACCGGACGAGGTGTCCATTATTGCGCAACTTGCGACGGTGCTTTTTACAAAAATAAAATTGTGATGGTATACGGTGGAGGAAATACGGCCGTTACAGATGCATTGGTATTGTCTAACTATGCAGAAAAAGTATATTTAGTGTATAGGAACAGCGAATTAAAGGCCGATAAAATACTGCAAGAAAAATTGATATCAAACATAAAAATCGAAACTATGCCTAGTACTGTAATTAATACGCTAATTGGAAATAAACATTTAAATTCTGTAGAACTCAAAAATACAACTACGAATGAAATAAAAAAAATAGATATAGATGGAATTTTTGTAGCGATTGGAATAATTCCAAGAAGTGATTTCGTAAAAGATCTACTCGAGCTATCATCAACTTCGCAAATAATTACCGATTGCGATTTAAATACAAGCATCGAAGGGATATTCGCCGCTGGGGACGTTAGAAATTCTAATCTCAGACAAGTAGTGACTTCGGCAGCAGATGGGGCGCTCGCAGCGAGCATGGCCATGCACTACATAAGTAAAAGATGAAACTATCAAAAAATGAACTTGAATTGTTTTTGGTATTGTAGTATAATGGCTTAGGAATATGGAGGATTGACCGAGTGGCTAAGGAGCCTGATTGGAAATCAGGTAAGGTGTTAAAGCCCCGCGGGTTCGAGTCCCGTGTCCTCCGCCAAGGCGACGAGCATTGTTGAAAATTCAACAATGCTCGTTTTTTTTACATACTGCGACTATTTATCAAAGAAAAAAATTACTATCAAAACAAACACTATAAAGGCTGCAAATAAAATACTTGCAACACCGACCATGTCGACTATCAAATAAGAAATTACAACACCAAGGGCAAAAAACACGATTATAAGAGAACGAAAAAACCATTTGACCATTTTTTTCTTATCTTTTTCGTATAAAGAGATATAAAAAAGCTCTGATAAGTTTCTGATATTACCTGTGCACATAGTGGTCGAGTGAGCGTGGTCACCAACTTTCTTAAATGTTTGCAATTGGATTGCAGCAGTAAATGCTATGGAAACATTGGCATAAACATCCATGCTTCCGGTAGGAATGAATGCAACTAAAATTAATACTAGCATTTCAATTGTGAGCATTAATTGAATCCAAATCGTTTCTTTACCATGGAATATATTTCTCAAGAATTCAGTGAAAACTATTCCAAATGAAAATGCAAAAATAGGTATTACGAATAAGTACCAACTTGAATAGTTTCCATTGGCAAGATTAATTCCTAGCAAAATGACGTTTCCTGTTTGTGCACTAGCAAAAACTTCGCCCCGTAGAATATAACTATAACCACCAAGATACCCACCGATAAAAGTAAGCACGTAGGAAAAAAGATAACTATCGCGGAATTTTGTAGAATTCATAAAATATTCCCCTGTTTTGACATTCTATATTATAATTTTTATGTAATATAACATAGAATGTCATTTTTGTTAAACAGAATATATATTTACCTATACAAAAGCTATTTTTTACCCAAGTATGCCTCCCTTATCTTAGGATCTTTTATTAGAGTTTTTGCATCGCCTTTCATCGTAATTTGTCCTTGCTCTAATACATATGCTGTATCGGCTACCGACAATGCTTTAAACGCATTCTGTTCTACTAGTAGCATAGTTTTTCCCATTTCTTTGATCTGTAATACTATTTCAAAAATAGTATTTATTAAAAACGGTGCTAATCCTAAAGAAGGTTCATCTAACATCATGAGTTTAGGTGAAGACATCAATCCCCTACCCATTACAAGCATTTGTTGTTCTCCTCCAGAGAGTGTTCCTGCTATTTGGGTTTCCCTTTCCTTTAATCGTGGAAACAATTCGAAAACTCTTTCAAAATCATCTGCGATACCCTTTCGGTCATTCCTAAGGTATGCACCCATTTTTAAATTTTCTGTCACGGTCAGATTAGCAAATATTACACGTCCTTCTGGGACTTGACAAATCCCTTGCCCTACAACCTTATGCGGCTGCTTTACAAGTTCTTTGCCCTCAAACTCAATACTTCCTGAATATTTTACCATCCCGCTTATAGAATTTAGCAATGAAGATTTCCCAGCACCATTAGAACCGATGATCGTACATATTTTACCTTCTTCTACTTCAATATCTACGCCTCTAAGAGCATGGATACCACCGTAATATACGTTTAAATCTTTGATATTAAGCATTTTCATCCTCCTCCTCTTTGCCTAGATAAGCTTCAATTACTCGAGGGTCATCTTGGATTTCAGATGGTGTTCCTTCGGCAAGAAATTGTCCAAAGTTCAGGACGAATACCTTATCGCATACACCCATAACTAGATCCATGTGATGCTCAATCAATAACACCGTCAGATTAAATTTATTTTTGATTTCTCTAATTAGTTCCATAAGTGCAAGTGTTTCCTCAGGGTTCATTCCCGCAGCAGGCTCATCCAAAAGTAACAATTTAGGAGAAAGTGCCAAAGCTCTTGCTATCTCAAGCTTTCTTTGCAATCCATATGGAAGATTTGCCGCAACCATGTCTCTATATTCCCAAAGTCCCATTATTCTTAGCAACTCTTCCGTCTTTACATGCAATGCTTTTTCTTCATTCTTTGCCTTTTGGAACACCCCCAGTGGAATAAATGACAAAGGTTTAACAATTGCATGGAATAATCCATATGTAGCCATGCTGTGACATGCTGTCAATACATTGTTATATGTCGACAGTTTCTTGAACAATCGAATATTTTGAAATGTTCTTGTTATGCCCAAATTGGCAATCTCAAATGGCTTTTTACCATCTAAAGACTTACCATAAAAACATACTTCGCCTTCAGTCAATTCATATATTTTTGTAATTAAATTGAAAATTGTGGTTTTACCAGCACCGTTAGGTCCAATCAAACCGAAGATTTCTCCTTCTTTAATGTCAAAACTGACATCACCTACGGCAGTAAGTCCACCAAATCTCTTGGTAACATTTTTAAGTGTAAGTACTGATTGTTTATCCATTATTTGTTACCTCCTTTTGATGTCACTCCTCTTTTTTTCCACAGATTACTAAGCTCCTTACCACCCATCAATCCTTGTGGTCTTGCAATCATAATTAAGACTACGACGGCACCATAGATTACTAATCTCCAGTCGCCTATGAATCTTAAAAACTCAGGTAATGCCGTGAGCACTACCGCACCTAAAACACTTCCTGTGATACTTCCCAAACCACCGAAGATAACTATTATAGTCATTTCTGTAGATTCTAATAATTGGAACATTATTGGTTGCAAATATCCTAAATAATGTGCTAACAATCCACCTCCGATACCCGCATATACAGCACTGATTCCAAATGATATTGTTTTGTATTTATAAACATTGATTCCAATAGCTTGGGCTGCTAGTTCTTCTTCCCGAATTGCAACCATGTTCCGGCCGTGACGAGACTTAATTATGCTGACCATTACAATGATAGCAACAGCATTGATAGCTACCACAATCAACAGATAAAAATCTGAGTTATATGTCGTAATACCGGGCATGCCTCTTGCACCTCCGAAAAATTCTAAGTTATCAAATAGTAACCTAACAGATTCCCCAAATCCAAGTGTCGCAATACAAAAATAGTCGCCTTTTAATTTTAATGTTACACTACCTATGAGCATTGCTCCAATTAGTGCGGCCAATCCTCCAAGCAATAATGCGATAATTAATGGGACACCTTCTCCTGTGAGTATTGCTGCAGTATATGCTCCAATTGCCATAAAGCCTGCATGTCCAAAAGAGAACAATCCTGTAAATCCTGTCAAAAGAGATAGCCCTAAAACCGTCATCAGACTAATGCCTGCAAGGGTCAATATCCCTGATATATAATACCAACTCATTGCCTACCTCCTACGCTTTATCTTCTGTATTCTTACCCATTAAACCTGTAGGTTTAACAACAAGGACTACTATTAACAATGCAAACACGAATAAATCTTTATAACTAGATGAAATATATGCAGCTACCATTGCTTCGACAAGTCCTACCACAATAGAACCTATTACGGCTCCGGGCAAACTTCCTAATCCCCCAAAAACCGCAGCGATAAATGACTTGTTTGTAATAATACCGATTTGCGGATAAACTACATATTTCATTCCAAATAGCACACCTGCAATTCCGCCAAGCATACCGCCTATTAAAAATATAGTAAATATTATTTTATCTACATTTACGCCCATGAATTGGCTACCTCTAGTGCTATATGATGTGGCACGGATAGCTAATCCCATCTTAGTTTTATTTAGAATAATTACTAAAATTGTCAAACTTACAGCAGTTATTCCAAGCATAGTTAAGTCGAGTATTCCAATCGACAATTCACCAATTTTTATCGATCCGCTTATTATGCTGTCATAACTTTGGAAGTTTGGTCCAATAGTAGCTATCACAAGGTTTTCTAAAAATATAGACGCACCCATTGCTGATATAATAAAGTAAAGCGGCGGAGCCACTCTCAATCTTAAAGGTCTATATGCTATTCTTTCCAAAATTACCGCAACAAGTCCTGCTAAAAAAGCAGCTATGACTAATACGACAGCGAAAGGCACTGAAACGAGTTTTAGTACATATACACCAAAATATGCACCAAGCATGATGATACCACCGTGAGCAAAATTTGAAAAATTTAATATGCTATATACTAAGGAATATCCAACTGCCATGAGAGCATATATACTACCCAATGACAGACCGTTAATTAATTGTTGTAAAAAAATAGTCACTTCGATTCCTCCTATTTGAAAAAAAAAGAGGGCAGAGACACTGCCCTCTTTGAGGCTATTGTTAATGCAAGCTTAGTTAGGACTATATTGTTCTACAAATATAGGATTTGATTCTCCTGCTTTGTATTCTAATATTGCTGCTTGTTTACCCTCAGGGTTGTGAGTATCAGCACCTAGCTTGATTATACCAGTAACTCCTTCAACTTCTACTTCTACTAATGCAGCTGCAATGGCTTCACCATTAGCTTCGCCGGCATGTTCGATCGCAGCTTTAAATACTAACCATGCATCATTTACCATGTATGCATTGATTTCAACACCCGCATCGTCTCCATATGCAGCTTTGTACATATCTGTTACAGGAGCAACTTTTGGATCTGTTGGGTCGAAATGGTTAGCGATAAAGCTTCCTTCGATACTTGCACCATCATTAGTAAGTTCATATAATTCTTCTGAAGCCCATCCGTCTCCACCTAGTAGAATAGCATCAATTCCAAGTTCTCTAGCTTGGTTAGCTATTAAAGAAACTTCTTTATAGTATGCAGGAACGAGCAATACATCAGGATCTTCCGCTTTGATTTTAGTTAATTGAGCACGGAAGTCTGTGTCGCCAGTTTTGTAACCTTCTTGTGCTACAACTGTGCCGCCATTAGCTTCAAACTCTTCTACGAAGTATTGAGTGAAACCTTCACCATAGTCACTACCTACGTCAAATATAGCAGCTGCAGTAGTCGCACCTAGTTTATCTGTTGCATATCCGCCCATTACAGCTCCTTGGTAAGGATCAATAAAGCAGACTCTGAAGTTATAAGGAAGTACGCTTCCATCTTCGGCAATCGTTACACTAGGGTTAGTTGCTACAGTTGCAATACCAGGAACTTTGTTGTCTGTAAGAACAGATTGCATCGCTATAGCTGGACCAGATGAATTAGGGCCAAATATAGTAACTACTCCATCTTGAGAAGCTAATCTCTTTGTTACATTTATAGCTTCTTGCGTATCACCTTTTGTGTCATACTTAATCAACTCAATTTGCATTCCTAATAATCCACCCGCTTCATTTTGTTCATCAACTAATAGTTGTAACATTTGTGACTCACAGACACCCCAAGGCGCTTGGTCGCCAGTAAGTGGACCAACCCAACCGACTTTAATTGTTTCACCGTCGCCACCAGATCCGCCACAAGCCGTGAATAACATACCTACTACTAAAATTAAGCTTATTAGTAACGATACTCTTTTCTTCATAAAAAATCCTCCCTAATAAAATGGAAATAAATAATAAGTTAAAATATTGTTTATGTTCAATATTTTATATTAAGTGTATTATCTGATAAAATTGTGAAAATTGCAACACATTATATTTGTTTAATTTAACATTCTACACATGTATAAATTGTATAATTTTTAAAATATTAATGATGTCTAGATAAAAAAAATATAAAATATGCAAATAACAACATATAATTATTGTTAAAACTTACAATGCGTGATATAATACATATGATAAAATTATGGAGGTAATTATGTATCCTAAGTTACAAGACTTATTAGAAGTAAACTATTTCAAGAAAATGAAGTTAATATCAAACGAATCCGGATTAAAGAATACGATAGTAGATATTGGAATATTGGATTATGAATTTGACGCCAGTTTCAATGGAAAACATCTGCATGACATGTTCCACGAAAATCAACTTGCATTGACAACTTTTCTTTATGCAAAAAACAATCCATTCCTAATCCTAGACGCTGTCAAGTATTTGGTAGGGAAAAAGGCCTCCGGTCTCGTTATAAAAAATGTTTTCAAATTGCCTATTCATGATAGTGTAATACGCTACGCAAATTCAAAAAACTTCCCAATCATTCTTATTGAAGATTCAGACATGTATTTTGAAGACATAATAATAAATCTAAATGATTTTGTCCGAACTTTTTGCGATCTAAATTTCAAAAGAGATTCTATATATAAGATATTAAACCAAAACCATACGGAAAGCGATATTTTGAAATTAGGCTATTCAATCAATCCAAGTTTTCGTGATATACATTTTTGCGCCTTCATTAAACATCTAAATCCCAAAATGTCAATAGATGTCGATACAATTTCTCAAGAAATTGAGGCAAAAACATCTCCCAAAAGTATAATCACAACGATTCCGTTAGACTCGGGAATAATTACGATTTTTTCTAACAATTCGATGAATTTTTTATCCGACTCGTTAGACACAATAAAGGCAATCAATAGGCTTTACTCTAACAACTGCCAAATAGGAATTAGTAGTTTGCACCACAGTCTTAGCCAACTGCTCTTCTCAGCAAAAGAGAGTATTTTTGCAGGAAACTATGTTATTAACCCCGAAAATAACTTTCAATATTATGATGACCTAGGCACATATCAGTTCATCCTTCCGCTTATTAATTCACCGGAATTGAGAAACTATAGCTTTAAGATAATTGAACCTATCACGGAATATGATGCGGAAAATAATAGCAATTTACTAGAAACAGTATTGGCCATTCCTGTATGCAATGGAGATCTCCATTCAATAGCTGCGAAGTTAAAACAGCACGAAAATACTATACGATATAGATTTAAAAAGATACAACAGATTACAAATTTAAATTATTTCAATTCGTTTCAGTTCGAAGAACTATCAATTGCCGCAAAAATATACATTGCAACAAAAACGATGTATTAGACATCTTTATTTTTAACTTGCGACAGGACAATTGCCAAAAACACAAGGCCACATCCAATATATTCACCAAACGCCAAAACTTCGTTAAAGAATATCATTCCTGCCAACAGTGTAAATATCGTTTCTAAACTCAAAAGCAATGCGGCCTTATTCGGTTCTACATACTGTTGTCCCATGAATTGACAGGTATAGCCGACTCCACAGGAAATAATACCAGAATATAATATAGGAATCCCGGCAGATAGAATAATTTCTAAATTTACCGATTCAAACAGTAACGCACATATAAAAGCAACAACCCCCGTGAGCATAAATTGATACGAAGCGATTTTAAGTGGGCTCACAAACTTAACAAAATATTCTATAAAATACATATGTAACGCAACAAGAAATGCCGCTACAAACATCAAAAAATCTCCGATGTTTATTGCAGAAAACCCCTCTTGCATAGTAAGCATATAAAAACCGAACAGAGCAATTGCGACACAAATCCAAAAGAAAAGCTTTACTTTTTTGCCTATAATCATTCCAATAATCGGTGCGATAATAATATATAATGCGGTAATAAATCCTGATTTACCAACAGAGGTATACGCAATGCCTATTTGTTGGCACATAATAAAAGACAGCAGTAATGTACTACATACTGCGACGCATTTTAATTCCGTATATTTTCCAAATCTCGGGGTAGTTTTTTGAAACGATGGATTCTTACTATTAATAATTACTAATGGCAGTAATGCAATTCCTCCCAAAAAACACCTTACTCCTGTAAATAAAAAAGGTCCGACTATACCAGATCCAGCCTTTTGTGCAACAAGACCAACTCCCCATACCATGCCCGCAATAATTAAATATATTACACCTTTATAATAATCCGATTTTATTCCTAGCATTTAAAAAACTCCTTACGAAAATACAATCATCACTTTAACTCGAACAGAAAAATAAAAGCACTTTAAGTAGAGCAAGAAAAAGCACTTAATTAAGCGAAAGTCTGTTTCGATGATAATATTACCATACAAACATAATGTACAAACTAGCCGCAATCGAAATATGAGGAGCCATAGGCAAACTGTCTTTAGGTTTAATTTGCTTCGTAAGTAACAATAAGGTAAAATACATCGCACCTATAAATGTAGAGACTATCATCACAAAGAGGACTCCAATTGAACCAATCAGAAGACCTATGCTTGCAATTAGTTTAATGTCTCCTCCGCCAAGCGTGTCTCTTTTGTATATCAATTTACCCAAAAATCCTACGATAAGCATGACTACAAATCCTATTACCGCACCAGCAATACAATCTAACAAGCTTTTATGATACATCATGAATCCAATTGAAACCACAGCGAGTAGCATTACTAGCTCATCGGGTATTATCATATATTTTATATCTGAAATAGATATTAATAATAAAATCCAAATTGCTACTAACGCAGGAATTGCAAAATTCCAATCTTTCCATGTAAGATATATTGCAATAATAATAAAAAGAATCACAAAGATTGCCTTCCACGGCGTACTATAAATCCTCTGCCTGTCGTTATTTTTTAGTTCATCACTTACTTCACAACCGTAATCGGTAAGCCATTCAGCGGGGATTTTGTTGAAAAAGTACACAGCTCCATTACCGAGTATTATTCCAAAGAATACGGACACAAGGTATTTTGATATCTGTAATAGAATATCCATTAGCCCTTCCATGAACTCTTCAAATCTACTATTCTATTAAAACACATGATGGTATCGGACGATGTCTTTGAATCTAGGACATAGTATCCATGTCTAAAAAACTGCACTCTATCTTCCCTATTTATATCCTTGATACTTTCTTCCGCAATCCCGATTTTCCTTTCAACAGAATTTGGATTGATTATCTCTTGACCATCCTCACTTTCTATTACTAGGTGATTATAATCGTTTACATCAATTTTGACAGCCGTAGTCGCTTCAACAAAATGTATAGTTCCCTTCACCTTTCTTCCAGTAAATCCACTGCCAGACTTGGTTTGTTCGTCGTAAGTACATAAAAGTTCTTTTATAGTACCATCGTCATTTTTTATCACATCATTGCACTTAATGAAGTACGCACCCTTTAATCTAACTTCGTTTCCAGGAAACAATCTAAAATACTTACTCGGGGGGGGATCCATAAAATCTTGCCCATCTATATATATTTCTCTGCCAAACGCAATTTTTCGAGTGCCTAATTCCTCGCACTCTTTGTTATTCTCAACCTCTACATATTCGATAGTATTCTCGGGATAATTAGTAATAATGACCTTAATTGGATCAAATACGATATTTTTAGTATTAACCTTTGTCTTGAGATCTTCTCGTACACAATGTTCAAGCAAAGCTATGTCTACACGAGAATTTGCCTTTGCTACACCTATTCTATCACAAAAGTCTCTAATAGAATCCGGAGTATATCCTCTCCTTCGCAAGCCGGCAATGGTTGGCATCCTCGGATCGTCCCAACCGTCACAGACACCTTCTTCAACTA
This sequence comes from uncultured Oscillospiraceae bacterium, assembly GCA_964367585.1. GTDB lineage: Bacteria > Bacillota > Clostridia > Peptostreptococcales > Anaerovoracaceae > CAYJGJ01. The sequence goes on from CAYIYH010000012.1 coordinate 30,275, forward strand.
ATTTTCTAAGATTTCTCTTACTCATTATTGTATTGGTAAGTTGTAGCTTTGCGAATTCAATCTGTTTTGGAGGATTAGGCCAAAAGCCTACTTCCCTAAGAGTCCAGTCATAAAATGGACGATGGTCTTCAAATTCCAAAGTACATATAGAATGAGTAATGCCCTCGATAGCGTCTTCAATAGGATGTGCAAAATCGTACATTGGGTATATGCACCATTTGTCTCCAGTATTGTGGTGTTCCGCATGTGAAATTCTGTATATTACAGGATCTCTCATATTTATATTAGGCGAAGTCATGTCAATTTTTGCACGTAAAACCATTTCACCGTCTTCGTACATTCCTTTTTTCATGTTCTCAAATAGTATCAAATTTTCTTCGCTACTACTTTCTCTTCTTGGACTATTTTTACCTGGCTCCGTAAGAGTGCCTCTATATTCTCTCATTTCGTCGGCGGATAGATCACACACATATGCCTTTCCTTTTTTTATAAGTTCTACAGCAGCATCATACATAGTGTCAAAATAATTAGAAGCCCATAGTCGATCTTCCCACTCAAAGCCGAGCCACTTTACATCTTCTTCTATCGACCTTACATATTCATCCTCCTCTTTTAGAGGATTAGTATCGTCGTATCTTAAATTACACTTGCCACCATACTTTTTTGCAGTCAAAAAATTTAGACATATAGATTTAGAATGTCCGATGTGCAAATATCCATTAGGTTCCGGAGGAAATCTCGTATAAACCTTTTTCCCATATGTGTTGTTTTCGATATCTTCTTCTATAATGTCGTGTATAAAGTTCCCAGACATAGTACTCATACTTTTTCCTTTCAGTAATTTATAATAAATGATTATTACAGTTCAAAACTGGATTGTGATATCCTCATTATGGCGTCTGCATATATTTTCGTAAGCTGAATTAATCTATCCTTTGATATGCGCTCATTTTTTTGATGCATCCGGTCTTCATCGTCAGGGAAAGCGGCGCCAAACGCAACGATATTAGACATCGATCTTGCATATGTACCGCCACCTATTGTAATTGGTTTGCTTTCAAAATCTCCAGTATTTTCAGAATATACATTGCACAATGTTTTAATCAAATTACTTTCTTTATCCATATATACCGGACCTTGACTCTTACCTTTGACAATTCCCATATCATATTTCAAAAGAATGTCTTGTAGAGAATCATAAACTTCCTCTTCATTACAAGTAATGGGATATCTCGAGTCAATCGTAAGGCTTCCCATCTGTCTATTGACTTTCACTTTACCTACATTGAGAGAAAGATCACCAGAGTTAACATCGTTTCGATATATTCCCAGAGATTTTCCATTAATCTCAAATCCTATATGCTCATTATATATGTTGATAAAATCGTTTTGTTCCTCATTAGTCAAGTTGATATCTTTCAAAAATTTCATCGCTATAGAAATAGCGTTTAGACCGAGATGTGGATTAGCTCCATGCGCAGAAATCCCGTCGAAAGTTATCTCTAAGCTCTTTCCAACCCCTTTGTAAGTTACCGTATATTTCGTTTCCTCTTTAAAGGCTTTAATATGTTCTTTTATATCGGCATACTTATCAGGATCGTCTGAAATAAGGACTACTTTGACCTTGTCGCATACCATATTGGCAGCGTTACCGCCTTCCATTCGTGATATTTCAAGTCCTTTATTTTCATTTTTTTTGAATTTTCTAGCTAAATCAAATTGGATTATTCCCTTTTCTCCGAATATTATCGGAAAGTCGGCATCTGGTGTGAATCCAAAAGTAACATCTTCTACATGCTTATTATAATAATTCATTCCTTCCCAATTCGTTTCTTCGTCCAAACCCAATATTAATCGAATTCTTCTATCCGGTACGAAGCCACATTGTTTTAGAGCATGCATCGCATACATTGCGGCTACAACTGGACCTTTGTCGTCGGTTGTACCTCTGCCATAAATATAACCGTCTTTTTCCACTGCGCCAAAAGGAGGACAATCCCAAAAGTCTCCCGCAGGAACAACATCTAGATGTCCAAGTATTCCCACAATTTCATCGCCTACACCGAATTCTAGATGTCCACCGTAATTATCTATATTAACGGCTTCAAAGTCAAATTCCTTACCCTTATTAATCATAAAGTCAAAAGCTTCCTGGACGCCTGCTCCAAAAGGATATTTCATTCCCTCTTTTGAAACGACAGGTTCACTACCAACACTGTCAATTTTGACAAGTTCTATTAATGTATTAATAATTTGCGATTGATTATCGTCAATGTATTTTTTATAATCCATGGTATCACATCCCTTCAAGTTTATTCTAGCACAAGGTCAGTATCTACTACAGTATTTTCGTCTTGCTCTATAATGGTTGTGCTTATGAACGCTCCATTAATTAACTGTTCTATATAAATAGTTTTAAACGCATTACCCTGATCATCAAAGGAAAACGTGCCCGATGCACCCTCAAATGCTACTGTATTTTGAATCGTATATCTAAGTAATTTCCCATCTGTACTTCCACATTTTGCTATAGCATTAATTGCCAGTAAATATGCATCGAAAGCAAGCGCTGTTTGCGGTTTTATTTCAGAACTACTTCCAAAACGATTGCTATAATATTCCTGAAAATCAACACTTACCTCGCTTACTACTCTATTGGGGTTAAAACTCGAGGAAATATATATATTATACTGAGGAAATCCTTCTAATACAGATATAAAATCATCCGTTCTCCATGTTTCCAAGGATATAATGTCTAAATCAGTCAACCCAATGCTTTGAGCAGCGAGAATAACTTTGTTCACTACTTCTACAGAATCGATAGGCATAAAGATTGTATCAACCTCTGTAATTAATAGCGGCATCAAAGCTTTTTCGTAATCCGCATTTTCGGCATCCAAATCGATTATCTCAAATGCGTCTTCCGGAACATTGTTGATTTCCATAGCATTATCCATAAAAGCTGTAGAAAACATTATGCCTGTATCTTCGTTTGATACACGTACAATTCCAGTTTTTTGAGATTGTAGCTGAGAAAATGAAAAGTTTGAAATTGCTTGTGCTTGATACTCTTCCGATACTCCCATCCTGAAATAGTAATCGTTGTTTCGTGAAATCAGCGGATTGGACGGTGATATAGCAAACGCTGGAATTTCACTATTTTCAACAGATTCGGAAGCCGCAATAGTATAAATATCGCCATACGAACCTATTATTACATCTACGTCTTTTGCTACTAAATCTGCAATTACAGCCTCGACATTGTTTACATCAGACTTCGTATCGCCATATACCAATTCCACCTTCTTCCCCAAGACTTCATCCAAGTATTCGTGTGCTAATTCTATTCCATCTATCTCATACTTGGCATTCTCAGAGTCTTTACCCGTAATCGGCTGATATATACCTACTTTTATCGTATCGATATTATCACTCTCTCCACTCATAATATAATTCGTAAAACTATCATATGTTGTACAAGAAGAAAGAGGGACTATCATTATGCTCATGATTATAAATATTGAAATTATCTTATTTATTTTTTTCATACTAACCTCTACTCTTGATAGCTATTTCCAACATATTGTTTTTTTACAAATGAAAGAGAACCATTTTGTATAATATTTACATAACCCGCATTTCTAACCACTGTACCATCGCCATAAAAATAAATTCGCCCTGTCACTCCCATGTAATCTACCATATGCAATGCTTCTATAAAATCTTCTGTATTTAACGTGAGATCATCTTCTTCATCTATTATATCTGATGCATATATTAGAGCGTTATAACTATCGTATGCTAACGCAGAATTTGCACCGATTTCCAAAGTATTATTGTTTTTTTCAAGCGTACCATATTCTTCATCGTTTTCTATTATATACTCTCTAAAATCCTCCGCAAAAAAAAATATGTCATCATTGTCGGAATGTCGTTCGTCAAAAGGCTGGAATACCGTTATCCCTTCGGCATAATTATATTCAAATGTATCACCGATTATTCTATCCGTAGCAAATACTGGTACGGTAATGTTTTCTGCTCTCATCTGTTGAAGAAGCTCTCTTCCATTTGTACTGTCTAATGCGAGAAAGACTGCTTGCGGATTATTGCTTTTTAACTCCGAAATTATATAACCCAAATGCTCGGCATCGTATTCCTGCTCAAAAACTACATTTCCACCGTATGCCTCCAATGCACTTATAAAAAATGTAGCTGCATCTCCTAAGTTATTGTTTTCACTATTAGGTTGGCTAATAACTGCAACCTTATCATAGGAATACTCTATTGAATAGTTGGCCAACATTGTGCCTTGAAAAGAATCTTGATGAGTTACTGTAAAATGATTCCTATTAGAAGGAGTCTCTTCATTTTTGGACCCAGATGTTCCAATCAAGATTGCATCTTCTTCCTCTTCGAGAAAAGCCATCAACTCATTTGACTCCACAAATCCGCTGGTTCCTATTATTGCAAAAACTCCACTGTGTATCATTTGCCTTGCCGAAACTTTTAATTGCCCTAAATCAGATTCAGTATCGGCCACTACTAACTCAATTTCATACAAAACATCGTCTACATATATGTACGGGTTGCGAGAATGGGCAAATTCGATCGCCAAAAGTTCCTTATTACCCTCTACAGAATCATCTCCGGTAAGTGGTAGTAAAACTCCTATTTTAATTATTCCCGTAGAAACTTCTCCCTGGGGATTACTATCCGGTCCAATAATACCGGTTTTCTCTGTTATCGAGTTAAAAATAGCGGCACTAATAATTGTGATTATCACAACGAATGCCATTAATCCATGCTTCATTATTATACCTTCTTAATAATTTATCTCTAGTACTCATTACTAACCGATTATATATTATAATTATATCGATTTATTGAGGAAATCATATTAATTATAAGTATTTGTATCAGTTCATATATTCAATCAATACTTTGTTTTTACAATCACTACTTATTTCATCAATTGTATCACTTTTCTTAGCTTATCAATATCAGTAATACTGTTTATGTCTTTTCTAAAATTTGCACTTCCTTTTATGCCTTTGGTATACCATCCTATATGCTTTCGCATTTCGCGAACTGCCTTATAATCACCTTTTACTGTGCGTAGTTCATCTAGGTGCAACAGTATAATTTCTATTCTATCGTGCATAGAGACTGTTTGGGAAATTGATTCATTATTAAGATACCCATCTCTCAATTCTTTGAATATCCATGGATTGCCAAGCGCAGCCCTTCCAATCATTACAAATGCACACCCTGTCTCGTCTATCATTCTCTTGGCACTTTCGTAAGAATCGACATCTCCATTCCCAATAATTGGAACTTTTGTTTTCAATACTAAACGTCTAATCGCATCCCAGTCTGCATCACCAGAATAGTACTGCTTGCGTGTTCTTGCATGTATTGCTATTGCAGAGACACCTGCCTCTTCTAATGCACTTGCAACTTCTTCATAATTTTGCGAGGCATCATTCATTCCCAATCGTATTTTAGCAGTAACTATTTTATGTGTGTTTTTTTTGATTTCTCTTACAATATCGAAAACAAGCTTCGGGTTTTGCATCAGGGCACATCCCTCGCCGTTCTTCACAACTTTGGGGACAGGACATCCGATATTGATATCAATTATTATATTATCTCTGCCTTCCAACTTTTTTGCTGCATATCCCATAAAAAATGGATCGCTACCAAAAATTTGATATGCGATTGGAGATTCTTCCTTTGCGGTAAGTAAAAGAGGCTCAGTGTTTTTTTCGCTATAATAAAGGCCTTTTGCACTTATCATTTCGGAATATACCAATGAAGCGCCCATTTTTTTACATATCTTTCGCATTGGAAAATCAGTAACTCCCGCCATAGGTGCTAAAAAAAAGGGTGTCTCAAATTCTACATTTTCAATTAATAACTTCATAATTCTACGTGATTTTTCTATTGGATGATATTTTTTTTGTAGATAAGCTGTAATCCGTCCAGTGTAAGGGTTTTATCTATTTGGTCAATGCATTTAACACCTTTTTCTATCATTGAAGACAATCCACCTGTTGCAACTACTGTAACATCGCAGTTATCTCCGTACATCTGGAAAATTTCCGCTTTCATCTTTTCTACAATAAATTCAATCATTCCCATGTGTCCATATACTAAGCCCGACTTCATGCTATCACTTGTATTTTTACATATTGTACATCCAGGATCTTCAAGTTCGACTTTTGGTAGTTGCGCCGTTTTTTCAAAAATTGCGTCCGAGGAAATTTTCAACCCAGGAGCGATTGATCCACCCAAATACTCGGCTTCGGCAGAAATTGCACAAAATGTTGTGGCAGTCCCGAAGTCAATTATTATCAAAGGGCCTCCAAATTTGGAATATGCCGCCACAGCATTGACTATTCTATCTGCTCCAACTTGTTTTGGATTATCATACTTGATGTGCAAACCAGTCTTGAGACCAGGTCCAACTACGAGCGGCTGCTTATTAAAATACTTTGCACACAAATGTTGGACAGTAAACAATACAGATGGTACTACCGTCGCTATTATTGCACCAGATATTTCTTCGAGTCTCAAATTCTCATGTTCGAATAACTGTTTTAATATCATCCCATATTCATCGGCACTTTTGTTATAATCTGTTTGAAGTCGCCAATTTGCGATAAGTTTATCGTCGGCAAATACTCCTACAACAATGTTACTATTTCCAATATCTATTGCCAATAACATTTTACTTATCCTCGTCTTCTACTTCCGCTTTATTAGCATCATCTTCTACAGCAACATCCTTTTCCTCATCGGCACTAGCCGTGTTTTCATCTAAAGCATCTTCCGCATCGGACTCTGGAACGGTAGTATTAGACAATTTATCACTATCATCTTTTGATGTTTCCTCTTTTGTTGCAGATTCATCATCATTCATGTAGTCACTGTCATATTTTGCTAGCTCTTCTTCCTCTTCTTTTCTTTTTAGGAAGAACTCTTTTTCTTCTTTTTCGTTTCTTTCCTTGATGTCTTCCTCATGCTTTAAGACTTCTTGCTCAAGAGCTTCGGGAGTTATTTCACCTGTATAAAGATTTTCAAATTGTGTGCCATCTATTGTCTCGACAAGGAGTAGTGCTTGAGCAACAGCTTCTAATTTATCCAAGTTTTCATTAAGTATATTTAGAGCTTTGTTATATGCTTCGTCTACTATTCCTTTTACTTCATCGTCTATTTGTGACGCAACAGACTCGGAGTACGCTTGCTTAGATGAAAAATCCTTCCCAATAAATACTTCTTCTGATGAACTATAATTGACCAAGCCTAGTTTAGAACTAAATCCATATTTTGTAACCATGTCTCTAGCAATGTCTGTGACTCTCATGATGTCATTGCTTGCACCTGTACTTACATCATCTAAAATGATTTGTTCAGCTGCTCTTCCGCCTAACAATCTAGACAACGTGTTTTTCATTCTGTTTTTAGTTTCAAAGTTTATGTCTTCTTTTGGCAAGTACATAGTGAATCCACCTGCCCCACCTCTTGGAACGATCGTTACTTGGTGTACAGGATCTGAATCAGGGATTGCCCTCATTACAATGGCATGTCCAGCCTCATGGTACGCAACTAGTCGGCGCTCTTTTTCGCTTACAACTTTACTCTTCTTAGCGGTACCGGCCATTACTTTGGTAGTTGCTTCTTCGATTTCTGTCATTCTAATTTTTCTGCCGTTTCTTCTAGCTGTAATCAGGGCTGCCTCGTTAAGCAAATTTTCGATGTCCGCAGGAGTAAATCCAGGAGTTCTTTTTGCTAAAACTTTAAGAGAGACCTCCTCGGACAAAGGTTTATTTGCGGAATGCACCTTAAATATCGCTTCTCTTCCAACCCTGTCAGGAACTCCGATCACAACTTGTCTGTCAAATCTTCCTGGGCGTAAAAGTGCAGGGTCCAATACATCAGGTCTATTCGTAGCTGCTAAGATTATTATCCCTACGTTGTCTTCAAAACCGTCCATTTCCACAAGTAGTTGGTTAAGTGTCTGTTCTCTCTCATCGTTCCCACCACCTAAACCTGCGCCTCTTTTTCTGCCGACAGCATCGATTTCATCGATAAAAACTATACATGGTGAATTCTTTTTTGCCTCGGTAAATAAATCACGAACACGAGAGGCTCCTACACCGACAAACATTTCTACGAAATCGGATCCACTTATTGTAAAGAATGGGACTTTTGCCTCTCCGGCGGTTGCTCTAGATATATATGTCTTACCAGTCCCAGGAGGACCTACAAGCAACACCCCTTTAGGGATGCGTGCTCCCAAATCATTATACTTCCTAGGATCTTTCAGAAAATCAACAATTTCCTCTAATTCAGCTTTTTCTTCCTCTAACCCTGCTACATCCTTGAATGAAAGTTTCTTGTCTCCGCCATCCTTTACCATCTTGGCTCTATTTTTTCCAAAGGTAAATGCCTTTCCATTTCCACCTTGTTTCATCATAATGTATAGCAAAAAGCCCAATGCTGCCATCATCATCAACGTTGGCAATAGGCTGATTATACTAAAGCCACTGCTTGGCTCGTCTGTTGAAAGCTTTAAATTGCCTTCTTCAATTTGCGGAAATATATATTTCTCATCTATAATCGCTATTTCATATTGGCTAGGAGCAAAGGCTACGACTGTGCTTCCATCGTCCAATTTTGCAGTTAACTCAGTATATGTAATATTAAGTTCTTTGACCTCTTCATTGCTGAGAAGATTTGTCATTTCTGAAAACTCGATTATTTCATAGTCGGGAACCGGTCTAAAAAAGTATCCGACCAGAACAATGACTAAAAACAATAATGCGTATCTAATAAATATCTTTGCCTTTTTCACGTTATTTCCTTTCATATAAACGGTTAATTTATTTTATAGACGTATTTTTAATTATATCACATTTTCATAGCAAATTCAACAAACAAGACATTTTTTGTCACTTCATCTATAGAATATTTGCTGGAAATTCTTTTGGCTCCATCTGGAAAAAATACAGTAAGAACATTACTCCTAATAGCAAGTAGAACTATTTCGTCGCGCAAATCTTTTGGGATTTTTTTATCAACGAACAAATCCTGAATTTTTTTGCGCTTGTCGGAAGATATGAAAATATAGTCTCCTTGAATCCTATTCCTAACTTTTAAGCAATCCAATCCATCATTATATTCATCGCTAATCTTATCACTATCAAATGCTATAGTATAACTATTTTGTGTTCCATCTGTGATTAAATTGCGATTGGTATTTGGAGTTAATGATGGCTTTAAACACGAACTTATCTCATTATATTTATCTTTGGTAATAATCTGTGTTTTAATTTCTATACTACCATTATTACACCCATACAGTAACGGAGTATTGTTTGCAAAAATCCCAAAAGGAGTAGATTCATTGGAAAAACCAGACAAACTGTGTTCGTTACAATTCTGGGAATACAACCTCTCCTTATTGCAAATCTCAATTTTAGAATAGATTCGTTTTAATACAAATCCATGCGGCAAATTTATACTTTTTGTGCCCGCATCCGAAAAGATAATATTATAACAGTCTTCAAGATTATGATACGAAATATCATAATTCAAACCGAGTACATTGAAAGCCTTTATTATCACTCTATTTATAATAGACTTATGATACATCTTTAATGAATCACAATCTATCGTAACGCATGAGGGTTCAATCTTTGCCACGACATCAAAAGCCACTCTTGCTTGTTCTTGCAAATAGTTGCTATCTACTGATGCTGTTTTTGCAAGCCTAAGCAATGCAGACTTAATATTAGAATTATATTCTCTTTGCAAGAGAGGAAGGAGCTCTAATCTTATCTTGTTACGTGTGTAAATAGGCTCGTAATTCGTCTTGTCTATACAAGGAGTCAACGAATTAAATGCGCAATACTCTTCTATTTGTCGCCTCGACACGTCGAGTAGTGGCCTGATAACCTTATTACCATCTTCGTCATATCTTATATATTCAATGCTTTTAAGGCCGTCTGTACCAACACCTCTCAATATTCTAAAAAGGATAGTTTCGCTCTGATCATCACTGTTTTGGCCTACCGCTATCGATATTTTTTTCCTGTCAATTCCATTTTTGAATAATTCATTAGCGACCGTGGCAAAAGATTCATACCTTGCAATGCGTCCAGCTTCCTCACTAGTTATTTTACGCTGGCTTGCCATTTCATTACAATCATACGTAAAAACTCTGCATGTATAGCCTTTTTTCTCACAAAAATCAACCACGAAAGCCTCATCACTTTCCGCATCGTTTGGTCTAAATTTATGATTAACATGTACTGGATACAATTTTAAGTCTAAATCGATGGACAAACAAGTAAGCAAAAAAAACAAACATAAGGAATCCGGACCACCTGAAAGGCCTATTACGATATGCTCTCCCTTTTTTATCATCGATTGTTCGACGATAGTTTTTATCACTTGCCTTTGTAAATCCGAAGGGGGTGCCTTCTTATCTCTCATAGATTCCTCGCCCATAATTTTATTTCAAAGAGCCAATATTGTTAGATGTAAAAAAGTACTACTCTATATCAAAAAACAACTTAGCATTAGCATTAGTTTGACTCACAACTTCCTCATACGGTAGCCCTTTAATTTCTGCAATTTTACGAGCGACATACTCCACATTTGGACAATTGTTTCGCTTTCCTCTAAATGGCACAGGAGTAAGATATGGCATATCCGTTTCTATGAGTAGATAGTTTAATGGTATATCGGATACAACACGGACTGTCTTAACATTATTCTTATACGTTACAGGACCTGCAATAGATAGCGTTGCACCTTCCCTAATATATTCTCTCGCAACCTCACTGCTTCCGGAGAAACAGTGAAAAACTACCCTGACATCTTTAACAGAATTGCCATTTTCATCTAACCTGCAAGGAAAATAGGAAGCTCTTTCTTTTGAAAAAGCACCTTCTTCTCTAAGTATTCTATATAAATCATCATGACAATCTCTTTCATGTATAACAATTGGCACCTTCATTTCATTTGCAAGTCTTATCTGCTCACGGAACCAAAATTGCTGTTTTTTTTTGTCGGTATTATCATAGTGATAATCTAATCCGATTTCACCGAGTGCTTTTACTTTGTTTTGTCGAAGCAATCCTTTTAGAATAATAAACTGCTCTTGGGTAAAGTCTGTTGTGCAAGATGGATGGATTCCTACAGCTGCATAACACCATTCGTATAAGGATGCATGCTTGATAGCAAGCTGAGAGCTTGTGATATCAAACCCAACGTCCATGACATTAGACACATTTGACTCCTCGATTTCCTCTATTATTTTAGCACGCTCAAATGTCTTGAATCCATCATTGTTAACGTGCGCGTGTGAATCAAATAACATTCAAATAAGACTCCTATTTTTATCTCTATGTAACAAATGAATAGTCATTTGTGATGAAATTAAGATTTAAATCACAACGACTATTCATTTTGCTTTAGTTATTAAATTATCTATTATGATACTTTATTTCCATCTGGAGCTACTGTAGTTACAATATCCCATCTTTCACCATTTTCTGCAAATAACAACATTCCCTTTGACTGCTCGCCTCTCAGTTTACGTGGCTTTAAGTTCGCAACGACTATGACTTTTTGTCCCATCATTTCCTCTGTCGTATAATCGTTACCAACACCCGAAATTATTTGTCTTACTTCTGTCCCCATTTTGACTTTGAATACCATAAGCTTATCTGCATTGGGGTGTTTAGCAGCATCGACTATTAATCCTACTCTAAAATCAATCTTATCAAAGTCTTCATACTCTATCTCTTCTTTAATTTCTAAAGGAATATCATCACATTGGTTAACTGCGTTATCACTTCCTTCGTTGCTTGAATTCATAGAGTTGTCACTATCATTTTTCTCGCTGTTTATTTTGTTCTCCTCGGATATTGACTCCTCTTTGGAGATAATTTTTGCGCTTATCTCTTCAAGCTCTAAAAGTTCTTTTTCTATATCGATTCTTGGAAAAATCGGTTTTCCTTTCTTAACATTTTCCTCACACATCATATCAAAAATCTTTGAGTCCTCCCAATTCACTTCGGAATACCATAAACCCATTTGTTTTCTGATCTCGGTAGATGTTTTATGCATAAAAGGATATATCAAAATAGATACAATTCTGAGACATTCTGCTAAATTATGCAAAACAGTGTCTAATTCAGATTTTTTCTCCTCATGTTTTGCTAATTCCCAAGGAGTTTTTTCATCTATGTACTTGTTTGCTCTTCTCACTAAAACCCAAATTTCTTCAAGAGCCTGGTGGAAAGCAAAGTTATCCATATTTGCCTCTACTTTTGTTGCTGCCGTAATAGCAATTTCCTTTATATCTTTGTCTATATCATCTTCTGTAGTAGCGTTAGGGATTATTGAATCATTATACTTTTCGATCATAGATACAGTACGAGAAAGCAAGTTTCCAAGATCGTTGGCCAAATCATAATTCATTCTCTTAAGCATAATCTCATTAGTAAATGTACCGTCTTGTCCAAATGTATATTCACGAAGCAAAAAGTATTTGAGAGCGTCTACTCCATATTTTTCAATAAGGATAACAGGATCTACTACATTGCCTTTTGACTTAGACATTTTGGCACCTTCTAGTAACAACCATCCATGTCCTAATACTTGCTTCGGCAAAGGAATATCTAAAGACATAAGCATTGCAGGCCAAATAACAGAATGGAATCTAATTATTTCCTTGCCTACAAGATGTACATTAGCAGGCCAATACTGATCATACAAATCTGTTTCTTGCGGATATCCGAGAGCAGTTATGTAATTTGACAACGCATCTAACCAAACATATATTACATGCTTCTCATCGATAGGGACAGGAATCCCCCAGTCAAAAGTAGATCTAGAAACGCACAAATCGTCTAGACCTTGCTTGACGAAAGAGAGCATTTCATTTCTTCTTGAATCGGGCTGCAAAAATATACGATTATTCTCGAATAAATCTATCAATCTATCTTCGTATTTTGATAATCTAAAGAAATAAGCTTCTTCTTTAGCCTCTATGACCGCTCGTCCACAATCAGGACAAGCTCCCTCAAGCAATTGACTTTGCGTCCAAAATGATTCACATGGAGTACAATATAATCCCTCGTACTCTCCTTTATATATATCACCCTTTTCATAAAGTCTCATGAAAAGAGATTGTACTCTTTCTTTATGCCTCGGTTCTGTTGTTCTTATAAAATCATCATAAGAAATTTCCATGCTTTCCCATAGTTTTTTTATTCCATCTACGATTTCATCAACATGTTCTTGTGGCGTTACTCCCTTTTTTTCGGCTGCTTGTTGTAATTTTTGCCCATGTTCATCCGTTCCAGTCAAAAAACGGACATCGTGCCCTGTCGTCCTCTTAAAACGAGCCATTGCATCTGCCATTACAGTACAATATGTGTGTCCAATATGCAAATTGGAACTAGGGTAGTAAATTGGAGTTGTTATGTAGTATGTATTCTTTTTTTCCATCTTGTTACCTATTTTATTTTGGGGATAACCGTTTCTTTTATTATCTTTTTAAACATGTCTACTACGACAGTAGTCGTCTTTTCATCTACCGCACGTATACTTTTCACTGTGCGAATTAATTCTTTTGGTGGCAATTTTATCAGGTCATTAACAGTTTTAGCTCCTGTTGAAACAAAAATATCAAAAAAAGTATCTATACAAGATTTTCTTTGGTCAAAGTCTAGTTCGTTCATCCATCTAGTTATTGCCTCATCTACGGCTAATACCTGAGGAGAAATAGATGGCTCTCTTTCAAATTTATTTCCGGTTACAAGCCATGAAAACGAAATATGTTGCAAGAATCCAATTTGATTACTCTTTATAATGTTGAGTCTTTTTTCTTCTTCAAATATAGCACCAACCATCGAACCAGATGGCATTAATTTTATAATCTTTTCTTTTATATTACTATAGCCTTCATTTATCATATCCTTTTTTAAGCCGGGGCCATCGTAATTATATGTAATTCTAATTCTATTTTGCAATTTCTTAGATGCATTTGACGCAGCATAGACGGCTAAATTTCCACCTTTGGAATAACCAACAACAAAAATATCACCTTTTGTTTTTTTTGCAACCGCAGTCAAATATTCGACTGCAGATATTTGTGCTGGAACAGGTGACAAGAATAACATATTAAAATTTTCTTTCCAGCCAACTAATGTAATATCCGTTCCCGAATAAGAAACTACTAGCTCTCCCGTAGGGAGCCTAAAAGAAACCGAACAAAATTGCTCCTCTTCTTTTTCATCGTACTTTCTCTCAAAATAGTTAACCAATACATCTCTAAATCTTGGGCTTGCACTTAATGCCGCGACTAATTCGACAAATTCGCTCGTGCTTAACGTTGCATTAGTCATGTAATCATACTCTTCTGCCCGATTTAATGTAGTGATTTGAACCCATTTGCTAGAGATAGAAAAATCTCCGAGAATCCTGTCGAGAATCAGAGAACTCAAATTAGCAAAGATAAAACCGTCGACTTCGTTAAAAGGCGACATACTAAAAGTGTCCATGTTTTTCCTTGCATAGTCAATAATATTGACTGGAGGCAAATTATTTCCATTTTTATCTGTCGCCTTTTTCATTTTTTATCGAGTCTCCTTATCGTGCAATTGTATTATATTTTATTGCACAAACAATACTCTTTTTTTATTTTTACTGTTTTAAAACTATTTTACGCCTACAACAGCTCCAACTTCTTCTAGCTTAGCTTTAACTTCATCAGCTTCAGCCTTTTCAACTCCTTCTTTGATTTTAGAAGGTGCATTGTCAACTACTTCTTTAGCTTCTTTTAATCCTAGACCAGTAATTTCTCTTACTACTTTAATTACTTTAATCTTTTCTGCTCCAGCAGATTCAAGAACTACATCGAATTCAGTTTGCTCTTCGCCTGCATCAGCTGCAGCAGCACCACCAGCAATTGCTACAGGAGCAGCCGCTGAAACTCCGAATTCTTCTTCACATGCTTTAACTAATTCATTTAATTCTAAAATTGTCATAGCCTTGATAGCTTCGATTATTTGATCTTTACTCATTTGTATTTTCCTTTCATATTTTATAATATAGATTATTCTTTTGCATCTGCAACTGCTTGCAATGTTCTAACCATCTTAGATACAGGTGATTGGATGCTACCCATAAACTTAGCAATAAGAACATCTCTAGAAGGTATATTAGCGATTTCTTCTATACCACTCTTATCAAAAAATGCTCCTTCTACAACACCTGCTTTAAATTCCATCTTTTTAACGGATTTTATTATTTCACTTATTTCTCTAGCCGGTGCTGCTGGATCTTCCGTACTTATAGCAAGTGCCGTAGGTCCATGTAATTCTGGCTCTAATGACTCGTATGCAGTTCCTTCTATCGCTCTTCTAATAAATGTATTTTTATAAATTGTATAATCGATTCCCGCTTCGCGAAGTTTTTTTCTCATCGCATCAGCTTCTGTAACGGAAATTCCGATATAGTCAACAAGCACAGCAGCTTTTGCATTTTCTAATTTTTCTTTTATCTCATCGATTATCAACTGTTTTTGTTTTTTTGCTTCAACTGACATTTACGATTCTCCTTTCTTTAAGATTATTTCGGTACTCAATAAAAATACCTTGTCAATAAAACTACAAGGTAAATATATTTTCTATATTGTACCTCGGCGAGGTTTATTATTAAGCTTGCGCCCTCGCTGTCTTAGGTTAAAATTCTTTTTCATTTTTTATTGTTGCTTAAGTTATTATCCTAATATAGCAGGATTAACCTTTACTCCAGGCCCCATAGTCGCTGCTACAGTAACACTTTTTAGATATTGACCTTTTGCAGCTGCAGGTTTTGCCTTTACGACTGCCTCGATCAAAGTATTAAAGTTTTCTTCCAACTTTTCTTTACCGAAAGAAGCCTTACCTATTGGAGTGTGGATAATATTAGTCTTATCTAAACGATATTCAACTTTACCCGAGTTAATTTCTTCTATAGCTTTCGCAACATCCATTGTAACTGTACCAGACTTTGGATTTGGCATTAATCCTTTAGGACCTAATACTTTACCTAATCTACCTACAACTCCCATCATATCTGGAGTAGCTACTACTACGTCGAACTCAAACCAGTTTTCAGTTTGGATTTTTTGAGCCAATTCGTCAGCGCCGACATAGTCCGCACCAGCTGCTTCTGCTTCAGCCGCTTTAGGACCCTTTGCAAAAACTAAAACTCTATTAGTTTTTCCTGTCCCATTTGGTAAAACTATCGCTCCTCTAACCTGTTGGTCGGCATGTCTGCCATCGACACCAAGTCTCAAATGAACTTCGATTGTTTCATCAAATTTAGCTTTAGCTGTATCTACTACTAGTTCCATTGCTTTTGAAACATCATATAGTTGAGTCTTATCAACTTTTGATGCTTTTTCAACGTAAGATTTTCCTCTTTTTGGCATTTAATTTTCCTCCTTGTGGTATTAACGATTATCAATCTCCCACTTATTGTTGCTCTTCTACAATTATGCCCATGCTCTTTGCAGTTCCTATTACCATTTGTGTCGCATTGTCTTCATTTGCTGCATTCAAATCAACCATTTTTGTTTTTGCAATTTCTTTCGCTTGTTCGTAAGTGATAGTTGCAACTTTTGTCTTATTAGGTTCACCTGACGCTTTGTCTAACCCAGCAGCTTTCTTTAATAAAACAGCTGCAGGCGGTGTTTTACAAATATATGTAAATGACTTATCTGCATATACTGTAATAACTACAGGAATAATCATTCCTTCTTGATCTTGAGTTTTTGCATTGAATTGTTTACAAAAATCCATGATATTAACACCTTTTTGAC
The DNA here is from genome assembly GCA_964367585.1 of uncultured Oscillospiraceae bacterium. Classification (GTDB taxonomy): domain Bacteria; phylum Bacillota; class Clostridia; order Peptostreptococcales; family Anaerovoracaceae; genus CAYJGJ01. The sequence goes on from CAYIYH010000012.1 coordinate 47,163, forward strand.
CTAAAGCAGGACCAACTGGTGGAGCCGGATTTGCCTTTCCCGCAGGAATTTGCAATTTAATATATCCGTCTATCTTCTTTGCCATATTTTTCTCCTTTCTTCAATAATTTCTACATATCTAATCGCCAATCAATAATAAATGCAATTGAATACAATATTATTTTGTGGCGTTGCAGACTTTTTGTAACGCCGTACCTATATCCGATCTACTTGACCGAATTCTAACTCTACGGGAGTATCTCTTCTAAAGGTTGAAATTCGAACTTTGACTATTTGCTTAACCGCGTTGATTTCTTCAACAACGCCGGAGAATCCTTCAAATGGTCCACCAATTACTTTTACAGTATCTCCAAGATTTACATCGAGTTCGATTGCAACCTTCTCAATGCCCATCCTACACACTTCTTCTACTGTAAGTGGAACAGGCGTAGCTCCATGCCCTACAAATCCAGTAACCCCTTGTGTATTTCTGACTAGATACCACGAATCGTCTGTAATAACCATTTTTATTATTACATATCCTGGATATAGTTTTCTATCTTTAATTCGACGCTGCCCATTCTTTACTTCTAAAACTTTTTCCATTGGGACAGTAATTTCTGTTATAAGATGCTGCATTCCGCTAGTTTCAACAAGTTTTTGTATATTCTTTTTTACTTTCTCTTCGTGTCCAGAATATGTGTGTATAACGTACCATCGGGCATCACTATCGTCATCTTCCATATTGGGAATAGTTTGCTCAGCAAGCGATTCTTCCTTGTTTTCCGGAAGAGATTGGTCGATTGTCGACATTTCTTCATTCACTATATCGCTATTTCTTTGTTCTTCTGACATATTAATTCCTTGTTTCTTTCTTGTTCAATATTATTTTGGATACTATATTTTCTCTTGCTTTATTATACAAGAAGGTCATATGCTACAAGCACGAATATCGACCGCTCTGTTACAAATAGTAAATTATTGAGCAACATCACCGATTAGCGCTTGTAGTCCAAAAAGAACAGCAGAATCGATAATCCAAAAAGCTAGTGCAAAAATAGTACATGTGCATAGAACTACAACGGTAAATTTGTACAATTCTTTTCTTGTAGGCCAAACAACTTTACCCATTTCGCTTTTAATGCCTTTGAAGTATCCTTTTACCCCGCCTTGCTTTTTGGCAGAGGCTACAGCATTTCTCTTAATTTGTTCTCTTTTTGACATGAGTACAAAATTCCTTTCTATACACTACTTAGTTTCTTTGTGCGAAGTTTCCTTTTTGCAGAACTTACAGTATTTTTTTAACTCTATACGATCTGGATTGTTCTTTTTGTTTTTCATCGTATTATAATTTCTTTGTTTGCATTCATTACATGCCAATACAGCTTTAACTCTCACTTTTATAATCCTCCATACAATTCAAAATCAGAGCCATTATTCACCGCTCTGTTATATAACAAAATATATCCTACAAATAATACACTTATTATTAAGCATTGTCAATACCTTAAGCGCCTTTTTACATTTAATTTATCAATATTATTTCTTATCCAAACTCGCAAAATAACTTATGAAATATAAAAAAGAGTATGTGTCGAGCTATATAAATAATCTCCGTACTTTATTAACTGTAGTTTAATGAGATTCTTTATCGTTCTACTCGCCCTTGCTTCGCAAGATGGTAGATTCGCTAATATGAATAAACTTAACCCTTTTGGGAGTTGATATGCATGGCTATATTTTTATCTTCGTTTTTAATATGGATTACTAGAGTACTAATAATTTTATTTAGGTCCGCAAGAGTCTTAATAGTTGCACCCTCAGACTTTAAGGTGGCTATCATGACATTTAGTTTTTCCTTATAATCCTCGTGAAACTTTTTGTGTGCGATATAGTTAGGATATGCAGATTCTATCTGAAGGGATTCTTCATCTGCAAAATGCTTAACTACATAGCTCGATAAAAACTGGGCTACATTAATCATTTTATCTCTACCTTTACCAATTTGACACGCTTCCATTAGTTCATTTACAATAGAAAAAAGCTGTTTGTGCTGTTCATCTATCAGTTTATTTTCCGTAATTAAATCAGGGGTCAATTCATACTTCATTATTTGCCTCCTTAAAAATGTGAATACTATATCATACAATATATAAAAAAAACAAATCTACTTTGAAATTTGGAACATCAAGAGCAGATTTGTCAAGTTGGTGCGACTGACTGGACTCGAACCAGCACGGTCTCCCACACGCCCCTCAAGCG
>CAYIYH010000013.1:0-45537 GCA_964367585.1 uncultured Oscillospiraceae bacterium
AAAACTTGTTTTTTTGCGATTAAACTCATAAAAATTCACTTCCTTATATGATACCTATAGTAGCCATGATAATACAAACAATAGTTAAGATTATTGGTGTAATAACAGTTAAAGGCAATACGTGTTTATATGAACCTTTTATGCTAACACCACATACTGATGCCATTGAAATAAAAGTAGCGCAATGAGGCAGTGTGTCAAGACCACAACTAGCAATTACCATAAGCCTATGGAAAGCTTCGGGGTTAATTCCTAATTCTAGATAACTAGGTAGCATAGTATTTGCAAAAATTTGAAGTCCGCCTAGTGCAGTCCCGGTAATTCCTGCTACAATATTAACAGCGATGGCTCCGGAAACATATGGATTAAATGTATCAGATATTCCCATTGCAAAGTCTACGAAGTATTGGAATCCAGCTGCTTGTTGTACTACAGCAGCAAAGCCCATTACACCGGCAGTAAGGAATAAAGGATTGATACTAGACCAGAATCCTGTCGAGAATGTTTTTAAGTTTTGACCTTTTAAAATATTGAAGTTCAAAAGAACAACTAATGCTATAGCAAGTAGTAAAGATGTATTAATGCTATCTACTGTTGACATTACACTTTTCAATAAAAGCATTGACAAAATTACTGCTAAAAGTGGAATTACAGAAGTAATAAAAGAAGGCAATTTTTTACCGCTAGCTTCGAAATCTTCTTTTGCGTCAGTACCAGAAAGTACATATCCATTTCCTTTTGCTGTTTCTTTTTTTGCTGCATATGTAACGTAGATAGAACCAATAATAAGGCCTATTATTCCCGCAGTGATACCCATAATAGGTGCAGCATAAGCGTCAGTAGCTAATGCAGTATTTGTTAGTAGTGCATTTGTGCTTGTTGGGTTTCCTGGAAGGCAAAGTGTTAAAGTTACAGATGCAAATAAGAAAATACCAGGCATTAATTCTTTCGTGATATTTGATTTTTTGAATAAAGGAACTGCTACAGGGTATACTGCGAAAATAATAACAAACGCGGAGATACCTCCCATTGCCATTAAAAGAGTAACCAAGATGCAGGCTACGGGAGCCCATTTAGCTCCAAAGATTTTGAATAGCTTAGTTGCGACAGCTTCTGCAGATCCACTCACTTTCATGAGTTCGCCGTATCCGGCAGCTAAACCGAAAAGTAAGAAATAACTCCCTGCAAAGTTTCTCATTCCCTCCGAGAAGCTTACAGAGTAAGATTCCCAAAACGGCATAGAGTTAGTTAAAATTACAATAGCAGATGAAATAAGAGCCGCAACAAAGGCGTTGACTCCTTTGTAACTCAAAAAGATAAGTGTGGTTATAGCAAGTAATAATCCAATTATGCCTAAAAATTCCATAATAATTCTCCTTTCACTATTTATTATGATATATAATTCTACTTATTCGAATTATGTTATAATATTAGCAGAATATTATTAGATGTAATATAGGTTGTAGGGCTTTGTCAATGACAGACAGAATGGCAAGTAGTGACAAATGATTGACAATTGGTCATTGGATAGGTGACAACAGAAGGTTTTTTTCATATAATTAGGGAAGAAAATTATTTTATACTAAATATTTCAAAGTAAATTTGTCAAATGGCTGAGTAATGATGCTAAATGCACGATATGTAGTTCAAATAATAAAAACAAACTATTAAAATTAAAATGAGGATTAAAATAAATGAAGAGTATTATTAAAGTAGGAAACAGTGCGGCTACTTCTGGAATATTTGCAACGACGGGGGATCCAATCGTTGCGGGTATAAAAGCATATTTTGACATGGTGAATAAGGAAGAAATCGTACAGAAATATAGTTTTGAATTATGCCATATAGATGATGAATATAATCCCGAAAAAGCAGTAGAAGTTTTTAATGAACTAGTCAATAAAGACAAGGTTTTTGCTTTTGTTTCACATTTTGGTGCGCCTGTAGTAAGATCCACTTTGCCGTTGATGAAAGAAAAAGGAATGCCAATTGTAGGATTTGCTACAGGTATTGGTGAATTATACTACGATGGCAATGATAATGAAATGTCTAATGCATTCCCAATTCAACCTATATATATTACCGAAGGTCGTGCAATGGTGGCAAGAATTGTTTCTATGAATCAAAACAAGAGTATCACAAAAATAGGAATTATATATATGGATGAAGATACGGGACATGACATAAAAAATGGTGTAGAGATCCAGTCTAATATATTAGGGATAGATTGTGAATTTCAAATGGTTTCAAAAGATATGTCAAACTTAGAGGCTTGTGTAAAAAAGATAAACAAAGAAGATATTGATTTTATAGTGGTAGGTTCATCTCAAGCCTATTTTTCAACGATAATTGAATCTCTCCAAAAAAATCAGAATAAAAAATCCGTCATGACTACATATTTAAATTCTATTATTACGATTGCATACAAGACCTCAAAAGTCCTCAACGACTCTTTCGAAATATATGCTTTAAGTTGGTTGAATTATGATGAGAAAAGATCCGTAAACTTAGAGTTGGCATCTGAGTATCTTTCGGATTATGCTATGAATGGATATGCTCATTGTGGATGGATATGTGCACATTTTTTTGTAGAAGGAATTAGACGGCTTGGCGATTTAGACCTTACATATGAGAATTATATAAAGGCAATGGAATCCGAGGATTTTGATATCCCGTTTGGCGGAAAAGTGTCATATAAAAATGGAAAAAGATTAGGAACAGCAGAAATGAGTCTTGTAAAATTAGATCTTTCCTTTCCAACGGGGTGGCGTCCGGTAGATGGACTTAGGAGTTTTTCGGAATTGCTAATGACGAATGAGTTTTATTCTTAAAATAGGGGTAAATTATGATATTTTCAAAAAAACTCGATATTATAATGAAAATTACTAATACTTCGAATATTGCCCTTGCTAAGCACCTTGTTTTTGACCCTTCATATATAAGCAAACTCAGGAATGGAACGAGGACACTAAGTAGTGATAATGAATACATAATGCCAATTTCTAAGTATTTAGCTAAGAACTGTGATAGTGAAGAAAAAAATAACTTATTGAGGAAGGCATTAGGTGATGAGTTTGAGTATAGCACGGATACGTACGAAAACATTTATAAATTCCTGTGTGATAAAAGTGGAAACCTAAATGCTGAAATAACTTTACTAGATTTATCAGAGTTGTCTTCTTCGAAAAAAAATAAGAATGATGAACAAAATTTGTTATGCTTTTATGGAGACGAGGGTAGGACTGATGCAATGTGTGCATTGTTCAGTAATGCCATCGAGATGAATGAAAATCCACTATTATTATTCTTTAGTGATGAGCGAGCCGCTTGGACTGAGGAATTTACTTGCAAATGGAATAAGTTAATGTGGCAAGTAATTGCTAATGGTGGAAGGATCAATGTAATTCACAAAATTAGTAATGACATTGATGAAATGTTTGATACAATCTTGAGATGGTTGCCTTTTTATGCTACAGGTGCTATTGGAGCATATTATTATCCAAAGCTCCGAGATGGAATATATAAGAGGTCACTTTCGGTATTAGTAGCTAATGCTGCAACTTTTTCTACATCCATTGGAATGCAAGATACAGTAAGTCCAACTTTCTTGACAACGGAATTGCCAGCAGTGAATGCATTTACTGATGAATTCTACAGTTATCTTTCACTTTGTAAGCCGTTGATAGAATTTTTCGATCCGATGAATGATAAGTACGAGGATATTCTTGCTCAATATACGCATAAGAAAAATCGAGGAATCTTGAAATCCTCTGGGTTGCCGATTATGACCATGCCGGAAGATGTAATAACAGAAATTTCTTCTAGTAATAGTATGGAGATTTTCCAACATAAATATTTTACGAATAAAATTACTAGTGATGGGGATGAATCAGAAACTATTCATATTATTTGTTTGGATGAGATAGAAAATATATTGGAAGGGAAAACCTATGTTGCTAGTTCGACACTTGGTAATCAAAATGATATGAATTATACACCTTCACAGTATAAGAGACATTTGGAAAACATCGTTGAACTGCTACGTAATATTGATAGATTTTCTGTCTATATCGATGATAATAAACCCAATAATTTAACATTACATGTTTTTGAGGACAACGAAACCTTTATTTTTAATGAGGTTAAAGGTGGCAATTTTTTCAAGATAACCGAAAAAAATACAACAGAAGCCTTCTGGGAGTACATGAACTACATGGTAGATAGTCTGGAAAAGAAGCAAGACAAAGAAGCAACTATAAATAGATTAAATGAAATTATCGGGCGGATAAATTAATAATTCAGTGATTGTAGTATTATTCTGATAAAAGACTATTGATTTTAGAAAAACCTTTGTCGATAGTCTTTTTTCTTGTTTGGATCCATAACCATTAATCAATATTAATGTTAAACTTCGATATTTCGGGTATGACCATGAATCTAGCGGAGATCCTTGTAGTGCCAATCCCTGTATTGACGTAAATATATGGATTTTTACCAACTAGCCACTCATTTTTTAATCCTTCTAATGATTTTTCGTATTTTGAATTTAATGTGGTTTCTTTTAATGCGTAATCATTAAGAATTGGTAAAAACGGACTTTCTGGCACTAACTTATTAAGTCCACTATTATATCTCGAAGAGAGTGCTGTTTCATTTAGTGCGTATTCATTAATTGCTGGGATAAATGGTACATCGATTTGTCCGCCATGAGTGTGTCCACATAGCACCAAATCATAATTTGTAATTGGATAGTTTATGATCGCATCAGGTTCATGTGACAAAAATATGCTGTAATCTATATTGTAGTAACTTGTGTAAGGCATCACAGGAGTTCCCATAATAGAATCGTCAATTCCTGTTAATAGTATTTTTTTTCCATCTTCTGTTGCAAGTACTATGTTTTCATTTGTTAATAGTGTAAACCCGCCACTTGTTATAATATCTTCGTGATCCCATACTGCCTCACCACCATAGTCGCGATTTCCTCTAACTGATATTTTCCCAATTCTTGCATCTATTCTGTTGAGTTCATACACTATCGTCTCATTATCGCTATAGTAATCATATTGGTCGTATAAATCACCCGTAAATATAACAATATCGGGCTCAAGAGAGTTAATTTCATCGACAATTTGAGAAAGCTCATCGCTTTTAAAGTCCGGTTTAAAATGAGTGTCGGAAAACTGGACTATTATTAAATCACTAGTTTCTTCAATTATGCTTAAATCTACTTCATTAATAGTTAATCGGTATGGCTCTATCTCAAATGCATATACGGTTAAAGATAGTATGACTAAACAAATTGCAAATGCAATTTGCTTTATAATTGTTTTGATTTTCATTTGAATCGTTCCTTTTAACTTTGCAATTATAACATATACAGGATGTCATCTCAATCGCAAATAAATAAAGAGTTATTATAGTTACGTAGCGCGTATATACTATCATTTTTGATAAATATTATTTACTTTTTAGGTATAAGTTGATATAGTTGAAGTAGTTAAAGTAGTTAAATTTGTAAAACTCATTCGAAGATAATTCATAAGTTAGGGGAATAATTGTGAACAAGAAATATGATTTAGCAATACTTGGTGCGGGAAGTGCAGGATTAGTTGCAGCTGCAACTGCATGCGGAATGGGAGCATCGGTTTTGTTAATCGAGAATAAGAAAATGGGTGGGGATTGCCTTAATTATGGATGCGTTCCAAGTAAGACATTCTTAAAATCATGTCGAATTGCAAGAAGCATAAAGAATTCACATCATTATGGAGTGTCTGTTCAAGAGAGTACTCCCTCACTAGAAGATATTGTGGATAGGGTTCAATCGATTATTGCCGAGATTGCGCCTCATGACTCAGTAGAACGCTTTACAAAACTTGGTGCGGATGTAATACTTGGACATGGAGAAATTATCTCCAAGAACTCTGTAAAAGTCGATGAGCAAGTTTATGAAGCAAGAAGAATTATTATAGCCACAGGCTCTACAGCAGAAGTGCCTCCAATTAAGGGCTTAAGTGATGTTGAATATCATACCAATGAAACTATTTTCAATTTAAGAACATTGCCGAGTAAAATGGTGGTTCTAGGAACTGGTCCCATAGGGTTAGAACTTGGACAGGGTTTTGCTTCATTGGGAAGTGATGTGCATGTCATTGGAAGATCCCCAGGGTTATTCCCAAAAGACGAACCCGAAGTTTCTGAATTAATGATTGATGTACTAAAAAAAGATGGATTATCATTGCATTTAGAATCTAAGATTATCTCAATAAGAGAGGAAAATGGACAAAAGATTGTCGATATAGAGGAAAATGATGAAGTAAAAAGCATCTCATGTGATGTGTTACTGGTTGCATTAGGAAGAAAGGCAAACACGCAAAATATTGGACTAGAAAAAGTTGGTATTCAAACAGATAAAAGAGGATTTATTACTGTGAATGAAAAGCTGCAAACTTCTCTTTCGAATATTTACGCTTGTGGAGATGTTTGCGGAAAATATATGTTCACACACATGGCAGGTTATGAAGCTGTAGTAGCTGTAAAAAATTCACTAATTGCACCTATTTTTAAAACATCCTATCACAATGTAGCTTGGACTACTTATACTTCACCTGAGATTGCTCATGTTGGATTATTGGAAAAAGAAGCAACGAAACCGGGAGTATACACTCAGATTATAGACATATCCGACAATGATAGAGCTAAAGCCGAAGATGATAGGAACGGATTCGTAAAACTAATCCTCGATAAAAAAGGCACTGTTATAGGAGCTACTGTAGTCAGTACAAAAGCCGGAGAACTTATAGCTCCATTGTCAATGATGGTAACCCAAAAGTCAAAATTATCTTCTGTAATGGGAGTTATATACTCGTATCCAGTACAGGGTGAAATAATAAAAACCATGGCTTCGAATGATTTTAAGAATCGAGTAAAACCGTGGCAGAAGTCACTTGTAAGAATGATAGCAAACAGGAGGTAATGTAATGCTTGATACACGGGCAAGGCGATATTTCCAAAAAGCATTCGACGTGACAGCGAACTTTCTTAAACTAATAAATTTGCACCCTAACGTGGTTACGATTATCGCTTTCATCCTGGGCATGGTTGCTTTCGTATTTTTAATATATGAACTTCCACTCTATTCACTTTTATTTTTGTGGTTATCGGGAATCTTTGATGTACTAGATGGAACGGTCGCGAGACTTACAGGAAAAAGCTCTAAAATAGGTGCATATCTTGATATGCTATTCGATAGAATGATTGAATGTGCAATAATACTGGGTTTCTATTTCTTTTTGCCTCAGTTTGCGCTGAGCTATCTCCTATTTTTTACGGGAATGATTTTCAATTTCACAACATTTGTTTTGGCAGGTGCGTTATTTGAAAACAATGGGTCCAAAAGTATGCACTATGATATTGGTCTAGTTGAGCGCACAGAATGGTTCATCTTTATTAGCGTGATGATGATTTTTCCATCTACCGTACCAGTAGTTTTAAATATATTTAATGCACTTATGGTAATAACCGGTTTATTGAGAATAATAAGAATCATTAAGCATGAAAAATCCTCAAATGAATAATTGATATATAGTAGAGATGGAAAGGATTTGTGGATATAAATGAAAAAGAAAACTATGATTAAAATCGGCATTCTAGTACTAATAATTGTTTTGGTTTTTATGTTTAGAGATTACTTAGATGTCGACCGGATGACAAATATGCTAAATAGTTTGAGAAATAATCCGTTTGCACCTGTTATTTATGTGCTAATTTACTCTGTCGCAGTGACCTTCATTGTTCCTGCCGGAGCATTAACTCTCCTGTCTGCTCCATTGTTTGGATTTTGGGGAGGATTGATTGTTACGACAATCGGTGCAAACTTAGGATGCCATATGTCATTTTGGTTGGGGCGATTACTGGGAGAAGACGCGGTCAGAAAATTAATTAAATCGGGATCGTTTATCGAAAAAGCAAGCACTCAGGTACAAAAAAACGGATTTGTTTTCATGATGTATATCAGGCTTATTCCGTTATTCCCATTTGCCGCAGTAAATTACTTGTCTGCAATAATAGGAGTCAAATATCGTGATTATACGATAGCAACTTTTCTAGGGATGTTGCCTGGCAGTGTTGTATATGTTTATCTTGCACATAGTGCTACAAATGTTGCGGATAACCCACTTGGAGTAGTCGTATCAATCGCAGTGTTAGTTGTTTTTACGCTCATAGTCACGTTAGTGAAAAAGAAGACAGACCAAAGAGAATCTCTTGCAAATAAGCAAGAAGATTCAGGTGATAATGCAAAATAGAAAGATGGAGTAATTATGAAAAAAATTGTTATCTTACTGATGCTAGTACTCATGCTTGCAGCCTTTTTGTTTAGCTGTTCTAGCGATCAAACGTCGAATAATTCTAGTGAGCAATTGCCTCAAAGCTGGGATGAAATCATTGAAGAGGGGAAAAACACAGAAGTTCAAATTACTATGTGGGGAGGAAACGACCTAGTAAATCAGTATATGGACGGATATGTCTCAAGTAATCTTGAAGAAATGTATGGCATTACGTTGAATCGTGCTCCAATGAATGCTCCTGACTTTGTGTCTAAAATCCTTAATGAAAAGAAAAATGGGATTGATGAAGGAACAATTGATATACTTTGGATCAATGCAGAAAACTTCAGGACTCTAAAAGATATTGATGCACTGTATGGTCCATTTACTGATATTTTGCCTAATCAAAAGCAATATTATGACCCTAATCTTGCACTCTTTAGCAATGACTCGGGAATAGAGATAGACGGAAAAGAAGCGTTGTGGGGAAGTGCGCAGCTAGTATTCACATATGATAACGATAGACTTAATGATCCACCATTATCATATGCAGAAATACTGGAGTATGCAAAGGCGAACCCGGGGCGTTTGACTTATCCAAATCCGATGGAGGATCTTGTTGGTTCTGGCTTCGTACGAAATGCGTATTTTGAATTAACAGATGTTGACTATACGAAAGACTATACTTATGACGAATTCGTGGAATTGTCTAAGCCAGTAATAGAATATTTTAAAGAACTGCACCCGTATCTTTGGAATGAAGGGGAAGCTTTTCCGGCAACAGTTGCACTCCAAAATCAAATGCTTGTAAACGGGGAAACGGATCTTTCATATGGATTTGAGGTGTTTCAAACGTCAGGATTGATTAAATCTGGTGAATACCCAGATACATTCAATACATACGTTCTTGACACAAAGACTGTTACAAACTCACATTACCTGGCAATCCCGTTTAACGCTCAGAATAAAGCAGCGGCTATGCTTGTAATTGACTTTTTGCAAAGTCCAGAAGCACAAATAGAAAAGATGAAACCTGAAGTTTGGGGAGATTTGACAGTAATTGATATAAATAAATTAAGTAGTGAACAAATGGAGCTTTTATCAAAAATTGAGGAAGATCCGGCAATTATCCCTGTTGCTGAACTTTCACAAAAAAGCCATGTAGATATGAATGCAAAATATATTGATTGGGTTGAACAGGTATGGGACGAAAATATTATCGAATAAAGGAAAACATTTTATATTTTGGATTTCCGGCGCTAATTTATGTTATATTTATTATTGGCGGATTCCTTTTGGTATTTATTGAAAGCCTTGGTTATATACCGACTTTGGATATGACCGAAACCAGTATTGTTAACTATATTAATGTCACACAAGACAGGGATTTTTTTCAATCCCTCGCGCTTTCACTTTATCTTTCAACTATTTCTACTACACTAAGCATCGTAATTGGTGTATATCTTGCGCAGTATATCATCTTTAGCGAAAGTAAATTACTAAAACACTGTGTACTGAGATTATCTAATATTTTGATAATCCTTCCGTACTTGTTTGCAATTTTGCTTGTGATTTGGATGTTTTCAGACAGTGGGCTCTTAGCGAGAATATTGTATATACTGGGCTTTAGTGATGATATAGGATTGCTTTATGGAGATTTGGGGTTCGGCATGATAGCGTCTTTTGTGATTAAAGGTGCCGCATTCGTAACTGTGTATGTATATAATGTAATGTCGAAAGTCAAAAAGGACTATTTTGTTTTGGCGAGTAGTATGGGAGTTTCGAAGAAAGATATTGTAATGAGCATATATATCCCCATTTGCAGAAACACTATTATCTGGAGCAGTGCAATTCTGTTTGCGTATACGTTAGGCTCATACGAAGTTCCAATGCTACTCTCTAATGTTAATCAGGATACTCTATCCACTGAGATGTATAGCTTATATACAAGTTCAAACATAACCGATTTCCCTAGAGCAATGGCGACAAACATAATTATATTAGTGATTAATGTTATTTTCTCGGAACTTTATGCGATGTTGATGAGCAAGGCAATAAAGCGGGGATACGAATGAAGACAATAACTTTTACATTTTTATCTCTTGCAATTTTGCTGAGTTTAATCATGGCATTTTTTACGACGTATACGTATCCAACGCTCTTGCCTTCTGATTTTACACTGAAATATATTATTGACCTATTTTCCAATAGACTCTTCATACAAAGTATTTTATCTAGTATTTCACTTGGATTTAGCTGCGGTGTTTTTGCTACGGTACTTGGATTTTCGATAGGTAGGGGAATCGTAAGGCTAAATTCTCCATATAAAAACGCATTAATAGTATTTTTTACACTTCCTCTATTTTTCCCCGCTATTTCCATGTTCATAGGCATACATGCAATGATGTTGAAAATGCATGTTGCCAATACTTTTCTGGGAGTTTTGATAGCTCACTTAATGATTACAATTCCTTACGCAATGAATATTGGTATCACATACTTCTCGGGCATACCAGAAGAAATAGAGATTATATCCAAGCTTTTAGGTGCGAACAAATGGAAGACATTTAGTTCGGTTCTTTTACCCCTAATAAGTGGAGGCTTGGGACTAGCCTTTAGTATGGCTTTTTTGATATCTGTATCTGAATACTTTGCCACTTTTCTAATAGGTGGAGGAACACTGGTGACATTATCAGGTATCATGTATCCTTATATTTCAAATTTCGACATGCAAAACTCAGCCATAGTAAGTACGGTATTTTTAATAATTAATATTACTGTGTTTGGACTATCAAGCATCTGGATGAAAAAACATAGTTATCTATATTAGGAGGCAAAATAATTGGTTATAAAAGATATTAGCAAGAGTTACAAAAATAAAGCGGTGCTAAAAGACTTAGATCTAACTGTAAAAGATAAAGAGTTTTTGGTAATACTTGGCAGCTCAGGAAGCGGAAAATCCACATTGTTAAAAATTATTGCGGGAGTAGAGGACACTGATAGTGGGACAATCACTCAAGATTTAATAAGAATTGACAAAATCCCTATGCAAAAACGCGATATAGGATATATTTTTCAAGAGCCGCTTTTATTTCCTCATATGACCGTTAGACAAAACGTTTCGTACAGTTTGACTATGGCTAAAAAAGATAGAAGTGAAATTGAGTCTGAGAGCGATGAATTTATGAATTTGTTACAAATAAAGGAGTTTTCCGAGCAAATGCCAAGTGAGTTATCAGGAGGGCAAAAGCAACGTGTTGCAATTGCGCGAGCCCTTATTAATTCTCCTAGAATGTTGTTAATGGATGAGCCTTTTTCAAGCCTTGACTATAATTTGAGAATTCAAATGGGGAAGATGTTGAAGCGCTTAAAGGAACAGCTCGGACTAACGGTTATTTTCGTTACCCATGACATTAATGAAAGCATGTTTCTTGCTGATAGAATTGCGTTTTTACATGAGGGGAATCTTATTGAACTAAATACACCTCAAGAAATGTATTATAATCCGATTAATGAAGAAACTGCTAAATTTATGGGAGATTATAACATAATCGAGGGCGAATATAAGAATGGAAAGTATTATACAAAATATGGCACATACGAGACTTTAAATGATTATTCACTGCGAGAAAAAATATATATTCGACCGAATAAAGTTAGAGTTATAAAAAACAAGAGCGGTTCTCACAAGATTGAAAGCATTATCTTAAACGGAAAAGAAACTAGAATTACTATCCAAAATGACCCGATATTAATTGACACATATTTTTCCGATGAGTTTAAAATAGGGGAACATGTAGATATTGTTTTGGATATTTAAATATAGCACTCGTCGAGAAGAGTCTCTTTTAATCCTATGTCCATCGTCACATTATTTTAACTAGATATAACGAAAAAGTGTTCTTAGTTAGAATATTTAAATCTTATAAGAACACTCACACTGGTCGGAGAGACAGGATTTGAACCTGCGGCCACTTGACCCCCAGTCAAGTACGCTACCAAACTGCGCCACTCCCCGATAAATTATCAATATTGTACTAGACATACTAGTGCGTTTTTTCTTTATTATTCTATATAATAACAGCTTGGACTTATGAAATCAATACCAAAAATAATCACTTTATTATATGTCTTGTAATCTTTTTTTCTATTTGCCCATTTATTGGTGACTATTTTATTGTATAAAATAGTTGTCGACCTATTGATTGTGATGTAAAATAATACATATTGACAATGAATAACGAAAGGATGATGTTGTGAGTAATAAACTCGCAATTAGGTTGAGCAATGAATTATAATGAATTAGCAGAGGTTTTGTTTCCAAACATAAAGTTTGATGAGCAGTATTATGAAAATAAATATCCCGAGAGGAACTTGCCGGAGGGGGCAAAGGTTACTAGGCTTGCACCGAGCCCAACAGGATTTATCCATCTAGGAAATCTATACGGTGCATTCGTCGATGAGAGATTGGCGCACCAAAGCGGCGGGGTGTTTTTTCTGAGAATTGAAGATACAGATGACAAAAGATATGTAGAGGGTGCTGTCGAAGCAATCATTAATTCCCTTGGATATTTTGGAATTGACTTTGACGAGGGAGCAACTATGGATGGTGACATAGGTGACTATGGAAGTTACACTCAAAGCCAAAGGGGAGAAATCTATAGAACTTTTGCAAAAAAGATGGTGAGGGAGGGGAATGCCTATCCTTGTTTTTTGAATGAGGACGAAATAGATTCGGTAAGGAAAAAACAAGAAATTGACAAAGTAAATACCGGTATTTATGGAGAATATGCAACATCACGCGATATGACACTTGAAGAAGTCAAGAAGAATTTAGAAGCAGGAATTCCTTATGTAATTAGACTGCGTTCTACTGGTGATTCGAAAGCAACCGGAGACAAGATAAAAAGAAACTCTGTGTGTGACGAAATAAGGGGTAACTTAGATGTTCCCGAGAATTTCCAAGACGTAGTAATATTAAAGGCAAATGGAATGCCTACATATCACTTCGCACATGTTGTGGATGATCATTTTATGAGGACTACTCACGTAGTTAGAGGGGAAGAGTGGCTATTGTCTTTCCCTATCCATATAGAACTATTCCAAAAGTTATCTTGGGATTTACCTATATTTTGCCACACGGCTCAGCTTATGAAACTCGGTGAGGATGGAAATAAGAGGAAGCTTTCAAAAAGGGAAGATCCTGAACTTTCCCTTGAGTATTACCGCAAAGAAGGCTATCACAAAGAAGCAGTGAGAGAATACTTGCTTACGATATTAAATTCTAACTTTGAACAGTGGAGAATGGAAAATCCGAACAGTAACATAGATGAATTTAATTTTACGACAGAAAAGATGAGTAACTCCGGTGCACTTTTTGACCTAAATAAATTAAACGATATCAGTAAGGGTGTTTTGTTAAAAATATCTGCCAAGGAGATAGTCGGATTTTTGAAAGAGTGGGTGCAAGAATTTAAACCTGAACTATTGTATGTATTTGATGATGAAGAATATTTAGAACGTATAATAGATATAGGTAGATCAGGGGACAAGCCGAGAAAAGATTTGATAAGTGCATCGCAGATTATGAGTGTAATCAGTTATTTCTTCGACGAACTTTTCGAAAGAGTTGACGATTATCCCGAGGAAGTTTCTCCGGAAGACATTAATCTAATTTTGATGAAATACCTTGAAACTTATAATCATAATGATGAGCAATCAGAATGGTTTGACAAAATCAAAGCGATATCGACAGAACTTGGCTATGCCGAAAAACCAAAAGAATTCAAGAAAAATCCGGAACAGTTCAAGGGACATATAGGACATGTCAGTACTGTAATTCGAGTAGCGATCGTGGGAAGAAGCCAATCTCCTGATGTGCATGAGATATCTCAGATTATGGGTGAGCAAAAGATTCGAGAGCGTATAGAGTCTCAAATCTAATTTTTGAAACTGCGGTTATCTAGTTGAATATATATTATATTCAACTAGATAACGAGAGCAAATAAATTATGCTTGACAAGATAATCGCTCGGTAGTATAATCGATATATAATTAGTTAGACAATCTAAGTAATTGCTAGAATGAATGTATATAAAGAAAAGAAGTTATGATGGATCTATTCGAACAAGAATTAAATAATCTCCTTTTAAACACTTATAAGCAAGTTGGCAAAATAGAAGAAGAAGCTATGCATAGAATGGGGCAAATCGATTTGTCCGTGAGCGAGTTACACTTATTAGAAGCCGTAGGGAAATGTAAAGAAGATGGTAGAACTATTAGTGATATTGCAGCTGATCTTGACATTACGCTGCCGTCAGTAACTATCGCTATCAATAAGTTAGTAAAAAAGAATTATGTTGAAAAATCCAAGTCGATAAAAGATGGACGCATAGTATATGTAAAGTTAACTAAGTTAGGACGAAAAGTCGATGCAGGTCATCAGTACTTTCATAAAACCATGATAAGGAATATCAAGAAAGAACTTTCCGAAGAAGAAAAAAAAGTATTGCTTGCAAGTGTGCAAAAATTGAATTCCTACCTAGGAAGTGAAATTGACAAATTACTAAAACATAATCGTAGTAAATAAACTTCTAATTTGTGAAGCATGTACATAAAAGCTTGTAATTAAGAAAGGGGAATGTGGCTTTGTCGTCACATAACATAATATATGAGTTTTTCTATCTTAGGAACAGGGAGTAAATCTCCATCCTTAGAAAAAACAAATAATGACTTATCTAAAATAATGGATACTTCAGACGAATGGATTGTTTCAAGGACAGGCATCCGTAGTAGAATGGTATTAGGAAAAGAGACTGTTACCGATATTGCTGTCGCATCTGCACTAGAGGCTTTAGTAAATAGCGGCCTAACTGCAAATGATTTGGACTTGATTATATGTGCTACTGTAAAAGGTGAATATGTAACTCCTTCGATGGCCTGCCAAGTACAGTCGGCTATTGGTGCGGAATGTCCCGCATTTGACATCAACGCCGCGTGTTCAGGTTTTGTTTATGCATTTGATGTTGCCGAAGGATATTTCGCTAGAAATCCCGATAGCAAAATATTGGTAATAGGCGCTGAACACTTATCTAATTTGGTTAATTGGAAAGATCGTTCGACAGCTGTGATATTTGCAGACGGGGCAGGTGCCGTCGTACTGGGTAAGGCAACTGGTAGAGGAATGATGGCAAGTACTATTACAGCTAAAGGAAATACTGAATTTTTATATGCAAAATCAAAATTAGGTAATTCCCCATATTATGAAAGTGAACAGAAAGAAACAGATGAGTATCTACACATGGATGGGCAAAATGTTTTTAAATTTGCGGTATCGTCTATGTGGAAAGATATGAAAACTGTAGTAAAGCAAGCGGGCATAGAATTTGAAGATATAACATATGTGTTGCCTCATCAAGCAAATCTTAGAATTATTGACTATGCTGTGAGCAAGCTACCAATACCGGAAGAAAAATATCTATTGAACAT
This sequence comes from uncultured Oscillospiraceae bacterium, assembly GCA_964367585.1. Taxonomy (GTDB): domain Bacteria; phylum Bacillota; class Clostridia; order Peptostreptococcales; family Anaerovoracaceae; genus CAYJGJ01. The sequence goes on from CAYIYH010000013.1 coordinate 15,816, forward strand.
CGGTCATAGAGGAAATATGTCTGCTGCAGCAATACCAGTGCTGCTAGACGAATATAATAAAAAAGGCAAATTCAAAAGAGGTGATTTCTTATTAATGACAGTGTTCGGTGCTGGACTGACATCTGCTGCATGTATAATTGAATGGTAAGTAACACATAATTAATGTAATTAAATTAATTTTATGAAATTAATTAATTAAATAAAACACTTATAAATAAAAAGGAGAAAAAAATGGACGTTTTTGACAGAGTAAAAAAAATATTAGTAGAAGCTAAAGATCGTGAGGAAGATGCTATTACTATGGAAGCAACTTGGGCTGACCTAGAATTAGATTCTCTCGATACAGTTGAACTTGTAATGAATCTAGAAGAAGAATTCGGAATAGAACTTGAAATGAATGAAAATCTAAAGACTGTAGGCGATGTAGTAAAAGAAATCGAAGCATTAATCTAGTTACTAGTTAAATCAAGGCTAAGGACAACGTGTTTTTACGATTAGTCCGCGCCGTGATTATTACAAAGTTAAAGAGCAATAGGGCAAAGATATCTCTATAAAATGGAGAGCTTTGCCTGAACTATTGGAGGTAAAGTATGATAAAAACACCACTTTGTGAAATGTTGGGAATTGAATATCCAATTTTGCAAGGAGGCATGGCATGGATTGCTGATGCTGAGATTGCAGCCGCTGTATCTAATGGAGGTGGTTTAGGTATCATTTCAGCCATGAATGCTGATGGTGAATGGTTGCGAAATGAAATTCGAAAGGCAAGAAAGTTAACTGACAAGCCTTTCGGAGTAAATATAATGTTAATGAGTCCTTATGTTGAGGACGTAGCCAAAATTGTAGTGGAAGAAAAAGTAGCTGTCGTTACTACAGGTGCGGGCAATCCATCTAAATATATTAAAGAGTGGATAGATGCCGGTATAAAAGTAATTCCAGTAGTAGCTTCAATAGGAGTTGCAAAACTCGTTGAAAAAAGAGGAGCTACTGCAGTAATTGCAGAAGGAGGAGAATCAGGCGGACATGTAGGCGAAATTACTACACTAGTTTTGATACCTCAAATATGTGATGCAGTGAATATTCCTGTAATTGCAGCAGGTGGTATCGGAGATGGAAGAGGCCTAGCGGCGACACTTTTATTAGGTGCTATCGGTGTACAAGTAGGAACTAGATTCCTTGTAGCAAGTGAATGTAACGTATCACGTATATATAAGGATAAAATATTAAAAGCTAAAGATATAGACACCATGACTACAGGTAAAAGATTAGGCCATCCTGTAAGAATTTTAAAAACATCTTTCGCTAGACAATACTTAAAAATGGAATACGATAGTACTATTTCTGATGAGGAGCTAGAATCTTATGGAAGTGGTGCATTAAGGGCAGCCGCAGTGGATGGTGACGAGAAAAAAGGAAGCTTCATGGCAGGGCAATGCGCCGGACTAGTGAATAAAGAACAAACAGCAAAAGAAATTATAGAAGAACTTTTTGCCGAAGCAGAAGAAGTACTAAACGGGGGAACTAAATGGGTAAAATAGCATTTGTGTTTTCGGGACAAGGCGCTCAATATAGCGGAATGGGAAAAGAAATATACGAGTCTTCGGATGCGGCGAAAGCAATTTTTGATGAATGTGATAGTATTAGACCGAATACTTCGTTCCAATGTTTTGAGGGAGACAAAGAAACATTATCGCAAACGTTAAACACACAACCGTGTGTATTTGCAACCGATTTAGCTATAGCACAAGCAATAGTAGAGTCAGGAATCACTCCTGATGGGGTTGCAGGTTTTTCATTAGGTGAGGTGCCTGCGTTGACATTTGCGGGAGCGATGGACTTAAATACCGGATTTGAATTCGTTTGTAAGAGAGCAGAGGCTATGGAAAAAGCAACTAAAGAAGTTGAGGGCAAGATGGTTGCCGTGATGAAGATGAATAAAGACGATTTAGAATCCTTGGCCGCGGAACATGGCGTTTTCCCGGTGAATTATAATAGTCCAATGCAAATTGTAGTTGCGGGGGAAAGGGATAAAATCGACGCATTTTCCAAGGAAGTAAAAGCAAAAAAAGGTATGGCAATACCATTAGCAGTAAGTGGCGCATTTCATTGTAAATATATGCAGTCTGCTGAAACTGAATTGAATCAATATATGCAATCGGGAATAATAGAAAAATTAAATGCTCCACGAATAGCTGTTTATGGAAATGTGAGTGCAACTCCTTATCCGAATGAGAGTAAATCAATTGCGGATATTATGACAAAGCAAATAGTATCGCCTGTAAGATGGGTAGAAACTATAAGCAACATGATAGAAGATGGATACGATACATTTATAGAGGTTGGGCCAGGGAAAACACTCACGGGATTAATCTCAAAAATTTCAAAAGGCGTTAAGGTTTTTGGCGTAGAGAACAAGGAAGAGTTAAATGATATTAGAAAATAAAGTAGCAATAGTTACAGGTGGTTCGCGCGGTATAGGTAAAGAAATTGCATTATCAATGGCACGTGAAGGTGCAGATATTGCAATAATATACGGTGGGAATAAAGTAAAAGCAGAAGAAACAATTAAAGAAATAGAATCACTTGGTCGCAAGGCACGAGCGTACGATTGTAATGTTAGTGATTTTAATATTGTGCAGGAAACCGTAAAATCAATAATTGCTGACTTCGAAAAGATAGATATATTAGTCAACAATGCGGGGATTACAAAAGACGCGCTTATAATGACCATGAAACCTGAAGATTTTAGAGATGTAATAGATATTAATTTGAATGGTATTTTTTATATGACCAAGCAAGTTACTGCACATATGATGAGAAAAAAGACAGGTTCTATCGTAAATATTAGTTCAATATCTGGGATGATGGGAAATGCAGGACAAGCAAATTATGTTGCTGCTAAAGCCGGAGTGATAGGACTTACCAAAACAACAGCCAAAGAATTTGCTTCACGCAATATACGTTGTAATGCTATTGCACCTGGATTTATCGCTACGGATATGACCGAAAAGTTAACGGATAATATAAAAAATGGAGTTGCAGAAGCAGTACCTCTAAAGCGGATGGGTAACACTATAGAAGTTGCCAATTTGGCAGTTTTTTTGGCAAGTGATAAGGCTTCGTATATTACGGGAGAAACTATCAAGGTTGACGGTGGATTATATATTTAGTCAAATTGACTCGATATTTCATTAGCAATAGAAGGGATCCAATATGAAGAGTTCAAAATACTCTGGAATTACCATAGGAGATCTACAAGTTCCTATGCCAGTTATGCAAGGTGGTATGGGAATAGGTGTTTCAGGGAGAAATTTAGCAGTTTCGGTAGCAAAAGCAGGCGGAATAGGTCTTTTATCGGCTGTTGGTTTGGGATATGTCACAAAGATCGAAGATGAAGCCGTAATAGATCTAATGAATAAAAATAGCGAGAGTTCGAATGTTGCCGCGATGAGACAAGAAATTAGAAGAGCAAAAAAGGAAACAACAGGTGCTATCGGTGTAAATATAATGGTGGCTTTGACAGAATTTAAAGAACTTGCTAAAGCGGCTATCGAAGAAAAAATAGATCTTATTGTTGCAGGTGCAGGCTTGCCTCTTAATTTGCCGGAATTATTGATAGAGGGAAGTAAAACTAAGTTAGTGCCAATAATTTCATCGGCACGGGCTGCTACATTTATTGCAAAAAGATGGATAACTAAATACAATTACGCTCCGGATGCATTTGTACTAGAAGGTCCACTTGCAGGTGGGCATTTGGGGTATTCTCGAGAGCAAATCGATAATGAAGAATATCAATTGGAAAATCTGTTGCCTGGAGTACTTGAAGCAGTAAGCGAGATAGAAAAAACTTCGGGTAAAAAAATACCGGTAATAGCTGCGGGCGGAATCCATACGGCAGAAGATATAAATCAAATATTAGATATGGGTGCGGGTGGTGTCCAAATGGGTACTCGTTTTGTAGCTACAGTAGAATGCGACGCCGATGTAAAATTTAAAGAGGCTTATGTCAACTGCAAAAAAGAAGATATTGTCATAATTGAAAGCCCTGTTGGATTGCCTGGAAGGGCACTGGCAGGTGATTTTGTCGAGGAAGCGAAAGCAGGACTTAGGCGACCTAAAGCTTGTAATAGAGAATGCATTACTACATGTAAAAGACTAGATAGCATGTATTGTATATCTTCGGCTTTAATAAATGCCTACAGAGGTAGAATAAACAATGGATTTGTATTTGTTGGTGCTAAAGCATATTTGATTGACAAAATAGTAACTGTACAAGAACTATTTGATGAGTTGTTTGAAAAGGGACGGTAATTATATGGAAAGAAGAGTAGTCATTACAGGAATGGGAGCAATAACTCCTGTAGGCAATAATTTGAATGAGTACTGGAATGGTATATCTAGTGGAAAAAATGGTATAGATTATATCACTAAGTTTGATACTACAGACTACAAAGTGAAGATAGCTGCCGAAGTAAAAGGTTTTGATCCTCTAGATTATATGGATAAATTAGAGTCAAAAAAAGAAGACCTTTTTTCTCAATATGCAGTAGCTGCGGCTACTCAGGCTGTAGAAGACAGCGGCCTTCAAGATTATAAAGAATTAAATAAAGAAAGATTTGGAGTTTACGTCGGGACTGGTACAGGTGGAATGAACACTTTTATCGAAGAAGCTAAAAAGTTAAACGATAGCGGTCCACGTAAGATTAATCCATTTTTCGTACCAATGATGATAGGTAATATGGCAACGGGGAATATAGCTATAAAATTTGGTGCGCAAGGTCCAAGTTTGCCTGTAGTTACAGCTTGTGCTACGGCGACAAACGCGATAGGGGAAGCTTTTAGGGCAATCAAGCACGGCTATGCTGATGCTATGATTTCAGGTGGAGCGGAAGCTACTATAATAAATTTATCCATAGCGGGGTTTACTAATTGCATGGCACTTACAACTAGAAATGAAATAGATGCCTGTTCTATTCCTTTTGACAAAAGAAGGGATGGTTTCGTAATGGGTGAAGGTGCAGGTATTCTAATTTTAGAAGAATATGAGCATGCGCTAAAGCGTGGCGCAAAAATATATGCAGAAGTTTGTGGATATGGAAATACATGCGACGCGCATCATATGACTGCACCGCACCCGGAAGGCTTCTCAGCAATCAGAGCTATGAAACAAGCAATTTCAGAAGGCGGCATGGAGAATGAAGACAGAATATATATAAATGCACATGGTACTAGTACTCCATTAAATGATAAAACTGAAACATTAGTAATTAAATCGGCGCTCGGTGAAGAAAAAGCAAGAAAAGCAAAAATAAGTTCTACAAAATCTATGACGGGGCATATGTTAGGTGCCGCGGGGGCTGTGGAAGCCATTGCGACTGTTATGGCATTAAAGGAAGGTGTAATTCCTCCAACGATAGGATATAAAGAAACGGATCCAGACTGTGATTTGGATATAACTCCTAATGTAGCTGTAAAAGAACAAATGATTTTAGGTCTCTCCAACTCGTTGGGATTTGGTGGGCATAATGCTTGTTTAGCCTTTAGAAAGTACGAAGGAAAATAAAATGGATTTAAATGAAATAAAAAATATAATTACATTGTTAGAAGATTCGTCACTGAATTTCTTAGAATTAACGGAAGGTGATAGCAAGCTTACACTTATTAAAAATGGTACAGGCAGAGCGGTTGAAACTTCGTCTAGTAACGATAATTTTTCTTCAATAGCTAATACGGGTACTGAAAATGTTGAGCCGATCCAGGTAGAAAATATCAGATCGAATTCATCAACAGGGACTGCCGTAAAAGCTCCTATGGTCGGTGCTTTTTATACTGCGCCATCACCACAGGATGAACCGTTTGTCAAAGTAGGAGATACTGTGGAAAAAGGTACGACTCTTTGTATAATTGAAGCGATGAAAATGATGAATGAAATCGTAGCTCAAACAGATGGTGTAATAAAAGAGATTTGCGTTGAAAATGGAGCCGTTGTAGAATACGGACAGACGTTGTTTTATATAGGATAATAATATGAATAGAGACGAAATAAAAAAAATAATACCTCACAGAGAACCGATGTTGTTGGTTGACGAGGCGGAAGTTGTAGATGGTAAAGCGGTTGGCTATTATAAAGTTAAAGGCGACGAATTTTTCTTGCAAGGGCACTTCCCAAACAATCCTGTAGTTCCTGGAGTGATGCTTTGTGAAATGATGGCTCAATGTGCCGCCGTACTTTTGGCGGACGAACAAAACGCTGAAAATGCTACGCCTTTTTTTACTGGACTAAATAATGTCAAATTCAAAAGCCCAGTAAGGCCTGGTGATACATTGCAAATCGAATGTGTTATTGAAAGAAAAAAACATCCTTTTTATTTTGCAAAAGGAACTGGCAGTGTAGATGGAAAACTTTCCGTAAGCGCTGAATTTTCCTTTGCGCTTGTCAAAGGAGAATAATTATGTTTTCGAAAATTTTGATTGCTAATAGAGGAGAAATTGCTGTTAGGATAATCAGAGCTTGTAAAGAGATGGGAATAAGCACCGTAGCAGTTTTTTCAGAAGCAGATAGATATTCTTTGCATGTAAGCTTGGCAGACGAGAGCATTTGTATAGGCGGTTCAATGGTAAAAGATAGCTATTTGAATATGAATTCTATCATATCGGCAGCAGAGGTAACCGGTTCACAAGCAATACATCCTGGATATGGATTCCTTTCCGAAAATGCTGAATTTGCAAAATTATGCCGTGATAATAATATAATTTGGATAGGGCCGGGTGCGGAAATTATATCCAAAATGGGTGACAAGGAGCAAGCCAGAAACACTATGGCAAAAGCAGGTGTTCCTATTATACTAGGCTGCGATGTAGTTAAAGATGTAAAACAAGCAACGGAAGAAGCAAAAAAAATAGGTTATCCACTTATGGTGAAAGCTAGATCTGGTGGTGGTGGTCGTGGAATTCGTATCGTAAAGCGAGAGGAAGATTTAGAGGCTGCGTATCTTTCTGCTTCAAAAGAGGCGCAAAGTGCTTTTGGTGATGGCGGTTTATATATGGAAAGATATGTGAGGCCGGCCAAACATGTTGAATTGCAGATTATACGAGATAAATCAGGAAAGACTCTTTGCTTAGGAGATCGTGAATGTTCCATACAACGTAAAAATCAAAAACTAATAGAAGAAAGTCCAGTAGCTTCAATTTCTGAGGAACTCAGAAAAGAAATGTATGCAGCATCTATTGCTGCGTCTGATTATATAGAGTATGAAAATGCAGGAACTTTGGAATTTCTAGTAGATAAAGACGAAAACTTTTTCTTTATGGAGATGAATACTAGGTTGCAAGTAGAGCATACTGTTACAGAAATGGTAACAGATGTCGACATAGTAAAAACTCAAATAAGGATAGCTGCAGGAATTAACTTAGAATTGTCTCAATCTGATATAAAAATAAATTGTCACGCGATCGAATGTAGAATTAATGCAGAAGACATTCACAATAATTTCAATCCCTGCGTAGGAAAAATTGAAACACTCCATATCCCAGGCGGACCATGGGTTCGATTTGACAGTTTTATATATAACGGCTATGAAATTCCACCATTTTATGATTCGATGATAGGAAAGCTAATAGTAAAGGCTAATAGTAGAGAAGAAGCAATCAGAAAGATGAATGCTGCACTGTGCGAATTAATTATAGAGGGTGTGCCGGTCAATACGGATTTGCACTTAGAAATCTTGGATTCCGAACTTTATAAAAATGGGAATTACTATACAGATTTCATGGAAAAGAGGTAAAATATATTGTTTACAAATTCAATATTTCGCAAGCCCAAAAATGAGCTCGAGTTTAAGGCAGAGACAGGATATTCAGTAAGTCAACAAATCCAAAATGGTCCAAGAATAACATGCACAAAATGTAAAAGAACAACATTGGAAGAAGATTATGTTGAATCTTTTCAAGTATGTATATCATGTGGACATCACAAAACACTCTCGGCTCGTGAGAGAATAAAAATGTTATTGGATAAGAGAACTTTTGAAGAGTTTGATAGTGATTTAAGTACTGGAAATCCCATAGATTTTCCAAATTACGCAAAGAAAATTGAACTAGCGCAAATAAAATCAGGAGAAAAAGAGGCCGTAATATGTGGCAAAGGTAAAATTGGAGGGTATCCCGTTTGTGTATTTGTTATGAACGGTGAGTTCATGATGGGAAGCATGGGGAGTGTTGTAGGCGAAAAAATAACAAGATTATTTGAATATGCTACAGAACATAATATGCCGGTCTTAGGTTGTACTGTTTCCGGCGGTGCTAGGATGCAAGAGGGTATTATCTCATTGATGCAAATGGCGAAAACGAGTGGCGCAGTAAAAAGACACAGCGATTCAGGGCTGTTGTATATTACACTTTTAACTAATCCTACTACGGGAGGTGTGACGGCTAGTTTTGCCATGGAGGGAGATATAATTATATCTGAACCGGGTGCCTTGATTGGTTTTGCGGGACCAAGAATAATAGAACAAACTATTAGACAAAAACTTCCGAAGGGGTTTCAGCGTGCTGAATTTCTGAAAAAAAAGGGATTCATAGATGCGATTGTTCCAAGAGAGAGACAAAAAAAATACATACAAAACATTTTAGCCTTACATATCGATAAGGAAATTGTTTAATATTAAGGAGAATTTATGGCTCATAATCAAAAAGTAGACGTCTTTAAGAAAGTTGAATTAGCGAGAGCTCAGGATCGACCTACTTCGCAAGATTATATTAATACATTGTTTACCGATTTTGTAGAATTTGCAGGTGATAGACGATACAGTGATGATAAAGCAGTAATTGCGGGTATAGGTAGAATCAAGAATATGCCACTCACGGTAGTCGCTATGGAAAAAGGTAAAACCACTAAAGAACGAGTCGAAAGAAATTTTGGACTAATGCATCCGGAAGGTTATAGAAAAGCGTTGCGACAGATGAAGTTAGCCGAAAAATTTAAGCGTCCAATATTGTGCATCGTAGACACTCCGGGGGCATATCCGGGAATAGAAGCAGAAGAAAGAGGGCAAGGTCAAGCAATCGCAGAGAATTTGATGGAAATGATGACTTTGAAAACACCTATAATCAGTATATTTATCGGAGAAGGTGGAAGCGGAGGTGCTCTTGCACTCGCAGTTGCAGATAAAGTCTACATGCTTGAAAACTCAATTTATTCCGTAATAAGTCCTGAGGGATGTGCAAGTATTTTGTGGAAAGATGTTGGTAAAAAGAAAGAAGCTGCTGAGTGTCTTAAACTGACAGCCGAAGATTTATACAACTTAGAAGTAATTGAAGGCGTTATTAATGAGCCTGCTAATGTAAAGAACTTCAAATCAGTATATGCCAAAATTGAAGAACTCGTATATGATGAGTTTCAGGAACTGAAAAACTTATCTGAAGAAGAATTGCTAAACCAGAGATATCAAAGATTTAGAAAAATCGGGAACTAAAAAATCACACAATTTTGCAAAGAAAGTGGCGTACTTGTATATTTTATCTATGTTGCTGTTATATGTTCAACATTGAAAGATAGGCTGTGAGTCTTTCATTTATGTACCTAGCAAACAGTTTTTCCATAGCACCAATATTGTTATTTCCGTTATACTCATCGAAAGCTTTGTAGTATTTTATTCTGTCGGTAAATTTTATGTCTATCGGAGGAAATCCCGCTTTCATAAGTTCAAGGTTTACAAGCAATCGCCCTGTTCTACCGTTGCCGTCAATAAAAGGATGGATTGTCTCAAATTCAATGTGGAATCGAGCGAGTTTCGATGCTATATGTTCTGTGTTACTATTATAGTTAATGATCAGTTCATTCATCTTGGGTTCAATAAGAAAAGGCTGTAAAGGTGTATGTTTTGCACCCATAATTGTTACAGGGATTCTTCTATAAACACCTCGGTCATCCTTTTTGTCTGACAAAACAAGATAGTGAATTTGCTTTATTACCCTTTCGGAAATTGGTGATTTATCCCTCACCAATTCAGCAACATAGTCAAATGCTTCCTTATGTCCGACAACTTCCAAATGGTCTTTCAGTGGTTTTTGATCTATTGTTAGTCCTTTTAAAACTAAATCTGTTTCCCGCAATGTTAGAGTGTTACCCTCGATAGCATTCGAGTTGTAGGTAAATTCAACAGCGAATTCTTCGTATAGTCGCTTTGATTCACCTTCAGTCAATGTGCGCATGCTGTCAAGCATCGATTTTTTCTCATCGATGATATGGAATAAGCTTTTCCCAGTTTTATATCTACCGTCTTCTGGTTTAAGTGCATCTTTTGGAATTTGCCAGATTTTGCCGTTTTGATAAGCTCCTTGCACTTTATTTTCTGCGCATAAAATTCTCACTCGTCTGTCAGATATTCCCCATTTAATTGATGCCTGCGCTACAGTCATATACATTATATCATCCTCCTCATTTTCATTAATATATCATTTTTGCGGAATAATATCAATCTTATCGGAATAATATTTTTGTATTTGCGGAACGATACGTATATATTAAACGCAAGCGGAAGTAGCCTAAATTAATAATAAGACCACATTGTAAAAAAAGTCAAAATTTACGGACACTTGATACTACAATTCGTCATTTTCATGATAGTCTCTTTTCTACTTGACTACTCATATCGCACTCATATATAATAAATATAGTACATTAATATAAGTGAGAAGATAAAATGAAGTTAAATATAAAAATAATCGTATGTTCTTTAATATACTCTGCTCTTTTACTTTACTGTTTACTTAATAATATATCGAATGGTGTTGATGCTCTAGTTTTTTGCCTTGTTGTAGGAGTAGTTCCAGAATATACTTTTAATCCAAACAATGCAACTTTATTTAAGTATCCTGAGATAATAGCTGTTTTAGCTATTACTTTCGGAATATTGATCAACGTCAATTTGTATGGTATAGGCACGGAATTAGATTTGTTTCTAAATTCCTGCATCGTTTTTTATGTCCTACGTCCCACTGTATTGTTCTTTCGCAATAGAAATAATATAGGAAACATTTAAACCTAACCTAAATTAATAACAAGACTACATTATACAAAAAGTCAAAATTTGTGGACACTTAATATTGCAATTTACAGTATAAAATCTCCAGACATTTAATATTGCAATTTAAGGTTTTATGTTATAGAATATCTTGATATGGGTAATCGATAGTCTAAATAAATAAATAAATAAATTAATTAATTTATTTATTTATTATATTCTAGTACCAATTTATTAATTATAGATATGTATTAGTAATCCAAGAAAGGTAAATTTCTATGAGCAAAATTATTAAAAGGACTGTTGCTTTAGTAACGGTAGCAATGCTGATGGTGACGATGGTTCCGCACACTGCTTTTGCACAGACGGCAGTAGACACATGGAATGGAACATCAGATGATGGTTGGTACACAGCAACCCCTGCGGCTACTGAGTTCACTATCACTACAGCAGAGGAACTGGCAGGGTTGGCAGAAATAGTAAATGCAGGAACAGACACATTTGAGGGGAAGACAATAACCCTAACAAGAAATCTAGACCTTGCTGGCACTGAGTGGACGCCTATAGGAATGTATGACAGTGCAGCTGGAAATGAGAAACCTTTCTTAGGAACTTTTGATGGAGGAAATCATTCAATAAAAAACATGAAAATTGATAGGAGTTCAGCAGTTGGATATATAGATGATTCTTGGGGACTTTTTGGGATAGCAACTGATAATGGTTCCAAGGGTGCAATCCTAGAAAACTTATCAGTCCTAAATGTATATGTTGCAGTTGATAGCCGTATAGGAGGCATTGCAGTTGATAGCCGTATAGGAGGCCTGGTTGGGAAAATAGATTATGGAGAAATAACTAACTGCCACACTTCCGGAGAGATAATAGGAGGTAGCTTTTTAGGAGGTTTGGTTGGGCGCGCATGGGAAGCTGAAATCCACAACTCTTCCTCTACTGCTAATGTTGACGGAGAAAATGGCATGCAAAATGTGGGGGGGCTAGCAGGAAGTGTTAATGAAGGAAAAATATCCAACAGCTATGCCACAGGAACTGTTATAGGTGATTCTAGCGTAGGTGGTCTAGTTGGATCCGCAGGAGATACTGGTGCAGAAATAATAAACTGCTATGCTCTAGGTGATGTTACCGGTGGAACGACTGTAGGAGGCCTATCTGGCTGGACTGATGGTGGAACAGTAAAAAACAGCTATGCCACAGGAACTGTTATAGGTAGAATTTTTGTCGGAGGTCTAGTAGGGGATACAGATGATGTTAATTTACTAACAAACAGCTATGGAAACAACGCAAATACCGTAAATGACACAGGAAGCAACGGAAATGAATATACTGCAGGAAAAGCAGGGGCAACACTAAGTGAAATGCAGATAGGAAACTTTGTAGGGAAACTAGACCCGACAGGTAACGTCTTTGGCGGAGACCCTAATTTCAATAATGGGTTCCCATACTTAGTGACTATTCCGCAAATAATGTCGGGAGATGGACAAACAATTAAACAGGGTGAAACTTTAATTATTAAAGCTACATTCCCTTACGCAGACGGTATGGGGCTAACTACTAAAGTAGATGGAATAGATGTGCCAGCAAAGTATGTTGTATATAGCTCGGGAAGCACAATAGCAACCTTGTCAGGTGAATATACATCAAGTCTATTGCCTGGAACGTATGCCATAGAATTAGCAACCCTAGACTACGGCACAGTCATGACGAGTTTTACAGTGGTGGCGGCAACTTCAGTGATAGGACCTGCCACAGGAGATCACTCTAATATATACGGTCTCATAGCAATTGCGACAGGCTCACTCCTTGCACTATCGGGACTATATCTAATCGCAAAGAAGAAGAATGCATAGTAGATTGCAAAAGGTAGATTGCAAAATTTAAAAAGTGCTTGACAATTAAGCGTTAGACGTGTATCATAGATAAGCAAAGTAATTGATGAAGCGCGCTTGTTTTATAAGCAAAGCATCTAAGTTACTACATCTAAATAAATTAAGAAAAAGCTGTCCGCTTTTCACCTTTCAGACTAAAGTTTGTCGGGTCAATAAGTAAAATGTTCACGTTGAAGTGATTTTATGGCGGATAGTTTATGTCCGCCATTTTTTATTAGGAGGTAAAAAAGATTAGTAAGAAAAATCAAATCAACGAAGAAATTCGTGATAAGGAACTAAGAGTAATTGGTAAAGATGGAGAGATGCTTGGCGTCATTTCATTGGAAGAAGCGATGGAACTAGCGGCACAAGAAAATTTGGATCTTGTCAATATTTCACCTAATGCGAATCCGCCTGTATGTAAGATACTTGATTATGGGAAGTACAGATATGAATTGCAAAAGAAGGAAAAGGACGCAAAGAAGAAGCAAAAAGTTACAGTTATCAAAGAAATTAGACTGAGTGCTTCTATTGAAGACCATGATATTCAAGTAAAAGCAAAAACAGCGACAAAATTCCTCAAAGAAGGAGATAAGGTAAAAGTAAGTCTTCGTTTTAGAGGTAGAGAAAAAGAATATGTTGTAAGGGGCCGTGAAGTAATGCAAAGATTTGCTGATATTACATCGGAATTTAGTGTTATCGACAAAAAACCTGAGTTCGAAGGCCGAAGCATGATTATGATATTGTCTCCGAAGGCAGAAAAATAGCACGATTATTATAATAGTAAAATTACTCGGACTACATTTATATAGAGAAAAATAAATATAGCATAGCAAATAAATAAATCTTACAAAGCACATGCGCACACTAATACAATAAACGAAAAGGAGAATCACCATGGCAAAAAACAAAATGAAATCACACAGAGGAGCAAAGAAAAGACTAAAAGTAACTGGTTCCGGAAGAGTAAAAAGAAATAAGGCTTTTACTAGTCATATTTTAACTAAGAAGACAGCAAAGAGAAAAAGAGGTCTTAGAAAAGCTACTATGCTTAAAAGTGCCGATTTGAAGAGAATGCTTAGAGCGATGGCGAAATAAGGATAGGGGGATATAAAATATGGCAAGAGTTAAAAATGGTGTAAATACACACAGAAAACATAAAAAAATATTAAAGCTAGCGAAAGGATTTTACGGAACTAGAAGTAAAGTTTTTAGAGCGGCTAATCCTGCGGTTATGCGTTCACTTAGATCTGCATACATCGGTAGAAAATTGAAAAAAAGAGAATATCGTAGAATATGGATCGCGAGAATTAACGCGGGGGCAAGATTGAACGATATGTCATACAGCAGATTGATGGATGGACTGAAAAAATCAGGAATCGAAATCAACAGAAAAATGCTTTCTGAATTGGCGATAAACGATCCGGCTGCATTCACTTCGCTTTGTGAGACAGCTAAAGCTAACTGCGGTAAATAATTAATAATAATGAGGTAATATAGATTTCCGAAAAGTGTTTTTGGGAATCTATTTTTCTATTTTGTCGATATAGGAGAAAAGAAATGAAAAAAAATACAGAGTGTGTTCATGGTGGATATGTCGCACAACAAGGCGAGCCGCATGTATTGCCGATGGTGCAAAGTACAACATATAGGTATTACGATTCAGAATCTGTAGCTAAGCTATTCGATTTGGAGAGTGCGGACTATATGTACTCTAGATTGAGCAATCCAACAGTTGTAGCATTGGAAGAAAAAATGGCTACTTTGGAGGGTGGAACAATGGGAATTGCTGCAGCTTCTGGGATGGCAGCTACTTTCATGGCTATATTTAATATTTGTTCTGCAGGGGATCATTTCGTTTCTTCCAAAAGTGTGTATGGTGGAACATATAATCTTTTTAGAACAACGTTATCTAAACTTGGTATAGAGAGCACTTTTGTCGATCAAGAATTATCATTAGAAGAACTAAAGCAGTATGTAAAGCCAAATACCAAGGCTATATTTGCAGAAACACTTGCAAATCCTTCGCTTGCTATACTGGACTTTGATAAATTTAGTCAATTTGCAAAATTTGCGGGTGTTCCACTTATCATAGACAACACGTTGGCATCTCCGTATCTTTGTAATCCAATAGAGCATGGTGCGGATATTGTCATACACTCAACCACAAAATACGCCGATGGACACGCGGCAGCAGTAGGCGGAGTCGTGGTTGAGGCAGGTAATTTTGACTGGTCTAAGTCTGATAAATTTCCAGGTTTAACAGAGCCAGATGAAACTTATCATGGCATAAAATACTATGAAAAATTCGGAAACGCAGCATTTTCTTTGAAATTAAGAGCGCAGATTCTTAGAGACTTTGGAAGTGCAATGTCTCCGATGAATGCTTTTCTAACTGTGCAAGGACTTCAGACTCTTCACTTGCGCATGGAAAGGCACAGTCAAAATGCGCTTGGTATAGCTGAATATTTGAGCAATCATCCTAGCGTAGAATGGGTATCATATCCTGGTCTTAAGACGAATAAATACTATGAGCTCGGACAAAGATATATGCCGAAAGGACAAAGTGGTGTATTATGTTTTGGAATCAAAGGTGGTAAGAGTGCTGGGGAAGATTTTATTAAGAAATTAAAACTGATTAGTTTAGTAGTTCATGTAGGAGATGTTCGTTCTTGCGTGCTTCATCCTTCGACTACAACCCATAGGCAACTTACAGAAGAAGAACAAGTAGTGGCAGGAATAGCTCCTGATCTTATACGTCTATCTGTTGGAATCGAGGATGTACAAGATATCGTAGCAGATCTAGAGCAAGCACTTTAGAATTAAGGAGAATAATATGCCTTTAATAATACCAAATGATTTGCCAGCTAAAGCCGTTCTAAGCGATGAAAATATATTTACAATGGATGTCGCAAGAGCTTACTCACAAGATATTCGACCTCTCGAAATAGTAGTTGTAAACCTGATGCCTACCAAAATAGCTACAGAGACACAATTTGCTAGAGTGTTAGCTAATTCACCACTGCAAGTAAATCTGACATTAGTTCGAATGGATAGCTATGATTCCAAAAACACTCCAGAATCTCATTTGACGCAGTTCTACAAGACCTGGGACGAAATAAAGACACAAAAGTTCGATGGTTTAATTTTAACAGGCGCCCCTGTAGAGCAGATGAAGTTTGAAGATGTAGATTACTGGAATGAGCTAAAGTCAATACTAGATTGGTCAAAGGATAATGTTTATAGTACAATGCATATTTGCTGGGGCGCGCAAGCTGGACTATATTACGATCATGGAATTAATAAATATGATTTGGAATCAAAAATATTCGGGGTGTTTGAGCAAAAAGTTGTAAGAAAACGGAGTCCACTTGTTAGAGGATTTGATGAATACTTCTTCGCTCCGCACTCGAGACACACGTATATAAAAACAGAAGACGTAAACGCATGTGAAGAGTTAAGAATAATTGCAATGTCTGATGAGGCAGGAGTCCATGTAATATCTACTGAGAATGGAAGGCAAATTTATATATTAGGTCATCAAGAGTATGACAAGGATACTTTAGAAATTGAATATAAAAGAGATGTCGCAAAAGGACTTCCAATCGACGTGCCAAAAAACTATTATAAGAACGACGATCCTAGTGATGAGATAATGTTTAGGTGGAGAAGCCATGCGAGTTTACTTTTTTCTAATTGGCTCAACTACTATGTCTATCAAGAAACGCTCTTCGACCTATCGAAAGGATTTAAATAATAGATTTATCGTTGAATTTAATCCAATACGCATAGTGTAATCTGATGATATCCGCTAAAATAAAGAGTATAAATAATATGAATGATGAACTGAAATATAATTTAGAATTAAAAATTACCCCTCCTTTTTCTCTCGAGCAGACCCTATTTTGTGGTCAGGCTTTTAGATGGCAAAAAAAGGAGGGTTTTTTTGATGGTGTTGCTTTGGGAAAGTATATACAGGTAAAGCAAGTTGAGGCAACGGACTTTACAGTCGTATTTGAACAAAGATTAATATTAAAAAGTAATGAACCACTCGATGAAAGTGTATGGAAACATTATTTTTCGCTTGACATTGATTATGCGAGTATCCAAAATAGATTTACCGAAGATGACATGATGCGTAAATGCGTGGAAAACGCACCTGGCATACGCATATTAAATCAAGACTTTTTTGAAGTGCTAATTAGCTTCATTATAAGCCAAAACAATAATATTACAAGAATTCGCAAAATTGTGGATTCATTTTGTCGGAAGTATGGCGAAGAAGTATATCCCAATCACTATACATTTCCCACCATTCAAAGCGTTAAGGGTGTTACGATTGAAGACTTAGCGGAATTAAAGGCTGGTTTTAGGGCAAAATATATTGTAGATGCTATCAATGTAATATCAAATAATATGTATTTTCCTTCCCTCGATAGCGTTACAAATGAGACTGGATCCTTAGAAAAAAACCGAGAGTTTTCGGATAAATGGACGCACGAAAAACTTATGAAAGCTAATTTTTATGAGGTGTCTGCATTTTTGCAATCAATTAAAGGCGTCGGACAAAAGGTTTCTGACTGTGTATTATTGTTCTCGCTTTGCAGGTATGAAGCCTTCCCAAAAGATGTGTGGATAAAAAAGGCAATGAGCGAATTGTTTCCACAAGGACTGCCTCATGTCTGCAGTGGTTACGAAGGAATCGCACAGCAGTATATTTTTGAGTATATTAGGAATAGAGAATAAATACCTTCAATAATTAATAGTCCGCTATAGAAATTATATAATATGATGCATTTGCGCATTATGATGTATGATTGCATCTATATACAGTATTTTTAGCACTGTATATTTTTTATTTTATAGAGAATTTAAAAAAATTAAATAAAAACATGAAAATCTACCGACTACATAGAATTAGATCTTAGAATTTAATTCATATTAAGTCGGTATTTTTATTATAAAGTGTTTTTTTGAGTGCATATAAAAATACTAAAGATAGAGCTTATCAATTAAAGAAGTGAAAAATACAGGAAGTCTGCACTCCCAAAAAAGGTTGTAAATGTAATGAAGTTATTATAATTGCGCAAGTAGTTTTGCTGTGAACAACTAGTGATTTGAAATAAAAATATATTTGCTTTCTGAATATCCTCGCTTAAAGTTAGGATATTAAATGATTATTGAACAATATACTTTTATACGTAAACGAGATTTTGGCATGACTATTGCATAATATCGTTTCATAACAAATCGTTATAATTTTATTTATTCCCAAAAAGGAGGAAATATCGTGAAAAAAATTAGAAGCATTATCACAATTTTGTTAATTTTAGCTATGTCACTATCTTTGGTAGCATGTGGCGGTGATGATTCGGGAGCTGGTGGAGATGGTGAAACGTATACTATCATCATGGGTGGTACAGTTCCAGATGATCATCCGATTTCCCAAGCACAATTTGAATTTGAAAGAGTTGCTGAAGAAATGTCTGATGGAAGGATTCAAGTAGAAGTTTTTACAAATAATACTATGGGTGCAAGTCGCGAATTAGTAGAGGCAACACAAGCTGGAGAAATACAAATGTGTGAAACTAGTCAATCTATGTATGCTAGCTTTACTGATGAGTTAGTGAGTGCTGGACTTCCATTCTTATTTGATAATAGAGAAGCTGCATATGCATTTTTTGATGGTGAATTAGGAACGCGAATTTCTGATGAAATTGCTGATCAAACAGGTGTACGTATCTTGGGATATTTTGAAAATGGTATCCGTATGTTGACTAACAATGTAAAACCAATTTCAAGCCCCGATGATATGGCTGGCTTAAAGATTCGAGTTATGGAATCACCACTTTATATTCAAATGTTCGAGTTGATGGGTGCAAATCCAATGCCAATGAGTTTTTCAGAGTTATATACAGCGTTGCAACAAGGTACTGTTGATGGACAAGATAATCCATATGCAATTACTGCAACAAATAAGTTCTATGAAGTTCAAGACTACATGACAGATTTAAGCCACAGTTTCGATGTTACGGCTTTAAGTATCAATAGTGATTATTATGAAGCTCTTCCAGATGATCTAAAAGAAGTTGTAGATGCAGCAGCGGCAGCAGCAGTCGACGTAAATCGTAGTTTGTCGATAGAATTGGAAGCTGAATACATTGCGACAATTCAAGATGCTGGAACAGAAATCACTTTCTTAACTGATGAACAAAGAAATGTCTTTAGAGATGTAACTCAAGAATGCTACACTACTTTTTCAGACACATATAGCCCAACTGTTACTTTAGATGAAGTATTAGAAGAGGCTGCAAGGGTAAATGAAGAAAACTAATAAATTTATTTATAAATGGGGGTTGTAAATTACAATCCTCATTTATTATGTAATAGAAGGAGATTGTATGCTTGCAGTTAGAATATATCCAATTGATACGGTTGCTGTTGCACTGAGTGACTTGAAGTCTGGTACATCAGTAATAGTTGAAAATGAAACAATTAAACTATTAGAGGATATTCCTAATGGCCATAAATTTGCGTTACAAGACATTCAAATTGGCGAGGATGTTTTAAAGTATGGAAATTCTATTGGATTGGCAACCGAAAACATTAAGACTGGCTGTTATGTTCACGATCATAATATTGAAACTAAGGCAAACAACAAGAAAGAGTATTCATATAATTACAATACGGAATCTATTTTGCCAGGAAAATCAAAAGATGTGTTTATGGGGTATTCACGAAAAGACAATATGGCGGGCATCAGGAACCATCTTGCATTAATCCCCACGGTATTTTGTGCAAATGGGCCATTGCAAAAGTTAGGAAAAATGTTGGAGACAAGATTTCCTCAAAATGAAAATTTTGATGGTATTTTATCATTGACTCATCCATATGGCTGTAGCCAAACAGGTAATGACTTGGCAATGACAGCTACAACGTTGTCTGGAATAATCCGCAACCCTAATTTTGGTGGAGTGTTAGTGGTAAGCCTAGGCTGTGAAATTAATGATCTTATTACGCTTAAAAAACACTTAGGGGAAGTTGATGATAAAAGAGTGAAATTTTTAGTGTTGCAGGAAAGTGACGATGAGTTTGAAGATGGAATCCAATTATGTGATGAAATCATGTCCGAAGTATATAAAGATAGACGAGAGCCACAATCGTTTAATAAACTTCATATTAGTGTCAATTGTGGTGGTTCTGATGGATTTTCGGGAATTACCGCAAACAAGATGATTGGTAAAATTACTGAAGAATTCGTCAAAAGAGGTGGAACTGTCAATATGACAGAAGTTCCCGAAATGTTCGGTGCGGAACACTTACTCATGAATAGAGCAGTAAATGAAGAAGTTTTCGACGATCAAGTTAGTATGATTAATAATTATAATGATTACTTTGCAAGATATGGAGAAAAGGTTAGTGATAATCCTACGCAAGGAAATAAGGCAGGGGGATTATCGACTATTGAAGAAAAATCATTAGGGTGCATTCAGAAGGGCGGTCTTTGTGCTGTAACCGAAGTATTAAAATATGGTGAGCGAGCATCCAAAAATGGATATATATTAGTATCTGGCCCGGGCAATGATTTAACAGGAGTAACCGGACAGATTGCAGCAGGTTCAGTCCTTACTTTATTTACTACAGGTAGAGGAACACCATGCGGGTTTGCCGGTCCTACGTTTAGACTTTCCTCCAATAATTATCTAGCAAAAAAGAAAAGTGGATGGATAGACTATAATGCAGGTATTCTTTTAGATAATCCGGGTGAAGAAAACTTGGATAAATTTACTAAAGAGTTATTTTCTCAAATAGTAGCAACATGTAATGGAGAATATAAAACGAAAAATGAAGTAAATGGGTATTATCAAATGAGTTTTTTGCGTGATGGAGTTACATTATAAAGTAATAGCATGGAGAAATTATGAATTATAGTAGTATGATCGCTCCTACGAAGTACTTTCAAGGGCGAAATATTCTAGAACAACTATGTGATAGAACATGTCACCTTGGTAAAAGGTACGCATTACTGGTTGATGAGATAATATATGAAATAGTTAAGGATAAAATAGAAAAAGCATTTTGTGAAAAGAATGTGGATTTTACTTATATATTCTTTCAAGGAGAATCAACACTCGCAGAAGCAAATAGGATAGCAGAATGCTTGAAGGAATCAAATAGAGAAATTATTGTAGGACTTGGTGGTGGTAAAATAATAGACTCAGCCAAGTTAGCTGCAAAGCTGTGTGAAAACATGAAAACAGTTATTGTACCTACTTCTGCGTCTTCTGATGCGCCGTGTACTGCTAATACTGTGATATATGATGAACACGGAAGGTTTTTAAATGCGGAAAAAACAAATACAAATCCGGATGTTGTACTTGTAGACACTGATATTATTCTAAATGCACCAGCTAGAATGTTGATCGCGGGAATGGGAGATGCATTTGTAACATATTATGAAGCTAGAGCATCTAAACGCGCTGGATTATTTAACTTGTCCGGGGGAATGTCTACGGTTGCTGGATATGAAATTGCAAGGCTAAGCAGAGATATACTATTAAAACATGGAAAAAAAGCAAAAGAAGATGTTGAACGTAGTTTATGGTCAGAGGATTTTGAAGCAGTTGTTGAGGCAAATATATATTTGAGTGGTGTTGGATTCGAAAATAATGGTTGTTCGATTGCACATGGAGCATATAATGGCTTGACGATATTTAACCCTGATGTGCATATTATGCATGGTGAAGGAGTTGCGTTTGGATTATTACTTCAATTAGCCATTGAATACGAAGAATATAAAGTGTGGGATGACGATGAATGGAATACAGTAATTGAATTTTACAATACGGTAAATCTTCCTACTAGTTTCGAAGACATCAAGATAGTAGATACAAGTACAGTAGCAATCAAACAATTAGCAAAAACAATTTTCGAGGGAAGTGCTAATGTGTTTAGGGTTAATTTTGAGGTAACCCAAGAGAAAATCGAAAAGGGATTAATGAAAGTAAGAGATATGAAGATATGTTAGATATTTTTGATATAAGTGGAAAAAAAGTCATTATTACAGGAGGTAGCAGAGGTTTAGGGAAAGGAATGGCCCGGGGATTTGTTGATTCAGGATGCGATGTGATCATAATGGGTTCTAACAATAAGGTTCATGATGTAGCACAAGAACTAAATGGAGGAAGTGGCAGCATTAGGGGAGTGAGTTGTGATTTGAATAAAACTGAAGACATAGTCGGTTCATTTCATAAAGCATACAACATGCTTGGTGAAATAGATGTACTTGTCAATAATGCGGGAATGCAGATCAGGCACCCTTCAGAAGAATTTCCAGTAGAGGATTGGGAAAAAATATTAAATGTAAATCTTACAGCTCCATTTTTACTTGCTCAATTAGCGGGAAATAAAATGTTAAAAAAGGGTTCGGGTAAAATAATTAATATTGCATCTCTTACTTCATTTTCCGGAGGCATGTATATACCTGCATATGCAGCGAGTAAGGGAGGTATTGCGCAAATGACCAAGACACTATGTAACGAGTGGGCTAGTAAAGGAATCAATGTAAATGCGATTGCTCCAGGATATATGGATACTGATAATCTGAAGGGTTTAGATGAAGAAAGAATGCGAACAATTATGGATAGGCTGCCGAGTAAACGATTGGGAACCCCAGAGGACATAGTAGGTGCAGTTATTTTCTTGTCTTCTAAAGCATCTGATTATATTAACGGTCATATACTTTTAGTCGACGGAGGATGGATGGCAAGATAGTTTGATATTTTGCATGAGCATTATTATGTGATAAAAAAGTGTGATAAGCTTGAGTAAAGTAGTGCTTTTATGATAATATGTCTAATACTTAATTTCACATTTTTAGATTATGTAGGAGATGTAATTATGAATTATGAAGATAAAGAAAATCGTGATGATTTTGAAAAAAAGAATTCAACAGCTTTATTAGTAATCGACCGTAATGGAATAGTAAAAAATATTAATGATTCTGCAGAGGAATTTTTTAAGAATATTATTCGTCTACATAAAGATGACATTATTGGTCAAACCTTAACTCAAATTGTGCCATGTATAGAAGAAGCTGAAGAGATATGTCCAGATATATCTAAATTAGAAATTGAAGGAGACGATTACCATTTTATTTATTTTAATTTCAATAAGGTGTCTGATGATAATATCGGTGTAGTAATCGTAAAACTGAAAATAGAATCTGAAATTGTTGCGGATTTAATTAAAGAAAAAGAACTAAGAAAAGACTGTGAGGAAATCCTAGAAGGTTCTTTTGATGGAATATTAGTAACCGATGAAAATGGTAAAATTCAATATGTAAACGATTCTTATGAAAGGATCGCTGAAATCAAAAAAAGTGAAATGAAGGGTAAATATATGAGGGATCTTGTTAATCCTATTTGGATGCCGGATTCAGTTGCTCATGTTGTTGCAAGGGAAAATACTACAATTTCCAAAAAACAAATTGTAAAATCTGGGCGTCATATAATGGTTACTGGGCGACCAATTTATAATAAAAAAAATGAATTAAAACGAATAATAATTAATGCACGAGATATTACTGAAATATATAGTCTTACAGAAGAATTACAAAAGGCAAGGAAAAATGAAAAACTATATATTTCAAGACTAGAAGATACTATTCATGATGATATAGATTTAAACATGAAAATACTAACAGCTAGCGATGAAATGAAAAACGTGATGAATTTAGCAGAGAAGGTTACAAATTTCTCAACAACTGTATTATTATTGGGTGAATCGGGAACAGGTAAAGAGGTTATTGCGCGCCATATACATGGAAAAAGTATCAGAAAAGACAATCCATTTGTAGTCGTGAATTGTGGAGCAATTCCGGATACTCTCTTAGAATCAGAATTATTTGGATATGAAAGAGGTGCATTTACAGGTGCAATTAATAGTGGTAAACAAGGGTTATTTGAAATAACAGATAATGGAACTATTTTTCTAGATGAGATTGGTGAGATGCCCTTAAACTTACAAGTAAAAATACTTACATTTTTGGAGTCTAAGGAAGTAAGAAGAATCGGTTCAACAGATTCAAAAACTGTTGATGTACGAGTTATCGCTGCGACTAATCGTGATTTGGGAAAGATGGTAGAAGAAGGGACGTTTAGAGAGGATTTATATTATCGTTTAAATGTAGTTCAAATAGATATACCACCCCTCCGAAAGAGAATCGACGACATTATGCCACTATCAATATTATTCTTGAATATTTTCAATAAAAAATATTCTCAGGAAAAAGTATTAACGTACGAAACACTAAAGGAAATTGAAAGGTATGCATGGCCTGGAAATGTGAGACAATTGAAAAATGTAGTAGAAAATATGGTAATTGTAAGTAACAACGAGTATTTGGAGCCAGAAGATTTGCCATGGTATAGAAACGGTAGGAAAAATGAAATCGTAAGGAAGATTGAAAGTATATCTGAAAACGAGGAGATTAGTTTAAATGATGCTGTAGAAGAACTTGAAAAAAACATGTTATACAGAGCACAAGTACTATATGGAAGTACAAGAAAAATGGCTGAGCATTTAGGTGTTAATCAGTCTACTATCGTAAGAAAAATGCAGAAATATGATATGGAGTTTAAGATTTGAGTGAAAATTGTAAAATAATGATGGAATGATTTGTATGTATTGTTCTATTTGTGATTACAAGAATGTATGACAGAGCGATTGAAATCTAGATATATTCGAAAATAGAAAAAGGGGGTAACAGTTTAAAATAGCCAATCTAAGAGATAGATTAGCTGCAGTGATTTTTAAGTAGGTATTATATTGATTAATAGAGGAGGAGTATATTGTATGAAAGCACTTAGATTTATAGACAATCATTTAGAAGCAATGTTGGGTGCAATTGTTTTATTTTGCATGACAATTATTATATTTTTGCAAATAGTATTTCGTGTAGCTGAGTTCCCGTTGTCTTGGACAGAGGAAGTAGGTCGATATATGTTTATATGGTTGATTTATCTTGGTTGTGCAGGGGCAATAAGGAAGAGAAAACACATAAGTGTTGAATTGTTTGATTTATTTTTAAAAGAAAAGGGTAAATTTGTTTTGAGTATAGTAGCAAACCTAATTTTCTTGGTATTTGCAATAGTTTTATTTATTAATAGTATTCCTGTAGTTGAGCGTGTAATAACGCAATTATCACCAGCAGTGCGGATGCCAATGTCTATTCCATATACATCAATTTTAGTAGGTAGTTTTCTTATGGTAATTAGACTAATTCAAGACACATTTATAAGAATTAAAGAGAGAAAGGTGAAGGTTTCATCAAATGAATAATTTAATTATCTTCGGTACTTTTGCAGTATTTTTGTTTCTAAAAGTGCCTATTGGTATTTCTGTTGGAATGTCGGTATTGTTTTATTTGGTGTTTGCAAGCACACTTCCATTAACATATTTAGCATCAAATATGTTTACTGCTTTAGATTCATTTCCATTGATGGCAATTCCTTTCTTCATTTTAGCAGGAGCATTAATGGAAGGTGGTGGGTTATCACGTCGATTAGCTAATTTAGGAAACGCTGCTGTAGGTCATGTAACAGGTGGATTTGCAATTGTTACGGTTATTACATGTATGTTTTTTGGTGCAATTTCAGGTTCGGGTCCAGCTACAGTAGCAGCCATCGGCTCAGTAATGGTTCCTTTAATGGTAGAAAATGGATATGATAAAAAGTTCTCTGTTGCACTAATTGCTGCATCCGGATGTTTAGGGGTAATAGTTCCACCAAGTATTCCTATGGTATTATATGGTGTATCAACAGGGGCTTCAGTAGGTACTATGTTTATGGGTGGATTTGGTCCAGCTATTGTATTAGGGGGCTCTCTTTGTGTTCTTTCAATAGTAGTTGCTCGAAAAAAAGGATACTCTGGAAATGGAATGAAGTTTTCTATTATTAGATTTTTAAAAGAAATGATTGGATCAATATGGGCATTGCTAGTTCCAATCATTATACTTGGTGGTATATATGGAGGATTCTTCACCCCGACGGAAGCAGCTGTAATTGCATGTGTTTATGGATTATTTGCTGGATTCGCAATTTATCGGGAATTAACAATCGAAAAGCTATATAAAGCATTAGTATCAACTACCGATACAGTAGGAACAGTGTTGATAATGGTAGGGACTGGTACTGTACTAGGTAAAATATTGTCTCTTGAGAGAATTCCAGAAGCTATTATGGGAGGAATGACGTCACTAACTGATAACAAATTTGCGATATTATTATTAATTAACCTATTATTGTTAGTTGTAGGAATGGTAATGGATACAACTCCTGCTATATTGATATTATCTCCAATTTTATATCCTGTAGCACAAGCTTTTGATATTGGTATAGTACACTTCGGTTTAATTATGGTAACCAATATGGCTATTGCATTTATTACGCCTCCAGTAGGGGTGAACTTGTTTGTAGCATCAGGAATGAACAATATGAAGTTTACAGATTTATGTAAGGCAATACTGCCATTTATAGTAGTCATGTTTATTGCACTATTGGTAATCACGTATATACCAGCTGTTACAGAATTTATTCCAAGCATTTTGGGAATGGAACCATAGAAATATAGCGATGAGATCATAGTATTATTTTGAACGAAATATTAAGTGTGATAGTATCCAATCTCAACAATATGAGATTCTAAAATGGAAGAGGTAGAAGAGTTTGGTTCTAATCATAACTCTTCTATTTTTTTGTTTCATGTAAGAGTCGCTAAGCGGTAGCCGTGTACATATTATTGAATATTAATCAAAGGATAATTAGACAAAGTTATTTTATGATTTTACTATGATATTCTGGATTAGAATATCAAGAGGAGAAAGGAGTAGGTATATCATTATAAATTAAGTATTTGCTTTCGATATACCTGAAAATTATTTTATGACACAACAAGTATTAAAAAAGTTACTAGATGAAAAAGTTGTTGCAATTATTAGGGGAATACCAGCTGATAGTATTGTGAATTTAACACAATCCCTTATAGATGGTGGAATTACATGTGTCGAAGTGACCTTTGATCAAACATCTACTGAAAGTATAAATGAAACAAAGAATTCAATAATGAAAATAAAAAATGAGTTTGGAAATAAAATTTGTATTGGAGCTGGAACAGTCATGACCGTTGAGCAAGTTAATATGGCATATGATGTAGGAGCAGAATATATTATATCCCCTAATGTAGATGATAAAGTCATTAAAGAGACGAAAGAGCTTAAGATGATTTCTATCCCAGGTGCCCTTACTCCATCCGAAGTCGTATATGCTTATAATTTAGGTGCCGATATTGTGAAAATGTTTCCTGCTGGGATGTTAGGTCCTGAATATGTTAAAGCTGTAAAATCGCCGCTGAAACATATACCTGTAATTGCTGTAGGTGGAATTAACCCTAAAAACTGTATGGATTACATAAAAGCAGGGTGTATAGGAGTAGGTGTAGGTGGAAATTTAGTAGATCCAACAAAGGTTAAGTTAAAAAAATGGAATGAGATAACTGCAATAGCAAAAGAATACAAGTTAGCATTAAGTGAATAATGATATGAGGTCATAAAATGAAATATATCGTGTATTTTGACTCCGGAACAACAAACTCAAGAATTTTTGTATTGAATGAGTCGTATGAAGTCTTATTTTCCTCTAAGAAGGAAGTTGGATCAAAGAACTCCGCTATTAGTGGTAGTAATCGTATTTTACTTAATGGGTTGAAGGAGTTATATGAGAAAGCACTAACGACATTACTAATACAGGATAGTGATGTTGCATATATTTATGCCTCCGGTATGGTTACATCACCATATGGAATTGTGGAAGTTCCACATATAGAACTTCCTGTAACTCTTGAAATAATGGCAAGTGCAGTTCATTGCTACTTTGAAGAACAAGTTTTTAAACGGAATATTTTTATGATACCAGGAATAAAAATTCTCAATGAAGACATGGCTTATGTTGGGAACATGAGGGGTGAGGAAATCGAGTTTATTGGAGTAATTGACGAGATAAGATCTTTGACTCAAAAGAATGACTTGGCACTAATAATGCCAGGTTCACATACTCATGTAATCCACGTTGAAAACTCTGAATTTACAGGAATTATTTCAAATTTAACAGGTGAACTCTTTCATGCACTTAAGGAGGAGACTATAATTCATCCTATTTTGTCTTGTGAAAATCCCACTCTATCAATAGAACAAGTCAAAATAGGGGTTAATAATTTACTGAATTTTGGGTTTAATCGGGCTATATATATATGCCATGCAATGAGGATTTTTGACCGATACACACCTGAAGAAAGATATTCTTATGCGGAAGGTGTCGTACATGGAGGTGTTAGGGAAGTCCTAGAGTATTATTGCGAGCGTATATGGAGGGATTGTGAAACCATATGTATAGTTTCAAATGAGTTTTTTTATGAAATTTATAATGCCATATTTGAAGATAGTAAATATATTAAAGAAATAATATGGGTGCCTTTAAATAATGAAAAAATATATTCGCTTGAAGGACTAAAAAATATAATAAAAAAAAGGAGTGAATAATATAAAATGAAAGTACTTGTAACATCTAGAAGTTTTGGGAAGATCAACGATATACCAGAGAAAATATTAAAGGATGCCGGTTTTGAAATTGATTATATAGGAAAAAATACAGAATCGGATGACTTTAATGAAATCATATCGAATTATGATGCACTTATTATTGGGGCACATCTGTTTGACGAAAAAATAATGGAAAAGTGTCACAAACTGAAAATAATTTGTAAGCATGGCGTTGGATTTGATAATATTCCTTGTAATAAAGCAAAGGAATTAGGAATTACAGTATGTAACACTCCGGGAACTAACTCGAACGCAGTTGCTGATTTTTCAATTGGTTTGATGCTTAATCTGTGTAGGCGAATTACATATGCATCAGATCAAGTAAAAAAGGGAACATGGACATTTGAAATAGGTGAAGATTTATATAATAAAACACTTGGACTAATTGGATTTGGTGCAATTGCTCAAAATGTTGCAAAAAGGGCTAGAGGATTTGATATGAGAGTAATAACCTACGATCCGTTTATAAAAAACATACCTGACGAATATTCTCAGTATGTTGAGTTAGAATCATTTGACTATATAATACAAAACAGTGATTTTATATCGTTGCATGTTCCTTTAAATGAAGAGACAAAGAATAGTATTGCTGCTACTGAATTAAGAAAAATGAAAAAAGGAGCTTATATTATTAATGCTGCAAGGGGTGGCATAGTAAACGAATTAGAACTATATGAATCGATTCGTATAGGGCATATCGCAGGTGCTGCAATTGATTGTCCTATATCAGAACCGGTTGAAAAAGATCATCCATTATTGGCTTTAAACAATGTGATTATTACACCTCATATAGGTATGGCTTCTGCAGAGGCACTAAACGCTGTAAGTATTATTTGTGCTGAAAATATAGTAAGCAAATTTAATGATAAAGAAGTTAAATTTGAGATTAAATAGCACAATTAAATGAATAAATACATGTCTCCATGTGATGCATTGATGCATCTAAATCAAAAATGCATCACAATCTATTAGTTATATTATTAGAATTATATAACTTTCTCAAATATATTATTGAGAAAATCCCTTATAACTAAATCTATACTCCTGTACTTCACCCTGGCACGGAAGTTGCTAAGTTTATAGTGTAAAGATGTTTATTTGAAATATTATTGCTAATTGTAGTTAGGAGGAAGTAAATGAATTTTAGCCCGACAAAAGAACAA
>CAYIYH010000014.1:0-39031 GCA_964367585.1 uncultured Oscillospiraceae bacterium
CAGATTATGCAATCGAGGGAGATTTATTCAAAATCCTTCCTGAAATGACTAGTCAGTGGTAATTTTAGTACGTCTATTATCATTATGAGTGAGCAACTAGTACTTACAGTTGCTCACAACAGATAGGAGGTTTATATGTCGACATTAAGAGAGAGAACTATTGATAGATTGCGTAAAAGTATTGCTGGCGAAAAAGTTGATGCTCATGCCGTATTTAACTTTTATACGTATCCTTTTTACCATGAAGTTACTAAAGTGCCATTAAAAGATTATTTCCATGATTCAAAATTAATGTTTGATACTCAAATGGAAGTTCTTAAACAACTTGAATATTGTGGTAATTTGATGCCTGACTTAGGTGCGGTTCCTGAATCAACGTCACTCGGTGGAAAAGTTAGATTCGATGATCATGGATTTATTTCTGTACACGAAGCGGAAGAGCCTGATTTAGAAGATTTGGTCAATCTTAAACCTGGAGATCCATATGCTGACAATTATATGACGATAGCTCTTAAACATTTGGAGTATATGGTTGCCAATGCGCCAAAAGAATTATCAGTAAACGCACATCCTTTAATGGGAGCTTTCACTATAGCTGCACAGGTAAGAGGAATAAGTGATTTCTGTATGGATGCTATCACTGAGCGTGAGATGGTAGAGGAATTCCTAGAGATAGTCTTGCAAACACAAATTAATTTTATGAAGGCACAGGAAAAAATATTGGGCAGACCATTTGGTCACATGTTAATATGTGATGACTTAGCTGCTTTTTTGAGCCCACAAGTTTTTGAGGAATTAATATTGCCTGGCTACAAAAAACTATTTGATGCGTTCCCAAACACACAACCATGGTTGCATAATGATTCCACAGCAGGTCATGTAGTAGAATTAATCGCTAAATCAGGGTTTAAGGCATGGCAATATGGTGTAATGTTAGACCCTGCCGAAGTAGCTAAGCGAACAGAAGGTAAATTATCTTTACTGGGCGGGCTTAAACCTGTTGAAATGGCACAATATAGTGTAGAACAGATAGAAGAAGAGTGTCAAAAACTACTAGAAGGTTTTGCAGGAAATCCACGCTGTGTAATGAGTACAGGTGGGTCAATAAACCAAGTTCCTGTCAGAAATATTTTGGCAATGTTGAAATATGTAGATCAATATAAGATTTAGTATTTTAATGAAGAGATTTCATATGAATTGTCGATATGATTGGTTTTCTAGAAATTATTTTTTAAAGAAAGAATGTTTTCCATCGAAACATGATAAATTACACTGTATAACTATTGGTAAGTTATCTACCAATATTATTATAAACAATATGGTTAAGCGTCACTAAAGTGATACTTGCCGCATAAAGAAGGAGATTTTAATATGAAACAAACAAAATTCAAATTAAACAAAAGAGATGGATATTGGTTCCACGAAAACTCAGCAGACGTTAACGTTAACTATGCAAAAGAAGTATGTGACATCGCTATATTGCCTTTAGGCGCTATAGAACAACATGGACCTCATTGTTCTTGTGGTATGGATTACTTCAATGCTATTTACATTGCAGAAGCAGTAGCAAAGAAAACAGACGCTATGCTATTGTCTTGCCCTGTATATGGTGCTCACCCTAACCATCACTGGGGTATGCCTGGAACAATTCCATTGTCGTTCGAAACTCACATAGCATTAGTTGTAGATATCATCCGTGGTGCAGCTCATGCAGGATACAACAAGTTCATTATCTTGTCTGCACATGGTCAAACTATGACAGTACCTGCAGCAGTACACAAGTTAGGTATTGAAGGATTCTTCGTTCTTCACTCTACTTGGTACGATTTCTTGAGAGATAACAAAACAATATTAGAAGATTTCATGTGGCATGCAGACGAAGCGGAAACTTCTGTAGGACTTTCTCAATATCCACAATGGATAAACATGGATTTGGTAGAAGATGGATTTGCAACTCCTACTATTAGTTCTAGATGGAAGATGGCACCTGGACAAGCAGCTTCACCTGGACAGTTCTACCACTTCGAAGGTACATTTGGACTTCCTGAGGCTGATGACCTTGCTAATGGAGTTATCGGTAACCCTACTAAAGCAACTAAAGAAAAAGGTGATAAATTAGTAGATGCAGCTTCGGATCTTTATGCTGAGTTGATTGCAGAAATCGCTGAAAAATATCCTGTAGGTGTTAATCCACTTGGATTTAGAAATCCATTAGGATACACTGGTGTTGATCAATTAACTTATGATGAAGGATTCTTCGAAAGACGTGATTCGCTAAGAAGAGAAGCTGGCCTAATCAAATAGTTTTAGTTCTAAATAGTTTCTAACACGTAAATAGTATTTAAAAAGCTCCATATCGATTTAATAACATGTTGCGAACACGCCATGTAGTAATCGGTAAGGAGCTTTTTATTATCTCCTAAGTAATACTTTTTTATGGGAGAATTATAGGGCAGACCTTCTTATATGTAATATTGCTCAAATAGTAAAAGTTTATATAAATAGTAAAAGTTTATATTATTTATATGGATTAATTAAGAAATTTATAGTATTATATTTAATGTGTGAAAAATAATAGTAAGCAAAATGGTGCAATAATGGATTATGACATAATAATAGTCGGTGCGGGCGCTAGTGGATTGTTTGCCGCCAGTAATTTGAAGACTAATCGAGGCCTGGTTTTAAATAAAGCGAATTCGCCTGCAATTAAGCTTTTAATGAGTGGAAACGGCCAAAGCAACATTACGAATGCAATAAATATCAAGGATTTTTTGTCTCAATATGGAGACAATGGCAAAAGAATAAGGCAGATCCTTTACCAGTTCAGTAATTTAAAAACCATTGATTTTCTTGAGAAAAATAATGTTCCACTAATTGTTAGAGACGATATGAAAATATTTCCTAGGACTTTGAAATCAAAAGACATAAGTGATTTGTTGATCAGAAAAAGTGAAGAAAATGGTTTCGACATAAAGAATAACTATGATGTTACTGATATCACAATAGAGAATAAATATTATATAATAAATTCTTCACTGAGGTGTAAAACCCTTGTAATTGCAACCGGTGGGGCCTCATACCCCAAGACCGGGTCCGACGGAGAGATGTTTTCAGTATTGAAACGGCTCGGAATAGGTATTAAGCCTATCCGCCCTGCACTTGCACCTGTAACGATTGAGAATTATCCATGGATGCAACTTTCTGGGGTTTCATTTAAGAATATTAAAATAAAAGTTATTTCCACCAAGGAATATCAAATTAGTGGGGACATTTTATTAACGCACAAAGGACTATCTGGCCCAGCAGTTTTGAACTTGAGCAGATACATTGCTAAAGGTAATAAACTTATTATTGATTTTTTGCCATCACAGCATGCAGGTTTTGACTTCCGAGGTGTATCCGCTGGAATAGGCAATGCTTTGCAGCAGAGTACAGGGCTTCCAAAGCGGTTTATTAAAGAAATACTTAATGCAAAGCAGATAGATGAAACGACCAAAGCATCAAGTATGAACAAATTGCAAATAAGCGATATACAAAAAGAAATTCATGAAAAGATGTTTATTATTGGCGAGGAACTTGATTTTAAAGAGGCAATGGTTACATCTGGCGGAGTTTCTCTTGATGAAATAGATTTAAAGACTATGGAAAGCAAGAAGTATCTGGGACTATATATTATTGGAGAAGCTTTAGATGTCGACGGTAACACGGGTGGATTCAATATTCAATTTGCATTTTCATCGGCATATGCTGCGGCTAAAGGTATATCAGAGTCAAATTGAAAACTGATTTTTAATTAATAAACAATTTGTTATTATATATAGAAAACATTAAGTAAGAATAATGCTACAATAATATTTACAATTAAAATGTTGACCTTATGCGACGAAAATACATGAGGAGAAAGGTAAGGTATGGAATTACTCGTGGAAGCGGGTATCTCCGAATGCCGAGAAAATGAAAATGAAATACATTAGTACAAGAGGAATAAATGATTCATATACATCGGCTGCAGCCGTTATCCAGGGGCTCGCAAACGACGGTGGGTTATTTGTGCCTGAGAGTATCCCCAAATTACCTTTTGAAATTGCGGATATGCTTGGAAAAACTTATCAAGAAATAGCAGTTCATATAATATCTTCTTTTTTTACAGATTATACCAAAGAGGAAATTGTAAAATGTGTGACTGGTGCTTATGATGAAAAATTTTCACATGTAGAAATAGCTCCTATTGTAAAGGCAGGCGACGTGTCGGTGCTAGAATTGTACCATGGCAAGACGGCAGCATTCAAAGACATGGCACTTTCTATTTTGCCCTATCTTTTGACAACTGCGATTAAAAAAGAAAAGGAAGACAAAGAAATCTGCATTCTAACAGCTACGTCCGGAGACACAGGTAAGGCAGCATTAGAGGGTTTCGCAAATGTTTTGGGCACGAAAATAATTGTTTTTTATCCCCAAGACGGAGTCAGTGAAATTCAAAAAAGCCAAATGGTAACCCAAGAGGGAAATAATACGAATGTAATTGCAATCGACGGTAACTTTGATGATGCACAAACAGGGGTTAAGAAAATATTTAATGATAGTATACTTTTGAAAGAATTGGAAATAGATGGAATTAAATTGTCATCCGCAAATTCAATTAATATAGGTAGACTCGTCCCACAAGTTGCGTATTATGTCTACAGCTATATAAAAATGGTCGAAAATGGCGAAATTACGGATGGCGAAAAGTTGAATATTGTAGTTCCTACCGGAAATTTTGGTAATATTTTGGCCGCATACTATGCAAAAGAGATGGGAATACCTTTGGGTAAATTAATATGTGCATCAAATGAAAACAATGTTCTTACGGATTTTATCAAAACTGGAAGATATGATGCAAATAGAGATTTTTACATTACGAATTCTCCATCGATGGATATATTGATTTCTTCAAATTTAGAAAGACTATTGTATCACATTGCGGAGGGTGATACCAATAAAATCAAGGGATTAATGGGAGATCTTGAAAAAAATAAATGCTATAACATAGACGACGAAATGTACAAAAAAATGCAACAATTCTATGGTGGGTTTGCAAGTGCTGAGGAAACAGAAGAAATCATCGGAAATATGTATGATGAGAATAAATATCTTATGGACACGCATACCGCAGTTGCATATAAGGTGTATAAGGATTATGTAAAGGACACATCGGATAAGACTAAAACAATAATAGTTTCCACTGCGAGCGCTTATAAATTCGCAAGCAGTGTTGCGAGTTCTATCGGTATAGACGAGCAAGTGAATGATTTCGAGTATGTCAAAAAGCTAAGTGATGCAACCGGAGTTACAATTCCTTCGGGCCTAAAGGAATTAGATAAAAAGAAGGTACTATATAACAAAATGATAAAAGTAGATGGAATGAAAGAAGTAGTTAAAGAATTTGCAAAAAAAAAGCAGAATTAATATATGTTTGATAGGGTGCAAAATATCAAAACTAAATAATTAAGAAGACATAAACATAAATATTTCATGTTTTGTACAAAAATAAAGATGCATTATAATGTATAATATGGTTTAAGGCAAATGTCCAAGAATCCTCAAAGTGAATTGCATTTTGCGGATATGGAATTTATTTAAAGGGGATTAGGACAAATACTAAGCGAATACACACAAAAAAGATATGCTTGAGGTTTACTTATTGAGAGAAAAATGGTATAATTTCAAGCATTGTATGCATGTGAATGTATTGCGTTAGGTGCAAAAAGGAGTTTATTATAATGAGCGAATCACGTAAGGCAAAAAAACAAAGAATAGTTGAAAACAAAAAAAAGAAACGAACGAAACGCGTAAAATATGAAATAGATCCCGTGACAGGCAAAAAAATAAGAATAAAAAAGAAGTCATGGTTTTCTCGAATGGCCACATGGAAAAAAGCTGTACTCATAGTTTTATTGTTTAGTATAGGATTTACGACGGCTGCAGGATTGACAGCGTATAGATTTATAGATAACACTATTAACCTGTTAAGCACACACGACACATTCGAAGAAGGCGATCTTTCGATAGTAGATATAGATGGATATGTTAATATTTTAGTGTTAGGATCTGACACTCGCGCCATGGGTGATTTTGAAGATACTCGATCCGACATGATAATGGTCGTTAGTTTAAACGAAGAGACCCGTGAGATCAAATTACTTTCTTTGTATAGAGATCTTTATCTTAAGCTCGGAAGCACATCGACCTATGATAAGGTAACCCATGCGCTTTTTTATGGTGGCCCAGAAATGGCAATTCAAACTGTAAATCAGGCATTAGATCTTAATATACAGCATTATGTCATGTTGGATTTTTCTGCTGTAACTGATGTGGTAGATGCAATCGGCGGAATTGAAATCGAAATAACAGAAGCTGAAAGACAAGAAATAAATGACACTGTCTATGGAAATGGCTCACTTGTAGGAAAGACAAGCGAACCATTGGAAAGTGCGGGATTGGTTCGTCTGGATGGGGTTCAAACGCTCGCATATGGAAGAATTAGAAAAGTAGGAAATGCTGACTTCGAAAGAACGGAGAGAATGAGAAAAGTAGCGATGGCTGCATTGGATGAAGTTATAAGTTTCAACATTAGAAAAGTAAGTAATGCGATTAATGCGGTATTGCCCAAAATAGAGACCAACTTGTCCGATACAGATATCGTCGAACTTGCAATGCGCCTACCTACCTATAAAATAGTTGGTAGTATAGGATTTCCATATACCGGAATTTATTTTCATAGCGCTCCCGGTTCCTCTTGTGTTTATTCTTACGACTTTGTTTCGAATGTTTCAAGACTACATGAGGAAATGTTTGGTAGGGTTGGATATACTCCTACATCGACGGTTTATAGTATTGATTCCGAAGCGACAAGTAGAATTAATGCTTGGAAAGAACAAGCAGCAGCCGATGCAGCGGCAGGACAGTTGGAAGATCCATCAGGCATTAGTGTTTCTGGAATGGGAAATGTTACAATATCACAAGGTACGCCATTCGATTTGATGGCTGGAATCGGCGCAACGGACAAAGATGGAAATGATGTAAGTGGACAAATTTCAGTGAGTGGAGATGTTGATGTAAATACTCCTGGGGAATACTGGATTACATATACGATAACAGTTGATTCTATGACGCAAAGAGTTGTCACGAGAATTATAACGGTGGAGGCTACGTCGACGACAGATCCAACAGATCCGACGGACCCAACAGATCCGACAGACCCAACAGATCCGACGGATCCAACAGATCCGACAGACCCAACAGATCCGACAGACCCAACAGATCCGACAGACCCAGACCCAGATCCGAATCCAGAAACTACTCCATGATAGGATGAAAGGGTACAAGTACAAACTGAACTTTAATTGTTAAAATATCTAGTAGAGATCTGAAGTAAAATACTGGATATTGATAAGAGGTGCTTAAATGGCAAAACAAAAAATAGATTTTAGTATTGAAGAAATTAAACATAAATATAGACACACATCATCGCATGTATTAGCGCAAGCAGTCAAAAGAATATGGCCAGATGCTAAGCTGGCTATAGGGCCTGCAATCGATAATGGGTTTTATTATGACATAGATATGGAGCATAAACTTTCCGACCCTGATTTGTTAAAAATCATGAAGGAAATGAAAAAAATAATCCAAGCTAATTACCCTATAGAGAAGTTTGAGTTATCACGAGAGGAAGCTCTCCAATATGTAAAAGAACAGGGTGAGGATTACAAGTTCGAGCTAATAAACGATTTGCCAGAAGATGCAATAATTTCTTTTTATACTCAAGGTGAGTTTACAGACCTATGTGCCGGTCCACACATGGATTCGACAGGGCAAATTAGTGCAATAAAATTGATGAGTGTTGCGGGTGCATATTGGCGTGGAGACGAAAACAAAAAGATGCTTCAACGAATTTATGGCACGTCTTTTCCTTCTCAAGAGGAATTGGATGAATACATAAACAGACTAGAGGAAGCAAAGAAGCGAGATCATCGAAAAATTGGTAAAGAGATGGATCTTTTTGTAATGCAAGAAGAGGGTCCGGGATTTCCATTTTTCATGCCAAACGGTATGGTTCTAAGGAATGAACTTGAGTATTTTTGGAGACAGGAGCACAAAAAAAGAGGATATGACGAGATAAAAACTCCATTAATCCTAAACGAGGAATTGTGGAGAATATCCGGTCACTGGGATCATTACAAAGACAATATGTATTTTACGAATATAGACGAGGGTGCTTTTGCGATAAAGCCAATGAACTGTCCTGGTGCGATGCTGGCATACAAAAGAAAGATGTATTCGTACCGCGATTTCCCTATGCGTATGGGAGAACTGGGCCAAGTTCATAGGCACGAATTGTCAGGTGCATTACATGGTCTCATGAGAGTTAGAACATTTACTCAAGACGATGCACATTTATTCATGCTACCGGAGCAAATAAAAGAAGAAATCATAAACGTCGTGAAATTTATAGACGATGTTTATAAGATGTTTGATTTTAAATATCATGTAGAACTTTCTACTCGTCCAGAAAAATCCATGGGTACAGATGATGAATGGCAAATGGCTGAGCAGTCGTTAAAAGATGCAATGGATGAAGCGAACGTTACTTATATCATTAATGAGGGAGATGGGGCGTTTTACGGACCTAAATTAGATTTCCATCTTGAAGATTGTATTGGTAGGACTTGGCAATGCGGAACCGTCCAATTAGACTTGCAAATGCCACAACGATTTGATTTGACATATGTGGGGTCGGACAATGAAAAACACAGGCCAATAATGATACATAGGGTTATATTTGGTTCTATAGAGAGATTCATTGGAATCCTAATTGAACATTTTGCTGGTAAATTTCCACTTTGGTTAGCGCCCGTCCAAGTTAAACTTCTAACTGTAGCTGAGTCATTCGAGGATTATGCAAAGCAAATCGCTGCCAAATGTGAGGACTGCGGATTGCGTGTACAACTAGATGTGAGAAATGAAAAAATAGGATATAAGTTAAGAGAGGCACGAAACGAGAGAGTTTCGTATATAGGAATAATAGGCGAACGTGAAATGCAAAATAATACTATTTCGGTGCGATCAAACAAACTCGGTGAGCTCGGAGAATTGAACGTAGAAGATTTTGTAGCAAAACTTGTAGAAGAAGTGTTGACTAAGGCTGTGTAGAGCGTAGCTTAAGGGGGATTTAAAAGCATGACAGAAAATCAAAATGGTGGGCAAGACAATAATCAATCGCAAACTAATCAGCAACAATATAACCAACCACAGTACAATCATCAACAATATAATCAAACATATCAAAATTATGGACGATATAATCAGCAATACGGACAACACCAGGGTCAGGAACCACCAAAGAAAAAGAAGAAGAATCTCATAATTGCACTTGTGATAATCCTTATTTTATCCGTACTAGTATTTCTAGGATTTTCGTTTATATCGTTTGTTACAAGTGGAATTCTTTCGACATCAACAAATTCGGGAACAAGCACGATGGAAATTGCTTGGGACTACGTAGGAGTGGTATATGTAGAAGGGACGATTTCTGAGGGTGTTGTGGGGACATATGATCATAACTATATTATGACTAGTATAGACGATATGATGTATGATCCTCAAAATAAAGGGCTAATGCTCCACGTTAATACGCCGGGGGGATCGGTGTATGCGTCGGATGAATTATACTTAAAGATATTGGAATACAAAGAAACGGGTAAGCCAGTTTATACGTATATGGCGTCGCAGGCGACATCTGGTGGATATTATATAGCCGCTCCTTCGGATAAAATAATCGCAAACAGAAATACATGGACTGGATCTATCGGTGTAACGATTGGAACTATATTGGATGTCTCAGACCTACTAAATAGAGTAGGCGTTAAGGCAACAACAATTACTTCAGGCCCTAATAAGGCAATGGGAAGTAATTACGAGCCAATGACACCAGAGCAATTAGCAATTTTCCAATCGTTAGTAGACGAGGCATACTATCAATTTGTAGAGATAGTTGCAGATGGCAGAGGTTTCACGATAGAAGAAACCGTTAAAATTGCAGACGGCAGAATATATACGGCAAATCAAGCATTGGAATTAGGCCTTATAGATGAGATTTCCACCTTCGAAGATGCAATCTATACGATGCAAGAGGAAAATGGACTCGGTGATATTGATATGGTAGACTTTGCACCTATGATAGAACTTTCCTTGTTAGATTTGTTATATGGGAAGTCCGAGCAAGGAACTCAAGATAGCATATTGAACGAGTATGAAAAGATTATGGAAATAGTAAATGGGGGCAATGAATTTAATGTATCTTATATAGCAGATGTAAAAAAGGGAGAATAAATCCAATCGCTTATGTGCCACAGTACTAGTATATTGGTAATAAAATATATTTATAAAAAAAATTGTTATAGGTAATAATTTGTAATATCAAGAGTAGTAATAGGTAAATGAAAGGGAAGGGTACAATTATGAAAAAGAGTACATGTAGTTTTTTTGTGGCATTGGCAACGGTTGCCTTTGTTGCGGCAGCAGTTTATGTAGCAACTAAAGACGAAAAAGAAGAGATGGAAATAGAAGAAGCAGGAGAATAGGAGATTCTCCTGCTTCTTCATAAAAAAAGATATCAATCCTCTTTTGATGCAAATTCTTCTAGTTCTTCGAGAGAACCTTTGTAGATATTGAGATCTATATGATCAATCCCATCGTATCCTTCCAGTTCTCCCCAAAAAGTGTATTGCAAAAAGTCCCATTGCTTATCATCGGAAAGTGTATCTACTGTATCGGGACTTGCGATCCATATGGGGTTGTCGTAATATTCGGATATGTATGTACTATATATCCAGCGTGTCGTGTATATAATGGGTTCTTTTCCATAATGATCTTCGAGCATTACGAGAAGATTAGAAAGCTCATAGTGCAAGTCATTTATGTCGGGTGGATTTTCGTTGTACATTCCATAGAATTCTACATCAACAACTGGTGGGAGTGAATCGTCTCTCCTAGGCACT
This sequence comes from uncultured Oscillospiraceae bacterium, assembly GCA_964367585.1. Lineage (GTDB taxonomy): Bacteria > Bacillota > Clostridia > Peptostreptococcales > Anaerovoracaceae > CAYJGJ01. Next base: position 11,040 of record CAYIYH010000014.1, read on the forward strand.
GTTTCGATGAAAAGTTCGGCTTGGTCTATTCCCGAGGAATCATAGTTCATAAAGTGATAAGCGCCATGGATGATTTTTGTCTTGTCTAAGTCATTCCAGTTTTGCTCAAAGTAATCATCGACGAAGTAATCTCCTTCCGTCGCCTTTACGAATGCAAATTTTACGCCCTGTTGATACAAGTTTCGCCAATCGACATTCCCTTGATATGCAGACACATCTACCCCATGGACTTTGTATTTCGAAATTTCTTCTGCAACTATTCCATACTCTTCATATTTTTTTAGAGTAGAAAATTCAGAGAGGTTGTCAGAGCTAGATTCGAGTAAATACCCAAAATTAATGAATGCCCAGGCGGAAACGCTTAGTAGCAGTGCAACAAATATCAGCGAAACCCATCCTGTAGGGGATGTTATCAGAAATCGACTGTTGACTGTCGTATTACTTTTATTTTTTGCCCGCTTTTTATTGTATTGTGGCATGAATACCTGCTTTCGTATAAATAAGAGGGAGTAGTATAATACGAAATAGGGTGATCGTGATGATTCCCTGTTTTCGTGAATGATAGGATTGCTTGCAACATATCACTAATATACATGATATGAATAAGACAATCAAGGATATAATAAGATAAATAACACATCGTTTATCTGCATTACGAAATTATGAAAAATGGTGTATGAGCAAAAAGTAGAAAAATAATGAAAGATTATTACACAGTTATAAAAGAAAATGAATATAGATGTGAGATAGAAAAGTCTAAATTCATTGCATCAATAAAGCCTGTAGAAAGTAAAGAAGAAGCTCTCGATTTTATTTCGAATATTAAATTAAAATACAAAGACGCAACACATAATGTGCCCGTATATGTAGTAGGGGAGAATTTTGATTTAACTTGGGCAAGTGATGACGGTGAACCGCAAGGGACTGCAGGCGTTCCAATAATGCAAATGTTAGTAAAAGAGGGAATAACAAATGTTGCAGTGATTGTGACGAGGTATTTCGGTGGCGTTAAACTTGGAACTGGCGGATTAGTTAGGGCATACACCCATACAGCAAAGCAAGGCTTGTTGACTGCAGGTGTTTGTATTGTAAAAAACATGCAGTCGCTAAAATATGAAATAGATTATTCCCATCTCAGTACGATTCAATCAAAGCAAAAGGAATTAGAATATAAAGTTAAAAACATAGAATACACAGATAAAGTGTGTGTGGAACTCGTGTTTGAAATTGAAGAAAAAGAGTGTATATACAAGTACCTTGCCGACATAAGTAGGGGTAATTCTAGATTAATTGAAGAGAAAATAATTCTTGAAAAAAATGAAGTAACAAATTTTGGGAAAAAGGAGACTGGCAGTTGAAAAAAGAAATGTATATCATAAGGCATGGTATATCTGTAGGCAATGTTAATGAGTGGTTTTATGGTCATACTGATTTGCCTCTTACAGAAGAAGGGAAAAAGGAGTTAGCAACTCAGAGAGAGTCGGGGATGTATCCCTCTCATGAAGATGCACTATGTTTCACGAGTGGAATGAGAAGAACCGAGGAGACGTTTACCGCTATTTTTGGAGACGTCGAACACGGTAAAATACCACACCTGATGGAGATAAATTTCGGTGATTATGAATGTAAAAAATACGATGAACTAATTGATGAAGAACACTTTTTGAAATGGAATGAAGATGAAAGTGGTCGAACTCAATTCCCTAACGGTGAGAGTCGAAACGATTTTGATAAAAGAGTTCGCAATGGTCTAAATACATTGATTGATCAATTCAAAGGCACAGAGAAAGTCATAGCAGTAATACATGGTGGAGTAATAAGTAAGATATTTGAATTCTTATTTCCCGAAGAGAAGAAGACCGAGTGGGATTTTTTACCACTTCCAGGGTACGGATATGTAATAGAGTTTGAGAATAATATGCCTGTTAATTATAGAGAAATAAGAAAAGTATAGAGAGGAAAAATCATGAAAAGAGAAGAAAGAGTTTACAATTTTTCGGCAGGTCCATCAATGCTGCCATTGGAAGTAATAGAAGATGTAGCAAAAAACTTATCCAACTATGAGCTTTCCGGGCAATCTGTAATGGAGATGAGCCATAGATCCCCCGAATTCGAAAAGATAATTACAGATGCAGAGAATAATCTAAGAGAATTGCTTAATATCCCATCTAATTATAAAGTAATGTTTTTGCAAGGCGGAGCAACCCTTCAATTTGCTATGATTCCAATGAATCTCTTAGTATCATCAAAAAAAGCCGACTATATTGTCACAGGCACATGGGCAAAAAAAGCAGCACAAGAGGCTATGAAATTCGGAGATGTGAAGATCGTAGCGAGTTCTGAGGAATCAACTTTTACTTATATCCCTAAGGTTAAAAAAGAAGAAATTAGACAGGATGCGGATTATGTTCATATCACCTATAATAATACTATTTATGGTACTCATTTCAATTATATACCTGAAACAGGCAGTATTCCTTTAGTTGCGGACATGTCGTCGTGCATTTTATCTGAGGAGATAGATGTAACAAAATTTGCATTGATATATGCAGGTGCACAAAAAAATGTAGGGCCTGCGGGAAGTACGATTGTCATCATACGTGAAGATATGATTGGACATGCTTCTAAAGACGTCCCGACGTATTTAGACTATAAAATACATGCGGATAACGATTCGCTATATAATACTCCTCCTTGCATGGCTATATATGTAGCAGGTGAAGTTTTCAAATTAATAGTAAAGAATGGTGGTTTAAAAACTCTTTCGGAAAGCAATATTGACAAGGCAAATGCACTATACGACTATATAGACAATAGTAAGTTATATAAGTGTCCAGTCGCTAAAGAAGACAGATCTTTGATGAATGTTGTATTTGTAACCGGAGATAGTGAATTAGACAAGCAATTTGTTGCAACATCGAAAGAAGCGGGATTACTTAACTTGGCAGGCCATAGATCTATAGGCGGAATGAGGGCTAGCATTTACAACGCAATGCCAAAAGAAGGTGTCTCCAAACTAATCGACTTCATGAAGGATTTTGAACAAAAAAACATATAAAGTAAATCTATCTGATAGTAATAAAGTTGTATTCTATAAAAAAGTTAGATGCGACATAACGGTATGCAACAAGCGAAGTCAAAAAAAGTTAGGTACGACATAACGGTATGCAACAAGCGAAGTCAAAAAATCAGATCTGTCATAATAGTTTGCAGTAAATCGGGCGTAGTAGAAAGAATAAAATGGGAAAATTTAGTGTCAAAAAACCATACACGGTATATGTAGCAGCCGTAATAATAATTATATTGGGTATTGTAGCTTATCCAAGAATGATCTTGGATCTCTTTCCACAGATAGATCTACCTATGATTGTGGTAGTTACACCGTATCCAGGGGGAAATCCTGAACAAGTTGAAACGGAAGTCACTCAACCCTTAGAGGAAAGTTTGGCAACGGTAGAAAATGTAGAAAATATCAGTTCCTCATCTAGTAATAATTCTTCGATGATAATGCTTGAATTTCAGGAAGACGTCGATATGGATGCGGCATCCGTAGACATTTTGCAAAATATAAATATGGTCAGTGGCGAATTCGATGAAATGGTTGGTTCTTCGATATTGTTGAAAATGAACCCTACTATGTTACCGGTTGCGACGGTTGCAGTGTCTTATGAGGGGATGGATAACATCGAACTTTCTACTTTTTTAAACGAAAAGATTGGGCCTACCCTCGAGTCTGTCGAGGGAATAGCAAGCTATAGCGCTAGTGGATTGGTGTCGGAGAGAGTTAATGCCGTTATTAACCAATCTAGGCTCGATGTGATCAATAGTGAAATCTTGAGCACGGTCAATAGCCAGATTGCGAGTGGAATATATCAAATGGACGTCGCAATAGACCAAATGGAAGCGGGGATAGCTGAAACCGCTGCCGCAAGAGAGGGGCTTGAGGCACAACGTCAGGCGATGGAAGCGGCTGGGACACCTATGCCTATAGAAGTATACCTCGAACAGATGGCAACCATTACCGCTGCGGAGGTAGAGCTTAGAGACGGATTAGACACTATTCAAGGGCAAAAATATAGTCTTGAGGCCCAGGCGGACGACATGAGAGCAGCCGCCGATTTGGGAAGCAAAATCACTGTCGAAATGATTACAGGATTGCTTCAAGCACAGAATTTTGAAATGCCGGCCGGATATATTAGCGAAAGTGGTCAAACATACCTAGTAAGTGTTGGAGATAAAATCAGCAGTGTCGAAGAAGCTAAGTCACTATTTCTTTTTGACAGTGGTGTTTCGTCTGTAGGCGAAATATATTTGGAAGACGTTGCAGATGTTTCTATATATAACAATAGTGAGGAAGTATACACGAATGTAAATGGTGAAAACGGGATAATACTTTCCCTCTTTAAACAGTCAAACATACCTACAGTTGATGCCACAGACAATATGTTGCAACGATTTGAGGAACTGGAAAAAGAATACGAGGGATTAGAATTTACTTCCTTAATGAACCAAGGCGATTATATTAAATTAATCGTTTCCACTATCTTAGATAGCTTAGTATGGGGAGCGATTTTTGCCATTATCATACTGGCACTGTTCTTAAGAAGTATCAGACCGACAATAATTACACTCATAAGTATTCCTTTTAGTTTGATATTTGCACTGACACTTATGTATTTTTCCGGTGTTACGATCAATATGATTTCAATGTCGGGACTTGCCGTATCGGTAGGGATGCTCGTAGACAATTCAATAGTAGTAATTGAAAATATATATAGACTCAGAAAAGAAGGGTTTAGTGCAAAAAACGCTGCGATTGAGGGGACGAAACAGGTCAGTGGTGCGATAACAGCGTCGACACTCACGACAATATCTGTGTTTGCACCGATAATATTTGTGGAAGGAATCACTAGGCAATTATTCACCGATATGGCGCTTACGATCACATATTCATTAGTAGCAAGTTTGATAATTGCAACCACTCTAGTTCCAGCCATGTCTGCCACTGTCCTAGATAGAATGAATATCAAAGAATATAAAGATAGTGAGAAATTTACTTCGTTTTATAGAAAAGCCATAACATATGCATTATCCAATAAGGCGTTAGTACTTTCCGTCGTTGCATTTCTTTTTGTTGGCAGTCTTTTCTTGTCTGTCAGCAAGGGGTTTATATTTATGCCAGACATGAGCTCGCCTCAGATTTCTGTTAGCATTAACATGCCTGACGGCTATACGCTAGATCAAACAAAAGCGGAGGCCGAAAATATTATAGATATAATATCTGAGATTGATGAAGTGAAAGACATCGGTGGAATGCTTGAAAACAACTCTATTATGGGTATCGGAGAAGCGAGCATAGAGACAGTTTCCTTATTCGTAATGCTAGATGAATCAATGGAGTATGATTCAAATGCTATTTCTAAACAAATCGAGGAGTTAACCAAAGATTCTCCTGCGGAAGTCGTCCCGAGTTCCACTTCTAGTGCAGACTTTACTGCAGCATTAGGTGGAGACGGAATGTCGATCGAGGTATCGGGAAATGATATTCTCGATATGCAAGATGCGGCAATAATGATTGGCGATGCAATAAGTGATATAGATGGTGTCGGAGAAGTATTTAATGGATTGGAAGAAACAGACACCCAATTGCATTTTACCGTCGATAAAAATGCAGCAATGAAAAATGGTGTCACCGTCGCTCAAATATATGCTGCAATGGCGGAGCTTCTTAACACCGATCATATGGCTACTTCTGTTACATGGGAGGGAGACAGTTTTGATATATATGTCTCTGATAGTGGAAAAGTATCTCCTGGAGTAGAGAATATTACGAATGCCGATTTGGTTATCGAAATGGGAGGTGGCGATACTAAGACTCTTAGCATTAGTGACGTGGCTACTTTGGAAGAGCGCCCGGCTATGAGATCAATCAGTAGAAACGATCAGCAACGATATATGGAAGTAAGCGCCCAAGTATTAGAAGGGTATAATATTACACTAGTATCGGAAGAAGCGAGAAATGTTATAGATAAACTCGAATTGCCGGATGGGATTGCTGTGTCGTACAGTGGAGAAAATGAAACAATAATGGAAGCCATGGAACAACTACTATTGTTGCTCGTCGTAGGAATAATTTTTGTATACTTAATAATGGTTGCCCAATTCCAGTCTCTCAAATCGCCATTCATTATAATGTTTACAGTTCCTTTATCGATTACGGGGGGATTAATAGCCCTTCTTATAACTGGAATGGAAATAAGTGTAATCGCTATGATAGGATTCGTAATGCTTAGTGGTATAATAGTAAACAACGGAATAGTCTTAGTAGACTATATTAATATCCGTATCAGGTCCGGAATGGAAAAAAGAGAAGCCATTATATCGGCAGCTGTTACTCGCCTCAGGCCAATAATGATGACGAGTCTAACTACTATATTAGGTCTTTCTATCACCGGATTTGGACAAAGCATAGGAACGGAAATAATGCAGCCTGTAGCCCTTGTGTGTATTGGTGGACTCATATATGCAACTATGTTGACCCTAATAGTAGTTCCTGTAATATATGATATCGTTAATAAGGGACAGAACTCGATGACTGATTATGAAGATAGCTCTCATGAAATCAGCTTGGAAAAAATGGAAAAGATTTATGGCTCTGCATTACAAAAACAGACAACAGGAAGAAGTAAAAAAAATCCGCTAAGAGGATAATATTTAGAGTGAAGAAAGGAAACAGTACCTATGGCATTTGCTCATTTACACGTACATACAGAATATAGCCTTCTAGACGGCAGTGCGAAGATTCCTAACCTAATTTCAAAGGCAAAAGAGTTGGGAATGGAGGCACTTGCGATAACAGATCATGGTGTAATGTTTGGCGTTGTCGATTTTTATGTTGAGTGTAACAAACAAGGAATAAAACCAATACTTGGTTGTGAAGTATACACCGCGGATACTAGTATGTATGACAAAGATGCAAGTACCGGAAAGAATAGGGGACATCTTATTCTACTTGCGGAAAACAATACTGGATATAGAAACCTTATGAAAATAGTGTCTGAGGGCTTTATCCATGGTTTTTACTATAAGCCGAGGGTTGATAAGGAACTCCTCAGAAAACATAGCGAAGGAATCATCGCTTTGTCAGCATGTCTTGCTGGAAAAGTGCAAGAATGTTTAATTAATGACGATTACGAGGGTGCAAAAAAAGAAGCATTAGAGATGAAGGAGATATTTGGTAGAGATAACTTTTTCCTAGAGCTACAAGATCAAGGATTGCCGGAAGAAACAAAGATTAATCCTATGCTACTTAAGCTTTCTGCCGATCTTGACTTGGATCTTGTTGCAACCAATGACGTGCATTATATCGAACAGTCCGATTCTGAACACCACGAAATATTATTGGCAATACAAACGGTTACTACTATGAATGATCCGAAGCGCATGAAGTTTCCAAACGACCAATTTTATCTAAAGAGTGAAGATGAAATGCGCAAAATTTTTGCCTTTTGTCCAGAGTCAATCGATAACACCGGAAAAATAGCCGATAGATGTAACGTTGAAATAAAATTTGGTGAATATCATTTGCCCGAATTCATTTCACCAGATAATATGGATAATACAGAATACATGCGTAAGATCGCATACGAAGGCCTTCAAGAAAAATATGCTTATTTGTGGACAAATGAAATAAAGACAAGTAATTCTTGTGCTGCTAAGGAACAACAATCCGAATCTAATGGTATTGCTTCGGACCTCGATGTGGAAGAAAAAATAAAAGAAATCGAAAAAAGGCTAGAATACGAGATAGATATTATAGTAAGAATGGGATACGTTGACTATTTTTTAATAGTAATGGATTTTATCAAATACGCAAAAGACAATGGCATATCCGTAGGCCCTGGAAGAGGTTCTGCAGCAGGTAGTCTAGTGGCATATTGCCTTAATATTACAGACGTCGATCCAATTAAGTATAATTTACTATTCGAGAGATTTTTGAATCCTGAGAGAAATAGCATGCCCGATATAGACATAGATTTTTGCTCTGAAAGGCGCGGCGAAGTAATAGAATATGTAATTAGGAAATATGGAGAATCCAAAGTATCACAAATAATTACATTTGGAACGATGAAGGCAAAAGGAGTAGTAAGAGATGTCGGTAGAACTTTGGGAGTATCTTATGCCGATACCGATGTGATTGCAAAAGAAATTCCAGACGACTTGAAAATGACTATTCAAAAGGCCTTGGAACAAAATCCGGATTTGTTGCTAAAGTATAAGACTGATCCGACTGTTGCCGATGTTCTTAATACAGCTATGAAGCTGGAAGGTCTCGTTAGGCAGGCTTCGACACATGCCGCTGGCGTGGTGATATCTAAGGATGATTTGACAGACTACGTTCCCCTATACGCATCGGACAAAGGAACTGCTGTTCAATTCGCAAAGAAGACAGTTGAAAAACTAGGTCTGCTAAAAATGGATTTGTTGGGGCTTCAAAACTTGACCGTAATAAGGCATGCCATAGAATCGATAAAAAATAATCATAATGAATGTATAGAATTCACGAATAGAAATTATGACGATAAGGCTGTATATGACTTAATCGCTAGTGGAAATACGGTGGGGATATTCCAACTGGAAAGTGGTGGCATGACGGAATTCATGATTAACTTAAAGCCGGATTGTTTCGAAGATATAGTTGCCGGTATTTCCCTATATAGACCAGGTCCTATGCAATCTATTGATAAGTATATAAGGAATAAACGAAGTCCACATATAATAGAATATAAAATTCCGGAACTTGCGGACATTTTAGATGTAACATATGGTTGTCTCGTATATCAAGAGCAGGTAATGCAGATAGTTAGAGACTTTGGCGGATATAGTTACGGAAGATCCGATATTGTAAGGCGTATCATGGGAGACAAAGATACGCAGGCAATGGAAAAAGAGAAGGACTTCTTTATTAATGGTAAAGACGATGAAAATGGGAATGTTGAAATAAGTGGATGTGTCAGAAATGGTATTCCACGTAGCGCAGCCGAGTCTATTTTCGATGAAATGAAGGCATTTGCAGAGTACGCATTCAATAAATCGCACGCTGCGGCATATGCAGTCGTCGCGTATCAAACGGCATATTTAAAGGCACACTATCCACTTGAGTTTATGGCCGCATTACTTACTAATGCAAATAGTAAAGATCAAATCGACAAATATATTCGAAATTGTAGAGAAATGGGAATTGAAATATTGCCGCCATGTGTAAACAATAGTCGTGAAAAATTTACTGTCGAGGGAGATAAGATCAGATATGGTCTTTCTTCGATCAAATCTGTAGGTGCGGGGCACATTGTAGGTATAATCAATGCGAGAGAAAAATACGGTAATCCGACCGACATATTTAAGTTTGTAGAGAACCTAGAGGCCAATGATATAAATAAAAAGTCTTTAGAATCACTCATCAAAGCCGGGGCATTAGACGTATTTAATGACAATAGAGCTGCACACCTAGCATGCCACGAAATGGTTTTGGAGTCTGTCAAAAAAACAAAAAAACAAGTTCTTACAGGGCAAATTTCTCTTTTTGATATGGCTGGAAGTGATGATTCCGAAGATGCGAATGAATCGAGTAATTCTAGTTTTCAAATTGCATTACCAAGAATTTCAAACTTTGAAAAAAGAACATTACTCGATATGGAAAAAGAAATGCTGGGAGTATATCTCACGGGTCATCCTTTAGAAGAGTACAGTGTTGCGTTAAAATCAAAGTCCAATATTACTATTGAAAAGATTATCACTGAGTATGCTGAGGAAGGTGTCGAAAGAACGACACAAGTAACTATAGGTGGAATCATAACAAAGATAAAACAAGTCGTAACGAAAAAAGGCGATTTGATGGCCTTCATAGAGGTAGAGGACGTATCTGGTATAATTGAGGTTATTGTTTTTCCCAAGGCATACACAAAATTCCAAGAGCTGATACAAGCAGATAATATAGTATTAGTAAAAGGAAAAATAGGGTATGAAAAAGAAAAACCTAATATCTTTGCTGATAACGTCGAGATAGTAAATTATGATGGTGTTTCTAATCGTGCTAAAGAGGATAGCGGTGATGATGTCACAAATGTTAAAAATGATGGAGATGGCGATATCACAAATGCTAAAGATGTGGTGTCCGAACCTGCAAAAAAACAGATGTTAAAAATCCGAATCCCCGATGAAATGAATGAAAACCGTGCACTTAGCACTATTTCAGAAATAATGGCACAACATAAAGGTACTTCTACGGTGTTAATATTCAAGCAAGACAGTTCAAAAATAAAATCGACAGATGATAATGGAGTTACAATATCCAATAATCTCTGTACGCAATTAGGCGATGTAATAGGCGCTGCCAATATCAAAGTAGATTTGGAGATGTGATATGAAGAAAATAGCTGTATTAACGAGTGGTGGAGATGCACCTGGAATGAATGCCGCACTGAGATCCGTAGTTAGATGTGCGATAGACGAGGGACTGGAGGTATACGGTGTTTACCATGGATATGAAGGATTAATCGATGGAGATCTTCATCGTCTCACGCGAGAATCCGTGGGTGATATCTTGCAACGTGGTGGGACAATTTTAAAGTCAGCAAGGAGTGAAAGGTTTATGCGTCCAGAAGGACAGGCAGCAGCTATCGAAACTATGAAACGTTTTGACATAGACGGCCTTGTCGCCATTGGTGGTGATGGCACATTTCGCGGAGCTTTAGATTTGACAAAAAAGGGTGTCAATGTAGTTGGAATCCCTGCAACGATTGATAATGATCTAGCATACACTAATGGGACAATAGGTTTTGATACAGCTGTTAACACTGTCTTAGATGCAATTTCTAAGATAAGAGACACTAGCACTTCCCATGAAAGAACAGTCGTAATAGAAGTGATGGGGCGGCACTGCGGTGATATCGCACTCTACAGTGGATTAGCTGGCGGTGCGGAAGCAGTGTTGATTCCAGAAAAAGAGGGAGATATTGAACACATTTGTAGAAAAGTTACAGAGGGAATCAACAGAGGGAAAAAACAAAGTGTGATAATTCGTGCAGAAGGAGACCCCATTAGTTCGGATGAGTTAGTAAATAGACTCACCGAAATATCTGGGCAGAATGTGAGATTAGTCGTATTATCATATCTGCAAAGAGGAGGAGCACCAACTCTAAAAGATAGATATATTGCAACTATGTGTGGGAGTAAAGCCGTGGAAGTTTTGTTAAGCACTGAAAGGTCAAGATTGATTGGCATGGATGGTGAAATTGCAAAAAGCTATGATATAGAGGAATCCCTAGCATGTAAGCGTCAGTTTCGAGACGATATATATGATTTGATAGATATACTTAGTAAATAGTAAAAAATCAAAAATTCTTCACAAATTAAGGATATTGTATGCTATACTATATTTTGTCTTCAATTTCTTAATAAAGGAGATTATAATGAAAAATATAATGGTTTGTGTCACTAAGCAGATAAACTGCGAAAGGTTGATTGATTATGCGAACGACTTTAGAGGAGAAGATGACATATTGCATATAATCCATGTAGCACATACGGATTTTAATTTTCTTGGTAAAACAAAGGAAATAGACGCATTAGAATACTTATATACAAAAGCAATGGATGTCGGAGCTGAATTGACGGTCGAAAAATCTGATAATGTAATAGGCACATTAGTAGAAACTGCGATCGAAAATGACATAAATGTGATTGTACTTGGGGACACAAAAGAAGAAGAAAAAAAAGCGGGAAGTTTCTATTCTCAGTTTCAGAATACGCTAAAAGAGCATAATAAAGAAATCGAGTTTATTGAAATTCCCTCGGGCGAATAGAGAATTAAAATATTTTACAATATAGATTCACTAAAAATAGGAAATTTTTTTGCACAACCAAAAACTGGAGGTTATATCGTGAAATTTGTATTAATGGCAGTGGGGTGTTTAGAGTCACTTGTCGGAGTTTTTTGTATTTTCAATAATGGCGTAGAATTTATAAGCCTAGCATTTCCTGTTGGACTTAGTTTTATAATAAGTGGATTGTCTATGTCAATTTCTTATAAAGTCGCATCTAATAACAATGAATCAAAGCATTGGGCCTTAATAGATGGGATTACGACAAGTATTTTAGGATTCACTATCATAACAGGTCAAATTGTTTCGAGTGATGCAGTTAAATATACTTTTTTTATGTGGGTTCTAATCTCTGGCATAAGGAGTCTTGTTTTATTCATCGATAAAACAGATGATATTATGACCAAAGGAGATGTAGTATGGAATGTTGGTATTGCTGCCGCGTCGATAATTTTATCGATCTACACTGTTTTTGACTCATTGTTAATTCAGTTATATTCAGTTAATATTTTTGTTGCATTCGCAATTATACTTCATTCGTTCGTTTTGATAAAGCTAGGGAGTAGTATGTCTTACTCGAAGCCTAGTATTATCATGGAAAAATCTGAAATTGTAAGAGAATATGAAAACGAAATAGAATTACTAGAAGGGGAAGCAGAAGAGGCTAGGAATAGAGCGCGTGAAGCGATTTTAGAAGCGCGTAACCTGATGGTGGAAGAGAAGATAATGAAAGTTGCTGCGATGGAAGCCCAAATTGATCTTCAAGATACACTTGCAGCACGCGAAAAGCATGAAGAGATAATAAATGCGCCTATAGAAGAAGTGACAAAAAGGAGACGGTCACGTCAAAAGAAAGAAAAAGAGGAAAAATCAGAAATCATAGATAGTGGTACAAAACCAGAAACTCCGGCTGTTAAAGAAAAAGCGAAGAGCAAGGTTACTAGAAAAAAAGCGGAAAAGCCAGAGATAAAGAAGGTTCCGGAGACTAAAATAACTAAAACAGATGCAGAAAAGTAATATAGGTAGATAGTGATGAGCGTACTCGAAGTAAAAAATTTGACCGTGTCTTATGGGAAAGAAGAAGTTTTGAAGGGACTTGAGCTGTCTGTAGAAGAAGGCGAGTTCATTACAATTTTAGGTCCTTCTGGATGTGGTAAGACTACCTTGCTAAAGAGTATTGCAGGCTTAGTCGAAGTACAAGGAGGCGAAATCTATTTAAATGGAAAAAATGTGACAAAAGATAAGCCAGAGACTCGTAACGTTAATACAATTTTTCAAAACTACGCACTTTTTCCTCTTATGACTGTAAGGCAAAATATTTCTTATGGATTAAAGATAAAAAAAACACCTAAACATATACTTGAAGAGAAAACTAATCGAATGATAGAATTAGTCGAACTCGGCGGATATGAGAATAAATTCCCTAATGAATTGAGTGGTGGCCAACAACAAAGAGTTGCAATAGCAAGAGCATTGATAATGGAACCGAAAGTTTTGTTACTTGACGAACCGCTTGGAGCGTTAGATGCCGACTTGAGACGACGAATGCAAGTCGAATTGAGAGAACTTCAAAAGAAATTGTGTATCACATTTATTTTTATTACTCATGACCGAGACGAGGCAATAGCTATATCGGATAGAATTATAGTAATGAGCGATGGAAACATATTAAAACAAGGCACTCCGAGTGAAGTTTTTAACCCTGTCGAAATCGGAGAAGTTAGCAGTCTGGCTCGTATAGACTTCGTGCTCGAAAACGGTGAACGGATGGTTTTTTGTAAAAAAGGCATAGATAATTGCATAGAAAGATTGCAAGATATAAAGAAAAAAATGAGGGATGGCAATGAAAAATAGGTTATTGGGATTTCCTATTATTGTTACGACACTAACACTTGTTATTGCTCCTTTAATATATATAGTTATTGTCAGTTTTATGATTCGAAGCGGAAATTCTTTTTCTGTGGGTTTTACATTAGATAATTATTTGCTTCTCTTAGAACCGTTGTATATTTCTATTTTTATAGATTCTTTTAAGTTGGCACTTATTTCTACATTTTTCATCGCATGTATAGGATATCCCTTTGGATATTTTATGGCTAGGCAAAAAGATTCTACGAAAAAAATCATGATGACATTGCTGATGATTCCATTTTGGGTAAGCGGATTAATAAGATTGTATGGTTGGATTATCTTTTTTAGAAGCAACGGACTGTTAGATATTATTCTCATGACTTTTTCTATTACAGATGAACCACTTAAATTATTATATTCATATCCGGCAGTCGTAACCGGGATGGTATACGCACTGTTGCCATTTATGATTTTTTCTGTATATCAAAGTGTGGAAAAAGTGAATTGGAACATTGAAAATGCAGCGCGTGATTTAGGTGCGAGTAAAATGAAGGCATTTTGGACCGTAACATTTCCGATGACTCTGCCGGGTTTGTTAAGTGGTGTTATACTGACTTTCATTCCATCTATGGGGCTCTTTTTTATTGCCGATATTATGGGTGGTAACAAAATCGTGCTAATCGGCAATATCATTTCTGATTTCATGACACGTGGGAAAAACATGACTGCAGCGGCAGCGATGGCTGTTGTTTTACTAATTCTCACATACCTAGCGGTATTTATATATAAAAAAATAACCAAGACTGACAAAGTAGAGGGCCTTGTAGCATAAAGGATACGTATGACGAAAAAAAATAGTTTATCAATCATTTATTTATATGTTATAATGGTAATCATATATATACCACTTATAATAACTATCGTATATTCTTTTAATGCGTCTCGACTATCGACATCGTGGGATGGATTTACGTTAGATTGGTACAGTGAGTTATTTGCCGATAAGTATATTTGGGAAGCACTATGGAATAGTATTATACTTGCGGTTTTGAGTAGCGGAATCGGTTCAATTATAGGGTTGGGTGGTTCTCTTTGGACTAGTAAGAATCCCAATAATTTTTTTGCCAATTTGATACGACGGTTTGCTATCATGCCATTGATGATACCTGAGATTATTCTAGCTATTGTATTTTTAGCTTTGTTTAATTCTTTAAACTTTACATTTGGAATGGTGACCTTAGTACTTGCACACTTGTCATTTACTATTCCATATAATTATATGTTGATAAGCGCAAGATTAGTAGAGCAACGCGAGCATATAGAAGATGCGGCAAGAGACCTTGGAGCAACAGATTACCAGATACTGAGGGATATAACATTACCATTTTTAAAGCCTGCTGTATTGTCTGGTATTATCTTATCATTTGCCATGTCATTCGACGACGTAATTATCAGTACATTCGTTACGGGAGCAACTGTGAACACTTTGCCGGTTAAAATTTTCTCGATGATTAAAACGGGGGTGACGCCGAAAATAAATGCACTGTCTACTATATTGATAGCCGTGGTTGTTGTTGCAATAACTTTGAGTATAGTAATTAATAAAAAGAAAAAGATAAGATAGTGTAGATAAAAACAAATTAGAAAAACATGACAGTATAATTTTGAATAAAATTATACTATCAGATATAAAAAAGAAAATAATAAAAAATAGTATCAATATTAAAATTCATTGAGGAAAGGAATAAAAGATGAAAAAATTATTAAGTTTATTGCTAGTAGTCGCATTGATGTGTGCTTTATTGACAAGTTGCGGTGATAGTACAGAATCAAGCGGAGGAAAATTGGTAATATATACTTGGGAAGGCATGTTTGACCAACAAGTATTAGATGAATTCCAAGAGGAGACTGGAATTGAAATAGAGTATGCCGCGATGGATGCAAATGAAACAATGCTTACTAGGTTACAAGAAAATGATGCGAGTGAGTATGATATAATAGTAGCAGACGATTATATATTGGATGCAATAATATCGGAAGGATTAGCCTTAGAACTCGACAAGTCAAAAATTCCAAATTATGATAACATTAATTCATTTTACCAAAGTCAATTTTATGATCCGGATAATAAGTACACAATACCATTCGGCGCAGGAATTCCACTTATAGTTTACGATAAGGAAGCTACCGGGTTTGAAATAACTGGATATGAAGATTTGTGGGATGAAAGGCTAGAAGATAACGTCGCATTGATTGGTAATTATAGGGTAATAAACGGTATTACGCTTTTATCTATGGGGCATAGCATGAATGAGGAAGACCTCGGAATAATTGAAGAAGCTGGAACTAAACTCCAAGCTCTCGCACCTAATGTGAGAGCAATCAGCGAAAATAACACGCAAGATTTTTTACTTAGTGGTGAAGTGGCCGCTGCATTTTTGTACACTTCACAAGTACTATTAGCATTAGAGTCAAATCCTGATTTGTCATTATGCTATCCTGAGGAGGGAGTCGGGTTTGGTATTCAAAATTTATTTGTGCCGACTAATGCTCCAAATACAGAGTCGGCATATGCGTTTATTGAATTTATAAACAGACCAGAAATTGCTGCAAGATTGTTTGAAAGTGTAAAATACTATACTACAAACAAAGCAGCAGAAGAGTTTATTAGCGAAGAAATGAAAGATAAATTAATTGTACCTGAAGATATACAATCTGGGGAAATAATCCAAACAATCGGACAAGATGCGGACGATTTACACCTAAAGAATTGGAATGAATTTAAACAAGCGACAGGACAATAAATCTTATATGTTGAATCGGAAATGATGACATTAATTCGCACATAGGAGATAAAAGTGGACGTTCAAAGTGTGAAGAATAAGATATCTAATTATAAAACTGGAATCATGAGGCCATACATTGAGTATGCTGTTTTAGTCCCTTTTGTGCTGATAGAAGGCGAATTACATTTGCTATATGAAGTCCGCAATTACACGATGAAAAGACAACCGGGGGAAGTATGCTTCCCCGGTGGTCATATCGAAGAGGACGAATCTTTTTTGGATTGTGCTGTCCGAGAATCTTGTGAGGAATTAGGTATTGATAAATCTGATATCGAAATCTGGGGTAAACTTGATGTAGTTTCCGGATATGAAAATAATTTTATTCACTCATTTGCGGGATTTATTCGTGACATCGATAAGATTAAAATTCAAGAAAGCGAAGTAGCCAAACTGATTTTCTTAAAAGTTGCAGATCACGTAAATATTGAAAGCGAAAAATACTCAGGAGAAGTTAAGGTATTTATTTCTGAGGGAGCACGCAAGGGGCTTAACATTTCTAAAGATTACAAATGGAGAACCGGCAAATGGATATCTCCAGTATACAAATGCCAAGGGGAAACGATTTGGGGATTGACTGCAAGGATTACAGAAAATATTTTAGAAATAATAAAATAATTTTGTGGTGATAGAATGAAAATAAAAAGAAAATTAGAAAAGAAAATATATACGAAAGAAGAAAAGAAGCAGCGGTTTAAGATATTCATGACCGATTTGTTTTTTATTCTTGTAGCTTGCACATTTGCCGCATTCTCGACTACTGCCGTTTTGGTTCCAAATGGACTTACTTCTGGTGGAATAACTGGTGTGGTAAGAATTATCCAAGGATATGTAGATATAAACTACTCCGTAGGATATTATGTTATTGCATTTTCAATATTTGTAGTCGTAATTATTACCTTAGGGTGGAAAGAAGCGCAAAAGGCGCTCATTGCATCTATAATATTTCCTGTGATTATTTCGATATTCGAAATATTAGATATAAAGTTGCTAGAAGAAAGAGACATAATGCTAGCTGCGATTTTTTGTGGTGTTTTTTATGGATTATGTAGCGGTATAGTTTTTTCTCGTGGATATATGTTTTTTGGTTCGGAATCTGTAGCTAAAATAATAAAAAAGAAATTATTACCGCAAGTCGACATTAGTAAAATTCTCCTTTGTGTTGATTCTGCTATAATAATAGCAAGTGCAGCCGTATTTGGAAGAAATATCGCACTATATGCACTTGTGACGCAATTTATCTCAGCCAAGGCCGTCGACTTTGTTTTGTATGGTTTAGAAACGAAAATAGTCCAACTCGTAATTATTAGTAAAAAGCCTGAGGAAATAATCGATTACGTAACAAATGATTTGAGAAGAGGTATCTCGAGCCGAATGATAGTAGGTGAATATACGGGCGAGCAAAAGAAAGAGTTAGTAGTTTTGTGTTCTCCGCGAGAGGGGATACTTATTAAAAAATTCCTGGCAAGACAAGATCCAGCTGCATTCGTAACAATTCTTCATGTCGATACAGTGTTTGGAATTGGAAAAGGTTTTACAGACATAGAAAAAGACGAGCAAAAATAAAAAAAATATGGAAGTAAAAGTTAATATATAGTAGAATATATATATGATTTTTAAAAATGAAAATTGCGAAGTGTTAACGCATATCGCAAATATTAGACGTGTGGGGGATTAGCTCAATTGGATAGAGTAGCGGTCTTCGAATCCGTTGGTTGGGAGTTCGAGTCTCTCATCCCCTACCATTGCAAAAGGCAACACATATATCGACCTGTTTATGTTAGATAGTTGATCTAACATTGGATAAGATATTGAGGTTGCCTTTTTATTTTATTATTTATTGAAATTGCAAAAATATACATGTGAATGATACTTAATTTTTTTTAAGCTTATTTTCTAATTTCCACAAATTCATCTTTGAGTCGACTTAGAGTGTCCGTATCACTATAGACATTCCTTATGAGCTCGAGGATTACTTTTACTCCATTTTCAATTGCTATGTGGGTATTTTCCTTTGTCATTTCATCAGCAAAAGATTTATTGTGGATAAGTGCGTCAGGATTGCCTATTCCGATGACAGGATGAAATGCAGTGCAGTGATAATCTACGTTCCCAATGTCGGAAGAGCCTACAAATCCGCCTTTAGCACTGACTATTTCAATACCAGCACTCTCAAAACTTTTTTTCATCACTTCTAATTTCACATCTCCGTTGCTATAATCATAATAGTCATTCCCTAATGGTTTAATGGTTACTTTTGCTTTTGTCGCTAATTCTGCAGCCTTAGCACAATCTACAACCCAATCCGAAATTTCTTCCATTTGCTTCTTTTTCGGTGCACGTACTAAAAACTCAATTTCTGCATAATCCGGAACGATATTAGAAGCAGCTCCACCACTTGCTATGTAACCATGTAATCGAGCTTCTGGAATAATATGTTGTCTCATCATGTCAATTGAATCAAAGAATAGTCTGGCAGCATTTAACGCATTTATGCCTCTTTCTGGCGATTGTGCAGCATGGGATGCTTTTCCTTCATAAGATATTGTTAATCCTCTTAAAGCTATGAAGTCCAGGTCTAGAGTGTTTACAGGTCCCATGTGACACATTGCGGCAAAGTCATAATCATCAAATATTCCTTGGTCAGCCATTAGACATTTACTTCCAAGCATTTCTTCATCAGGAGTTCCAATTAAATCAATCTGCATATCAAGTTTATTCGCAAGATTGGCAAGTACTAAGAATGTCCACAAACTAATAGTACCACTAGCACAGTGTCCACATGCATGTCCTACTTCAGGTAATGCATCATATTCAGAGAGCAACGCAATTTTTCGTTCTTTACCTTCGTTAATAGTGCATTTAAAGGCGGTTTCAATGCCAGCAAATGGATGAATTACTGTAAGTCCATATTTATTTAGTATTTCAACATATTTTGTAACCGCATTTCTTTCTGCGCTACCTATTTCCGGATTATTTGCCATATAGTCATTTAGTTCTAACATCTCGGATTTAAACTTGGGCAAAATGCCATTAATGATTCCTGATAATTCTTCTTTTGTATACATGATTCACCTATTTTCTAGAATGGACCGTAATCTAATAATGATGCACCAATTACACCTATCGATTGAATTATGAACATTATTCCAAATAGTGGTAAGAAGAATTTATACCATTTACCCAATGGAACTTTTGCTATACCGCACATAATTGCACAAGCACCTGTTGGCCATAGTAAGTTAGAGAATCCGTCTCCGAATTGATATGCCAATACAGCTACTTGACGATTTACCTCGGCAAGGTCTGCTAAAGGTATCATAATTGGCATAATTGCAGCAGCTTGTCCACTTCCAGAAGGGATTATGAAGTTGAGTAGATTTTGTGCGATTAACATCATTTCCGCAGTCATCCAACTAGCCATATTCTCCATTGGAAGATACATGTAGTATATCAAAGAATCGATGATATTTCCATTTTCTAAGACAACCAAGATAGTTCTAGATAATCCGATAATTAGTGCCCCAGCAATCATTTCAGTGCACGAAGCTGTGAAGTTCTTTGCAATTTGTTCTGGCCCACGTTTGCCTATAATTGAAGAGAGTATGCCTGAAATAATAAACACCGCCATCATTTCGCTCAGCCACCAATAAAGATTAAGTGTACCATATACAATAACGCCTACAGAGACAACCATTCCAATCATTAGTAGTTTGTGCCGAGTAGTAAAGTCTTGTACACTTTCATCTTCAATATCTAGTTTAAATGATGAAAAGTCTTCTCCCGCTACGAGACTCTTGCTCGGATCGGCTTTTACTTTCGCAGCATATCTCATTACGTAAATAATACTAATTCCTACAAAAACAACAAAGAACCCCCATCTTACTGCTATTCCGGAAAACAGTGGCAATTCAGCGTATGACTGAGCTATACCTATTGTGAACGGATTAGTAGTTGCAGATGCAAATCCTACCGCAACTGCAAAAAAAGTAATACATACACCAACAATTGCGTCGTAGCCAAGTGCTATCGACAGTGCAACAAAGATTGGTATTAACCCATAAACTGTTTCAAATTCTCCATATGTGGAACCAGCTAAAGCAAATACTAACATAACTATTGGTATAAATAGCTTGCTATCCTTAAGCTTGCTGTTCATAAGTTTTTTTGTCATTGCTGTAAATGCACCAGTCTCTAGTACAGAATACACCCAAAAATAACCAAATAAAATTAAGAAAAATATTTCGGCCCCGTTAACGAATCCTTGTGGAATTGCCTTGAACATATCAAAAAAACCAACGGGCGTAGATTCAACGAAGTGGAAAGATTCACCATCTACCATTTCTACACCATCTTCATTAACAATCATGTCGAAGTTTCCAGCCGGAACAATCCAAGTCAATAATGTCGCTAATACAATGATTATAAATAGTATTAGAACAGTGCTTGGAAATTTAAACTTTTTTTCCATAGTTTCCTCCTTTTCTATGAATAGAATAACATAGATATATAATACAATATATTGTATTGCCCTGCAAGAATTTTTTGAAAATTGCGAAAATCACATGGCTCATATATGATAATGTTCTAGTAAATCATAAATTAAAATTTCTTCCAAGTAGTACTCTTGCATGAGGGACATTGTTCTAAATGGGACATTGCCATTTGTGATTCACATACACACTTTATGTGTATTAACATACAATAATTTTAAACTGCGAATTAATTCTTGAAACTTGACAAAAGAGCTAGTGTGAAGTATAATGAATTTGCGAATTGATTGCAAATTTATGTGCGGAAGAAAAAGAACTATTTACTTAAATTATTATAAGTATAGGAATTATTTATTGCACACAAAAAATTAAATTTGAAATTAAGTTGCGAATTATTGGATAAATAGAGAGAAGTAGGATGAATAAATATAAAACTGAGCAAAGAAAAATATTGCTCGATTTTTTTCAAAATAATACTCATCGTTCGGTTACGGCGCAAGATATTTTTGAATCTCTAAGGGATAGAAATATCAGTATGAGTGCTATTTATAGAAATCTATCTGAAATGGAAAAGGATAGACAAATTTGCAGAGTCAACGATAGTTCTAAGCCGGGAGTATATTATCAGTACATCGATCCTGTGCATTGTGCAAATGTAGTTCATCTAAAATGTCAAAAATGTGATACTACATTTCACCTAAATCAACATATCTCTCGGATGATGGTAGGATACGCAAAAGAAGAGTATGATTTTGATATTAAATGTACAGGAGCATTTTTATTTGGGGAATGCGAAAAATGTGGGAAGAAAAATCTATAGTGACTAAGTCTCTATATGGAAAACAAAGTGCTTCGTTACTCAAGTTTATGACTTTTATTGCCAATGCTGAATAAATAATAAAAATAAGTAATCAACACTGAATAATTAGTAAGGAGTAAAAGATGAGAAAGATTGTTAGTATTTCGATGCTCGCTGCTTGTGTGTTTTTGAGTGGGTGTTCTATGAATTCCGCTAGTGATAAAATATCGATTGTTGCGACTTCGTTCCCCGAATATGATTGGGTTAGACAAGTAATAGGAGACACTCAAAGTAATGTTGAATTAACATTACTGATAGATACAGGAGTAGACATACATAATTATGAACCTACCGCAGAAGATATATTGAAAATATCTTCTGCGGATATATTTATTCATACGGGTGGGGAATCTGATGAGTGGGTCGAGGATGTTTTGAAACAAGCGACCAATGAATCTATGATAGTTATAAATCTTGTCGACAGTTTGGGTGACAATGTAATAGATACTAATCATGTCGACGTATATGCTCATACAAATGAGGAGGATGTGTATCACGATACTGATGATGCACATGAACATGCCGGTGAGCATGACCATGATGAAGCAGATGAGCATGACCATGATGAAGCAGACGAGCATGACCATGATGATGATTCGAACGAACATGCGGATGAGCATGTGTGGCTGTCTTTGAAAAATGCAATTGAATACTGTAAGATAATAACGGAAAAATTATCAGTTATTGATGCTGCTAATAAAAAACAGTACGAGGAAAATTCCGAAGCTTATATTGATTCTATAAAAGAATTGGATGTGCAATATGAAACTGCAGTAGAACAGGCACCTAAAGATACCGTCGTGATAACCGATAGATTCCCTTTCATATATTTGATGAGAGACTATGGAATTAATTACTACGCTGCATTTGAGGGATGTTCCGCCGAAACAGAAGCAAGCTTTGAAACAGTCACATTTTTTGCGGACAAGATTGTTGAATTAGATATTGATGCTGTGCTTGTTTTGGAAAATGGATTGTATGAATTGGCCGCTACCATCATTGCAAGTGCAAACGATAAAAAGAATGTTTATGGGGAAATTACAACGCTTGAACTCGATTCGATGCAATCAGTTTCTGCGGAAGATATTGAAAACGGAGAAACTTACTTGGGTATTATGGAGCAAAATCTAGAAATACTAGAAGTTGCGCTTAGCGAATAGAATTAAAGAGGTTGTATGGAGATAACATGTAAGAATCTTTCAATAGGATATGATAATGTGGTTTTGCACGAAAATATAAACTTAACAATACCCAAGGGGTCATATACATGTATTATTGGAGAAAATGGTATAGGCAAAAGCACTCTAATAAAAACACTGCTTGGATTGCTACCTCCGATTAGTGGAGAGATAATAATCAAAGATTTGGAACTAGATCATGCAATAAATCCAAGAAAAAAGAAAAATAGAGATAAAGGTGTGTCTATAGGATACCTTCCGCAGCAGACTCAGGTACAAAAGAACTTTCCAGCATCAGTTTATGAAGTAACTCTTTCTGGATGTTTGAATAAGACTAACTTAAGACCGTTTTACACAAGAGAGGAAAAGAATCTTGTCTTTGAGAATCTTGAAAAACTAGGAGTTCGTCATCTTATTAAGAAGAGTTATAGCGAATTATCTGGAGGTCAACAGCAGAGGATTTTGCTTGCGAGAGCTTTGTGCGCAGCTAAGGACGTATTACTTTTGGATGAACCGACAGCAGGATTAGACCCCGACGCTACGAAGGAATTTTATAGGATAGTAAAAGAGTTAAATGGAGAAGACGTAACAATAGTTATGATTACGCATAACCTAGAGGCGGTACTTGATAGTGTCGATTTCATATTGCATATAGGAAAATCGAGTATTTCTTACCTGACGAAGATTGAGTATGAGAGACAGTATGGTGGTGATTCGATGCTTCGTTGTTGTGTAGTATAACATGTGAAATATCAGAGGTTAAAAAGTATCACTGCTGATGATATGTTTCGTTGCTGTGTGGTTAAACTCTTGAATATCATGGCACGATGCCCCGCTTCCATAGGAGGGGGAGTCCATTTCAGGGGTTCAGTGGTGAGTATATAATCTCCTACTGAATCCGTGCGAGTCCCGTGTAGTTTGCAATCTTCGGTATGTACTAATCGTGCAAGCATGATAGCTTCTTAGCCTCGATTTAAAGAAAGGATCCTGAATGAACTTTATAGAAACTTTAATAGAATACTTTTCTTACTCGTTTGTAGCATATGCTATGATTGTTGGAGTATTGATTGCACTGTGCTCATCTTTGCTAGGTGCTACATTAGTTTTAAAAAGAATGTCATATATAGGGGACGGACTTTCACACATTGCGTTTGGTGCAATTGCAGTGGCAACAATCTTAGATTTTGCAAACCAAGAAATACTAGTTTTTCCTGTTACAGCGGTGTGTGCTGTTTTGTTACTTAGGATAGGACAAAATGCAAAAATAAACGGAGATGCCGCAATTGCAATGCTATCTGTGGGGTCACTCGCAATAGGATATTTATTAATGAACATTTTCCCGACATCCAGTAATATCGCAGGTGATGTGTGTACAACTCTATTTGGATCAATATCAATCTTGACACTTACTGCGACAGATGTGGTAATATCGTTGATATTATCAGTGTTTGCAATAGGAGTATTTTTAATTTTTTATAATAAGATTTTTGCAGTCACATTCGATGAAAATTTCGCTAAAGCTTCCGGGATAAATGTATCATTTTACAATACACTGATAGCAGTAACAATAGCTGCTGTCATCGTCGTCGCAATGAATCTTGTAGGTTCGCTCCTTACGAGTGCTTTAGTTGTATTCCCAGCACTAACCTCGATGAGACTATTTAATAACTTTAGGAAAGTGATCGTCTCATCTGTTATTGTATCAGTGTTTTGTGCTTTTGTGGGAATAATTATATCAATACTATATGGAACTCCTGTCGGAAGTACAATCGTAGTGGCCAATATCCTAGTATTTTGTATTTCATGTTTGATTGTGGCACAAAGAAAGCAAACTTGTTAAAATAATTAATGTGTTTCCATTGCTTCACACGTAAAAGTTTCTGCATATCCCCATGGTTATTTGACAAAATGAGTATTTTATTGTAAAATAATAAAATACTCATTTAAATGAAATACGTGCAGAATACTGTAACAGCACCATATTTTCATGCAAAAATATGGTGTTTTTTAGATAAAAAAATAGTGGCAAGTAGAGACGAAAATAGATAAATAGAGACAAGCAATAGATTCAGTAATTAAGTAATGAAGGAAAGGGTTATTATTAATGTCGTTAGCTAATATTCTTGAAGATAAAAAAAATATATACTTTATTGGAATTGGTGGGTCGGGAATGTATCCCTTGGCGCAGATTCTCTTCGCAATGGGATATAATATAAGTGGCTCAGATGTTAATGAAACAGAAACAATCGAAGCTATCAGAAAGATGGGGATAAATGTAAATCTAAAGCAAGTAGCATCTAACATAAAAGGGGCAGATCTTGTGATTTATACCCCTGCAATTATGAAAGAGAATCCCGAATTTGCTGAATCTCAAAAGCTTAATCTGCCCATGCTCGAAAGAAGTGAGCTTCTTGGGATTGTATCAACATGGCACAAGAACTCGATTAGCGTAAGTGGTGTGCATGGTAAAACGAGTACAACTTCTATGGTGGGACAGATATTATTGACGGCAGGCCTTGATCCTACTTGTGCAATAGGCGGTAAGCTTCCAAGCATAGACGGCAATGGTAGACTAGGTAAAAGCGAGTATATGGTGTGCGAGGCATGCGAGTTCTTAGATTCATTCTTGAAAATTAATACTTCAATAGCTGTTGTAATTACAGTCGATGAGGATCATTTGGATTACTTCAAAACACTTGATAATATAATTAATTCCTTTTCAAAATTTTGCAATAATGCTACAGACGCGGTTATTATTAACGGAGATGAGGATAATACAAAAAGAGTCATATCACAAATTAACAATAAGAAAGTTATTACGTTTGGATTTGAAGAATACAATCACTACTATGCGACCGATATTGTATATAATGGAATTGACACTACATTCTCGTTAATGAGTAGGAATGAAAAAATATCTACCATATTTCTTAAAGTTCCTGGAAAGCATAATGTCATGAATGCATTGGCGGCAATTACGACTTGCCTATACATGGGATTGAACATAGAGCAAGTAAAAGAAGGCTTAAAGGAATTTAAAGGGGCTGCAAGGCGTTTTGAGTTCATAGATGTAGTAGATGGGGTAACAATTGTAGATGATTATGCTCATCATCCAACAGAGGTAGAATCGATGTTACAAACGGCTATGAGCTTGGGGTACAAAAAAGTTTGGGCTGTACATCAACCTTTTACCTATTCGAGAACATTTCGACACAAGGAAGATTTTGCAAAGGCATTGTCGATAGCGGATAAAGTAATACTGGCTGAAATAATGGGATCTAGAGAAAAAAACACGTACAATATATCATCACAGGATTTGGCAAACATGATTCCCGATAGTTTATTCATTAATACTTTTGATGAAATAACAGCATATCTGTGCAATAACGTCGAAAAAGGCGACTTGGTAATCACGTTTGGTGGTGGAGACATATATAAAGTCTCGAGGATGCTATCATCAAGACTCAGAGATAAATAGTAACAGTAACTGTGTAAAAGAAAAGCCCCGTAATAGATAGATTTAGTGTCCCAACCCGCAAAAGTTAGATTAAAAATCTAGCGATTGGGAGGTTGGTTATAAAGATCTGCCTCTTAGGGGGCTTTATTTATTAGTAGGGGGGCAATGGCGAGTAGATACTCTTCCACTGCCCCCTGAGATGCTATTCGCCTCTCGTGCCAGCTTGCAATCTTCGGCATGGACTAATCTTCCAAGCTCGTTAGTTCCTTAGCCTCGATTTAAAAGTGAATTTATAAATTATCTACAAATTCCTTTACTTTAAACTTAAATTTGTCTATGTCTAAGGTTCCCGACATATGTCCGTATTCACTAGAAAAACCAAAGAAATCTGCATTTTTTATCATCTTAGCATATTTTTCTACGAATGGAGCCGGATGTAATGAATCTTCCACACAACCGATAGCTAAAACCTTAGTTTTAATTGAATCAAATGTTTTCTTGATATCTCCGTCAAACGTCCTTGTCAAATCATAATTTATACACATTCTACAAGTGTAAATCCAATGATTTAAGTCGACTAGTGGAGCCGTCAAATTAACCGTATCAAATAACTTTTTTTCAAACGAAGTAATTTCACGAACATCAGAATATGCAAGACTCTTTTCTCCATTTTCTCTCGGATATAAATTTTCATAAGATGGTCCGGAGAATGCAGCAACATTCATCATTTGCATTGCTAAGTGAAGCGATTCAGTCGGTTTTTCTTTTTCACGATAGTAATTTCCATCATTCCATAGAGGATCCAGGATTGCTGCTCGTATTCCGTGTTGAAGAGGAGCAAATGAACCATACGAAGGGTGCAATGGTGAGCCATTGATAGCTATGATTCCATCCATAAAATCTGGATACGATACTGACCATTGGTATGCTGTCATTGCACCAAATGAAAAACCTGCTATAGCTTTGACCTGTTCTATCCCTAAGCTTTCTAGTAGTAATTTTTGAGAATTAACAACATCTAGGACACTAGGAACAGGGAAGTCTAAAGCATATTCTTTTCCTGTGTTTTTATCGATTGAGGACGGTCCTGTAGTATGAACATTTGGGTTGTATGCACCACAGTTGCAGAGATTATCACTACAAATCACAAAATACTTATCCGTATCTATTGTCTTACCACTCCCTATAAGTGAGTCCCAATAGCCCGGAAGAGGATCGTTTTCATCGTATTTTCCAGCACAATGACTATTAGCGGAAAAATAGTGTACGATTAGGATTGCATTACTTTTATCGCTGTTTAGTGTTCCAAATGTTTCAAATCCCATTTGAATATCTAGGGATTTTCCAACTTCGAACATAAAATCATTGCACATAAAAACTTGTTTTTTTGCGATTAAACTCATAAAAATTCACTTCCTTATATGATACC
>CAYIYH010000015.1:0-5468 GCA_964367585.1 uncultured Oscillospiraceae bacterium
ATTTTTCTTTTGGAAAAGATTTTTGTAGCAAGTGCAATAAGTGTGTAAAATCTTGTCCGTATGATGCTATTTATATGAAAAGTAAAATAGATGAAAATGGCCATATTGAGTGTATATCAAATCCTAAATGTGGCAGTGGATTTGCAAAATACGGGTGTGGAATTTGTATAGCTGTATGTCCCTTTACAAAAGTTAGCTACGATAAAATAAAAAACAATTTCAATAAACCGTCTCAAAATTAATATGGAGGATAAAATGAGCAAATATATTGTACTTTTTGAGGTAACACCAACTAATGAGGGAAAAAAAAGATATTTGGAGCTTGCTTCAATGTTAAAACCTATGCTTAACGGGTTTGATGGATTTATTTCTGCTGAGAGATTTCAAAGTTTAGTAGATGAGCGAAAGATATTATCTATGAATGTATGGGAAAGCGAAGACGCAATGTCAAAATGGAGAACGATGACAGAACATAGAATGAGTCAGCTTGAAGGTAAAACAAAACTTTTTGAAAGTTATAAAATCACGGTAACGGAAGTAATAAGAGAATATACGGATACAGATAGAGAAAAGGCACCGAAAGACTCAAATGAATACTTCGAATAAATGAATGTTTATGTGCAGAGAGCATCGATATTGTAACATACAATTGTTTTAGCAAAGTTAATTTAGAATTAATAATTTGCTTGACAATAGAAAATGAAAGTGATAACATTGTTATTATTAATAACGATGTTATCAATGGTGATATATTTGAGTTACTCATCAGATCTCACGAAAGAGAGAATAATTACTAGTGCGAAGAGAGAATTCTTAGATAAGGGTTATTTGAATGCGAGTTTAAGAGATATTTCTTCAAATGCAAATGCAACCACAGGGGCGATTTATAATCACTTCAAGGGAAAAGACGGATTATTTGAATCTATAGTAGGTGATTTCGCAAATAAGCTCCTTGCACTATTTCAGCAAGTGCATGACGAAGTAGTAGATGAATATGACTTTGATAGTGCGGAAACAAACGATGGAATCGGAAAAGGGATGTTTCAAGTTTTGGACTTTCTTTATTCTAATTTTGAGTTATCGAAATTGCTGTTTTGTTGTTCCGTTGGGACAAAGTACGAAAAACTGATCGACGAGATGATTGAAATTGAAGAAGCTGCTTCTCTGAGAGTATTGGAAACAGAAAACTTTAAACTGACAAAAATCAATAAATTTTTTGTTCACGTCATGGCGACATCGGGTATTAATAATATGTTTGAGGCAATTAATCATGACTTAACACGTAGTGAAGCGTTCGAGTATATAGGTAAAATCCAGAAGTTCTACTATGAAGGATCAAAGGCACTTATTCCGTAAATAAAATGGGAGTAATTCTCCCATTATTTTTTACTTTAAGGTTAGCAAAAACTAACTTCAAGGTAGTAAAAACTAACTAAATGGCAGATAAAATATTTTAGAAGAAGGAGAAATTACATGAAAAAGCAAAAGCAAAAATCACTATTGGAAAGACTATTCGTATTTGCTGGAAAGTACAAGCACATTACGAGACTAGGCATGATTTTATCAGGCATCAGCGCTGTAATGGCAGTCTTCCCAATTATTTATATATTTCTTGGAGTTCGAGAGATAGTTGGATTGTATCCTAATATTGTATTATCAGATAGCATTGTACAAAATGCATGGATGGCAGTAAGTAGTGCACTAGGATCTATGTTTGTATATATGCTTGCATTGATGTGTACGCATCTTGCAGCCTTTCGGATTGCAACTAACATGAGAAAATCAGCACTAAAACATATTATGACTCTACCACTTGGTTTTTTTAGTAACAGCGGAAGTGGCAAAATACGAAAGATTATAGATGGTAGTGCTGCTGCTACCGAATCATATCTTGCGCATCAATTGCCGGATTTGGTGGGTGCATATGTTACTCCTATAGCTGTAATAGTAATTCTTTTTGTTTTTGATTGGAGACTAGGGTTAATAAGTTTAGCACCAATAATCTTTGCCGCGGTTTCGATGATGTCCGGAATGGGTAAAGATCAACCGATGAGAATAAAGCAGTACCAAACTGCACTTGAAAATATGAATAACGAAGCTACAGAATACGTGCGAGGCATTCCCGTAGTGAAAACTTTTAACCAAAGTATTTTTTCCTTTGAACGTTTTCACAATGTTATAAAAGAATATAAAAAATATGTCTCAGAGTATTCATATCGCATGAGAATGCCCATGACACTATTTCAAGTATTTCTAGCGAGCACTCCGATATTCTTGGTGATTTCATCCATTTTGATCATAAGCGGACAAAGCGATATGATGGACTTTTTCTTGAACTTCTTCTTCTATTTGGCCTTTACACCTATTAGTTCGTTAATGCTCATGAAAATAATGTGGGTAATGCAACATTCAATGTTAGCGACAGATGCAATTGAGAGAATAGAAAATCTGTTAAATGAAAAACCCTTGAAGAAAGCAATTTCACCCAAAGTTCCTCAAAACGCAAATATAGAAATGGAAAATATTTCTTTTACATATCAAAATGCTAACAAAAAAGCAGTTGATAATGTGACGATAAATATTAAACAGGGGCAAACGGTTGCTTTTGTAGGTCCATCTGGGGGAGGAAAAACTACACTTGCAACACTTATTCCGCGTTTTTGGGATGTAGAGAGTGGCTGTGTAAAAATTGGCGGTGTAGATGTTCGTGAAATTGAAAATGAAGAGTTAATGAAAAATGTCTCCTTCGTATTCCAAAATACGAATCTTTATAAAGCGAGCATATTGGATAATCTTCGAGAAGGAAAACCAAACGCAACAAAAGACGAAGTTGAAAATGCCCTAAAATGTGCAATGTGCGAAGATATAATTGCAAAGCTTCCTTATGGAATTGAAACAGTTTACGGAACAAAAGGAGTCTACCTATCTGGTGGCGAGGCTCAGAGAATTGCACTTGCAAGAGCAATTCTGCGAGATGCTCCGATTATTTTGCTTGATGAGGCTACAGCTTTTGCTGATCCCGAAAATGAGTATCAAATCCAGCTCGCTATGAGTGAATTAACTAAAGGAAAGACCGTATTAATGATTGCGCATAGGCTTTCTACCGTTAAAAATGCAGATTTAATATATGTGATCGAAGATGGAAAAATTGCAGAGCAAGGGACCCACAACGAACTCGTGTCGAAAGGTGGCATTTACAGCAAAATGTGGAAAGAATATAACAATGCGTTTGTTTGGAAAGAAAGCGGGGTAATTTCATAATGAAAAAATACTTACAAAGAACATTTGCATTAACAGATAAAGGAGCAAATGAGTTACTAAAAGCAAGCATCGTTACAGTTTTAATTAATATAGCAATTATGGCTGTAAGTGCTATTTCGTATTATTTTATGAAAGATACCTTGCTTCCAGTATTAGAGGACACTAATCCTGTATATACAATGATGCTGTATGTAGGATACGCGATTTTTGTATTTCTGCTACTTGCTGTTTTATACTATATTCAATACAACTTCTGTTATATTTCAGCTTATGAAGAAAGCGCGAATATGAGGATTTCACTTGCAGAGACGTTGCGAAAACTACCACTTTCATTTTTCGGAAAGAAGGACATATCGGATTTAACCAATACTCTTTTGGGCGATGTGACTGTGATGGAAAATGCCTTTTCGCATTTTATTCCTGGTTTTCTTGGTTCTATTATTTCTACAATCATCATGGGAATAGGCATGTTTGCATTTGATTGGAGATTAGCAGTGTCTTTAACATGGGTTATCCCAGTTTCCTTTTTGCTTTGCATTGCAAGCAAAAAACTGCAAGTCTATTATGTTATTAAAACAAAAACACTTCAGCTTATTTATCTCGATAAAATTCAAGAATGCATTGAAAACGTAAAAGACATAAAGGCGAATAATAGAGAAAATGTCCACGTTGATATTATGGAAAAACATTTTGAGAATCACGAAAATATGAGTATGAAAGCTGAATTTGTAACAGGTGTATTCGTTAGTTCAGCACAGATGATATTAAAACTAGGAATTGCTACTACTATGATAGTGGGTGTCAATTTGCTAGCAACAGGTGAAGTTAGTCTGCTGACTTTTCTAGTATTTTTGATGATTGCCTCAAGAATATATGATCCACTTTCAGGAGCGCTTATTAATCTTGCCGGCATATTTATTTCGCTAAAAAGCGTCGAAAGAATGAAGAACTTCGAAAAAACGAAGGTTCAAGGGGGAAAAGAAACAATGGATCCTAAGGGATATGACATTAAATTTCAAGATGTGTACTTTGCGTATGACACGAGTGAAACAGTACTCGACGGCGTAAGCTTTACTGCTAAACAGGGTGAAGTTACCGCCCTTGTGGGTCCCTCAGGCGGTGGTAAATCTACTGCTATGAAACTTGCGGCAAGATTTTGGGATGCAGGAAGTGGTAAAATTACAATTGGAGATGAAGATGTAAACAATATCGATCCTGAAACTTTGCTAAAGGATATATCTATAGTTTTCCAGGATGTCACCTTGTTTAATAATACATTTATGGAAAATATTCGAATAGGTAAACAAAATGCAAGTGATGAGGAAGTCATCGAGGCTTCGAAAAATGCGATGTGCCATGATTTTATTATGAGTATGCCTGATGGATACAACACATTTATAGGAGAAAATGGATCAAAACTTTCAGGTGGTGAACGGCAAAGACTTTCTATCGCAAGAGCCCTATTAAAAGATGCACCTATAGTTCTTTTGGACGAGGCAACGTCTTCTCTTGACATTCAAAACGAGAGCAAGGTACAAACGGCGATTTCAAGGCTAATAGAAAATAAAACCGTCATTGTTATAGCCCATAGAATGAGGACTATCGCAGGTTCCAATAAAATTGTGCTCTTAAAAGACGGTAAGGTAATAGTAGAAGGCGAACACAATGAAATGTTGAAAAATTCGAACGAATATTCCAATATGATCAAATTGCAAAATGAGAGCGCTAATTGGGTACTATAGCATTACTTGTTACTGTGGCAATTTTAGTTTTGATGACTTAAGGAGAATAATATGGCAGATAAAATACAAAGTTCATATAGGTCAACAAAAAATATATATGATGTGATAATCACCCACAAGAGGAGGATATTATGGAACTAAATTTGATTTACTCGATCATGGGTGTGCTGGGCGGAATAATATGTGCTATTGGCGATATGCTCCTTGACTTAAAGGGCAAAGATAATAAAAAGGTTGGAAAATCACTTGTAATAGAATCAAACTGGGTGAAAATGGCGAACTGGCGCTTTAAATGGTCAATTCCTTGTGGTTTTTTGGGTTCTTTTATGTATAGCTTGGGTGTTCATTCACTCGGTAGACAAATTCAAAGTCATAGCGAGTTTTTGTCAGAAGCACTGTTTTTAACAGCTATGATAATGGCGATGTGTGGTTTTTTTATTCATAGTTTTATATGTGTTGCGCCGA
>CAYIYH010000015.1:5568-33133 GCA_964367585.1 uncultured Oscillospiraceae bacterium
ATGATAATGGCGATGTGTGGTTTTTTTATTCATAGTTTTATATGTGTTGCGCCGATTATCTACAAAGCTGTACTGAGTGGTAAAGACGAAAATTTAGCCGAATACACAGTAAATGAACTACTATCAGCAATAAAAATTATATTCAGTTTGCTGTTTGCTTTTTTACTGCTCGCGCCGACAAGCATCACAATTTACTGCATACTAAACGGATTTCTCAATGTGCCTATATACTTCGTTTTACTAAATCCTATCGTATTTTTGTTTATGGGTTTCGCGCTTCGTGTAATAAAAAGAGAATGGTTTTATGATTTGCCATCAATTGTTATGCCGAGTTTGGGACTTTCGATGTTTGGAGTTATTGGGATTGTTAATTTAATATAAAAAGGAAAACTATAAATCTTTTAAGGGGGTAATCTAGATGGGTAGCAAAAATCTAAGCGGTGTTCCTGATACATTATTTATTCCGTTAATGGCAAGGATATATATTTCAAGAAGATTTCCAGAGTATTTTTATGACGAAAAGGCACTCAGCCTTGAAGCCTTAGTACCACAAAATATTATCACAGAAAAAAGCAGTGAATATGCTATGATTGGTTCTGCTTCAAGGGCTGTAAATATGGATAAAATTGTAACTGAGTTCGCTAATAAAAACAGCAATTGCAATGTGGTTTGTATCGGTTGCGGACTGGAAACAATGGCGTTTAGACTTGGTGAAATATCTGATAAAGCACATTTTTACGAGATTGACTTCCCCTCTGTAATAGAGAACAGAAAAACAGTTTTAGGCATTCTTCCAAATGAAATATTAATAGAGGGCAACGCAAACGAGCTTGACTTTTCACAGCATATGGATTGCACTAAACCTACAATTATTGTTGTAGCAGGAGTATTTCATTATTTTAAAGAACATGAAGTTTTGGCACTTATAGGCAAATTGAAAAGTTGGTTTAATAATGCAGAAATCCTCTTTGATGCCACCGATGAATACGGTATAAATTATGTAAACAAATATGTGAAAAAGACAGGTAACACAGATGCGATGATGTATTTTTATATAAATGACACAAACGAATTTGCCGATAAGGCAAAGATTAAACTCATTTCTACAAGCGGGTTTTACGGAAATATTTCAAAAGAACTTCGCAAAAAGCTCAGCCTCTACACCAAGATTGCGACAAAAATAGCAGACAGTAAAATGCACGCGATGATAGTTAGATATAGATTATAAAAGGAGTGAAAATGTTAAAAAACCAATTTTTGTCGCAAGCGAAAAAATTCCTTGTTGAGACATACGGAATGGGAAAAGGTAATATGATTGCAAATTCATCGATGAAGAGATTTTCGGAACTTTGTGATGAAAATAAAAATGAACCTAAAGCAATGCACCAACATACAAGAGCAAAAATATATCCTTGTATATCCATCTTAGATGCACAAGTGGAAAACGGGATAAGCAGAGAAGCCGCTCTGGATTTTAATTTTAAATTTATTGAATGGCGGAGTTACAGGGGGGCGAAAATTATTGCGAAAATAATGAAAATCCCGGGCCTCTACAAGAAAACGCCTGTATTTTTTGGTAACATGACGAAGAAAAGATTCGGAGTAGCACAGAGATTTGATGCAATATTCCATGAAATCTCCCCGAAAGAAATGAGGTTCGATATGACTAAATGTCCCTACTCGGATCTATGTACAAAATATGGATATCCGGAAATTACGAAAGCGTTTTGCAGGGGAGATGACATTGTATACGGTAATATACACCCAAAATTAATTTGGGGTAGAACAAAAACAATTGGAGATGGAGATGAATGCTGCGATTTTAAAATAACGGTGATTTAGCTCCTATGATCTTTAAATAATCAATCTTATTTTATGATATTAATTAATTGTTGATTGGAAAAGCCGGTGTGCATAGAGTAGCAAGTGCATATCGGTTTTTTGTGTATAGGGGTTAATTTTATGAGAGTAATATGATAGACTTATGAAGATGCTATTGTTGGATGGCCTATTCTATTATTTGCAAAGGCTATGTTCTTTAAAGGAGAAAAAGATATGCTGTACAGAAAAATTGCAGAAAATGCGCCGGAAGTTTCCTTGCTGGGGTACGGTTGCATGCGCTTTCTCTCAAAGGGAGGCACAATTAATAAAGAGCTTGCGTTCGAACAGCTGAAACTTGCATACGACAATGGGGTGAATTATTTTGATACTGCATATCCGTATCATGCCGGTAAAAGTGAGGTTGTGCTAGGAGAATTTATAAAGAAATATAATCTTCGTGACAAAGTCTACATAGCGGATAAGTTGCCTGTGTTTTTGGTGAATAAACGAGAACAATTCAATAAATTCTTCAATACACAGCTTGAGCGTCTGGACACTGAGTACATAGATTTTTATTTGATGCACATGTTGACTAGTATGGCCGATTGGGAAAAGCTAAAAGGACTCGGTATAATCGAATTTATAAACGAAAAGAGGGAAAGTGGCAAAATTCGTCACATCGGTTTTTCTTATCATGGCAGACCGGAAGACTTTATCAATATATTAGAAGACTATCCGTGGGAATTTTGTCAAATTCAATACAACTATATAGACGAAAATTATCAAGCCGGGAAAGTTGGATTGAATAGGGCTAAGGAATTAGGCATTGGGGTAGTAATAATGGAGCCGCTGCGCGGTGGAGCCCTTGCAAATCAAGCCCCTGACAAGGTGAAAGAGTTGTTTGAAAACTACCACGAAAAAAGGAGTGCCGCGTATTGGTCTCTAAGATTTATTATGAACCACGAAGGTGTCAGTACTGTGTTGAGTGGTATGAATGTCAATGAACATATTATTGACAATGTCAATGTGGCAAGTATCACAACAGAAAATTCAATGAGCGAGGCGGAGAGTGAAGTAATAGAGAATGCAAAGATAATTTACAGTGAGTTGATGAAAGTACCTTGTACAGGCTGTAACTACTGTACCCCATGTCCTTTTGGTGTTGATATACCTTTGATATTCGCTGATTACAATAGTAAGTATTTTTTCAAAGGTGGGCTAGGTGGAATTCAATATTTGGCGAGACACACAGGGGCGATGGGTGAAAAAAGTGGCGTAAATTTATGTACTGATTGTGGCAAATGTAAAAAACAGTGCCCGCAGAATATTGATATCCCATTAAAATTAAAAGAAGCTCATAAAGAACTTGACAATGTAATTTTAAGAGGTGCTCTGTCGGTAGCTATGGTGTTTTTAGGAAGAAATAAGAAAAGTAGAAAGTCAGAACTCATGACATAAAATTCACTTTAGTTTTTATTCTTTCGAATAAGTTTTATATATTTAGTGTATATCCAGCGAGGTGTTAAATGCAAGCATGATGGGGGCTTCATTTGATGCCTCTTTTTACCCTCTTCGCAATGATCATTATTTTTTCAGTAGTATTAGTATTAGTATTGGTATTGGTACGATATCTCCTTGTAGCTCTGGCAACACCATTTTTCTTGCATAATAATCCGGAATTACTAATAATATATTGAATATTCCGGTAGATTGTATTAGAATACAAAATAACTAAAGATGATGCAAAATAATTAGAGATTACGTAAAATAAGAACGGGATTCAGTATTATGAAACGAAACCGCTTTTTAGGAATTCTAGTTGCAATATTAGTTATGTGGAGCGCATTACCATATAGCGCTCAAGCTTTTACTTCAGATGAAATTATTCGCGTCGGATATTATACGGAAGACGACTTAGTTTCGAGCATAGGCAGTGTGGGAAATGAAGGATATGGATATGATGTTTTAAGGAAGATAGAGGAAGTCAGTAATCTTAACTTCGAGCTTCTCGAAGTAGAATTAGTAAAAATATATACACGAATTAACATCAACATTGAGAACAATATAATAAGGGTGGGCGAAGCATGAAAATATTAAAAACACTTTATGAGAATAAGGATAGTTTATTGAATTATCTCAAAGAAAATACTTTCGAAGATGACTATAGTTGGCTTGTAAGAATACATGCGTCTACCCCCGATAAAGAATTGTGTGAAAGTATCGCAAAAGCGATAAATGAAGCCCTTCCTAAAGCGACTGTTACAGGATGCAGTGTAAGCGGTGTAATTTATGATTCCGAGATATATGACAATGAAACACTGATATTATTTACAGGTTTTGAAAAAGCTGCCGTAAAGAATGATTTCTTCTCGATCGAAGACATGTCGGATTCAGAAATTATTTCCCATGTTGAAAAAAGTGCCGAGGGAATATCTCCTGCACTTGCAATTATTCACGTGGGAAAATTAGGCTCGCAGATAGAAAGTGTAGTAAAAGGAATTTCCGAAAAACTTCCACATATTCCTTTCATAGGAGGCGTAGCAGGTTGCCAGGACCCGCAAGGAAATGTCATATCTGTAGTCTTTGATGAAAAGGGGGTCTATGAAAATGCGATCGCCATTACTTATATTAGTGGCGATTTCGTGCTAGCGTATACCAATCCGATTGTAGGACATGCTCCAATAAGTGATGTTCATACGATAACTTCTATGACAGATGATTGTATCAATGAAATTGATGGAAAACCCTCCGTTGAATGGATAAGCGAGCAACTAGGAATTGATCAATTGGAAGAGAATATCGACTTTGAAACAACTGTCTCGACAGACGTATTATTACGATTCCCTTTTGTCTTAGAAGGATGTGATGGGGCGAGTAGATTTGTTCGATATGACGATAACGAGGGAAAACTGAGACAATATTATACTCAAGCTGGTGAGAATACAGAATTTAGGTTGGGATATGTAAGTCCAATTAAGAGCGTAGAAGAATGGCAAAATCTTTGCTATGATTTGCACGATACTCCAGCAGAAACTATGTTTTGCTATAGCTGTCTTTTCCGGAAACTATTTCTCAACAACTTGTCCAAATGGGAAATGGCGCCATTTAAAGGGCAAGATGTATGTGGGGCATTCATGTTTGGAGAAATATGTGCTAAAAATAGCAATACATACTTTTACAATGGAACTTGCGCTGTCCTTACTATGGCGGAAAGGGCGGTATATATTAAACCGAACTTAAATGCGTATGAGCGTTTTGATGAATTAGATGATACAAATTCTGAAATGGTCAAAACTTTGGAAAATATCGCAGCGCTTTCTGCTCAGAATGAAGGATTTGATTTATTCAAAAATGCAATTGAAAATGAAAATATTTCAAAAGGAAATATTCAAGCTTATACAGAAACAATCGGTAGTTTTTTATACTCAAGAGAAAATGGAAGCAATCTTAAGATCTGTATTGTAAAATTGGATAACGAGGTGACAAGCAATAATTCAAAAAGCAGCATGGACATTGCAAAACTAATGACAGAAATGAAAGATTTTGTTAATACCGAGTTCAATTCGTCTAAAACAGATATAACCTTTTTCCGTTTTAGACTCAATTCATTCTTTTTTACCGCGGAAAATTCAGTTAATGATATTATGTTTATTAAAATAGTAAAAGAGCTGTTTTCAAAATTTGCGAATGATAACGACAACTACAATATTATTAAATTTGCAGTATCGCTAGAAGGAAAGTATCCCGGTGAACTTCTGGAATACATAAAGAAGTATTCGCTTGAAAAGACACCTAAATTACTCAACTGTGATGATTTTGCGGAAGAAAGCGATGATTTGCAAAGAGAATTTAAGATCGTAGATGTCATAAAAGATGCATTAGATAATAATAGGATAACTCCTTATTTTCAAGGGATATATGATAATAAAAGAAATAACTTTTTTGCATATGAAGCACTTATGCGTATTCAAACATCAGACGGTAAAATCCTTTTACCAGGCGAATTTTTGGAAATATCCAAAAAACATGACTTATATCTTAAGCTAAGTCGTAGTATGGTGTTTAAGGTTCTTGAACTGTTTGCAGAGCGTACAGAAGTTATCTCAATTAATATTTCTTTTCTAGACATAAACTCGCCTGAATTTGTACAGGAGATTCTGAGTAGACTAGATTCGATGAGCAATCCGGGACATTTTATTTTTGAACTAGTGGAAACAGAAAAATATGCAAACCAGGAAAATTTACGCCAATTTATCCGTAGTGCGCGAAATTACGGTGTAAAAATTGCTATCGATGATTTTGGTTCGGGCTACTCTAACTTTATTGAGATAGGCAATCTTGAAATTGACTACATTAAAATTAACGGATCCTTGATGGACTTATTAGATACCGATGCTAGCTATAATCAAATTCTTGAAAGCATATTCTTTCTTAGCAAAAAAATGCAAGTAGATTTGATTGCTGAATCGGTGGAAACATCCGCGGTACAGAAAAAGTTAATTAGCAGTGGCATAAGGTACTCTCAAGGATTCTTGTTTTCGAAACCAATGCCGATAGAACAACTTAATAATGTTTCATCCCAAAATATAGCCGTCGAAGAAGAAGAGAATAATACAGACACGGTGCAATTTTTCGCTAATAATAGAGCTAGTAACAAGATTAAATATTTGTCGGTATGGAGTGGAATCATCGTTGCTGTACTGTTTTTAATTGCAACATACTTTTTCACATCATTTAACGTACAAACTGTCGAGGAGTCGGGAGACACTTTTTTGGTCGAACTAGCAACAATCATGACAGACAAAATATCTTCTATTACTGAAGACTCTTCCGACATGTTGCTTGCAACTGAAAGAGCTGTTTTTTCACACTATCCTGATGCTGTTGCCATGTCATCTGCGATGAGAGACATGGTTGAAGTTGGATTGTTTGATGCAATATATATATCGGTCGACGACCAACCTCCAGTAAATTCGACAGGAAAAGAATTGTCTTCAAACATCGAACTAGAGTTGCGAAACGCAAGTGAAAAAGAAACTGAAATCCTTCCACCTGCTACAGATTTAGACAGCAATAGAGATTTTTTTGCTATTGCTGCTCCAATTTACATTGATGACGAGTACAGAGGAGAAATATATGGAATATTTTACATTGATAATTTTGCTTCTGTCTTAGATTTGAAGAGCTTCGGCGGAGAGGCTTTTTATCATCTTTGTCAAGTGGATGGAACTCCGCTGATTGTTAGCGGAAGTAGTGACAACGCATTTGCCGGAGGAGATATGTATGAATTTATTTCCACATTAAGTATGACCAATGGTCATACGCCCGAGTCTCTACGTGTAGATATGGAAAATGGAAATAATGCACTGTTAAAATATGAACTAAATGGAGAAGCAAGAACGGCGGTTATGGCTGCTGTTCCTGGTACCGACTGGTGCGTAGTAAGTGTGTTGCTTAATGACGTAACTGGTGAGATATCACAGCGAATTAATAATGCAACACTCGTTTTTACCATATTTGTGCTTTTAATATTTACTGCATATCTTGCGCAAACAATTATAGAATACAGAAGAAATGAGAAAATCCTCAAAAAAGCATATGAATCGAGTCAACTAATTGCAAACAGTTTGCAATCTACAGTTGAAACAGATTATTTGACCAAAACGTATAGTAGGTTAGCAGTACAAGAGAAAATTTCTGAAGCGATACAAAAGATAAAGAAAGAACAAAGTGACACTATACATGCATTGCTTATCTTGGATATTGATAATTTCAAAATGATAAATGACACATATGGACATAAAATAGGAGATGAATATTTGCTAGAGTTTGTAAGTTCCACAAAAAGCAGTCTTAAAGCAGGTGACATATTGGGGCGTTTAGGTGGAGATGAATTCATAGTTTTATTAAAAGATATTTCCACAAAAGAAAATGCGACTAAAGCGGTAAAACGTATAATTTCTAATTCAAAAGCAATAGTAATAGATGATGTAGATTTGTCAAGTGTGGGAGTTAGTATCGGTGCAATAATGATATCAAAGCAATCCGCTGAATATACCGAAGTAAACAATATGGCCGACAAAGCTTTGTATAGCGCTAAAAATGCGGGTAAGAGTACGTATGAGTTTTATGAAGATATTGGGTTATCCTTTAAAATATGATAAGCCATTACTCCTATCATACCTGATAAGATGTATTCTAAAATACAATCAATATTTTCAACATTACTGTGATTTTTAAACAATATACTTATTAAGCTTATCAAAAAATTTCTTTATTCCGTTATACCAAAAAATGTATAATACTATTTATTCCAAAAGTACATACTTGCAAATAATTTAGCTTGATTATATAATAGTTATGCGGTAAAACAGAAAATACATAAGGAGAAAAAATGAATATCTTAAAAGAAAGTAAAATAAAAAACCAAAAGCTAAAAAATAGTTTTATTAGAGCAGCAACTTGGGAAAATATGGCTGATGAAGGTGGAAACATCACAGAAAAACTATTTTCATTATATGAAGAACTCGCAAAAGGTGGAGTAGGCTCTATTTTAACAAGTTATGCACATGTTACAGAGGAAGAAAAACCAATTTCCGGAATGATTGCTTTTTATGATGATAAATTTATTGAGCAACATAAAAAATTAGTTGAAATATGTCATTCCTATAACACTAAAATATTTTTGCAAGCTGCCTATGGTGGCTCTATGACTAATTTAGATCCACCATCTAAAAAGATTTTTGCTCCATCCGCTGTGAAAAATGAAATGACTGGTATTACTCCTATCGAAATGACTAAAGATGACATCAAATATCTAAGACAGAAATTTGTAGATAGTGCTATTCGCGCTGAAAAATCTGGATATGATGGTATTCAAATTCACTCTGCTCATGGTTATACACTCAGTCATTTTCTTTCGGGGGATTATAATATAAGAACTGATGAATATGGTGGTTCAATTGAAAATCGAGTAAGATTTCTATGTGAAATCATCAAGTCAGTTAAGACTGTTGTATCAGATGATTTTATTGTTATGGTCAAAATCAACTCAGAAGATTTTACTGAAAAGGGACTAACTCAAGAAGAAAGTTTAGAAGTTTGTAAAATGCTTGAAAAAATTGGTATTGATGCTATTGAAATCAGTGGCTCAAATAATTCTTCTAAATTTACAAATGACAATAATTTAGTATGTTCAAGAACAAAAATTAGAAAAGATGTTGACTCATATTTCGCGGAATTTGCTGTTAAAGCGTCTAATGAGATAAAAGTACCTATTATATTAACAGGTGGAAACAGAAATTTAAAGCTTATGGAAAAAATGTATAATGAGTCTAATATAGCTTTATTTGGAATTTCAAGACCACTCGTATCAGAGGCAAATTTGATTGATTTATGGTCAAAAAATCCGGATTACACACCAAAATGTGTATCTTGTAATATGTGTTTTTCTACACCAGACAAACAATGTATTCTTCATTGATAAGGAGTAACATATCCTGCCTCAGACAACTTGATAGCTTCTTTTTGAAGTTCGCTTTCCTCTCTCATAGGACATATCCCGCTTGCGAAACTTAGGCAAAAAAATATAAAGTCCGCGATGATTACAAGACAGCTATCCTTGTACATGGTATATTCGTGTTTGCAGGGCTATAATATGTTTCAAATCCATTATTGATAATTTTTCTATTCTTTTTCACTTGAAATGTAACCAACACTATATTTAAAAAGTCAACACAAGAGCCGCCTGCATTAATCAAAAACAAGAAAAATGTATATCCGTTAAGTCCCCCAAGCAAATGCACAACTGGTAATGGCAATAAAGAAAGAATAACAAAGGGCATACAAGATATCAGAATAAATCGATTCTTTTTCATTGGTTCATATGTATAGACAAATCCGAATAAGCCATTAAATCCCCAAAATGTTTTATCTAATGTTAATACATTTGGAATAAATACTCCATGAATAAATTCGTGCAAAATCGTATAAACAAAAATAGCTACAATAAGTGCGACAATCTTTATATCAGGACTGATGCTAAAAGAAACTGTATCGTCGGTGAATACAGCAAATAGTCCTGGATCCAAATAATATCCAAGAAGAATAACTGTCCCACATAAAATAAGCATGAAAGGATAAGCAAATAAAATTGCAAGAGGCAAATTTTTTGGTTCCTTTATTTTTGTCCATCCTTCATTTTCAAGTTTTTCTTTTAATTTCAAATCTGTCTGAGGGGGTTGATTTACATATTTCAAAATTGGCTCCTTTAATTATATAAATAATCTCACATCTTTCAATTATAGTTTAGAGGAGTTATTTATCGTTCTACTTGCCCTTGCTTCGCAAGATGGCAGATTTATATTAGCCAAGCTAATATAAATATTCTTCATGTTAACGCAAAATAGTCTATGAAAATTATCATTATTTTTCTTTATACCATTATACCAAAAATGCAACGTAGTTCAAAGGATATTAAGATTTGTTTTCATTACCATAATGAGAGTATTAAGTGTATATAGTGTAAGGTCGTAAGTGTTATATCAAAATAAGTCTGTCAATAAAAATCATAAAAGTTATTGACACTAATACCCCGTAATAGTGTGAGGTGATAAAGATGAACTATAAGATAAATGAAATAGTAAAAATTTCAGGCGTATCAGCAAG
The DNA here is from genome assembly GCA_964367585.1 of uncultured Oscillospiraceae bacterium. GTDB lineage: Bacteria > Bacillota > Clostridia > Peptostreptococcales > Anaerovoracaceae > CAYJGJ01. Next base: position 16,057 of record CAYIYH010000015.1, read on the forward strand.
AATATTAAGGCACTATGACTAGATAGATCTGCAGAAACCAGATAAAGTCGATGCTGATGAATCAGTATAAAGGCATACATTTGAAAAATCAGATATCAAAAAAGCAAAAAACATATTTCTCTCGGAAAATATCGCGTGTACTTAGAACTTTTGGAAGCTAATTCAAATATAGAAATAGAGGAAGTTGCAAATATGTCGATGAAATCTATTCGAGAGATGATAGAAAACGATGGAAACTTAAGAGTACAATATATCAATGAAAAAAAGTAGACAGTTTAAGTTAGAATTAAGGTTTATAATATAAAATATAAATAATCCCACTCTGTGTAACTTATTATTCAGAGTGGTTATTTTTCGTTCTACCCGCCGTGCGTTTTCACATTATATACGCACATGGCAGATTTATATTAGAAGGAATTAATTATGCGATTATTGTTATGTGAAGATGAAAAAGAACTTTCAAACGCACTTGTCAAAATACTAGAACATCATAACTATGCGGTTGACGCAGTTTTCGACGGCGAAGATGCACTTGCATATCTAGAAGCCGAAAATTACGATGCAGTAATATTAGATATTATGATGCCCATTATAGATGGTCTCACGGTATTGAAAACAATTAGACAAAAAGGGAATAGCATCCCTGTAATATTGCTTACTGCAAAATCACAAGTGGATGATAAGGTTACAGGCCTTGATCTAGGTGCAAATGACTACCTTACAAAACCCTTTGATACAAAAGAGCTGCTTGCAAGAATACGCTCAATAACAAGGATCGGTAGTGATAGTACTTCTTCTTTACTTACAGTTGGAAATATTCATTTAAATAGAAAGACGTTCGAACTATATTCAGACAAATCCAGTTTTAAACTTGCAAGCAAAGAATTTCAGATGATGGAGATGCTTATGATAAATAATGGTCATATTATATCAACCGATCGTTTTATGGATACTATTTGGGGATACGACAGCGACACTGAGATTAATGTTGTGTGGGTATATATTTCGTATCTTAGAAAGAAACTATCATTGCTCGAAAGTGATGTTAAAATCAAAGTAACACGAAATACGGGTTATTCTTTGGAGGCATGAAATGTTAAAAAAGCTACAGAAAAAATTCATACTCCTTACCACTCTCATAAGTGTGATTGTAATGATACTAATTGCAGTTGCAATTAACTATATTAATTACAATTCAATTGTATCGTATTCTGATGAAGTATTAAGTGTTTTGCTCGAACATAATTTGAACTTATATGAAAACACACCACCACCAGGGAGATTTCCAATGGAATTTGCATTTACTACTAGATTTTTTGTAGTTAGTGTGAATTCAAATGATGAAATTGATTTCATCGATACTAAAAACATAAGTTCCGTTTCATATGAGCGGGCAGTGACGTACGTTTTAAACGCAAGTGAAGCTGGTGAGCTATCTGGAACAGTTGATAATTTTAGGTATATAAAAACCGAAAATTCAATAGGATATACATATATTTTCCTTGATATTGAGGAAGATTTAATGGGGTTTGAAAGTTATATGTTATATTCTATTATTATAGTATTGTCAGCTGTAGTGTTTATTTTCATTTTATCGTGCATATTTTCTAAGAGGGCAGTATCGCCTATTGCGGAGAGCTACGAAAGGCAAAAACGATTTATCACCGATGTGAGTCATGAGTTTAAAACGCCACTGACAATAATAAAAGCGGACTGCGATGTAATAGAGCTTGATTCCGGGAGCGGAGAGTGGACGGATAGTATTAAAACTCAAATATCAAGACTTGATAATCTGGTTGAAAATTTGATTTCACTTACAAGGCTTGATGAAGAAAAACTCGCAGTATCGAAAACGATTTTTTCACTTTCTGATGCAATTGCCGATATACTAGGCGAGTTTACTCCAGCTATCAAAAATGCGAATCTTAATATTACGTCAAATATAGGGCAAAACATTACTTACAATGGCAACGAAATGCTTATTAGAGAGCTCTTTTCCATCCTTATGGAAAACGCCATAAAGTATAGCGAGGGTTATATTGAGGTATCTCTTTTAAATGTAGGAGGTAGAAATATATTTAAAATAGAAAACTCTACAGATGATGTAGCAATAGGAAAGCATAGTAACTGGTTCGAAAGATTTTATAGAGCTGATGAGTCACGAAGTAGTGATAAAAAAGGATTTGGAATAGGCTTGTCTATCGCAAAATCCATATGTGAAAAACATGGCGCAAAAATATCAGCAGAAAGTAAAACCGGTAAAGAAATAACATTAACCATTGCATTTTAAATGTCAGCTGGCAATTAAAAAATAAAATGCTTTTAAAGTTAGTTTAAGGTTGGCGTTTCATAATAGGATAGTAAAGAAAGAAGGAGGCGAGAAATATGGGTCAAGCAAATTTTAAACGATATGAACTCAAATATATGTTGTCAAAAGCGCAGTATGAGTTGCTATTAATGAAGATGCCAAAAGATATACATATTGATAAATATGGAAGACACAAAATATCGAATATATATTTTGACACAGCGGACTTCAGAATAATTAGAAACTCATTAGGAAAGCCTAAGTACAAAGAAAAACTTAGAGTTAGGTGTTATGGTGAGCCTAGCGATGAGAGCACTGCATATATTGAAATCAAAAAGAAGTATAATGGAGTCGTTTACAAAAGAAGAGTATACGATAATCAAAAAAATGTGATGTCATACTTGTGTAATAAATCACACGCGATAAAAACATCTCAGATATTAAACGAAATTGAGTATTTCAAAAAAAGTTATCCGGATATGATGCCCAAAGCATATTTATCGTACGAAAGAGAAGCTTTCTTTTCGACGAAAGACGAGAATTTTAGGTTAACTTTCGACTTTAACATCAAAACGCGAGATTTTGATGTTAATTTTTACGAAAGTGATGAGGATAAGAAGATTTTGTCAGACGATAATGTTTTGCTTGAGGTTAAAACTGTAATAGGTTTACCGAAATGGTTTTTGGGTTTTTTAAGTGAAAATGACATTTATAAAACATCCTTTTCGAAGTATGGAACGGCTTATCAGACATATTTTTTGCCAAAATTTATAAATAACCTCACTATATGAAAACTATAATTTAGAGAGGTTATTTATCGTTTCAACTGCCGTGCGCTTTATCTTTGTTTGCGCACATGGCAGATTTATATTAGCCAAGCTAATATAAATAATATAAGGAGAACAGTGAATGATTAACGATTTGTTTGCAGGAATTTTTACAACAACAACTACTACTATGGGAATATCTTTGGGAGAATTCTTTATTTGCATGGGAACAGCCATTCTTTTAGGTGTTTTTATGGCAAAGATATACTCTTTTAAAGAGAGGAGTTCAAAAGGATTCATCGTCACTTTGGCCTTATTGCCGATTGCAGTAACTATGGTAATCATCATGGTAAACGGAAATATAGGTGCAGGGGTTGCTGTTGCAGGAGCTTTTAGCCTTGTGCGCTTCCGCTCTGTACCAGGTACAGCAAAAGAAATAGTAGCAATTTTTACAGCGATGTGTACTGGGTTAACAATTGGAATGGGTTATATTGGATTTGCTGTGATTTTTTCGGTAGTAGCTTGCCTTTTTGCCCTTATATTAAACGCATCAAACTTTGGCGAAGAAAAAGAAACTGGATCGCGCAACTTACAAATTACAATACCTGAAAACTTGAATTACACTAATGTTTTCGATGACGTGTTTGAGAAATATACGATTAAACACAAGCTTGTATCTGCAAAAACAACCAATATGGGAAGCTTATTTAAACTAAGTTACCAGATTGAATTAATAGACTACAAGATGGAAAAAGAATTTATAGATGAACTTAGAACTAGAAATGGTAATCTCGAGATTGTCATTGGAAAACAAGACTTGTTTATTGGAGCATTATAATTTGTCAATTAATTAGAGAAAGGAATGGCGTGCTCTTCGTAATATCAATCGAAGAATATAACACGTCTAGGAAAAACTATGAAAAAGAAGCTTGCGATATTATTCGCAATTCTAATATTACCCTTATCAGGGTGTACAATAACTGATGGGCAAACTGAGTCAAGCACAAGTAGCAATTTGCGCACGGATTTATTAACATATCCTACAAAAGACTATATGAGTGAATTAGGGGAAAGTGTGCAGTTTGTTGACGGTGATGAGATATATATAACAGAAAGTGGAACATACGAGTTCGCAGGAGAATATTTGAGTAGCACCATCACTGTGAATGTCGATAAAGAGATCGATGAGGGGATAGTATACCTTATACTTAACAGTGCACATATAAGTAGCGAAAATAGTACTCCAATTAATATAATCGAAGCAAAAGACGTAGTAATTTTGCTTGAAGGGGAAAATACTGTACTGCAAGGTGAGATAACAACAGATGATGAGGAATTCCCGTCAGCTGCTATCTATTCAAAGGCCGATACTGTAATCGCGGGGGATGGAGCCTTAACTGTAACTACGCTGTATAATGATGGAATAAATAGCCGAGATGATCTCATAATAGAAAATAATAATATAACGATCAATGCGGTGGGAGATGGAATAGTAGGTAAGGATTTGATTGCTGTTAAAGATGCAAATATTACAGTAGATGCAGGAAAAGACGGGTTAAAGTCATCGAACTCGGAGGATGCAGATAAGGGAAATATTATTATTGTGAGTGGTGATTTTTATATAGAAGCGGAAAATGATGCGATAAGCTCTGAAAATATAATGCAAATTGACGATGGTAATTTTGAGCTTTATTCTGGAGATGGTTATGTTGAGGTTATTAAAACTCCTTCAAGTGGTCCAGTAGGCGGTGGCACGAATGGCACAAATCGGCCCTGGGAGAGCGGTATGGATAGGATGCAGGAACCAGCAGATGGGGAAGCGGGTGCCATGCAACCCCCGATGGGTGGAGAAATGAGCGGCATGCAGCCCCCGATGAGTGGAGAAATGAGTGGCATGCAGCCCCCGACGGATGGAGAAATGGGAGAAATACCAAATTCCGAAATATCCGGTCTAGATATTGATGAGCAAACCGAAGAAACTGCGACAGAAGAAAGTATGAAAGCACTTAAGGCTATTAATCATTTGATAATAAATGATGGAACATTTAATATCTCAGCTTACGAGGATGCAGTCCATTCTGATGGCGATTTGACTGTAAACGCAGGAGAATTTTTGATTAATGCGGGAGATGACGCTTTTACTTCGCAAAATACAATAATAAATAGCGGAAATATTATAATTGAAAATTGTTTCGAGGGAATTGAGGGAATTAATGTTGAAGTAAATGGAGGAGACATTAGTATTAATACCGACGATGATGGCATTAATGGAAGTGATCAATCTGGTGGTGTGACTATTTCGGGTGGAAATATTGAGATCGTATACGGCCAAGGAGGCGATGGCATAGACTCCAATGGGTATTATACTCAAACAGGTGGAGATATCATCATTTCCGCGCCCGAGGGGTCTGACCAAATGAATGCACCTCTTGATGTGGATGGAGATGTAAATATGTCAGGAGGAACAATCGTAGATGAAAATGGAAATGATGTAGAGGCATCACCTTCGGACGGTGGCATGGGGGGAATGATGCCAGGAGGAAATAGAACTATGCCAGGGGGGAACTGAGAATAAATTCGTGCAAAAGCGATTTGCTCGAATTTAATTAGTAGTCACTTATCTCCAATATTGTTTTATCCGATATGTATCGATTGTCCAAGATGAGATATTCCGAGCCGGATTTTCTTAGAACTTCATTCTCACATAAAAATTTAAGAATTCGCAATAAGTGTCTATAACTTATTCCTATTTTTGGAGAGATTTCAGTTAAAGGTTCAGAAATCTTTCCTTTTCTTTGGGTGTGCGAAATGTATGTACATAATCTTTCCTCGCCAGAGTGTAATGCTGAGGCGATGTAGTTATTGCTACTATTTAGCAGTTTGTTAGATAAGCCTAGACAAATTTTATTCATGAAAAATATATTTGTAGTAAGGTAAGTATAGTTTTCTTGAAGTGGAATTTCTATGCATACAGTTTGTGCAATAGCAATAGAAGTTGCTGTTGCGGATTTGTTTTCTCGCAAAAATTCTACATCGCCTAAAATTCCTTCTGTAACGTAGTAAGACAATGTTAAGTCTTTTCCGTTTGCTGCAAGGGCCGTAACTTTGACTTTTCCATTTTGAACTATGTACAATTTAGTTACTTCACCTCCTTGAGTAAAGATGAAGTCGCCTTTTTCAAAAATGTGTATTTTGAATAAGCATAAAGCTGACAAATCGAGCCCATAGTTTTTAAATATGGCATTGTCAGTGCTGATTGTTTCCATTGTCATAAAAATCACCTCTACATAAGAACATGTGACATGTGTCCTATCCGAGCCATGGGTTTTAATATATATTAAATAAAAAAGGAGTATGGCACATGTATTATTTTTTATCTCTACTTGTCGGAGTTGTCATTACAGTTATGATTTCTTTTAATGGGAGTTTGACTTCCAACTTTGGTGTATATTATGCGTCTGTTATTATACATATAGTAGGAACAGTGTTTGCTCTTGTAGTCTGCATTGTCAAAAAACAAAAAATATCATTCAAGAACTCGGTTCCTTACTGGGCATATTTGGGTGGTGCAAGCGGTGTTCTCACTACAATCTTCAACAATTATGCTTTTAGCGAAATTTCTATAACTAGCATCATTGCATTAGGTTTATTAGGTCAAAGCGTAATGTCTGTTTTGTTTGATTCTTTCGGCATGCTTGGCATCGAAAAGCGTCCCATAAAAAAATCAAATATTTTAGGCTATATTATATGCGCAATAGGAATATTTGTAATGATAGACACTTCAATTATAAGCGCAATTTTTGCAATCATATTCTCAGTATTTGCGGGATTTACTATTGTGTTATCGAGAACAGTCAATTCAAGGCTCGCAAAAGCGACAAGTCCACTAGTGGGATCATTTTTCAATCATCTAGTTGGGCTGCCAATATGTATAATATTAGCAGTACTATTGGAAAAAGAAATTCCATATATTAATTCATCATTAGATCCTACAATGTTTTTTGGTGGAGTACTTGGAGTCATCACTGTAATATTATTTAATATTGTTGTCCCCAAAATATCATCATTTTCAGTAACTATGCTAGCATTTGTAGGGCAGATATTTTCGGGGCTAATATTAGACATTATATTTTTGAAAAGTTACACGACGCTTTCTTTAGTGGGTGGAATAATAATTTCATTGGGGCTAGTTGTAAACCTAGTATGTAATAACATTCATACAATAAAACGTTTTAAAAAGCGGTAGATTATGCATTCTTTGTGTTCATAATAGTTATTGAACTTCTTTTATTAGCTCCTCTGCTGAAACCTTAAATAGTTTTGCAAGTGCTATTAAATTAGATGTACTTGGGTCAGAAGTGCCCGTTTCCCATTTAGATACAGCTTGCCTGCTCACTCCAATTGTTTCGGCAACAAATTCTTGCGTCATTTTATTGCGTTCTCTATGCTGTTTCAGTATCTCTCCTTTCTTGATATTATAATATCATTTTAGCATGGTTGCGACCACCAACTATTACGATATTATCGGTTGTATTATGGTTGCAATCATAAAAAGCAAGTAAAATGAATATAAATAATCTCCTTTTAAATGTTGCATGTAATTTAGCAAGATTATTTATCGTTCTACCCGCCGTGCGATTCTGCTTTATATACGCACAGTAGAGATTTATATTAGCTCTATTAATATTATACACTAATAAACAATAAATGTAATAGTACGGGCGATTTAATTTTATATCCACAACTTATAGAAGAGTTAAGTTATATATAGTTTACAACTATTCGGTAATGTAATATAATAATTGCAAGGTAGGGGCACAATAAACTTAAAGCTGCAATGCCTCAAATTAAATATTCTTGACTATATATGTTTAAAATAAAAATGTGTGAAAAAGGGGAAAAGGAAGTAATATGGGACTTTTCGATACAATCAAAAATTGCAAAATCATAAAAGAAGGAACAACTGCTGAGGATGAAATTATTGAGCTAAAAAGTATATTAGAAACTTGTCCAGATTCAGAAAAGATAGCAATAGAGCAAGCAATAAAGAATTTGGAGTATGGGATGAAGGGTGAAAAGGCGATTTTGTATGAACTTAAAAATAGTGGTATTCCAATGCTCGTACTGCAAGATTTATACTTAGAATATGAAGATTTATCAGGACAAATTGATTTCTTAATCATTACTCGAAATAAGAACTATATTATTGAATCAAAGAATATGTATGGTGATGTAAGTGTTACTGATAGTGGTGATTTTTATAGGAAAATAAATGGGCAAACAAAGAAAATATACTCTCCGATAACTCAGTGTGAGCGACACAAAAATCTTATTCTGCAAATCAGATACAATGAGAAGAATAATATTATTACAAGAGCTTTGTTCGAAAAACATGGTCCGAATACGTATCGTACGCTCGTAGTAATGGCAAATCCTACAGGAAAAATCAGCACAAGATATGCCCCCAAAGATGTTAAGGATAAGGTAATCAGTATCGATCAGTTGGTAAGACTTCTTAAGAAAGATCAAAACCCTAAAGAAGAAACCACTGAAAAAGTGATGATGGAGTTGGGTAACTTTTTCTTGGGAATACACAAAGAAAATCCACAAAACTATATGGAAAAATATCGTAATATTAAACAAGAAAATTTAGAAGAAAAACTGGATGTAGCCCCTGATACTCTTTTAAAATGCACACGATGCGGAAGCGACATGGTGCTACGAGTAGCAAAAAAAGGAGAGAATGCAGGGCGAGAGTTTTATGGGTGTTCAAGCTTCCCTAAATGCAGAAATATTGTAAATATAAGCAAATAAATACGTTGTGAACATATCTAAATCAATACAATGGTTTGTTCCAAAAAGAAAGTAGTTCATCTGCATTCTTCGCTGTTTCCTTTTCTACGTAATTCTTATATTTATTAGAGTGAGGAAGCGAAAGTTTCTCGGTGATTTCGTACAATGGGTTCATAAGTTCACCATATCGAGTTATTGCTGTTAGCAAGTTCATTGAGTTTAACTTGTTCCAAATTATCTCATCTTGCAACATTTTTACTAAATATAGTTTTCAGTGCTTCATTTTGCTCTGCCGTAAATCCTGTATTATCACGTTCTAAATATGCTGTAATAACATTTTCTCTTGCTATAGCTTGATAATCAAATGTGCCTTCATTCAGATTTTTAGCTGTAGATGATGTTTTCATAGGAATTATCGCCATAGAGTTATTACTTATTCCATTGATTGACATGTGATTTTCTCTCCCTGATCACTGTGGAATTAACTTTCCGCGATTAGTCTCCTTGTATAAAATATCGACCGATTTTTTAAAAAGTTTAGTAAATGAACAAAAACGCTGTATAGTGTTCAATGTTCATTAGCTTGGTTCAAAAGTTGAAAAAGGGTATATTTACATATTTCTTCCTGAAATTGCAGATTTTATGTGCACAGTATTGACAATGCACATATTTTTTGATATAATGAATATACTAATAGCAAAGGAGTTGATTTTATGGCTACAACAAATATTACTATTCGCATGGATGCAGACCTAAAAAAACAAGCAGAAGAACTTTTTTCTGATTTAGGTATGAATTTAACTACTGCATTTACTGTTTTTGCAAAACAAGCAGTAAGAGAACAAAAATTGCCTTTCGTAGTTTCAAGAGCATATAATGCTGAAACGATTCAAGCACTTGAAGATGCGCGAAATGGTATTGGTTTAAGTCGTGGCTTTTCCTCTGTTTCAGAACTGATGGAGGCGCTGAATGCTGACGATTAAATACCAAAATTCTTTCAAAAGAGATTTCAAGCTTGCCCAAAAACGAGGTTATGATATTAGTAAACTTGAAAGAATTATCACAATGCTCGCTAACAGGCAACCATTGCCACAAGCTAGTAAAGACCATAATTTAATTGGCAATTATGAGGGTTGCAGAGAATGCCATATTTCCCCCGATTGGTTGCTAATTTATGAAGTAAATGAAAGCGAGTTAATTTTGCACCTAATCCGAACAGGAACACATAGTGATTTGTTCTAACAAAAACTTTTTTGTATTTATTTTCATTGCTTGTTGGCGCTCCTTTCTGTGGTTTCATTATAATAAAAACGAGATAATAAATCATCTCGTTTTTGATATGTGGTCGATATTGAATGATATGTGGCTGTAAACCTAATATAAATAGCTCCAGATTGTGCATGCTATAATTCCTTTACTGTTCTTTGTGGGTACTCCTTAGGCAGCTATCTATGCCTTTAAATATTGCGTCAAGCGGTAATTCTCGCTTATAGCTAAAGTTTACACAACCTTTTTGTGCTCTGCAATATGGCGTATTTTCGGCAGTCACTGTCACAGCATCTCTGTCACTAAAATAAAGTGAGATGTAGTGTTTTCTACATCCTACACCGACATATTTATTACCGATTCTCCAAGTTGGAATACGAGATTTCTCGCTGTTATATTCATCAAATGTGACTTGTGGAAAATTGTCCTCAATGTATTTGATAATAGGTAAAATCTGCGGTGTGTTATTTTCTTCTATACACTTGTAAACATCAGACAACAGCATGATTTACCTCTTTCCATAAACTACGTCAACTATTTCGTTGTAACAAGTAGTTGATTTTAATTTTCGCATTCTCATAATATTCTCCGTACTTCTTCGTATTATGTTCATTTTATTCGCTACTTTATATTTTTTGTGTTTTGAACAAGAAGTTCTTTAGTAATTGCAGTATCTCCACTCAATGAAATTTGTTTTGCACCATTGTTGTCATTATATACTACATTGACTGAAGTGAAATTATATTTAATATCCATAGAATCAACAAACTGCATAACTACTTCAGCAGGCTTTGTTAAACTTTCGTTTTCGCTTAAATTATTATCATTGCTAAGATTATATACGACTAATGTGTAATATTTTTGAGAATAATCGTCAGTATCAATGGTGCAACTCATATAATAATCTTCAAAAGTAATACCTTCTCCAAGAGTATTGATAATTTTTTGATAATCTTGCTTGTATGGTGTTTGTTCACCAGCGTCTTCATAAAGATTATGGTCGATTATTCTATCGCTGGTCAAAATATATGAATATCCATCTGCATTGTAGTTGCCCATATTATAAAAGTCATAATCCACATCAATTGACTCTTCATTTCCATAAACTTCCGTTGCATAATCGTTAATTTTCTCAGTTGCAATCATATTTCCGATTATAGGAACATACCCAGCTGAATAAAGCCAACTAAGAAAAATTAAGGGTATAATTATAAGCAAGCCAATTATTATTTTCTTTTTCACTTTTGCATGCCTCCTAAAGCTAGTATAAATAATCTCCGTACTTAATTAACTATAATTTAGAGAGATTATTTATCGTTTTACCTGCCCTTGCTATGCAAGATGGCAGAGTTATATCCTTTTAATGTCACATTGGGTGATTTTGCTATAAACGGCTGAATTTCACGTTCCTACATTGCTCTGCGACTGTTTTGATTTGTTTTTTATTGTATCATAATAGTATTAATAATTCTACTTTCCCGAAAGTATTTTATATACTACTGTGATACAAATATATTGACTTCTCATGAATAGAGTGTATAATAAAAATATAGAAAATTCTGTATTATCAAAAAATATATTTTAAAATATTACCAATTACAGATAACCTAGATAGTGTGAATAATTTAATACTGAGCAAACATGTCATAAAAGTCAAAATAACCTTTACAGAAAAATAACAAAATAGATGGAGGTAATTATTATGAACTTCAGAAGATTAATTTGTGTAACAATGACTATATTAGTTATGACAGTTTTTTATACGCAAATCATACGTGCAGACGAGGATGTTAAAAATGACGTGATAGTAGTGGGTTACAACAAAGGTGATGACATGGTTGAAGACATCAGCCATGTTGGAAATGAAGGTTACGGCTTCGAGATACTCAAAAAAATAGAGGAAAGCAGCGATCTGTCCTTTGAATTCAAAGAAATAGAAGGTGATGTTTTTGAAGCGCTGGATAATAACGAAGTTGATATAGTTGGACTTTTCTACGACACTCCCGAACGAAGAAATGAATATCTGTATATGAATACTCCGCTAAATGCTGTGAGTATGGGATTAATGGTACGCAAAGAAGAAGAGTTCCCATACGGTAGCCCAACACATATTAATGGTAAAACAGTTGGAACATACGAAGGCAATTGGGGAAATATAATTTTAGAAGAATATCTTGTGAAAAATGAAATATCTGTAGAGTATAAAATAGACGAGTTACATAGCTATACAGACCAAGAGGCAGATCTTTTCATAATGTATTCTAGTGACACAACTATTTCTGGATATACTACAGTACTTAATTTATCTAAACGTAACACATTCGTCCTCTCCAAATATGGCAATGAAGAACTTCTTGCAAAAATTGACGAGGAGTTACAAAAAATAATAATAAATGAAGGCGACTACTTTGAAAATTTGGCGCAAAAATATTATCCCGAACAATTTTCTGCGTTTCATCGCAACTTAACAGAGGAAGAATTAGAAGTATTGCGCCAGAAACCCCTTACCATTTCCTATGAAACAAACCACAGCCCATATACTTCTCAAAACCCACAAGGCGAACCTACTGGTGCGATTATAGACCTCATGAATATCCTTGTAGAAATGTATGATTTTGAGATTGAATACCACCCTTACACAGTTACAGATCCTTCGACATACCCAACCGATCGAGATATTACAATATCTGCGATCGGTGGTCAGGAACATTACGATGAATATTATTCCCCTACCGAAGCCTACTATACAATGCCGATGATAGCAATGGTTCCCAACGAAACAGCTCTAAAATATGACAATACAGAAGACATAAGAAGATCAGCAGAAAAAATAGGTGTAATGAGCTACTTAAATACCGATTTCTTGAGATATGCGACGGAAAATGAAATTATATATTTCAATTCATTCCAGGAGCTCCTTGATGCGTATGAAAATAAAGAAATTGACATGGCAATTTTTACCGAAAGTGGAACTAATTATGCCAATTCATATCTCGAAGACAATGTCCATTTCACGTTTGCGACCGACTTTTACCTAGACTTTCGGTTTGGTATAGAAAACAGCATCGCGGAGGAATATGTTCCACTTTTTAACATAATGTTTGACAACATTTCTAGTACGCAATACGAAGAAATGCTTATTGCGAATACCTCCACGTATTTCTATGAAGAAACATTTTCGGACTCTATATTTAATAACATACACATTATCATAATTATAATTATTCTAATCGTACTTAGCTTCGTCATTTATTCCCTCAGTCAACAAAAAAGCAAAAAGCAAGCATTACAACTTGCACATAACACGGACTCGGCGACAGGACTAATGGCGATGCATATATTCACTGAAAAATTGGAAAATATATTAAAAAATAATAAACCCTCTGAATATGAGATTATTTCTTTTGACATTGATATGTTTAAAACAATTAATACACATTACAGTAATGAAAAAGGCACGGCAGTTATAGTCTCCATAGCAAATGCACTAAAAGAAGCACTTAAAAACACTGAATCATATATAACAAGAAGAACTGCCGACCAGTTTTTGATACTGAGAAAAATCGGCGAAGGAGATCCGTTGAAAGAATTATTTTCAATTAAAATCCTACCGACGGTTTGGAATATTATTGGTAGAAAGTACAAATTTTCTATGTCATTTGGGATTGTTACAATAGATGATGTTACACTCAAATCGTCTACATTAATCGGACAAGCGGACATGGCGCGAATTGCAGGCAAAAACAGTCATGAGACGACGTTTATTACGTTCGATGAAAAAATGAAAAAAACCTACGGAAACAAAGTAGATGTTACATTCCGAATGGAACAGGCGATGGCTGATAAAGAATTTTTCGTAGTATACCAACCAAAGATAAGGTTCGATTCGCTTATTGTAGGTGGGGCGGAGGCACTTGTGCGATGGAAAAAACAAGATGGAAAACTCATCTACCCTGATGCATTTATTCCAGTATTCGAGGAAAACGGTTATATTGTAACGCTTGACTTATTTGTGTTTGAAGAAGTATGTAAATTCGTCAAAGAAAATGATGACAAGATGGACATCCCGGTAATATCGGTCAATCTCTCCGCAACTACTGTACTCAATCATAACATCGTGAGTAGACTCAGCGATATTGTAGTGCGCCACGATGTCGCACCAGAAAAATTCGAACTTGAGATAACAGAAAGTGCCATGGTTGCGGATGAAGCTTTGATTTTCGGCAAACTAAAATTATTGAAAAAGATTGGATTTAGCATTTCTATAGACGATTTTGGTGCAGGTGTTTCTTCCTTAAACAGGTTAAGTTCTCTTGAAGCGGATGTATTAAAACTCGACAAAGAATTCTTGAGAAACAAACAGCAAAATAAAAGAGACCTCGTTGTAATCCAAAATATTATTTCACTTGCAAAGAATCTAGACATGACTGTAGTTGCGGAAGGCGTTGAAACAGGGTTGCAATCTGTATGGCTAAAAGAACTCGAATGCGATTACGCTCAAGGATACTATTTTGAACGTCCAATAGAAGAATCTGCATTTAAAGAGCTACTGTTATCAGAAAAAACATATCAAATTACTACAGAAGAATAAACTTAAAGAAAACTAAAAAATACAGTAAATATTTAAGGCTTGCTATAAAAAACAGATAGCAGGCCTTTTTTGTATTTCAGAAGAGAAAGGGTAAAAACAGCTTGATTTCTCTGTATATTTTGTGTATGATATATTTAAGTTTTTAAAAAAAATTACGTGATAACAAGCATAAAATTTACGATAGATATCGCAAAAAGAGATCTTCTCCCCTAGTCAACCAGTCAGATTAAAATCTATTCTTTATTCACAAATAAGGAGATTATACAATGAAATCCATAAAAATGAAAATTCTAGCCACAATACTCCCTTTTGTTATTGTGGTGATAACTCTTGTTATCGGTCTACTTCTGTACGGTATGTACGAAAGTACTGTATCCGCTCTGGAAGAATCAATGAATTCAAGTGCAACAATCGCTTCACTTGCCGTTCAAAACCAACTTGAAGCGCACAAGGATTTATCATTACAATTTTCTTATGACCGCATTTTGACACAAGAAATACCAAATCAAAATGCGGAAAATTATGATGACGTAAAAAATGAAGTGCTTGAATACTGTGAAGAACTAAGATCGACACATGATTTAGCATTTCTACAAGTAATGGATAAAAACGGAGTTGAGCTTGGTACCGGTATGGACTTTGCATATGAGCCTTATTTTCACCATGTCAGAGATGTGGGTACACCATACATTACAGATTACATAACCAGCCTTATCACGGGAGATTTGTTAATTATGGTAGCCGCTCCCATTGAAAGAAACGGCGAATTTGACGGATGCGTACTCTATGCTGTAAGCCCTTCTTCTTTTTCGGAAATAGTCTCACAAATTGTCGTAGGTGAAGGTGGTATTGCAGAAATGGTAGACAGTAGCGGAACTGTCATCGCAAGCCCCGATACCGAATCAGTAACAAACAAGTACAATGTTATTGAAGATGCAAAAAACAATCCCGACCTTGAAGGCTTTTCGATGGTTATACAAAACTTAATCGATGACCAATCGGATTTTGCAAGATATTCTCAAAACGGCACAAATAAATTCGCTGCGTACACTCCCGTTAGTAACACAAACGGTTGGGGCCTTTATATTACCGCTGACGAAGATGTATTTCTTGAGCAAATGAATACTTTTATGTATATTAATGTCATTGTTGCGTTTATAGCAATCATTATCCTTACGACTGTGATTTTTCGTGTGGCAAACAATATCTCAAAACCAGTTCAACTATGTGCCGACAGGCTCTCAAAACTTGCAGATGGCGACTTGAAAACAGCTGTACCCGATATTAAAACCAATGATGAAACGAAAGTGCTTGCAAACTCTACGAGCATCATTGTAAATAACTTGTCTGTAATCATTGATGATATAGGTATGGGGCTTGGAGAAATGTCAAAGGGCAATTTTGATATTCAGATAAACTCGGAAGAATATTTTAAAGGAGATTTTCATCCGCTTGCAATGGCGATGAACAACCTGATCGGAAAGATGACCGAAACGATTGCGCAAATAAACGTATCTACCGAGCAAGTTCAATCGGGAAATGAGCAAATGTCTATGGGCTCACAATCATTAGCACGGGGAGCAACGGAACAGGCGGAAGCGGTACAGGGACTTGCGACAATGATTGCCAGTGCAGCAGAGCAAATCAAACAAACGACCGCCGATTCACAGGAAGCAAAAACGATTACGGACAAAGCAATGGAAACACTTGCAATCAGTGATGAACAGATGAATAAAATGATGGACGCAATGCTTGTTATTGACGCAAAATCCAACGAAATAAGTAAGATTATTAAAACAATAGACGATATCGCTTTCCAAACAAACATTTTATCACTCAATGCAGCAGTTGAAGCGGCAAGAGCAGGCAGTGCAGGCAAAGGCTTTGCGGTTGTTGCTGATGAAGTGCGAAACCTTGCAACAAAATCGGCACAGTCGGCAAAAGAAACCGCAACTCTAATTGAAGAAACGGTTGCCGCTGTTAAGGAAGGTGCCAAAATCTCCGAGGAAACGAAAAAAGCGCTTGATATGGTTGAGGTAGTTGTAGAGCAAATCACCGAAATTGTAGAGAAAATAGCAGTTTCAACCGCGGAGCGAATGAGAGGCATAAGCCGCATGAACGTAGAAATAGATCAAATATCCTCTGTCGTGCATACTAACTCAGCAACTGCAGAGGAGAGTGCGGAAGCCAGCGAAAAACTTTCCAGCCAAGCAAATATGCTAAAAGAGATTGTAGGGCAGTTTACTTTGAACGGAACTTCTATGGAAAGGGAAAAGGCGCGTAGTTAAAGAGGAAACAACTTAAAATTTTGTTCTCGCGTGATTGCATTTCTAAAAAAATGTGTTATAATAG
>CAYIYH010000016.1:0-23401 GCA_964367585.1 uncultured Oscillospiraceae bacterium
GGTAGTCCACTCGTCAAATTCATAGCCATCCACTGATGGAGCTTTTAAATTGACAATACTCTCCGTTCCTGCGATATAACTCGCTGGATAGGCAACCGTATCAGTGGTAAAATCAACGCCACTAATTACAGTTCCAGCACTATCTTTAGCTTGATAGTTAATAGCTGTTACCGTAGGCGTTACGTCTGCACTTGTAGCAGATACAGATGCAAGATTTCCCATTAATAAAAAGATTATTAATGAAACCGCTATCATTTTTTTAGATGTCTTGTTTCTTATCATGTTTATCATGATGTTTCTCCTTTCCTATTTTCAAAATAATTTATCCTTTTTCACATACTTAATTGCTACAGTTTAACTACTAGAAAATTAATATCTGCGCAATTCAATGTTCTATATAAATTATAAATGAAACGCCTCACTACTGCTAGTACGGAAAATGTCGCTTTTTGTGATAAAATTGGCACTTGACACATTGGTCTATTTGTGCTATATGCACTTTTCCATATAGAAAAAGTTATCAATAGATATCTCCCCTGTATTGCTGAAAAAAACGGGAATCCTTTATATTAAAGGATTCCCGGACTTACATCAACTTGATACTGTCGAGGTTATTTATATTAGCTTTGCTAATATAAATCTGCCATCTTGCGAAGCAAGGGCAAGTAGAACGATAAATAACCTCATAAATTATAACCTACACAAAATGAGGTTATTTATATTTTAGATATTATTATATTCTTCTATATACATATTTACATATTCTACATCGGAAGTGATAGGTATTTCCTTTGTTCCTACAGTTTGACTTTTCTCTCGGCCTTTTCCTGCTACGATAAGTATGGAATCTTTATCAAGTATATCCATTGCTTTCTTAATAGCTTCGCCACGCACCGGTATTAATTCATAAACACCACCCGCCTTAGCTATGTGCTCCGCAGTTTCTCGCATTATTTTTTCCAAAGGCTCCTGCCCATAATCAGCTTCTGTCACATAAGTAAGCTCAGCCCTTTTTCCTGTGATAGTTCCGAGAAGCTTCCGCCTCGAAAGAGATCTCCCTCCCGAAATCCCGAATAAAATATATATCTTTCTATTTGGATATTCTACAGAGACAGAGTCAAATAGAGCATTGTAACTCATTTCGTTATGAGCATAATCAACAATCACTGTTTTTTGTCCATCGGTACTTTTAAAAGTCTCCATCCTACCAGGAACGCTTGCATTTTGCAACCCTTCTTTTATAGCCCCAATAGGGACATCCAAAAAATACGCAATACAGATTGAACAGAGTGCATTCGTTACATTGAAGATGCCTTTCATATTCAAAACTATTTCTTCTTGATATGTTGGAGTTGTGAGGTGAAAGCAGATTCCATTGTCAGTAGTTTTTATATTTGATGCCCTTATCGCTGCATCCTTATGCAACCCGAATGTAAGGATTCCTTTATTTATTGGACTATTCATGGCAGTATGCAACACTTCTTTGTAGTTTTCATCATCCATGTTAATACACATGTATTCACTTTGATTAAATAACTGCTTCTTTGATTCGAAATAGTCGTTAAAGTCAGAGTGCTCTATTTCACTGATATGATCCTCTCCTATGTTTAAATAAGCACCTATTTTATAAATTACATTAGCAACCCTATCATATTTTAATGCATGGCTAGACACTTCCATTACAAAATTTTGCAACCTGTTTTCCACGGATTTTTTTAAATAATTCTGCAGAGTAATCGATTCGGGAGTTGTAAGGTGCGAAGGCTCTTCCTCATTTTCCCCGTAATAAATTGTTACTCCTGAAGAAATACCTGTTTTCCCCGGGTTCGGGAGCTTAATCGTATCAAAATTATTATGGTTTCTCTCAAAATATATATTTTTGTTAGCATAAGTGTCTAAAATATTTTTCACATACATTACAGTAGTACTTTTGCCTTTTGTTCCTGTTACGCCAATTAAATTTAGTTTTTCCCAAGGGTTATCGTTATACTTATTTGCCATTACCGCCATAGCTTTGTTAATATTTGACACTACTATTTCCATGCCGACAAGTTTTGGCACAGCCTCTTTTGCAAGATGAAATTTCTCATCCCTGATCACAACAATAGCACCGGATTTAATGGCAGCTTCTAAGTAAGATAATTTGAAATTTACACCCTTCATAATAAAGATTGAATTAGGAACAGTAAGTTGAGAATTAAATTCTATTCCATCTATTTTATTCAATGCCCCGTCGGAAGTTATATTGTCTCTTACGTAAATATTATGTTCTTTTAAGCATTGAATATACTCATTCACTATATATTTCATTATTTTCTCCCAGATCTCATCTTATCCAACGTTATTATGACTTTGTAATTGTACAGATATTTAACGACATCGCAGCACATCCGCATAGCAGTAATTTAACTTAATTCTATAGTAATATATGCTTTCGATTTCAAATAGTTTTATTGATATTCGACAATCTTATACACTGAATTTTTTCATATTATTTTGGGCTAATTGTTGATTCACGTACTCCGTATCGCAATCACCTTCATCTATTAGTCCTTTTATTGTATCTAGCGATTTATAGATTTCATCTATCGGTTCAGTCCCTATTGATAATCTGATAAATCTTTCTGTACTTGCTCCGTATGCACTTCCTGGCACAGCCGCTATTCCGTGCTTAAACAAGAGATACAGGCAAAAATCAAGCGACGATTGCTTGAAATTGTCGATATTAGCAAACAAATAAAACGTTGCATCTCCAGGGAATCTGCTTAATTTTATTTCATCCATATATTCTGCTATCTGTGCTCTTTTTTTGACTACTTCTCTAACTTGTGGCAACGTTACATCTAATATATCATCAAAATACTCATTTAGGTAATGTGAGATGATCGTCGAACCACATGTTATTAAGTGCTGATTCAGCACCAATATGTTTTTTATTACGTCTTCGGAAGCGATAGCATATCCCACTCGAAACCCTGATAAACCCATGTTTTTGGAAAGCGAATTGACGACAATAATCCCGTCTTTATTCGGCACTATATTTGCCATTGAATAAAACTTGCCGTCTAAAACAAAATCGCTATACGCTTCATCTACCAACACGTATACCCCTTTTTCACGACACTGTTTATATATGATTTCTAATTCTTCCTTGGAGTAGATGAATCCTCCTGGATTATTGGGATTATTGATTATTAACATCTTACTCTTCGGAGAAAAATGCTCATGAAAATTTGCTGGCTTGCAATGGTATGGTATGAAACTGACAGAACAATTGGAAATCTTTACTTGTTCCTGATAACTTAGCCATGCGGGCTCATGGATAAGAACTTCATCCCCATCATTCAAAACAGCTTGCATTGCCATATAAATTATTGGCTTAGATCCCGCCGTGATCAATATTTCTTTTTCGCAATCAACCTTCGCATTGTATACTTTCTCATAAAAATCGCATATCTTCTTCCGCAACTCAGGCAACCCCAAACTTTCGTGATAATGGTAACCCTTATCTCCCCATTTTTCCTGTAGTTTATTAAAATCAAATAACGGTATATCAAAAAAAGCTTCTCCTAGCGAAAGAGTCGTTATATTTCGACCACTTCTCTTCAGTGAATAAACTATCTGATTTATATATATAGATAAAGCCTCAGGTATATTTTGGATTTTAGCGCTAACTTGCATTACGGGTAATTTATTGTTCATTACTGATCCTCCATCGTTTAATCAAATAATTTAATACATAGATATATTTGAATTCATCTAAATCACAAAACAGCAGATACCACTCGCTGCCCATAAGGATTCCATCATGGATTTATTCGCATACAAAATATCGTGAGTATAATAATCGTTTACATATATATCATTCCAAACGGCCACTGTAAAGCTATAGATCTTTAAAAATATAAAAGTTATAAGCATATAAATTAATTCTGCCACGATGCAAAAACACCGTGGCAGAGAACTATTTTGGCACACCCTCATAGGATCGAACCTTGGACACCCCGCTCAAGAGTCAGGTGTTCTGCCAGCTGAGCTAATGGTGCATAATATACTACTTTTTTTTAAAAAGCATACTGAACTTGTCGGCGTTCAATTTTAGTATTATAATATACTTTTAATAATATGTAAATAACTTGAATGACTTTTTTTGGACACACTTTCCTATTCGAACATATTATTAATGTGCTTTCGATAATTGTGTGGTAAAATACCTAGAGGGTTGTTAAAGGAATGATATTTTACACGCACATTAAGGGAGAATTTTAAATGATTATCAGACAAGAAGAACCACGGGATTATGTAGAAGTGGAGAGCTTAGTGAAAGCTGCTTTTGAAACAGCCGAACATACAGACGGAAATGAACATAATTTAGTTGCAAAACTTAGAAAAAGTGATGGTTTTATACACGAACTATCTTTAGTTGCAGAAGAAAATGATGCAATACTCGGTCATGTAATTTTCACCAAAATAAAAATCGGTAAGACGAACGGACTTGCGCTTGCACCACTTGCAGTCATCCCACAAGCCCAAGGAAAAGGTATTGGCACTGCATTGATTGAAAGAGGCCACGAGATAGCAAAGTCTATGGGATACGATATTATAGTGGTTTTGGGTAGCGAAAAGTATTATCCGAGAATTGGTTATAAATCTGCAAGCATTTTAAAAATTAATGCACCTTTCGACGTACCTGACGAAAATTATATGGCTATCAGTTTAAGCGGGAATAACGAACAAATTAATGGTATCGTCGAATACGTTAAAGAGCTACAATAGCTGTGTCCTGCCAGCGTACGCAAAATGTGAGCAGAGAATTATTTTTGAAGAGCCACTCAAACCGTTAAAGAGGAGTCGCAACGCAAAGAAAACACAACAAGAAAAACCCCTATATTCGCTAAATGATAATATGTTTATGATTTGTATCGCTTTGTCCTTGCAAATATGTCGATTTAGTAAATCATTATAGAAAGAGGTGTAGCATGGATTTTGATTTTAAAAAACAATATAAAGAATTATATATGGCAAAATCCACGCCGTCGATAGTTGAAGTTCCAAAGATGAATTATCTTGCGGTAAATGGAAAGGGAAACCCGAACAAGGAAAACGGCGAATATCAAAATTCGTTAGGCTTACTGTATGCCATCGGCTACACTCTAAAAATGAGCTACAAAAGCGACTATAAAATAGATGGTTTTTTCGAGTATGTTATGCCGCCGCTCGAGGGTTTTTGGTGGCAGGAGGGAATACAAGGGGTGGACTATCTTAACAAAGACAAGTTTTGCTGGATTTCACTTATCCGCCTGCCAGACTTTATAGGTAAGGCTGATTTTGACTGGGCAATAGAAAGCGCTACAAAAAAGAAAAAAGAAGATTTCAGCAAGGTGAATTTTTTCACATATGACGAGGGAATGTGCGTGCAATGTATGCATATAGGCGCATACGACAACGAGCCTATCACTACTAAGACAATGGATGATTTTGCAAAGGCAAGCGGTTATAAAATTGATCTAAACGACACACGACACCATCACGAAATTTATCTAAGCGACCCGCGCAAGGTCGCTACCGAAAAGCTAAAAACGGTACTTCGCCATCCGATAAAGAAAATATTATAGAATATATATAAACAGCGGCAGTGTGATATTTTGTTCAGCGCCAAGATCTACATTTGGCAAAACATCTCCATCATTTTCACTGCATCAAGGATTTTTGTTTCAAGGGCTTCTTTACCATATTGGTCTACTTGAGCCTTATCCTTAGGTCCGTGCGTCAAGCACCCTGCGCCTCCTATGCAGCCGTCGATGCAAGCCATTCCTTCGATAAAATTCGCATCCAAAAGATTCTTTGAGGATTTTATCAACGCAATTTTACATTCCTCTATCCCATTACACCTTTCCGCCTTTACATCAAACTCAATATTCTGTTCGATGATCGCTTGCTCAACAGCCTCAGATAATCCTCCACTTCTTGCAAATATTCGTCCAAAGTAAGACGCATTATCCAAAAACCCCTCATCCAGAGAAGATAGGTCTATTTCTTTACTATCAAGCAACGCTTGCAATTCTTCAAATGTAATCACACTGTCTATATACGGACTTACACTTTCAAGTTGAAACTCTGCTTTTTTTGCCGTACATGGTCCAATGAAAACGACTTTTGATGTTGGATCTGTTTCCTTTATATATTTTGCTATTCTTGCCATTGGTGACAAGTTATGCGATATATGCTTTTGCATGTCTGGAAACTCGTTATTAATATACATCACAAATGCAGGGCAGCAGGAACTTGTCAAGAATCCCTTTTCCGCAAGCTCGTTTGATTCTTCTAATGCTACAGCATCCGCACCGAGTGCAGCTTCAACTATAGCGTGAAATCCCAACTCCTTGATTCCACTAACAACTTGGCCAAAATTCGCATGCTGAAACTGACTCGAAATAGAAGGTGCTACCACAGCGTAGACTTTATATTTTTTGTTACTATCACTCTCTTTGATTATATCAATGGTATCTAAAATGAAAGACTTGTCTGCAATTGAGCCAAAGGGACATTGATACATACAAGCACCGCAAGCTATACATTTTTCGTTATTAATCTCGGCACTATTGTCTTTCGCTTTGCCGATAGCCTTTACCTTACATGCTGTTTCACACGGCCTTTTGTTGCTTATTACAGCGTGATAAGGACAGCTTTTTGCACACACACCGCAGTTGACACATTTATCCCTATCGATTCTTGCCACGTGGTTCTCGGTAAAGGTAATTGCACCAAACTTGCACGTATCGAAACAACGGTGAGCCAGACATCCCCTGCATGACGAGGTGATCACATATCCCGATGACGGACATTCATCGCAAGCTATATCTATAACTTCTATTACATTCGGATTTTTTTTATCACCACCCATAGCAATTTTTACCCGTTCAGTCAAAATTGCTCGTTCTTTATATACACAACATCGCATTGTGGATTCTTTTCCAGAAACGATATTCTTGGGTATGTCTGATATATTTTCTAAAAGAGTATCATTCCAGGCGTTTCTTGCCACCTCTCTTAAAACCTTATATTTTAAATGTTGTACTTTGGTATCAAATTTGTACATATAATAATCTTCCTTCTTATTTTAAAAATAACTTACTTTTATCTTTTTACCTATCTTTTTTAGGTATTGTGAAAGCTCTTCTACGAGTTGCATTTTTATGTGAAAGTTTATTGGCAAGTTTGGATTTTGATGTGCAGGGTTTATCGCCTTACCAACATAAAAATTAATATCTGTTGCTTCCTCAAAAAGTAGCCTTGCAATTTGAGATGCCGCATCCTTTTTCACACTCCATTCGGAATACAAAAGGTTTTCACCAAAATAGTCTTTTGCGTAATGTAAGACTTTATTAATTGTGATTATCCCCTCTGTGACTAGGTCAACTCCCTCAATTTCCGCTATCGGGGGAATCTCTGAGTCCTCGAAGTTTAAGGTAGCTCTTAGATCTTTTCCGAGATATTTTGCCGCAATTTGTGAAGTAGTCCCCCCACAAACTATATGCTTACCTTCTTTTGCAAAAAACAGTGACATCATTTTATCGCTGTCATTATGGTTGGAAGGTGGCCCTATTACTAAATTCATCGGCTGTCGTTTTCTTATTTTAATCATGCATGTAGTCGTATCGTCACCCGGCATTCCACCATATAAGGAGAAACATTTATCCAGCAAAATTGTGCTCAATGTTTTAGCCGAAAAGCCTACATGAGTTAGGCCAGAAATGTACTGTATAATATCTTTTCTCTCCCAACCAAAATTAAGAGCACTTCCAACTCCTGCATGGATACAACCATCACTCATTAGGATAAACAAGTCGTCTTCTTCCATTGTGATTTTGGAACTTAATATTTTTTTTCCGCCTATGATTATTTCGTTATACGGTATTTCTAAATTCTCGTTATTTCTTATTAGAATAACCTTGGGATTATCATATTGGATGATTTCAGCTTCTTTATTATTAAGCATTCTAAAAATCGTAAACGTCGAGTATGCGATTTCTCGAACGGCACAAACCGGCAGTGTCTCCGCTATAGTTTCTACACAATCAGTTATGCTTAATCCCTCTGAGATCATTGTCGATATTATTTTTGCCGTAAGCGTCGAGAGAATGTTAGCCTTGACACCACTACCCAATCCGTCTGCCAAAACTATCGTGATAGATCCATCGTTTCCCTCAATGATTTCTACCTGGTCACCGCATAGTTCTTCTTTATACTTATTTAAGCTGCTATAGCCTATTTCCGCGCAATAATTAATCATCGCTTATGGACTCCTTAAGCTTTGTAAGAGCAATCTTAGTCTCGGCTGCGGTTTCCCCGAGCAAAGAAGCTATTTCGTGGACTACTCGCATTTGTTTTTCTATCACCTTATCGGTAGTTTCTATTGTTTGTTTACTTATTGTTTCCTTTTTTTCGCGCTCGATTGTCTCCTGGGTGATATTACGCATAATTCCAATCAATACTTTATTTTGTTTATCATATGTTATCGTTTCGTCGACATACTTGTCATATTCTGCCAAGTATTTACGTTCGTTTTTTATTGCCTTACCACTTGTCCGTACTTTTATATAATCTGAAGGGTCTAGTATTCTTATGACAGGCTCACCCAGAACATCATTTTTTCTTTTTATATTAATCAGGTCTAGGGCGGCAGAGTTTACTCTTTGTACCTCTAAATCATGGTTAAGCACAATAATTGAGTTAGGTGAATTATCGACTATTGCATCAGAAAACGATTCGGATTTTTCATACAACGATGGTAAACACATGGAAAGATCTGCCTTGCCGTAATATACAGCCGCCGCCTTTTCTCTGCACGAATTATATCCGCAAGAACCACAATCAAGTTCGTCTTCGGCATTTTCTTTTCCTGATTGCCTTAATATATTCTCGATTTCAAATTTCGGTGGCAGGGTATTTCTAATCTCGATAGGGATAAAGTTCTTATGCAATTGTTCTTGTGACGGAACTTCTACATCAAAATCTTTACTCCCCGCGTGTTTATCTATACTTATATAGTCCATGATGGGTCTTTTTCTGTATTTTTCCATGACAGGCCCACCGATGCAACTTCCAACACAAGCAGACATTTCAACAAAACATTTACTTATCCTTCCATCTTCAATCTCGGAAAGTGCCTTCATGCAATTATCAACACCATCGACTGATATGTATGTATAATCGTCATTCTTATCTATTATAGATTTAATGATTCCGCCTGTTATTGGAAAAAATCTTGCCCTGCTTTTTTCTATGCTTTCTATTGAATCGTTTAAATCTATTCTTATCTTTTCATCCTCCAGCCACTCGGAAAGCTCCTCAAATGTAAGTACTGCATCGACTATTCCCTCGTAATAATATGCTTCATCTTTTTTCGCAACGCATGGTCCGACAAAAACGACTTTTGCATTTGGATATCTCTTTTTTATATCTAATGCATGTGCCTGCATGGGCGAGACAATATTCGCTAGATATGGCAATGCTTTGGGGTAATATTTTTGAATGAGTAGGTTAATTGAATGGCAGGAGGAAGTGATTAAAATGTCTTTTCCCTGCTCGTCAATCATCCTTTGATATTCATTCTTTACGATAGTAGCACCGATTGCGGTTTCCTCCGCCGAGTGAAATCCTAATTTTTTTATCGCATTTTCGATCGACTCGATTCCCCACCCATCATAATTTGCAATAAATGATGGCGCAATGGATGCAATTACAATATCTTCTGACATCAGCATAACCTTAACGTTTTCTATGCTGCTTGTAATTTCTTTGGCATTTTGCGGGCAATTCACAAAGCACTGACCACACAAAACACATTCATTTCCGACAATTATCGCCTGCCCTCCCGAAAATCTTATGGACTTTACTGGGCAGCATCGTATACATTTATAACAATTTTTGCAGTTTGATTTTTTTAGTTTCAGAAACTCCAACATATATGCTTCTCCACATTACCCACTATATCTTTCCAACGATTTCTTCCGCAAAAAAACTGTCTACTGTTTCAGGGATTACAGAAAAAATAACATTATCAACACTTACACAAACACCTTGTTGGCATTTTCCCATACAAAAAGCACCCGACATATCAACTTTGTTTTTGAGATTATGAACTTCTATTAACTGTTGTATTTTTTCGGCTACTTGTCTCGAACCTTTTAAGTGACACGAACTCCCAATACAAACTTTTATATCCATGTTTATTTCCTCCGATTTCGATTGTTAGAATTTTAACAATATATATTATTACATATTTTTTTGTTTTTGTAAAGTGCATTTTATTTTTAAATTTGCCCTTAGAACATCATGCAGTCGACGTAGTAATCCATGAATTCGCGTGATGCGGATAGGTTAACCTCTTCATAAATATCCGGAACTTCTTCATACCCCAAAGATATTTTGAGCGCACCTGCCAATGCCGCATTTCCAATCACTTTTACTTTATCTCTTAAATCAGAAGGAATCAATCCTATGTTGCAGGAGGAATCAATATCAAGATGGGAACCGAATCCGCCACAAAGATATAATGAATCCACGATTGATACGTCTGTTTTGGTTTCATTTAGTAAAGTATAAATACCCGCACTAATCGCTGCTTTGGCAAGTTGTATTTGGCGGACATCTTTTTGCGATATATACACATCGGTGTTTCCAATATAGAATCTTATTTCATCGTCTTCGTTTTTTAAAAAGCCTAATGGTGAAGCCTCTCCATTCGCATTGACTACTAATGAAAGGTTGTTATTATTTTCTGCATTGAAGGCTCCCGATTCATCGATTACTTCTTCATCAATCAGAATGCTGATTAAGTCAATAATCCCAGAGCCACATATACTCGACAATTCGTTACTAGCATCGCCGCCTCCATTTGACAGGTTGCTACTTGGGCTGCCACCTACAAATTTGATTTTATATTTCTTCTCTATCTTATCGAAACCAGTGATTGCGCCTTCGATTGCGGGGCTTCCACAGGATAAACCCCATCCCTCAAAGGCCGGACCTGCCGCTACTGAACAACAAATAAGTTTACCCTCTTTATATATGGCCATTTCTCCATTAGTTCCTATGTCGACTAGAATAGAAACTTTATCGGATTTTATCATGTTCGAACTTAACACTGCACAAAGAAGATCCGCACCGACATATGCACTTACACACTTAGGCAAATACGCAGAAAGAAACGCCGAATCATATCCAAATAACGATGTCGTTTCAAAAGGAGAATACCCTAATTTTTCCGGATTAAGCCCCTCTAGGATATGTAACATAGTAGTATTACCCGTTATTACGGTCTCAGTAATTTTGATTATATCTGCATTTTTCCTACAGTTAACCTTATCGGAAGCCATTTGTACTGCTTTATTATATATTCTTTCTAGCTGTTTTTTTATCAAAGAAAAAAGTAGGTCCACCCCTTTTTCTGTGCATACCGTAATTCTTGAAATCACATCTGCACCATACGACCTTTGAACATTTTCCTCGAGCACTTCCGCAAGTATTTCTTGATTATTAGCATCGTAAATAATACAAGCAATCGTTGTAGTTCCAATATCAATGGCACATACTATACTCTTACTACCACTTTCACAATAAAAAGAACCATCTAGTCCTAATATGTCTGACTTGCGTTCTAAGGTTTCTATTTCTACAGCGCCTAATATTTCTGTGTAACACGCCAGACGAATATTATCTTCTATTTCCTCTACAGTCAAGAATTTCTTTTCCTCTTGAGTAATTTCCGAAACATTGCCGTTTACCTTAAACTTGCATTTTCCACATATCCCATTGCCCGAACATGGAAATGCAATTTTGTCACGCAGATATTCCTTTGCATTAATTACTATGTCTTCTTTATATTTAGCCATTTTTTTTCCTTCTATTTTCTATATGTAATAACGTAGTAAAAACGAAATAGAATAATAAATTTTATACTACCCCATATGAATTGTATATATTAGTTACTTTGCTATATCCTAAAATGAATTATATCAAATTAGATAAATATAACATAGAAATTTTTAAAAAAATGTAGTAAAATATGGTAATATTATAAAAAAAAGATAGTATTTTACCATTTATATAAATCTATGCTACGTAGATTACGTTCTCGTACAATAAACCGTGGTAATATAAGAATTTTATCAATAGGAGTATATTATGAATTTAGCACTTGTGTCATGTATGGTTTTATCGCGAGATTTAAGTTATAGCATGATAAATTCAGATAATTTAGTACACCCTTTTTATCTAAAACAAGGACTGCACGACACACCTGCCAAGCTCAAAGAGGCTATTCAATCTAAAATCGATGAAATTGAAGAAATGCAAGCCTCCTTTGGCGAAGGATATCATGGCAAATTCGATGAACGGAAAAAATTCGATGCAATTATTATTGGATACGGGCTATGTTCTAACGGTGTTGTGGGGCTACAATCCAAAACTATTCCCTTGGTTATTCCTCGGTGTGACGATTGTATTGCTTTGTTTTTGGGTTCTCAAGAAAGATATTTGGAATATTTCAAAAAACATAATGGGATCTACTGGCTTAATAAAGGATGGGTTGAAAACGGATGTCTCCCCTCCAAAAAATACTATGAAGAACTATACAAGCACTACACGGACGAGTATGATGAGGATACCGCAGAATATCTAATTGAACAAGAAATTGCACATACAAAAAGTTATGAAAGGCTATTTTTTATAAAATCCGATAAATACGATGATTCAAAAGAAAGGTCACTTGTAAAACAAAGTGCAGAGGAATTCGAATGGGAATATGAAGAGGCAGATGCGAAATTGACGTTCATCGATGATCTTGTTAATGGGCATTGGGACGATAGGTTCTTGATATGTAACCCTGGGCAAACCGTGGCCGCAGAGTATACCGGAAAGAAAATAGAGGCGAGATAGGAAAATACCCGCTGCGCAATATACTGTGAAAAATAGAGACGAAATTTAAAAATACCTGTAGCGAATCGTAGGAGAAACTAATGTTTGATTCAAATCAAATAAAAAAACACATACATAACATTACAAACATAGACTCTTTTATTAGAGACATGCGACGTAACAACTTTATAGACACTCCCTCTTATTGTGAACAATGCCAATCGTGTGATTTCGAGCGTCATCACATATATGCCTGTGAAGAAGCCAAGAGATGGGAAAGCAAATATATTTATCATTGTAAGCTTGACTTTATTTTTATTGCGACGTTCAATATTTACCTAGAACATTGTCTCATTACAGGGCCAATTGCGGTTGAAGAATTGCACGATAAACCCGAAGGAGTAACTGTTTTATCGACTAAGGCTGTAACATCAATAAGCGAACTAATATATAAAACATATGCTTTCTATAATAATGCGCCGAAGGAAATATCACAAAGTGACTTGTTGAGTAATGTATATAAGCTGTCGGAAGACGTAGAAAGTAATAACTATTACATAAAATGCGAACGGGATATCGAAAATGCAATTATCTCCGCAAATAGAGACCTCGCAATTGATTTAATCAATCAATACCTAATATATCTATTATCTACATCCAACTCAGATTTTAACACAATTAAATTCCGCATTACCGAGCTAATAATAATACTGTCTCGTTCTGTCATTAAAACAGGGGCAATCCCGGGTGAAGTTTTTGATCTTGAAAGAACATGCATCTCCCAGCTACAAAACATTAACTATTCAGAAGAATTAATGTCTTGGTTAAAATCGCCTATCCGTGGTTTTTTAGATTTAATTGTAGATCTAAAAAAAGTTAGCAACAAAAATGTTATATACAAAGCTACTGAATATATAAAAACTAATTATTCTCAAAAAATCAGCTTATCAGACGTTGCGAATTATGTGTTTATTAGTGAATCGTATCTATGTAAAATATTTAAGAGTCAATTAAATTGTAATTTTACAGACTATATCAATGATATTAGAATTCAAAAAAGTAAAGAACTTCTTTATGACACCAATGTCCCCATCGTTCAAATTTCTAACTGCACAGGATTCGGGGATCAAAGTTATTTTACAAAAGTTTTTAAGAAAAAAACAGGAATTTCACCTGCAGAATATAGGAAACAAAGAATAAATTGAATACACGTAACGTAGTGTGTGAAATATGACCCCAAAAATTAATTCAATAATCGTACAATATTGTGCAGAATATTACCAAAAACAGCAGAATATTACAATACAAGCCACCTTTATTATGCTAAAATTACAGAACATATTGGTACCAATTAAAATGTCGACCTTATGCGACAAAAAGTCATAGGGAGAAAGAAAGTGCATGGATTGAATCGTTAACTATCAAGCGCTAGTATCGATTTTATCGCACATAGGTAGAAATCATGGCAATATTAGAAGAAATCAGTGAATTTATTCAAAAAGGAAAAGCGAAAAACATCAAGGAACTTGTCCCACAAGCAATTGAACAAGGATTAAGTGCAAAAGAAATTTTAGAAGAAGGTCTTCTTAAAGGTATGAACATCATAGGAGAACGTTTTAAAAACAACGAAGTATTCGTACCCGAAGTTCTTGTTGCAGCTCGTGCGATGAACACAGGAACAGCGCTATTGAAACCTTTACTAATTGAAGCTGGTGCAGAGTCTAAAGGTGTCGCAATTATTGGAACAGTTAAAGGGGACTTACACGACATAGGCAAAAATCTTGTAAAAATGATGATGGAAGGAAAAGGACTAGACGTAATAGATTTAGGGGTAGATGTTCCTGCTGAGACCTTTTTACAAAACGCAAAAGAACACAATGCACAACTTGTATGTTGCTCTGCGCTTCTAACTACTACTATGGGAGAAATTAAGACTACAATTGACTTATTCGAAGAAGATGGCTACAAAGAAAAAGTGAAATTTATGATCGGTGGAGCGCCTGTTACACAAGAATTCTGCGATAAAATCGGCGCGGACTCGTACACTCCTGATGGAGCTACGGCTGCAGACGAAGCTATTAAACTTCTCGAAGCAATGTAATATACGAATCTAATCATACACTTAATATTTAAAATGGAATCTATATACACTGATATATGGATTCCATCAACAAATCATGAATTGGAAGGAATTATTATGAATAAAAAACAACTTATATTTGATACGTTAGAGCATAAAGATACCCCAAGAGTGCCTTGGCTCCCATTTGTCGGTGTTCACGCTGGCCACTTGGTGGGATACAATGCAACCGAAATGCTTACAGACGAAAGCAAAATAATCGAAGGAATGGACGAAGCGATTAAGCTTTTTAATCCTGATGGATTCCCAGTGTTCTTTGACCTTCAAATCGAAGCTGAAATATTAGGATGTGAACTCGTATGGGCAGACCAAGGTCCTCCATCGGTAAAAACTCACCCGCTGGCAAATGTGGATGAAGTACCATGCAAATGTCTTGTTCCTTCAGAAAAAGATGGTAGACTTCCAGTCATTCTTAGCGTAATGGATAAAATGGTAAAAAAATATGGCAATGAAATCGCTCTTTACGCAACACTTTGTGGGCCATTCACATTAGCATCTCATTTACGTGGCAACGACATATTCATGGACATGTTCGACGATGAAGACTATGTAAAAGAGTTGATGGACTATTGTGTCGCAGTTTCAAAAGCAATAATCGATATGTATGAAAAAGTAGGAATGCATGTAATTGCAATGGTTGATCCACTTATATCACAAATATCTGCAGATCACTTTGAAGAGTTCTGTTCTGATGCATATACCGAAATATTCAAATATGTAAAAGAAAAAGGCTTATATAGTT
The DNA here is from genome assembly GCA_964367585.1 of uncultured Oscillospiraceae bacterium. Classification (GTDB taxonomy): domain Bacteria; phylum Bacillota; class Clostridia; order Peptostreptococcales; family Anaerovoracaceae; genus CAYJGJ01. The sequence goes on from CAYIYH010000016.1 coordinate 15,804, forward strand.
CATTCTTCGTTTGTGGTAATGCGACTCGTAATATCGAAGTAATGTGTAAAACTAATCCGGACAGTATTGCCGTAGATGAAAATGTGAAAATGGTAGAAGCAAAAATAATCACAGATGAATACAATGTGGTTCTAGGCGGGAACATTCCATTAACTACGACAATGCTACATGGTACTCAACAAGACAATATGAAATATGTTATTGACTTATTAGACACTTTGACTCACAAGAATCTTATTATTTCTCCAGGATGTGATATGCCTTTCACTGTTCCTGCAGAAAACACCATCGGTGCGGGACAAGCCGTAATCGAAACTGAAAAGTGCAGAGAAATGATTAAAAATTACGAAGGTGGAACTTTTGATAATATCGAAGTAATACTGCCTGATTACGAATCATTAAGCAAGCCATTAGTGGAAGTATTCACACTAGACTCAGAGACTTGTGCGGCGTGTACATATATGATGGGTGCAGCAAACGTTGCAAAAGAAACGTACGGCGACAAAATTGATGTTGTTGAGTATAAATTCACCGAAAAAGAAAACATTGCAAGATGTATGAAAATGGGTGTTGCACAACTTCCTTCTTTATATATAAACGGTAAATTAGTGTACTCGTCTATCATTCCAAGCAAGACAGAATTAGAAGAATCTATTAACGGGGTAATGTAGTATGAAAAAATTGTATCTCATAACAGGATTTTTAGGTGCCGGCAAGACAACTTTTCTCCAAGAAATCGCTAAAAATTTTAACAATGAAAAGTTGGCAATAATAGTCAATGAGTATGGTGCTGTAGGAGTTGATTCCGATGTACTAAACTCAGAGGGAATAGAAAGTTATGAGATTACAAATGGGTCAATCTTTTGCGTTTGCAGAAAAGACTTATTCATGGATTGTTTAAAAATGGCTAATGATCTAGAGGTTGAAACGATTATCGTCGAGACCTCTGGTCTATCCGATCCATTAACTAGTGACGAGATAATTAGTCAAATGAAAAGCCTTTATGATATCGACTTTGATTTCAGAGGTGTAATTGCACTGATTGATGCAAAGAACTTCAAAAAAGTACTAAACACTGCAATTTGTGTCGAAAATCAAGTAAAATCTGCGGACTTATTTATCATAAACAAGTGCGACCTAGTAGATGACTTATCACAAGTTCGTAAAGATCTAATCATGATAAACGAAGAAGCTCCTATTATCGAAACAACATATTCAAAAGTAGACTATGAAGTATTCAAAAACTTGAAACACAATAAGAAGCAAGAAACAGGATCACAATTAGACCTTATGCTGCAGCGCAAGCTTTATGAATTTGAGGACACAATTTCCATTGACAAGTTAAACTCTTGGTTAAATGAATTTAAAGATAAATCCTACAGAATTAAGGGCTTTGTCAATACAGACAAGGGTTACTTTAATCTGGAAGGAGTCATGGGAGATATAGAGTTCAAACCATGTGACAACACATCGCAAAAATCATTTGTAGTAGTATTGTACAATGCAAAACTCCTTAGTAGTAAGAGCATTCCTGACATTGGTGCTTTATAGATTAAGAACAAATCAAAAAGTAATATTATATAAAAAAATCCTCTGCACGGAGGATTTTTTTATATTATATTAGCATTCCCAAATGTAAAAGATTCATATATATTGTCAATATTAGTAGGAAATGATATAATTCTTTTACATAGAAAATCCTATGCTTTAACCTCATCTCAAAAAGGAGTATTTTCATGGCAATTAATACCAATATAGTTAAATGTTACGAAAGAGAATGCGATAAATGTAATGAAAATAATTGTTTTGTACAAATTGCTTTTTTTCTTCACCCCGAAGGTGAGCTGTTTCCAATTGATGAAATGAGTAGTGATTTACTTGAAAAGCTAGATGATTGTGAAATAAAGAAAATAAAAGATAAGCTCCGAATCGTAGCTTTGAATTCCGCAATAGTAAACACAACTCTACTATTAAATGATGTAATTTATAACATAAAATACGTACCAATACGAAAAAAGAACGAATTCGAATTATCCTCTTCCATCCCGCAATATATAGTTACACTAGAAAACCAAGCATTATTTTCCCATACCCTCAAAAAGATGAGAACGATGCAATCAAACAATTATTCTTATGACGATATATTTCGCAATTTTAAGAATGGTGTCTTCATTACTAATGCTGACGGTGATGTAGAATACATGAATGACGTGTACAAAGAGTTTTCTAACATCGATAAAAAAGACCTTCTTAATAAAAATATTAAAACATTACTACAAAAAGGTTATTTCGAACCGATAGTAACGCCTGCAATTCTTAAAACGAGTAGGGACTATGTGACTATCCAACATTTAAAGAATGATAAATATGTTATAGTGACAGGAAAACCCATATTTGATAATATGGGGAAGCCATGCCTTATCATTTCTATTCTCAATATAATAGAAGAAACTCCCGATGATGAAAAATACGAAACTTTCAATTCGAACAGCCATGAAAAGACAGAAACCTCTCAGTTTGCAATTGATGTAATAGTTGAAAATAAGTCGATGAAAAATTTAATCCAAAAAGCTGTCAAAGTAGCAAATTACGATGTGTCTGTACTAATAGAGGGCGAAACAGGAACCGGAAAAGAAATGATGGCTTCGTTGATACATTTCGCCGGACCTAGAAAAGAGAATAACTTTGTAAAACTTAATTGCAGTGCCATATCTCCCAATCTACTTGAGTCTGAAATGTTTGGATATGCTCCAGGGGCGTTCACCGGTGCGCTAAGTAATGGGAAACCTGGATTATTTGAAATTGCAAATAATGGAACCCTTCTATTGGATGAAATCGGAGATATGCCATATGATTTACAATCAAAGATACTAAATATAGTTCAAGACAAAGAATTCTACAGAGTTGGCGGCACCGAACCAATAAAGGTAAATGTAAAGCTAATAGCTGCGACGAATAAGAACTTAAAAGAAATGGTCAAAGATGGGCTTTTCAGAAGCGACTTATATCACAGGCTAAATGTCATACGAATAGATATTCCTACTTTGCACCAAAGAAAGGAAGATATTATTCCTCTATTTTGGCATTTTTGTCACTTATATAATAGGAAGCACAGAACAGACAAAAAAATATCTCAGTCCCTTTCGGAAAAGTTGCAAGAATATCCATGGCCAGGCAATGTCCGTGAATTAAAGAATATGATCGAAGAAATGTGTATTCTTTGTGACAGTAATATTTTATCGGAGTCTGATTTTGAGCAGCTCCTTACGGAAAAATCATCTGATAGCCGTAGCTCATTACATTACATTGAACATAATAACACTTCTCCTTTACAACAGGAAATGGAGATCCTACCTACACTATCAGAAGCAGTGTCTAAGATAGAAAAAAACCTCATAGAGAAAGCTCTACAACAGCAAAAAAATACGAGAGATGCAGCTAAAGTACTAGGTGTAAGCCAATCTACTGTCATGAGAAAAATCAAAGAACTTGAGATAAAATATTCAAGTTAATCTATAGTGAATGTACGTGCTAGCCATAAAGAAGAGTCAAATATAACTCGCACATCATCAAAAATGAATCATTATTAGACCAAAAACAACTCAATTCTATCATCTATTCACCTTTTCACTCCAAAAACGATATCTTCTTACCATTTCATTTCATGGAATGGTTTTTTATTTTGTTTATATTTCAATGATTTATAACGATTAATATATAAACTTACATAAAACTTTTCGATGCACTCATTTATGGCATATACATTGCTTATACTCCTATCAAAGATAAATTTTTTGTTTAGATACAGTATGATAGTTCATATATTATCGTGGAGGATAACATGGCAAAAAAAATGGAAGTAATGGACGGAAACCAGGCGGCAGCATATATCTCATATGCATTTACAGAAGTTGCGGGAATCTATCCAATCACACCGTCATCCCAAATGGCAGAACACGTAGATGAATGGGCATCTAAAGGAAAGAAAAATATCTTCGGTACGACAGTTAATGTAGTCGAAATGCAATCCGAAGGTGGTGCGGCAGGAACAGTACATGGTTCTTTACAATCAGGAGCATTGACATCGACTTATACCGCATCGCAAGGTTTATTACTAATGATTCCAAACATGTACAAAATCGCTGGTGAATTATTACCAAGCGTTTTCCACGTTTCAGCAAGAACATTGTCGGCTCATGCGTTATCAATTTTTGGTGATCACTCAGATGTAATGAGTTGTAGAATGACTGGATTTGCAATGCTTGCAGCCTCTTCACCGCAAGAAGTTATGGACATGGGTGCTGTGGCACATTTATCAACAATCAAGGGTAAACTACCTTTCTTGCATTTCTTTGATGGATTCAGGACGTCTCATGAGCAACAAAAAATAGATGTGCTCGACTATGATGATTTAGCACCTCTTGTAGACATGGATGCCGTCGATTCATTTAGAAAAAAATCCCTTAACCCAGAACACCCATCTACTCGAGGAACAACAGTCAACCCTGATATTTTCTTCCAATGTCGCGAATCTTGCAACGAGTACTTCGACAATCTTCCAGAAATAGTAGAAGGATACATGGAAGAAATCAACAAGTTGACCGGAAGAAACTATAAATTATTCGAATACTACGGTGCGGAAGATGCCGAACACGTAATTATTGCAATGTGTTCTATTACAGACGTAATTAAAGAAACCGTAGATTACCTATGTGCACAAGGCAAAAAAGTTGGTTTGATAAATGTACATTTATATAGACCTTTTTCTGCTAAACACTTCTTGTCTGCTATTCCTAAAACAGCTAAGAAAATAGCAGTATTAGATAGGACAAAAGAACCGGGGGCTGTTGGAGAACCTCTTTACCAAGATGTATCTTCTTTATTCAAAAGAGAAGGTATCGACATACAAGTTGTTGGCGGAAGATACGGATTGTCTTCAAAAGACACTACTCCTAGCCACATGGCAGCGGTATATGAAACCCTTGAACAATCTAATCCAAAAGATAACTTCACAGTTGCGATCGACGACGACGTATACTTCTCTTCTCTTGAAGTTAAAAATGCTGTTTCACTTGATACACAAGGACTCACAGCGTGTAAAATCTGGGGATTGGGATCTGACGGCACTGTCGGTGCAAACAAGAATTCAATCAAAATCATTGGAGATACTACTGAACTATATTCTCAAGCGTACTTCGTATACGATTCAAAAAAATCGAATGGTCTTACACAATCACACCTAAGATTTGGTAAAGACCCTATCAGATCTCCATATCTCGTAACAGAAGCTGATTTTGTAGGAGTCCACAATCAATCGTATGTGGATAAATACGACTTGGCAAAAGACTTAAAACCAGGAGGAACCTTCTTGCTTAACACGTCTTGGACTGTAGAAGAATTGGATGAAAAACTTCCTGCATACATGAAAAGACAATTGGCAGAAAAAAATGCTAATTTCTATGTGGTAGACGCTACGGCTGCAGCAAAAAGACTAGGCCTTGGAAGCAGAACCAATACTGTACTCCAAGCCGCTTTCTTTAACTTAGTTAATATAATTCCTATAGACAAAGCTGTAGACGAAATGAAAAAGGCTATACACAAAACATACTATGTCAAAAAAGGACAAAAAGTCGTAGACATGAATAACGCAGCGGTAGACGAAGGATTAAATGCAGCAATAAAAATAGAAATACCTGCGAACTGGAAAGATGCGAAAGATGTTGTAAAAGAGATCGATGCCCCTGATTTTATCAAAGACATAGTAATTCCTATGAACAGACAAGAAGGAAACGATCTACCTGTTTCAATACTCAAAAAGCATGGCACAACGGATGGCACTTGGATGTCTGGAACTACTAAATATGAAAAAAGAGGTGCCGCATCTGAAGTGCCTTTGTGGAAATGTGAGAACTGTATTCAATGTAACCAATGTGCTTACGTATGTCCGCATGCGGCAATCAGGCCTATACTACTAGACGATGTGGAAGTAAAAAATGGACCGGAGACATTCGTAACAAAAGCTGCTGTAGGAAAAGATCTTGCGAAATACCAATACAGAATGCAAGTATCTCCATTTGACTGTACCGGTTGCGGTAGCTGTGTCAAAGTATGCCCTTCTAAAGAAAAAGCACTAGAAATGACATCGTTCGAATCACAAACATTCGAACACGACAATTGGAATTACGGTGTTGAAACTGTAACTATCAAAAAAGATGTTGTAAACGACAAGACCGTGAAGATGACGCAATTTGCAAAACCATACTTCGAATTCTCGGGAGCGTGTTCGGGTTGCGGACAAACACCATACATCAAACTCATTACACAACTATTCGGAAATAGCATGATCGTAGGTAATGCATCTGGCTGTTCTTCCGCATACGGTGGTTCAACTCCAGCGACACCATATTGTACAGACAAAAAAGGTCATGGACCTGCATGGGCGATGTCTCTATTTGAAGACAATGCAGAATACTCATACGGATTCTTACTCGGACATAATGCGGTAAAAAATCAAGTGATCCAAAAAGTAGAAGCATTAATCGAAAAAGGCGTAGCAGTTGAGGAAAGCAAGCAATATTTAGAAAATAAAGATCGCTTACAAGAATCTAAAGCAGCAACAGAAAATCTAGTTAAAGCAATCGAAAAAGCGGAAAATAGAAACTTAGCAAAAACTGAGATCGACTTCTTGCTACAAAATAGAGAGTACATCAGCAAAAAATCTGTCTGGGCATTCGGTGGAGACGGCTGGGCATACGACATCGGTTACGGCGGGTTAGACCATGTGCTTGCCTCCGGAGACGACATAAATGTACTAGTTATGGATACAGAAGTATACTCTAATACAGGCGGACAAGCTTCTAAAGGAACTGTTAGGGGTGCAATAGCAAAATTTGCGGCTAGCGGTAAAAGAGTCAAGAAAAAGGACCTTGGAATGATGGCAATGAACTACGGTTATGTCTATGTAGCACAAGTAGCTATGGGATACGATCAAGCTCAAACGCTTAAAGCTATCAGGGAAGCGGAAGCTTATCCCGGACCATCAATCGTAATTGCTTACACACCTTGTATCGAACATGGTATCAAGGTTGGAATGTCAAATGTACAAGAACATATGAAGAATGCTGTTGAATCAGGATACTGGCACTTGTATAGATACAATCCATTGCTAAAAGAAGAAGGCAAGAATCCTTTCCAATTAGACTCTAAGCCTCCTACGAAAGACTTAAAAGAACACATGAAGGGTGAAAATAGATACGCTTCATTGAGCATACTATATCCTGAGATTGCAGAAGAATTGTTTGATAAAGCAGTAGTAGATGCGAAAGAAAGATATGAATCTTATTTAAGATTATGTGATTCAAAATAAAATATGTAGTATATTACGATACTATATCTAAATAATAATGAATATATAAATATATTGATCTACGTATTTTTGTAAAACTCTATGAAAGATGAAAGGGGGTATTTTCTGTTTTGCAAAAGTTACATATTTTCAAAACCAAATAGCATGTCAATTAATAATAATAATAATATTATTATTATTATATAAATTATAGTTATATGAAAGAATAGGTGAATAAAATGAAAAAAGTATT
>CAYIYH010000017.1:0-15740 GCA_964367585.1 uncultured Oscillospiraceae bacterium
TCTCCCACACGCCCCTCAAGCGTGCGCGTCTGCCATTCCGCCACAGTCGCATATTTGTATTTTTTGGAGTATAATTAATAAGCTGAATAATAGATAAAATATGTCTATAAAGCACATAAGTTACAGCAAGTATTCATAACAAACGACATTCTCAGATATAAAATGGTGCCCAGACCCGGAATCGAACCAGGGACACGAGGATTTTCAGTCCTCTGCTCTACCAACTGAGCTATCTGGGCATATTATATTGAATGCTATTTTGCTATAAGTACAATCTGTAACTCATAGTACGTGGTGGGCCATCAGGGACTTGAACCCCGGACCTGCCGGTTATGAGCCGGACGCTCTGACCAACTGAGCTAATGGCCCATTCTATCAGTTTTGGTCGGGGTGGCAGGATTTGAACCCGCGGCCCACTGGTCCCAAACCAGTTGCGCTACCAAGCTGCGCTACACCCCGAAAACATATGGCGGAGAAGATGGGATTCGAACCCATGCAGCCCTTACGAACTCTAACGGTTTAGCAAACCGTCCTCTTTAGCCTCTTGAGTACTTCTCCAGCATGGGAATCTGGCGGAGAGGGTGGGATTCGAACCCACGGTCCCTTTCGGAATCACTGGTTTTCAAGACCAGCTCCTTAAACCACTCGGACACCTCTCCCTTTGAAAATTGGTGATCCATCGGAGGCTCGAACTCCGGACACCTTGATTAAAAGTCAAGTGCTCTACCAACTGAGCTAATGGATCGTAATGGCAGGGGTAGCAGGATTTGAACCTACGAATGACGGAGTCAAAGTCCGTTGCCTTACCGCTTGGCTATACCCCTATAAAAATGGTGAGCCCACAGGGATTCGAACCCCGGACACACGGCTTAGAAGGCCGATGCTCTATCCAGCTGAGCTATGAGCCCACGTTTATTAATTGACATATAGTAACTTTGACTTATTGCCTGTTAAAAAAGTGGAGCGGATGATGAGAATCGAACTCACGCCATCAGCTTGGAAGGCTGAGGTTCTACCATTGAACTACATCCGCATGGTATGGAGCGGAAGACGAGATTCGAACTCGCGACCCTCGCCTTGGCAAGGCGATGCTCTACCCCTGAGCCACTTCCGCATATTTATTATTTTTGGTCGAGGGAGATGGATTCGAACCATCGAAAGCTCAGCTAACGGATTTACAGTCCGCCCCCTTTGGCCACTCGGGAATCCCTCGTTATATACATATTTATGTTGAAACAATTTGTTTAAGAATTTGTAGTGGAGCTGGTGGAGGGAATCGAACCCCCAACCTGCTGATTACAAATCAGCTGCTCTACCGTTGAGCCACACCAGCAATACTAATTTAATGACTTCTGTTATAAAAGAGAATGCATATTTTCAATATGCAATAAACTCTTATTAACAAAAAAAAACGTGGCGACCCGGAACGGGCTCGAACCGTCGACCTCCAGCGTGACAGGCTGGCATTCTAACCAACTGAACTACCGGGCCACATTGAGTACAAAAAAATGGTGGGCGTAATAGGGCTCGAACCTATGACCCTCTGCTTGTAAGGCAGATGCTCTCCCAGCTGAGCTATACGCCCGCACTCATTTGCTTATGAATTATACAGTGTAGCGAGCTAAATGTCAACAGTATTTTTTATTTTTTTTTATTTTTTTTTATTTATCTATCTTATCATTTTAGATAATCATTGAATTTCAAGCTTTTTTTATGAATTGGTACAAAAAATAAATTATGGATATGAATAAAGAGACATCAAAATATTTCTTGCAGACTGACAATCTTTAGTGATTTGACTTGAAAGGTCATCAAAGGAAGTGAATTTTTTTTCGTCTCTTATTTTCTCTATAAACTCAATTGTAATATTCTTATCATATAATTCATCGCTAAAATCGAAAATATGGGTTTCCATATTTTTTTTATGAATTCCCGGCACCGTTGGCTTAATCCCAATATTAGTGATGCTTGGATACTTTCTATTATTGTATATACAATATGTGGCAAACACACCGTTCCTAGGAGATACTATGTCAGGATCAATTGCTAAATTTGAAGTTGGAAATCCAATGTGTTTGCCAAGTTTATTGCCTTCGACCACGTCGCCGGATATACTATAAGGACGTCCCAGTAATTTTATACAAAGCTGCATATCTCCTTCTATAACACTCTCTCGGATCAAAGAAGAACTGACAACTTTATCATCTATACGAAACTCCGGCATTACATTTAATTTATATCCCAATTCACTCGCATTTTCTTCTAAAAAAGTCACATCTCCCTTACCTTTATGACCAAATTTGAAGTTATATCCACAAAAAAGATTTCTCATATTCATTCTATCAATAAGAATATCTGACAAAAATGACATAGGACTCATAATCATTGTACTTTCATCAAAAGGAACGTTGAACAGAATATCGATCCCCATTTTTTCGAGTATGCTATTTTTTTCCGTATCGTGCATTATTCTCTTTATATTTCCGTCAGAAAAAATTGTCTTAGGATTTTCCGAAAATGTAAAAATTGCACTACACAAAGACTTTTCTTTCGCAGAATCTATGGTCATCTCGATTAGTTTCTTATGTCCTAAATGTACTCCATCAAAATTACCAAGTGCAATACAGACTGGAGGAATATTGCTTATTTCATTAATACTTGTATAAATCTTCATATATAATTCTATCTCTTAAGAAAAAACTTTATCCGAAACATACTTTTTCTCTGTCTCGTCATAATACATAATTGCAATAAGCTTATTATCGCTTGTAGACGATAAATAATTGCTATTATCTGCCGTCACCATATTGAGGATATTACCTTTGTACACACAATACATATTTTTATATTCACTCCGAAATGGCACAAAAAAATCACGTTCCTTAAAATATGGAGATTTGAGAATATCACACAAATGTGTAGGTAATTTCCATCCCTGACTTATCTTATCTGCTACATCTTGATTAACTATTATCTCTCCAAAATATTTGAGTGGAGATTCTAGAGGTATAAGTCGGTCAATAATATCTTCCCTATCCATAGCTTTTAATTCGTCTATAGTAATCGTATTGGATAATTCGAATGCTCCGCTTTTTAAGCGTATGAGAGAGCTCATTATTGCGTCACAATCGAGTTTTTCTCCTATGTCACGGCATAAACTTCGTATGTATGTTCCTTTGCTGCACTCGACTGTAAAATCGACTTCATTACTACTTAAATCAATATTATTAATACTAATATTGCTAATATATATTTTTCTCGATTTTATTTCAACTTGCTGATTTTCTCTCGCATATTGATAAAGGCGCTTACCATCTACTTTCAATGCGGAATACATCGGTGGGACTTGCGAAACAAGCCCTGTAAAACTTTCGATTGCATTCTTGATATCCTCCTCTTTTATTCCAACAGGAGCTCTTTCAGAAATGACACTTCCCCATATGTCCAAAGTATCCGTAGCAATTCCCAATCTAAGTGTGCACCTGTATTCTTTCATGTCAAGATCTAAATATTCGATAATTTTCGTTGCTTTTCCTATACAAATAGGAAGAACTCCCAACGCCATAGGATCGAGAGTTCCGGTGTGCCCGACTTTCTTAATATTTATTTTCTTTCTTACTATAGCTACGACATCATGCGAAGTCATATTTTGCGGCTTATTAATGTTTAATATACCATTTTTTGATGCATCTATTGACATAATAAATTGTTTAACTCTTCCTCTATGATTATCACTGCATTCTCAACATTGTCATATATGGTGCACCCCGCAGCCTTAGCATGCCCCCCGCCATTATACTTTTGGGCGACGATTGTAAGATCGGCCGAACCTTTTGATCTCAAACTTACTTTAAATTCGTTCTTTGCTATTTCTTTTAAAAATACAGCGATTTCAATTCCTTTTATAGAACGAATAGCATCGACGATTCCCTCTGAATCAGATATGGTGGCACCCGCGCTTTCAATCATTTCTTGTGTCAGGTAACATAAAACACACTTATTGTTACATATGTATTTAAGATTGGCAAATGCTTTACCTAAGATTTTAATACTTAAAAAAGACTTGCTTTCAAAAATTTCAGTATTAATTTTCGATGTATTTATTTCAGTCTTATACAACTCTGAAACTATCCTGTGTGTGTTAGATGTTGTATTCGAATATTTAAAATTCCCAGTATCTGTGACTATCGATGTATAGATAGCCTCTGCAATTTTTGCATCAATAGGCACGCCTAATCCATTAAGAATTTCATAAATAAGCTCTCCTGTTGCCGCAACTTCGGGGTAAACATAGTTGTAGTCACAAAAAAAATCAGACGTACTATGGTGATCGATGCACATATTCTTTGCGGCACTTAAGAAAATATCGTTGTTCCCAGGGAATCTATCGAGAGCACCACAATCAACACATACCGATAAATCAATTTCTTTAATTCTCTCATTATCTTGGGTTTCATCAAAAAAATAATCACTGTTTAATGTTTCTTCAATTGTCTCGGATCCTTTTTGATTATCACTTTTTTCCGATGATATTATAAAATCAGACCTAAATACGTCTGGTTCTAAAAACGAAAAAGAGGCAGAAACTCCTTCATCCATTACAATAAAGCAATCTTTCCCCATCTTTTTCAGCCCCGTCGACAATGCAACACACGAACCAATAGCATCTCCATCTGCTCTAACATGCGGAAATAATGCAATCTTATTTGCCATACTCAATTCTTTTACGATGACATCTAAGCTACTATTCATATACTAATGTCCCTCAAATTATATTATTATTTCAACAAAACGTAGCCTATTCATATCGATTGATAAGGCTACGTATATTATTTTCACTGCATGGTAGTGGATACACCTCACCATGCTACATAATTGGCGTATTACTTGTGATATTATAGATATTATACTATTTGAGCTCTTTGATAATAGAGTCTATTTTATTTCCATACTCCATAGAATTATCAATTTTAAATATCAACTCCGGTATTCTGCGCAGTTTTATATTATGGCCTATTTCCCGCTTAATCATGCCTTTTGCGCTTTGTAATCCGCTTATAACGTCATCTTGCAATTCTTTGCATAAATTGCTGTCTGAGCCTAAGTTTAGCAAGGATACATAGCACGTGGCATAACTACCATCTGCAGAAACTTCTACAGCGGTAATGCTAAACATGGTATAAAGCCTAGGATCTTTAAATCCATCAATTTGTAACTCGTTAATTATCTTTTTGATCTCTTCACCTAGCCTGTTTGCTCTGTTGTTTTTCATCTATCTGCTTTTTCTTTCTATTTCAATCATATGATAGCATTCGATGATATCATCCACTTTGATGTCATTGAACTTCTCTATTCCTATTCCGCATTCAAAACCTTGAGCTACTTCTTTCGCATCGTCTTTAAACCTCTTTAGTGAAGAGATGTTTCCTTCGTGCAACAATATGCCGTCACGGACAACACGAACTTTTGCATTTCGCAACACTTTTCCTTCTATAACATATGCGCCACCTATGATACCTATATTAGGAACCTTGAAAATGTCACGTATTTCTACTTTACCCAATATTTCTTCTTCATACTCAGGGTCAAGCATGCCTATCATCGCTCTTTCTACATCTTCGATTGCTTGGTAAATTACGCTATATGTTTTGATTTGTACACCTTCTTTATCGGCTGCGTTGACTATCGCCGTCGAAGGTCTAACATTAAATCCAATAATTATCGATCCAGATGTCCCCGCAAGCATTACATCAGATTCAGTAATTGTTCCAACACCAGTATGAATAACTTTAACTTTTACATTTTCAGTATTCAGTTTCTCAAGCGATGCGACCAATGCGCCTACAGATCCTTGAACATCTGCTTTTATTATTAAGTTCAGTTCTTTTATTTCATTGTCAGCAATTGAACTAAATAGCTTTTCTAATGTCATACTTGCTTTTTTCGCCAGAATTTCTTCTCTGAGCTTAGTCTTTCTGTTTTCGGCGATCTCTCTTGCAAGTTTCTCATCATTGACCATATTAAAAGTATCACCTGCTTGTGGCACATCAGATAGACCTACAATCTCAACTGCCGTACCGGGTTTTGCTTTTTTGATAGATGAACCTTTGTGGTCATGCATTACTCTAATTTTGCCAGATGTAGTCCCCGCAACAATGCTTGCTGTGGACTTTAAGGTACCGTTAGTGACAAGTAAAGATGCTACAGGCCCTCTAGATTTATCTAATTTTGCTTCAATTACTGTCCCCATGGCTAATCTGTTTGGATTAGCTTTTAATTCTAATACTTCCGCTTGTAAAAGTATCATATCTAGCAGATCGGCTATTCCATCACCTTTTTTAGCCGAAACAGGAACGCAGATCACTTCACCACCCCAGTCTTCGACTAATATTCCATGATTAGATAAATCTTCCATTACTTTGTTCGGATTAGCTCCTTCTTTGTCCATTTTGTTCATGGCAACAATGATCGGTACACCAGCCGCTTTAGCGTGACTGATAGATTCTACAGTTTGCGGCTTTACACTGTCGTCTGCAGCGACGACTAGGACAGCAATATCGGTTACATGAGCACCCCTTGCCCTCATTGCAGTAAAAGCTTCATGTCCCGGAGTATCTAGGAATACAATCTTTTCGCCTTTATTTATGACTTCAGATGCTCCGATATGTTGGGTAATGCCACCCGATTCTGTCGATGTTACATTCGATTTCCTAATAGCATCGAGCAAAGATGTTTTACCATGGTCTACGTGACCCATAACAGTGATGATTGGTGGTCTCTTTACTAAGTCCGTTTCTTTGTCTTCAAACGTTTCGAGTCCCTCGTCCTCTCTCTCTTCCTCTACCTTACCAATTACTATACTTACATTCATTTGCTCAGCTAAAATAAGCACTGTGTCTTCGTCTATAGTCTGATTAATATTTGCCATTATTCCGAGTTTCATCAGCTCCATTATTACCGAAGAAGATGTAACGCCTACTTGCTCACAAAAACCAGCAACTGTAATAGGCACATTCAATATTACGGTTCCTTCTGGCAATTCTTCTATTTCTATAGCAGGTTCTACTTCAACGGGCTTCTGTTTTACATATTTCTTATTCTTTACTTGTTTCTCTAGAGATCTGCTACGGGTGCCGCTTTTCATTTGCTCATTACGGTCAAGTTTATTAAATTTATTTTTTTCTTTATCGTCACGTTTTCTATCGTCTTTTCTTTGGTTAGGCTTAGTTTCTATTATGGACAAAGAGCTCTTTTCCACCCTATTATTTCCCTGCCCTTGCAATCCACGCCCTGAAGCATCACTACGCTGTTGATTATTTTGGCGATTATATCCGCCCTCCCTATTTGAGTCTCCAGAGCGGTTAAAGTTACCGCTCTTATTAGAATCAGCAGAACGATTATAATTACCACCCCTATTAGAATCGGCGGAACGATTATAATTACCACCCCTATTAGAATCGGCGGAACGATTATAATTACCATCTCTATTAGAATCGGCAGAACGATTGTAATTACCATTTCTATTAGAATCGGCAGAACGATTGTAACCGGTTCCCCTATTTGCTTCTCCTCCGCGATTATGTCCGCCTCCCCTGTTAGCTTCACTATTACGGCTATATCCGCTGTTTTTATTAGAGTCGAACGAACGCTCGTTGCTTCCACTCCTACTAGAGTCTCCACCGCGATTATATCCACCTTTTCTAGTATCGTCCGAATATCTGTTTCCGTCTCTGTTTATATTTCTGTTTGAATCTCCCGTACGATTACTTAAAGGTCTATCTGATCCATCTGTTTTTTCTTTTGGTGTTACTTCTCGCTCTTGAGACGGTATATCTTCTTTTTTAGGTTTTTCTGTATCATATGAAATAGCATCACTTTTTTGTTCGTCTTTATCGGAAGATACTTTTTTATCTGATACCTGAGGATGTGCCACATTTTCGTCTATTCTTTGCTCATCAATTGATTTTTGCTCATTTTTTGGAGATAAATCTATACTTTTTTCCAAAGAAGGAGTTTCTGTGGATTTCGTAACTTCAACTTCCTCGGCCTTTATTTTTTCAATTTCATCGTCCTTTAGTAGTTTTCCTTCTTTGTCTCTTACAAACTCCTTACGAATAACGACTTTGCCGATTGGAGGTTTTGGCTTGCTTAAAATCTCGCCATTGTTTGATTGGGTTCCACTTGATACTGTAAAGGATTTGCTACTATCTACTTTCTTCTCTGGCAATTCTTTTTTAGAATCTCCATCCACAAACAAACTTCTTATTTTACGCAAATCGCTGTCCGACAAGGCACTCATATGACTATTTATCTCAATACCTTGTGTTGCAGCTTTACTCATAAGAAGTTTACTTTGGATATTCAATTCTTTTGCCAATTCATATACTTTCATTCTTATCTCGCTATCTCCTTTATTTTATATCTATTACTATTTTTTAAGTTTTGTAATAGTGTTGGTGGTATACAACTGTTTTACAAAACCATATTCCTATCAAACTATTTCATGTAGTTCATTCAATAATTTTTGAACCACTTCGTCTATCATAGACTCCGGCAATTGAGTTTTAAAAGATCGCTGATATGCTCTCCTTTTTTTTATATTACCTATACATTCAAAATTATTACAAACATAAGCTCCGCGCCCCTTTTCTCTTCCAGTGTAGTCAATCTTTAATTCCATATTATAAAAGGAAATTCTACGCATTTCTTTTTGTAGCTTTGAAGTCATGCATGAAACACATCTGCGCATAGGAACTTCTTTTTGCATCATAAATATACCCTCTATCTATTCAGCTGTATTATCATCTACCTGAACTACTAGATTGCCTTCTTTAGTAACTGAATCATCTTCTTGAACTACTGAATCACTCTCTTGTGCTTCCAAGACACTCTCTTCATTTGTAGTATTATCTAAACTTTGAAGTTCAGCAGGTTTATCTTCTGAAAAGTCCTCAACTTCAGAAGAACTTTTGATATCAATTTTCCACTCAGTCAAATTTGATGCTAATCTTGCATTTTCTCCCTTTTTTCCAATTGCGATAGAAAGTTGAGATTCTGGAACAATAACCCTTGCAGACTTTTCCTCGTAAGACAAGAAAATATCTACAACCTTAGATGGGCTAAGTGAATTAACTATTAAAGTAGCAGGATCGTCGCTCCACTCAATAATATCGATTTTCTCGCCCGCAAGTTCTTCGATTACTCTTCTTACACGATTCCCACTCGTTCCTATACATGAACCAATGGGGTCAACATTTTCGTCTTTAGACATTACAGCCATCTTTGTTCTCGATCCGGCAGATCTGACTACTTTGACAATTTCTACAACACCATCTTCAATCTCGGGAACTTCAAATTGAAATAATCCTTTTACTAATCCGGGATGAGTTCTCGAAACAAATATTTTAATGTCACGCTCTCTCTTCTTCCTATCACCTCGCAGCCTAGGGTCTGAATTTTGAGCATCATCACCAATACTTCCATCAAAACCATCATCCGGCTTGATTACATTAGATATATATACCTTTATCCTGTCCTTAATTCTAATGTTATCTCTTGGAGATTGATCCGCTTTGGACAAAATCCCTTCAGTCCTTCCTAGATTCAAGAATATTGTTCCATTTTTTTCATCTATTCTTTGAACTTTAGCAGTGACAATTTGTCCTTTTTTATTTACATACTCTTCGAATAGGATCTCTCTTTCACTTTCTCTAATTCTTTGTATGATAATTTGTTTTGCCCGTTGAACCGCAATCCTTCCAAAATCTTCAGGAGAGACTTGATATTCTACATAGTCTCCTTCCAAAAACCTTTCATCAATTTCCTGCGCTTCGGAAATATGGATTTGGCATTTATCATCTTCTACTTCATCAACTACTAAGCGTCTCAAGAATATACTTATTTCGCCCGTTTCTCTATCTAAGTTGACAATAACATCACTTGTTGCACCATATGTCTTCTTATAAGACGTTTTGAGCGCATCCTCAATAGCCAAAATAGCATTTTCTTTCACTATTTTCTTTTGCTCTTCCAAAACATCTAATGCCTCTAATAATTCTCTATTCATCTCTCAAGATTCTCCTATAATAAAATTGCTAATCTCACCAATGCAACTTCATTTTTGCTAAATGTAGTTACTTCATCTTTTTCGTCTTTTACAGTAATTGTGTCTTCATCTCTATCTATCAGTTTGTATTCTTTTTTCTTTTTACCATCTATATTTTTGTAAAAATGCACCTCAACGTCATGCCCCTTATATCTTTCATAATGTTGCGGATCATATAGTACTCTATCAATTCCGGGCGATGATACTTCTAGATAGTAGCTCTGTTCTATCGCATCTATTTCATCAAGTTGTGAACTTAGGTATTTACTAACTTTTTCACAATCCTCTATAGAAGGAGAACCTCCTTTTTCCGGATTTACATCTATATAGACTCGTAAATACCACTCTTTTCCTTCTTTAACATATTCGACATGATATATTTCCAAATTATTGTCTAGTAAAAATGGCGAAAGAACTTCGACGACCCTATTTTTGATATTCGGTTTTGTTTTTTGCATAATATATACAATCTCCATATTTCATTATGAAACCAATAGATTCACCTATCAAAGCAAATATTTATTACCACGTAACAATAAAGAAAAGTGGGTTTTTGCCCACTTTTCTAATGCTCCATGTAAAATACCATTTTTTCATTGCAATGTCAATACATTAATTAACAAATGTTGTATTTTTCACCTTCCATTTCTCAAGCGATATAAAAAGCCAGAAGGAATAGATGCCAAAAGTAATAATACATAGCAAAAACCACTTTATCCAATTACCGAAAAGACCAAAAGCAGATCCCGTAAACTTAAGCCTTCGTCCTTCTATCACAGTATGATTTATTTTCCACCCATAGACCATGCAAAGTGCCCATGGATAACATATTCCAAGCGTGCATACCGTGATAAGGCCTCCCAACAAATTCCAACCGATCCAACTAAGCAATCCTCCATCAAAATACGACTTACCTGTTACTGTATCATTCATAATGAAATCCTCCTCTATTATTATTCTATATTATAATATTTTTCTTGTATTTTGTCTATAGTTTCGCAAAGTGTTGCACCCAATATATAACACCGTCACTACCTTTAACCACACCGACTCCCGTCGTATTGTATTCGGGGTTAAGTATGCCAGCACGGTGTTGAGGAGAAGCCATCCATCCCGAAACTACCAGGCTCGGTGTATAATACCCATGGGCGATATTTTCTCCGAATGATTTGACAGCAATCCCTAGTGCAGTATTAGGGCCTTGTCCGTTAGGTCTTGTATGAGAGTATACCGTCTCCAATTCCTTAGCCCGAATCATAGCACTGTTGTTAAGTGAATTATTTACAACAAGTTCGGACAATCCATTGTTTATTCGACCTTCGTTTATAAGAGCGATTACTTGTGAAACTTGCTCACTCATTACCACTTGTTCCACAGGTGGTGGATTATGTGGTAATGAATCCTCTTCAGGTGTTACTATTTCCTGAGAGTTCTCTTTTTCAACGATATTCTTCCCTGAATCACCTATACTTATACCATCGTCCGATTCTCTTTCCTTTATATTTCCATCATCATTTTCTCCATCGTATTTTTCTTCTTTTTGGAGAGATTCTGATTTACTATCTATCTCTTCTTTTCTATGTTTAATTTCATCCCTATTATCTAGATAGTCTTCTTTCTCACTACTAGTCGAAATATTGTTTTCTGATATTTTAATATCTTTTTCACTATATTTTATGTCACTATACTTTGTAGTTTTTATTAAATAAAAAACTGTCACTACACATAATATTATCAAACAACAAACAATACCAATTATTTTTTGTTTTTTATTACAATTCTTTTTCTTCATGCTCATCCTTCCTTCAAAACAGTAATCTCTAATCCTAAAAGTATTCATTTATCGTATTATTTGTAGCTACCCTTAAACGGATTTTTCTTTTGCGTTTTTTAAATAATACTAGCAAAGCTGCAATTAAAATCAAGATTAAGGCACCAAAAAAAGTAAAGGTACGAACCGTTGGAGTTGCTACTAGCGGTATAATATTATCCCAAATTGGCATAGGACGTTCTCGATATTCAACAATCGCTGCTACTTCATATGTATTGTATCCCTCGTTGGTATATATTGCATTTCCAGTGAAAAACTCTTCGCTATAGTACGCCGTGAAAAGGTTCTTCTTCCTCACCCCATAAAAATTTGCATATCGAACATCTTCACCATCTTTAGTAACATAGTCACTAGTCCATTCGCCACTCTGAATTAAGTAGTTTTCATCTAAACCTAAATACAAATTCAGAATATTTTCATAGCCCTCGCAATTGGGACTTATTTCATTTTTTAACCATTTTACTCCGTTATCCATAACATAGTAGTCTGTGCTTTTGTTTCCATAAAAAATCCCCTCGATGATAAATGGTTCTATATAATCTGTTTTTTCGATTGTTACCTCTTGTAATGGCAGCACATACCCGTCTTCCGTAGTTATCTTTTCCAAAAATTCTGGTGCTTCGTCTGTAGTTTCTTGAAAATTACGTGTGATCAGCACACTATCCCACTTTACTTCTTGCAATGTCAAAGTTATCTCTTCACCATTTTCATCATTCACTACGATACTTTCATCTATCTCTTTATTTATAAGATTTTCATATTGAATTTCTCGAATTATGACACCGTCATCTATCACTTCATAAGTTATATCACTAGCCTCATATTTTTTCCCACCGACTTCCAGTTCTGTATTTTCTCCATACAGAAAATCTGTATTTTCCGCTTCAAAAACATACTCTCTTATTATTGTATCATTTTCATTCGCAAAAATTTCTATAGAAAAAATAAAAGAAGAAATGAAAGTTATAAAAAGCATTAACAAAAATGCAATCATTCTATTTTTTTTACTTACAATATTTAACATAATATTTTTACTCTACCTTTCAATAAACATACCCTTTTCCACAATGGTAATGTGCTCATTTAAACATATAAGCTATACCTTTATACGGACACGAAGTATAATAATAAACCCAACACATAAAAGTGACGCGGCGATAAGACTTGGATATATTTTTACAAAGCCGATATCACCTGTATTGGGGTAAATGATATCAGCATCATCAAAATCAATACCATAATGCCCTACGTTCATAGAAAAATCTGCCCTTCCAACGTATTGAATATTCTCTATTTCACAAATAATTTCCGAATTATCATCTTCTCCTGTCAAAGTAATCGTATCGACGAGCGAATTTTTCGGGAGAACATACTTATTGAACGGCGCTGTAACCAACTTGCTTTCTTTTTGTTCATCGGGCAAGTTGTCGAAGTAATCAATGAGTAATTCTTCAAAGAGACTACTAGTGATGAGAATTTCGTTTTTGAACGCATCACCTCCAATTTGTTTATACACCCCTTCATTGAGTTCTTTCATTAATTTAATTTCCGATTCCTCGTCTTCCAGCAAATTATTTTCTCGCATTATATCAACGATTTCTCCAATATTTTTAGGAGTTAATGTATAAACGGTTTCCATATCCATGTACTCTAACTCATGTATTTCATACTTACCATAGTGTAAGTCCCTAGACAGTGCTTCACCCTTTTCATCGGTTATCAATTCTTCGACAATTTCTCCCTTAGATAATAGCTTTTCTCCGGTAATTGTAAAAACATCTTCCGCAGACACGATATGAAACTTTATATATGGAATAAGTTCTTCTTTTGAAATGAAATCCTCCGTATAAATACCTGTCTTTACTATTTTTATTCTTGTTTCTTTTTTCTGTATATTCAAACTTGCGAGCAAGGTATCATTATGCCAAAGTGGCGATACGACTTGAAATCTACCCCCGTCTTGTACTGCAAGAAAGTTTGTTCTACTTGCAATAGTAAATGGTTTATTAAGTAAAATTTTTATATTTTCGCCGCTGTAATCATGTGGAATATTTATCATTAAATTATTACTTTCTTTTTTTACATCTAACCCCGAATTATTTACTATCACAAGTGAACTAAGTACTCCGTTTGTTTCAGCAATATTGATGCTCTCCCCTTGTGCTACGCCCAACACCATACCGTCAAATGATGCACCTGTCAAATAATTATTTACTTTGCCTATAATATTGCTTTTCCAGCTGGAAATGTAATTTGTCGAATACCCTGCGGTGGTATTAGAAGTAGAATATGGATATTTTCCCAATCCACTTCTCGCCAATTCATCCCAGATTAATAACTGTGTCATTGCATATGCATGCAGTGACGGATTTTGTCTATATCCGAAGTAGACTATGAGGGATAATCTTCGTTTCAGGTTATTATCTACAACTCCAACATCTTCCCAACTTGCTATATGACCAGAATTATTCAATAAAATTTCCTCGTCGATTTCTAGACAAAATGCTGGTTCTCCATTTATTTCCAAATACGATAAACCGGCATTTTTAGATCCTCCATTCGTCCACCCCAAGTTTCTCAACAAAGAAGTATCGGCAGTAATTCTATATGAAGAAGCTCCTACGGATACAGTTATTGTGGACACAAAAAGCACAAAGATAATAAAACATAATAGTATTTTTTTCATAATTACAACCTCTCTCAAAACTACATTCGTACTAATCCAATTTTCCCGAAAATCACATGGCAAATATGCAATAAATCTTCGGCACGGACTTATCATGCAAGCATGTAAGCTCCTTTGCTTCGATTATAATACAAACTAATTTTTATTTAATTCTTTTTGAAAAAGTTGCCCTTTTATCATCAATTTTTGCATTATACTTGTAATTCACATTCGCTCATAATTGAATTGTTATAGGTCATAAATGAAAATATTCCTATTAGAGTATATTCTCATAAGAATTAGGTAGTGTTCGAATTAAAAAGAACACGCCTCGCAGGATTTTTGATTACTGAAGTATTTGACATATTACTTTTTGGGGTATATAATTTAATTAGAACACGGCACGCATCAATCGTACTGGTCGATGATGCGTAGACCCTGTTATGATTATTAAAAAATTATAACTGAAAGAGATTAACTAAAATTATTTGTACTTATACCACATTTATAGGAGGAAAAAATGGACGAAAACACCATGAACCAACAAACTCAACAAGACACAACTACATCTACAGATAGCACGTTTGAATCTGCGGAGGCAATTCCAAACATGCAAGACGCTCAGTATAATCCGAACATGCAAGGTGCTCAGTATAGTCCGAACATGCAAGGTGCTCAATTTGATCCAAACATGCAAGGTACTCAGTATAATCCGAACATGCAAGGTGCTCAATACAATTCTAATACGCAAGGGAGTCAATATAATTACCAACAATATAAACCAATACCTGAATACGATCACACTAACAAGTACGAAGCAGAAGATATTTCTCAAAACAAATCAATAGCTATGCTCTGCTACTTATTAGGGCCTCTAGGAATAATAATGGCAGCATTACTATCTCAAAAATCTGAATTTGCTATGTTCCACGTTAGACAAGCAACTAGATTCTTAGTACTTGATATGTTATGCACAACAATATCTCTCTTATTATTCTGGACATTCATAGTTCCTTTCTTGCTTGGACTATTGGCGGTTGTGCTGTTTATAGTAAAAATAATTACAGTGGTTCAAATTGCTCAAGGAAAAGCTGTTATTCCTTTCATCTTGAGAAGTATCAAATTCTTATAATCGAGGC
>CAYIYH010000017.1:15840-21462 GCA_964367585.1 uncultured Oscillospiraceae bacterium
AAAGGAGCTTACATGCTTGCATGATAAGTCCGTGCCGAAGATTATATTGCATATTAAATATGGATGCAAATATATAATCGAGGCAAAGGAGCTTACATGCTTGCATGATAAGTCCGTGCCGAAGATTATATTGCATATTTTTTCATAATTACTTTTCTAAATACAATATTTATGGTATACTTGCTAAATAATACTTCTTTAGCAGGAACAAATTACAAAAAAATTACTACAGTGAGTTAAAAATTAATATTGCGTGTTACTGGCGGATAATCATGGAGTACCATGGGGAAACGCGCAATTAATCAGCCGACCGTCTGGGCTCCTTTTATGAGAAAGTATCTCTGTAAAGGTGCCTTTTTTGTTATTTTTTTAATAGGAGGGCTTATCGTGAGACACGACAATTGGAATGGATTTAAAGGGACAATTTGGCAAGACGAAATTAATGTTTCTGACTTCATACTAAATAACTACACACCATATGATGGAAATGAAGATTTCCTCGAAGGAACAACACCAAGAACAGAAGCAATTCTAAAAAAAGCAGAGGAACTATTTAAAAAAGAAAGAGAAAATGGCGGTGTCTTAGATGTAGATACCGAAAATGCCTCCTCACTGCTAACGTACACTGCAGGATATTTGGATAAGGAAAACGAGATAATCGTCGGATTTCAAACCGACTCCCCTCTCAAGAGAGGAATAAATCCTTTTGGTGGCATTAAAATGACAAGAGAATCATGCGAGGCTTATGGATACAAATTATCAGAAAAAGTTGAGCACGAATTCCTGTATAGAACGACACATAACGATGGTGTATTCAGAGTATACTCAGATGAAATGAAAGCAGCTAGAAGTGCCGGAATTATTTCAGGTCTTCCCGACGCATATGGCAGAGGCCGTGTAATTGGAGATTATAGGAGAGTTGCATTATACGGAATAGACTTTTTGATCGCTGAAAAAAGAAAAGATAAAGCAACTTTAGCATTAAACTTCATGGATTCTGATAATATAAGACAAAGTGAAGAGTTATTTCAACAAATTTCTTTTTTAGAAAAATTAAAGGAAATGGCAAAATTATACGGATTTGATATTTCACAACCAGCAAAATCCACTAGGGAAGCTGTTCAATGGTTATATTTCGGTTATCTTGGAGCGATAAAGGAACAAAACGGTGCAGCGATGAGCCTCGGGCGAATAAGCACCTTCCTAGATATTTATGTTGAAAGAGATTTCAATTCAAAGATCCTGACAGAGATACAAGCACAAGAAATAATCGATGACTTCGTGCTAAAGCTTAGGATGGCACGCCATCTACGGACAGTCGAATATAATGAATTATTCGGTGGAG
Source organism: uncultured Oscillospiraceae bacterium (assembly GCA_964367585.1). Taxonomy (GTDB): domain Bacteria; phylum Bacillota; class Clostridia; order Peptostreptococcales; family Anaerovoracaceae; genus CAYJGJ01. The sequence continues at coordinate 17,186 of CAYIYH010000017.1, forward strand.
ACCCAATGTGGATCACTGAATGTATAGGAGGGATGACTACTAAAGGTAAACATATGGTCACAAAGAATTCTTATAGAATCCTTCGAACATTATATAATCTAAAACCATCTGCAGAACCAAACCTTACTATACTTTGGTCACAAAACTTGCCCGAACAATTTAAAAGATATGTTGCAAAAGTATCATGCGACACAGATTCATTGCAATATGAAAATGACGATCTAATGAGACCTTTATATGGCGATGATTATGCAATAGCATGTTGTGTATCCGCAATGAAAATAGGCAAAGACATGCAATTTTTCGGCGCAAGATCAAACCTAGGTAAAATGCTCTTAATGGCATTAAATGGCGGAAAAGACGAAAAATCAGGCAAACAGATTGGTCCGGTTTCCGAAGTGTACAGCGGTGAGTATTTGATTTATGACGAAGTAATCCAAAGACTAAATTTCTATAGGACGTGGATTGCAAATTTATATGTAAATACAATGAATATAATTCACTATATGCATGACAAATACGCATATGAAAAAACACAAATGGCACTACACGATACCGATGTTCATAGATATATGGCATTTGGAATTGCCGGAATGAGTGTTCTTGCGGATTCTCTCTCCGCAATCAAATATGCTAAAGTTAAGCCGATCAAAGATGAGCGTGGTATAATCTCTGACTTTGAAATAGAGGGAGAATTCCCTAAATTTGGTAATGATGATGACAGAGTCGATGACATAGCAAAAGAGCAAGTAGAATTGTTTTATAAAGAGCTATCAAAAACTAAAACGTATCGAAATGCTGAACACACACTGTCTGTATTAACGATTACATCAAATGTGGTTTACGGAGGGAAGACAGGCGCAACTCCAGATGGGCGAAAATCGGGAGAAGCTTATGCACCGGGCGCAAACCCCATGCATGGAAGAGAACAAAATGGTGCGCTTGCAGCCCTCAATTCTGTGGCGAAAATATCTTACGATTACTGTAAAGATGGTGTCTCTAATACTTTCTCAATCATTCCGGAGACATTAGGCAAAACCAACGAAGAAAGGTATAAGAACTTAGTATCACTTATGGATGGATATTTCATTCAAAAGGCCCACCATTTGAATGTTAATGTACTTGATAGAAATGTCCTAATTGCTGCATATGAAGAGCCTGAGAAATATCCGAATCTAACTATTAGGGTTTCGGGCTATGCAGTGAATTTTTATAAACTATCAAAAGAGCAACAGCGCGAAGTCATTTCACGCACTTTCCACGATAAAGTGTAAAAATATCTTCCATTTTATATCTAATTAAAAAACCGCTATCTATACCGCCCTCCCTTTGGTTAGATCTAATAATCGAACCAAAGGGAGGGCGGTATTTTTATGGTAAAATATAGTTATGAATTCAAATTGAAAGTGGTGCAAGATAATTTATCATATATGAGTAATAATATACACAATTTGCTCCGAATTTCCCTTGCAATTATGTAAACTAAATATTATAATCGTTGCAGAGGAACATATAATGGATATTGAATTACAATCATTCTTAGATTATCACAAAAACACAAAACTAACTTCGGAAAATACGATATTAGCATATAAAAGTGACTTGCTTCAATTTAAAGATTTCATTAATTCCAAAGGTGTTATTTCATTATCAGGTGCAACGGAAACACACCTTTTTTCTTTTCTTATGAAATTACGCACTGAAAACAAATCTCAATCGACACTTTATAGAAAAAAGATTGCAATTACGGGATTCCTAAATTTCATATACAATGAAGGGATTACCAAAAGCAAACCTTCGAATAAATTATCGATACCACAAGGAAAATCTAAGACTATCGACTTTCTCAGTGTTGAGGAAATAGATAAACTTTTTGCATCTATAGGCGATGATCATAGAGGAAAAAGAGACAAAGCAATACTTGAAATGTTATACGGTACTGGGATAAGAGTTTCTGAATTAGTTTCACTCAAAATTTACAATATTAACTTCGAATTATCGTTTTTGACATGTGATAATGAAAATGGTACGCAGCGGTTACTCCCACTGGGTAAGCTTGCTAAAGAATCAGTCATTGATTATCTTAACAATGCTTATTCTTCCCTTCAACCTGCGAAGTTGTCAGATGATACCTACAATAAGGATAATTTTCTATTTCTGAATTATAGAGGTCAACCATTCACTAGACAAGGGATTTGGAAAGTTATAAAACAGCATGCCCAAACAGCAAATCTTGAAAAAAAGATGACCCCACGAACACTTCGAAACTCATTTGCAATACACGTATTACAAAACGGTGCAGACATAAAAACAGTACAAGATATCTTAGGGGTAGAAAATACGAGAGCAATCGAAGAAGCTTACTACAACAGCAAAGAAAGAAAAATAAAAGAGATTTTCAACAAAACACATCCTAGGGCATAGACATAACCATTGCAAAATAGTCGAGGAGAATAATAAATGACAAACGAGCAAAACAATAATCTTTTAAAAGGAGTAGGCATATTGGCTATTGCAGGAGTACTTGTAAAGTTAATTGGCGCCGTCCTTAGAATTCCCTTAACCAACATTGTTGGGACGGAAGCTATGGCCTATTATGCGGTAGGATATAACATATATGCTATGCTTATAGTGTTTGCAACAGCAGGCATACCCGTAGCCATTTCGAAAATGATATCAGAAAGCATCGCAGAAAATCGCTACTATAATACACAAAAAATACTTAAAATTTCGTTGATATTGATGACATCTATTGGTGTAATCGCATCGTTCGCGTGTTTCTTCGCGTCGTCTCCTATCGCCAATTTTGTCGGAATACCAGAAGCAGATTTTACATTAAAAGCTGTGGCATTCGCCGTGCTTTTTGTTACTATACAATCGACGTTCAGAGGATATTTCCAAGGGTTTCAAAACATGACCCCAACTGCTCTTTCGGAAGTCATAGAGCAAACCGTACGAGTTATAGTCGGGCTATCTCTCGCAATATTGCTAGTCAGTAATGGCCCTCAGTTTTCTGCTGCGGGTGCTATTTTTGGTGCTACTTCGGGAGCATTTGCCGGCGCAGTGTTATTATCCACAATATATAAAATGTCAAAACCCGGATTAGCAATTAAAATAAAAAATAGCGTGAAAGAATATGACGACTCCAAAGTAATTTTAAAAAGAATAGTAATTATCTCTTTACCGATTATTTTAGCTGCAGAGATAACACCAATCATGAATACGATAGACCTTACTATCATAATGGATAGACTGCAAAATTCTGCAAATTTTACATACGAGGAATCAACCGAGTTGTATGGACAATTTAGTGCATACTGTACTTCACTTGTCTCTTTGCCACAAATAATCACTCTCTCTATCGCCGTAAGCCTCGTTCCAATAATATCAACACACTACAAACAATCGAATAAAAGTGAATTAAATCGCAATATTCGACTAGGATTTAAACTTGCATCAACATTGTCCTTTCCTGCGGCAATCGGAATGATAGTATTGGCAAGACCAATAATGGAGCTGTTGTTTTTTAATCAATTAGAAAGTGCCCTTCAAGCTGTCCCTCTCTTACAAATAATGGCTACTGGGATAATTATGCTCGGATTATCTCAAACCGCAGTCGGGGTATTGCAAGCGATAGGAAAGCAACATATCCCACTACGGAGTTTACTCGTTGGCTCTTTATTCAAAATATCAATTTCTTTTTGGTTGACTGGGATTACGGAAATAAATGTAAAAGGTGCTGCCTTGGGCACTCTTGTCGCATATACAGTAAATTTCACTCTTAATTATCTGGCTATAAAAAAACACTTGAATTTAAAAGTAAGCATATTAAAAATAGCAATCGCACCATTAATCGCTTCTTGCATCATGGGATTGATAGCTTTTGTTATTCACCTATCACTAGAAGAAGCTGCGGGAAACACATTTGCAACATTGCTTGCGGTACTTATTGCCGCTTCGGCATACTTTATCATAATAATTAAAGTTGGCGTCATCACAAAAAGTGAATTTCTCGTATTGCCTAAAGGTGAAAAAATATATAGATTCCTTGAGAAAATTAAGCTTGTATAAACTTCAGTATACTAAGCAATACTACAAAAAGCATGCTGTATTTCAAGATTAATAGAGTAATGATTTGTTTAAAAAATTTTATAATTTTTGTTGCTTTTATTTATGTGGTATAGTATTATATATAAACGTGTTGAAACTGGAGGGATTGAAATGAAAATCACAGATGTTAGAATTAGAAAAATCAATGATGATGGCAGAATGAAAGC
>CAYIYH010000018.1:0-6356 GCA_964367585.1 uncultured Oscillospiraceae bacterium
TTTCTAATCCGTAATTTACCATTACATTCCCTCCATTCATTATATAAATAACCCCCATCACAGTTCTAGCTCGTACATACACATTGCTACAGCTACTAGGCCCGCAGTCTCTGTTCGCAGTATGCTTTTTCCCAGTGTTACTTGGTAATATAGTGGCCAGTGGAGGGAATTTTCGCTTCCGAGGATGGTCTCTCTTCCAGTATCAATTTTTTCCGCATCCTCGGATACATTTTCTGTAAAACTTAAATTTAATAGCTCAACTTCTTTTTCTGAAAATCCACCTTCAGGGCCAATTATTATCGCAATCGACTGCGGTTTTTCATTTAGTCCTTTCAATGCATCTTTTATGGTGATTTCTTCTTCGTTTTCGTATGGCAAAAGGACAAGGTCATATTTTAGAAGCATGGGTACAATGTCTCTAAATTTTATGTGTTCGCATACTTCAGGGATAATTCCCCTTTTTGATTGCTTTGCAGCACCTTCACTAATTTTTTGCCACCGTGATATCTTTTTGTGAAAGTCACCTTTATCTACTACTACGGAGCGATCGGTAAATACAGGAACAAAGCTATATGCTCCCATTTCAACGCATTTTTGAATGGCGGTTTCCATCTTGTCCGACTTACAAACCCCTTGAAAAATTGTGATTTTCACATTAGGTTCTATAGAAGTTTTTTGCATATCTATGACTTGGAATATCGCTTTTTTTGAGTCTATTTCAACAAGAGAAGCGGTATATTCAGTTTCTACACCATCAGAAATGATTACTATATCAGATATTCTCATTCGTAACACATTTTTTATATGATTCACATCATCAGTTGATGTTATTACGATATCTTTATCTCCCACTGTTTCTTTATTAACAAAAAACTTATGCATTATGAATAAACCCTTCTATACTAGAATGTATTATTTTCCCTAATTTCAAAATCTAGACTTTTTATCAAACTACATCGGTTCTGCTTAGTATGGTAGCAGGAGATTTACGCAATGTCAGTATCACGGGAAGCAACCCGAATATCAAGTTTGCACAGAATATCACCGCAAACGCCAATCCAACAACAAACGAATTAAGCATAAACATGTCGGCTAACATTTCAATAGAAACGAGTTCATATAGAATATAGGTCATGAAGGAAATTCCTGGAATCCCACCGATTATTGTAATTGCAATAATTTCACCAACGAACATCTTGTATATATCTCTTTTCTTAACACCGATAGCCCGATATACTCCCACTTCCTTTATTCGAGATAAGAACGATGTACGAAGCATTAAGTATATTTCCAAAATTGAAATAGCCATTGCGACTATTGCTAATCTAATTGCTGTAGTGGAAAAACTACTCAGTCTCTCTGAATATTCTTCTCGTTCTCTTTCATATGTAGATTCATATGGTATGACGGCTTCATCAAGTGTAACAATCGGTTGTGAAAAATCATTAGGCATAATGGTGAAAGTATCTGTATTGGCAATTAAATTCTTTTCGATAGTTGAATTGGAAGTATAATAACCGCTGATCTGCTGATCTGTAGTCGTGTAATATCCTACAACTTTCAAATTAACTCCCCCAACCGTTTCATTAAGAGCACTTCCTAACGGATGTTCTTCTCTTTGTCCATCCATTATTATTACTTCATAATCGTTTACAGGCCACGCCCCATGTTTCAGAGTCATTCTGTGTGAGACTAAAGTGTAGTCGGTTAAGTCAGCACCCTCATCTTGTGATGTGTCTGGTGTACTGATATATGATCCATAACCGTAATAATCATAGTTTTCATCAGAAGACAGTGCCATCATATTAACCATGTTTATCATGTCGATATGGACGCTTGGGTGTCCTAAATCGGTTATTCCCACAATTGTAAATTCAGGTAATAAAGGTATTTCCACCTGTTCATTCAAAAACTTCTCGGGTGACGTATATCCCAGATAAGAAACCGAACCATCTTGAATACACTTCTCTAATGCTAGTTTATCGACTAAAATCTCCGCTGGTGATTCGGGCATGCGCCCAGCAATCAAATCAGACTCTGTAACCAGTTGTATATCCGAAAGTGCAGCTCTTAGGTTCGAGCTATTTGTCGTCGCCTGAATTATTGAATTTGGATTAAATTGGAACGTAATAGTAGAAGTTCCCGGCAAAACATATTTCACATTTGGATCTTGCTTCAACTGTTCGTAAAACTGCGGTGTCATATCATTAGTCAATGTAGAATAGTAATCTTTATTCTCATTCACGAATTGCGTTTCATCTAAATCAGTAATTCCAAAAATCGAGGATATCGAATAAAGCATGAATATCGAACTAAACACAAACCCAATAAGCAATAGCTTTTTTGAAATGGAATAGTTTGATACCTTTTTGAAGCCGCTTCCGATTATCTGATAGATCTTCAATATGCTTTTGTATTTTATTGGTCTCTTATTGTCTAAGATGCTTGTATCAAAAATATGCAAGTTAGACTCTTCTCGTGTGACCGCTTTGTATTTACCCTTTTCTAGCTGTATTCCACCATTATTTTGCACTATTTCTATCCGTTGAGTGCTATTATTCGATCTAATATATATGTTGCCATTTCGTAAGACTATGTCGAGATTAATTTTTTCCTTCTCGCTTTGGGAATAATATCTTATCTCGTTATCATCATGTTTTGCCACAATCTTTTTCATGTCACCCAAATAGATTTTGTTTTCAAAGTTATAATCGAGCTCTTCTGATTGTGTTCCAACTTTATCATCTATAACTGCCCCATCTTGTAGACTAATAATCCTGTCAGCATAAAACTCCGCCAACTTCGATTCATGTGTGACCAAGATCACTAGTCGTTCTTTAGATATCGACTTGAGGAAATTCATTATTTGGTATGTATTTTCACTGTCCAAATTACCTGTCGGTTCGTCAGCTATAAGTATAGCAGGATTTTTGACGATCGCTCGCGCAATTCCAACTCTTTGCCTTTCGCCTCCTGATAGCATCTGTACGTTCCTGTTTCTGAACCTGTACATTTTTAGTTTTTCTAAAACATAATATACACGTTCTCTTATTACTTTTTCGTCTTTGATGCCAATCATCTTAAGGACGAGTGCTACATTTTCAAAAACACTCATATCATCCACAAGATTAAAGTTTTGGAACACATAACCGATGTTAGCATTTCTTATTTCATCTGTCCTATTAGCCGTTCTTCTCGTTATTTTTTTACCATTAATAAATACTTTTCCGCTGCCGATTTTGTCGAGACCGCCTATAACATTAAGGAGGGTAGTCTTTCCCGATCCGGATGGTCCAACTAGTGCGACTAATCCCGTGCTTTCAAAGGAAAGTGTCGTATCCTTGATAACATGTATTTGATTGCGTTTTGCTTTATTAAAATATTTATTTACTTTACTTACCTGTACCATTACATTGCCTCCTCTCTATACGCACTCATAGACGAATTTTTGAATAGCTTTGAAGTTATTCTACGAGATAAAAGTAGCAACATTATCATCACCGTCAGATACAAAACTACAATTTGGGTTCTTCCGAAGAAACTCGCCAAAGTGATAAAGTATTCGTTTCCTATCATTGCATTTTGAAGCATATATACCACACCTACGAAAGCGGCGAATACGATATGTCCATCAACCAATAGTTCAATATCCAAAAGTTTCTTAGTCGTCTTGTTGTTCATTCCAAGTATTCTCAATGTAGCATAGTATCTATTCCTAGATCTCAATATAAGACGAAGAACGAAATAGCTGACGAAAAAGACTATAATTACACTCACAACGACAAATATCGTCTGCATAATATTATACACAACGTCAAAACCTGGATCGAACCCTCCTGCCATCGTGTCCAAAAGTGCAAAGTGTTCATAACCTGATGATTCTATGCTTGCAATAGTTTCGTCAAAAGCATACATATCCTCGACAAATATTGAAACCTGGTAAATATCATTTCGGTACAGACTAGCGAAGTCTGTAGGATTCATATATATGGTAGCCCTGGATTCGAAAAATTGTGTTTCACTAATTCCCAAAACTTTTTTGTAATCCTCTTCATTAAAAGTATCATGAATCCCAAAAGAGGCTGTGTGCTGGTAATAGAGGTTGCTTGCATTCATAGTCAAAGTTTCTGATGTGATAGATTCAGTGTCAATTTGATAACTAAGGTATTCGTCAATTATTACTTTTCCAGCAGGTACTGACGAAAGCGCCTGTACCACGTATGTATCTTTAAAATAATCAAAGTTCACGTTTTTAATAGTAACAGTTAGGTCTGTATATGTCTTGTACACAAGAGAGTTCAAGTAATTCAGCTGACTAGGATGCATGTACAATCCATACTGGTTAGCATAACTGTGGGATGAATTATTAGAAAACACAGTATTGCCCTCTTTCAATTCTTCTTGATATAGATGTTCATAAATTGCGATTCCAACGATTTTAATTCCAACTATTCTTTCGCTCGTAGGCATAAAATAAGAATATATTGAAGCGTCTTCTTGCAACATCATATCGACGTCGATATAAGTCAAATCTGCCTCTGTAGTAAGAAGTATCATCTCATTTTCACTCTCTGGAAGTCGTCCATAGGAAAGCTCGCCCGAGAAATCGTTTACATCTATAGGCGTCAATTCTGCATAATAACTTAGTTGTTCTACAACCATAATATTATCCAACAAAGTGTCGTACTTTGTGAAATCTTTAATGTTAGCAATCTGCTGAACCGCAGTATAGTCGTCTTCGGTAAACGCTGTATTATCACTTTTTGACAAGATAATTCGTGAATTATCTTGCGTATAAAAGTAAGGATTATATCCAAACATAGATGCAGCACTTTCGTTTTGTCTAAATGCTGAATATTGGAAAGCTATAGATACGACAAAGAAAGCAAGTACTAGCATGACTAGAATGAACTTGCTGAATATGTTGGTCGTATTCCTTGCTCCGATTCTTAACAATGCCATGGGTGACATGCGCATTCGTTTTTTTGGAACGGCGTTATTTTTTTCGTCGGGGTTTTCTTGATTGCTTACAGGTTCTTTATTTTCTGTTTGTACAACTTCTCTTTTGCGCCTTTCGTCCTCTACCACTCTACCATCCCTCATGGTAATCTTTCGTGTAGCGTATTGTTCAAACTGTTCATAGTTATGCGTAACTACGATTACAAGTTTTTCGCTTGACTGCGCAAGCAATTCGCATATTTCTTTTGCCGACTGACTATCTAGATTTCCAGTAGGCTCGTCCGCAATTATTATATCCGTGCCTTTAGCTAGAGCCCTTGCTATTGACACTCTTTGCATTTGTCCACCAGACAATTTGGAAGCCTTCGTCCTCGCAAACTTCGTAAGTCCTACCTTTTCAATTATATCTTTTACAATTCTCTTTATTTCTTTTCGCTTTTGGCCATTGATCAATAGTGCTATTTCGACATTTTGATACACGCTGTAACTATTAATCAAATTGTATTCCTGAAAAACATTTGCAATATACTTTTGTCTATATCGCTCCAAATCTTCAGTAGTATAGTGACTAGTTTCCTTGCCCTCTATATACATTTCGCCTTCTTCGTAAGTGTCAAGAGAGGAGATGACATTGAGTAAAGTTGATTTACCACTGCCAGATTCTCCTGTAATTACAACAAATTCACCCTTTTCAAACTCCAAGTCGATTCCATTTAATCCACTAGTTATGACTCCTTTGTTGTAATAATATTTTGACACATTATTTAATTTTAACATTTGAAATCTCCCTATAACTATTCTTCATTATTATTTGCACTGCCTACTAGATCATAATCATGCGCGTCGTTTATTTTTACTGTTACAATTTCTCCTATCTTAAGCAATCTATTATAGGTAAAAGTAACAGCATTGTCAATTTCGGGGGCATCGTAAATAGTTCTTCCTATATATGTTATTTTTTCTAAATCATGCCGTAAATCAACAATACTCGATTCATTAGTTTCTAATTGTTCATCTCCCAATTGAATTTCTTCGACGATCACTTCGATCGGAGTTCCTATTTTTTTTCGATTAGATTCGAGAGAAATTTCTAATTGCGTCCTCATAATTGTATCAAGGCGCTCTTGCTTTATTTCCTCATCTATTTGTCCATCCATCTCACCGGCATTTGTTCCCTCTTCCTGAGAATAAGCGAAGACACCTAGTCTGTCAAACTTCATTTCTTCTACAAAATCGCATAGTTGATCAAACTCTTCATCTGTTTCCGTTGGAAGGCCTACGATAAGAGTCGTCCGTATATGTAAATCACTTATATTTTCTCTCAGTTTTTTGATAGTATTTTCTAGTGAACTTTTGGTAGAATGCCTATTCATAGAAGACAATATTCTATCGTTACA
>CAYIYH010000019.1:0-3661 GCA_964367585.1 uncultured Oscillospiraceae bacterium
TTCATGCTTGGTGTTCCAAATAAAAAAATTTTGCTAGGTCTTGCTCATAAGTAAGGGGTAGCTACTAAGAGTTTTTATTGTGTTATGTCGTTTTTACTACCACTATGTATTAGGTTTACTATTTCTTTAGCCATCAAAGTGGTTGCCAAATCATTAGGATGCCCATCGCCAATAATAATATATGTTTCGTCTGTAGTGTTTTGCTTTGGAAGCCAATCAGACACCTTAATTCTATGAACTGACTGCGGTAAGTCAATTAGTGCTTTTTCTGCTTTATCATCCCACAAAAGAACTGTAAAATCGCTATTAGGGTACTTATTTTTCATAACTTGTACTGATTTATCAACTATTGCACCAAATAATTTATTTCTTTTTTCTTTAGAATTAAAGGGATTAAAGCTTTCTTGCAATCTTGAAAAGTAATAATTAAATGCTATGCTTTTCTGTAAAAACTTGTGTACTGCTCTTTCACTAAAAAAAATATTATTCGGGAAATTTTCTGTAAAAGATCCTTTTCGCACTAGTTGACCATTTTCAAATAGATATCGAGGCCCACGCTTATCCCAAGATGAAATGCCAGCATTTCGCATGACATGATCTTCAATTGCCGTATAAAACACATAGATATGTTTAAATTTTTTAAGGTATGATAAATCACCTTCTAGTATGGCAAGAGCTTGATGTGCGCCATATCCACCAACCCCACAATTAAACACTTGATAGTTTTGACCTAAGGTTTCAGCTATTTTGTATCCGAAAGTTTCTTTATCATTAAGTCCATCACCAAAGGTAAAAGAACAGCCTAAAAGCAGTATTGCAATTGTAGCATTTTCATTCACTGGAGTAGCTCGCCGTGCACTAGCATTTATTGTGTAAGTAACATCATAAATGGTCACTTTATCGCTTTTTCCTATAAATTGTTTTACTTTTTTGTGAGAATGTACTTTGTTAGCAATAAACTTATAACCTAAATTTTCATTAGGGATAAAAATCTCTTTTGTAGGAGTGCCGGATACCCATTCTTTATCTTTTTCAGCCACGGGTTTAGGAAAATAAATATAAATTTCAAATGCAGAGATGAAAAAAGTTATAGAAAAGCAAAAGATGCAAATGTATTGAATAAAATTGTTTTTTACTTTTATAGCTAACATCATGATAACTATTGATATACACAAGAAAAAACAAAAAAACTGTAACTCAAAGTTTTCTATAAAATAAAAAAATATTGCACCCAAAAAAGCAAAAATTAATACAATATTTTGTTTTGAATAAATTAGTTTTGTGAAATGAGAAATGCCAGAAGTTTTCATTATATCCTCAATATTATTTAGTTTTCAGAGTCCGTCGACTAATTTAGAATGCATTATTTTCTTTATGCAAGAATACATGGCTTAAATATTTGAAATTGTATATAATCAATGTGTAAGTAAACTACTGATGATTTTTGCATTGCAGTACTTACTGATACATTAGGTAGTTTTATTTCAAAGGATGCGTTTGGTTTTGAATAAAATTCTTTAGTAATAAAGGTATTCATGCCGTAAACTGAATCAGTACTAGCTTTGTTAGCAATGATATTACCAAGGTTAGTAAAATTATAGCTTCTATCGCCAGAATCATAGCTGAACATGCCTGCCCAAGCTCTACGTCCAGGAAGATAATATTCTCTACCATCCGAAATTGTACCATGGTTCTTAAGGATTGTATCGTTTAAGGCTGGAAATGAATGAGGTTGAGGTCTTTGATAGCGACCAGCAGTAGCATCCATAATATCTACAGTTGTACCACTTGGATTAATTGTAACGGTATGAGCATCACTAATAAACATAAGGCTTAGCAAAATCCCAGAAGTTAGTATTAATGTGCCAAGATTATTTACGAGATTACATTTTTTTAGCATTGCCTGATAACGCTTGATTAAATTAACTATAGCGTTTTGGGTTTGCATTTGGTTTCCTTTTATCGAATTTGTTGGGAATTGTGATGTAAGAGGGGAAAGTTGTCAATGAAGAAATTCATGAAGCCATGAAGTTTCTTTCAAGAATGAGGCGAGTTATAAATTTTTCTCATTTCGGATAGCACATATTTTGACTTGTGCTAAGCTACAGTTGTAGCTTCCTTTTTGGGGGTTAAAATAAGATTCATATAGCCTAGCAAGGGCAATTCTTATGACGCGGGATGCGACCTAAAATATTTTTTTTGATTCGTAACTATTTGAAATAATATACCGTATGCACGGCATACACGAGGGTAAAAAGCGTTGAAAAGGCGGTAGATGTTAGTTATAACATTGTTAACTTGTTTTGTGATAACAATATGTTATCAATCTTGATTTTTGCGTAAGCTGTTGTAATGGATGGATATTTTACAGGGCATGGGGTTCAACGGGGAAGGTTTCAAATCTTCTCATTCCGACCAGATTTTCAAAGTGTTTCAAATGATTAAAATAGTCATGCGGAATCCTTTTTTTATGCCAAAATGTCAAAAAAGCCCCATGATACGAATATAACCCAAATTGTAAACTTCCCATCTTGATACCAAGGTAAAGTAAACACTCTTGAGCTTTAACGGTAAACTCCTCTAAGGTTAAGTTGTCTAGTGTTTGATGGTGCTTTGTTTATCATGTTCAGCAAACTAGTTATCTACTGTTTCACTAGCTTCTTATCTTTCTCGCAAATATTTCGCTCAAAAGGAGTGTCCATAAATTTATTCATTCGTTTCCAACAGTTCATTTGCCAACCATCTTTGTCTTCTAAGTCTGATACGCCATGCATTGGTGCTGGTCCAATTGCCCAAGCAACAGAACGTTTATAAATATTTGCACTCGTCACGCTTGCAAAACATAATTGTAGTATAAGTAGTGCAACAAAAGAACATTTAATGGCCTTTAAAGGTGCCATGTATTCAATTTTATGTTGTAATATATCAGCAAAGTAACATGCCCATAAAATAATAGATAAAAAACTCACCATTACTGATGGAACAAAATGCCAATAAGCTGCATATGCGAATGCTTCAGTAAATCTGCTTATTGATGTCACTACAACACATATAAATGTAACAAACAATGGATACCAAAAAGATCTAATATTTGGTTCAGTATTTTTTACAAACAGTGTTTTTGCTAAAAAGACTGTAGCAAACAATAAAACATTACCAAACGAAAAGTATATACGAAACAAGTGTTTTATGGTTGGCATAAAAGTAAAATGAAACAGGTATAATACACTGTGCATATTGTAACTTGTGTTTAAAATCTCTCTTCTTCTTTCGTGTCCTGGAGAAAATTCATGCATCAAAAACGTAACCAATATAGGGAGTAGCATCAAAAGTGATAGAGAGAAAAAACGTTGGAGATTCATTTTTTTTACATATATTTTAAATACTAGAACGCATAAAAGAATTGAAAAGCTTATTAATGAGAAAGAACCTAATGTACCCAAAAAAATAGATGAAGGTATTAAAATAAGTAGCTTACGTATAAAACTTATTTGTGTTTTATAAATGAATATGAAGAATAATAAATAAATAGAGGTTCCAACTACATAAGCTCCATTTAAGTTTTGCCAATGCAAAAGTCCCATTGAAATATCAGTTCTTAAACTTGCATTCAGGAAATCAGTGTTTTCCAAAAAAATCAAACTCACCCATAAAAAAATAA
>CAYIYH010000020.1:0-3552 GCA_964367585.1 uncultured Oscillospiraceae bacterium
AATACTTTTTTCATTTTATTCACCTATTCTTTCATATAACTATAATTTATATAATGCATCCACAAGTTGCCTTACAAATATTCGCGCATTCCCTCAATAATTGCAACTGCATTTTCAAAAGGAGTGTCTCCCTGCAGTGGCTTTGAAGGAGCAAAAATATACCCCCCTTCTTTCTTAAACTGTTCCGCTATATGTTTTATGTGCGCTTTAATCTCCTCAGGTGTTCCATTTGGAATAATCGTCTGTGATCCTAATCCACCCATTAACGCTACTTTACCTTTTGATTTCGCTTTTAATTGAATCAATTCCATACCAGCAGACTCTGGCTGAACACTTTCTATGCAATCAATACCTATTTCATGCATATCATCAATTATTTCGGGCACACTTCCGCATGTGTGATGAATGTATAATTTTCCCGTATCATGAATTGCTTTTGCTAACTTGATTTCTCTTGGCTTTATAAATTCCTCCCATGATTTTTTCCCAAGAATAAGACCCCGCTGATCTCCCCAATCATCTCCTAGACAAATTGCATCAAAAGGAATATCTTTTAAAGAATAAATTACATCAATATATATATTCATGATATTATCCATCATCTCATGTACAAATTCCGGTTCTGCGATTGTATTTACAAGAAGATTCTCCATCCCATTAATCATGCAAGAGCGCTCAAAAAGTGTTCCCCAATAAAATTTTGCAACTTTAAAGACATCCTTATTATCTTCGCAACGTTTCATGTAATAGTCACGTTTTTCTTCGATTCTATTGATAAATATAGATGAATCGGGGAATTTGTATTGACTCAAATCAGCCTCATCTAATGGCGAATAATAATATCCAGCAGAAGCAACTTGCTCGGTTCCCCATGCGTCGACGGCATCAGTAGTAGGAAGGTCGAGAGTGGGATCCTCAAAGCACAACATATCTATTAGTTCAAACCACTGAGTCATATAGGGATTCAAGTCATTTACTATATCTTTACAACTAAAATAGTCCTGAAGCTTCTTTTCATATTTTTCTACAAAATCCGACTCAAAGCTTACAGTATAAGGAATGTGCTCAGTTGGGATATGGCGAATTTGATTGATTACTATTTCTCTTGAAGTCATTTTATTCCTCCTAAATTGTATTGAAAATTCATGTTCCTACATCATTAAAAAATATATAATTGGATTCTTTATTATATTACTTTTCAAGAAAACATGATATAGCTATTATTATTTATCAGTATATACGCAATCTCTCAACCATGCATTTAGTTCTTCTTTATTCATGTGTTCAATGCCAAGATATTCTAGATCATAGCCACAATCACCTATCAAATCCTTACGACTCATTATGCCACCCAAAAGTATCATTGAATCTGTTACAGGCGTTTCCACACCAAATTTTTTACCGAGCAAGCTAACCATATAACAACCGATTGGAATATCTTCCGTGATATAACGATTATCTAAAGAAAATGGACCATCGCCATACGGTTCTTGTTTATAACGGTAATCTTCGCTAAAAGGTACTTTGTATCCCTTCCCCATGTACTCCGGACCATAAATAGTTGAACGAGCAAAGAAGTCATCTGTATCGATATCTGAAACTATAGTTCCGCACGCCTTCGCTACTGCTTCAGACTCTTTCCAAAAATCAACTTGTACTTCCGCAATTGCTGGACAGAGTGCATGTGCATATAGTGAATAATTTTGCATTTTATTTCCAAGCAATTCAAAGTTTTGCATTACAGCAGCACCGAGCACCGCACCAGGCACATGGATGACCGGATTGATGTTAGATATAGCGTTATCAAGAACAGTATCGGCACGTTGGAATCCCATTCCTGCTATACCATCTGCAAAATATACAGGATCAAATGGTGGAAAATATTTTGCAGACTCCATAAATATATCCATATCACTTGTAGGCATAGCTGCACCACGTTGAATGCATACTCTGTCAATAATATTAATTTCGTTTGTAGTGACTCCGCCCTTAACTACCACGCGTGCTCCATAGGGAGAAGTTCCCCAACTACCAACAATAACTTTTGTTGTGCAATTTGCTTCTTTCATCATCTTTCTTAGTAAAAGCACACCGTAGTTATCGGGCATAATATACACGAATTGACCATCCTCTAATAATGGGATTAGTTTTTCAAACAATGGCTTATGTCCTAGCGCTACTGTAGTCACAACGACCAGCCCTGATCCCTTTACAACTTTTGCTAAGTCATCAGAGACCATATCCAAAAATACATGTCCGTTACGCTTAAAATTAAGTAGATTGGTTTCAGGTCCAGTCATAAATAGACCGGCTTTTTCAACGTTTGCTAAGCTTTTTACGGCAAATTTAGGGTCATCCCACAAACGAACCTCTCGTCCCGCAAGTTTGGAATCCGCAGCACATGGCTTTCCTACACCACCTGCCCCAAGTATAGCTATTGGTTTTTTTCCTAGATATTCAATGTTCATTTTCCCTCCTTTTTCTAAAAAGAACACATAGACTACAACTTATTATTACTCACTATGGGCATTCATAAACTATGAACGTCCTTTTGCAACTTCTAAGCTACTCATAAAAGAACGACTAATAAGCGAAGTAACCATGGAATACGGTATATACTTAAATCCTTCTGATGCTCGTTTCTTTGCTACTTCAGGATACTCCGCGTATATACCTGGAATTTTTCCGTACTTTTTGCATGTACTAAGTACAATATTCGCAGCTTTTTGAATTTCATTACTTTCCATTTGGCCAGGTATTCCCATTGACTGCGACATATCAAACGGTCCCAAAAATAATACATCAATTCCATCAACCTTTGCTATTTCGTCGATATTACGCAGCCCAGCAGTATTTTCAATATGCACTACTACAAGGGTTTCTCTATTTGCATGTTCGAAATATTCAAAAATAGGCTTTAACCCATAATTCGAAGATCTTGTTAATGCAGCTCCTCTTGTTCCTAAAGGTGAATACTTTACTCTTTTAACTACTAATTCCGCATCTTCTCTACAGTTGATCTGGGGGACTTGCACGCCATGACTACCCACATCCAAAACTCTAAGAATATCTGTTTCATCATTATAAGTTGCCCTAGTAATAGGCGTCATTCCAGTTACTTCCGCGGCTCTTACAAGATTCATAACATTTTCAGGTGTAATATAACCATGCTCACAGTCCAATATTGCAAAGTCAAAACCCGCTAGCCCTGCGCATTCTACTACATCTGTGGAGTTAAGAGACATAAACGTACCAAAACATGTCTCATCGTTATATAATTTTTGTTTTAACTTATTATTAAACATAATAATTACTCCTATATCTATGATAGTTGAAATCGATATTCTAATTTGAGCAAATTGAAGTCAATGACCACTAGTCATTTATTTTTCTCAATATAGCAGTTTTATAATCTACTGTCAACATCTTTTTGCTATTTTTTAAAATTTTCTGAGATTTTATAGCATCCCAATATTTCTTGCTACTTATTCAATGTAAAATTACCATTGACTAGTCATTTCAGGAAGGATTTTGAATAAATCTCCCTCGATT
>CAYIYH010000021.1:0-2909 GCA_964367585.1 uncultured Oscillospiraceae bacterium
TCATTATTTTTACCATCTCTATTTGGATTAGTATAGCTTTAGTTAAGCTATGATTTAAAATTAACTAAAGCTAAGAGTTGTTGTGATTACCAATGATTTCCTTAATTATATGTTACTAAAGCGTCTGTAATTGAGAAGATGATATTGATTACTAAGAACATGTTTAAGAAAGATTTTTGTAACGTAAGCATATAAATAATAGAATATCTAGGGATTGAACATACGGTAAAAGAAAAATTAAACAGCTACTAATATATCGAAGTCTATACCGAAAATAGTATAATTCTATAACTAAAAAAGCATATCGAATCAGAAGTAACTTTAATTTTATTTTACTCTGTTAAAAGATCTGAATAAAAATTCTCCTATGATTAAAGCATAGGAGAATTTTTATTAGATTATATAATAAATAAATTGTTCACAAAAAAACAACTTGCTAAACTATCGCTAAAGCGCATCGAATTAGCTCTTGAAAACACAAAAAACTTTGTAAGAGTATAATTGCTTTTCTTTCTTGACAATTAGGTCTTTTATGTTGTAAGATTATTTTAATGAGCATGTATAATTTAGTGTAAAATGTAGAAAAATGCGGAAATCTAGGAGATTACTAATGACAAAACGCAAACAAGCAGCACGAATAACGAAAAAGAAAATATATCAATCCGCAATAACGTTGATAAAAGAAAAAGGATATGATAATGTACTAATCGAAGATATAACAGAAATGGCGGGTGTATCTAAGGGTTCTTTTTACACTCACTTTCCATCAAAAGAAGATATATTAATTTATACATATTCCGAAATTAGTAAGGGACATTATGAGACACTAAAGGATCTTTTGTTTTTAGAATTATCATTTGATGAAATTCTAATCAGTTTTATTCGTCGCATATACACCGAGACAGATAATAGAGGACGAGAACTAACGCTTGCCATTATTACACGATTTAATACTCCGAGATTCAAGGATACACTCTTAAATTCTGATCGTAGTTTTTTCGTATGTATAAACAAGATTTTAGACATAGGCTTTGAACGAAAGGAAATAGATCCAGCCCTAGATAAAAGATTTGCGGTTCTTTCTATTTTTAATATGCTAAATGGAATTGAGCATTATTGGACGATAACGGAGGATAGTGATACCCAACTTGCGGATCTCGCAGAAAATAGCATCACGTTATTGATGGATGGATTAAAAAGAAAGTGAAACCTGCCAATTTTCATCTCTATTTCTGTCAGCATATTGTTATATTCAAAATATAAATTATACTATACTTGTAACAAATATATTTATTATTACAATAATAAAAGAATAAAGCAATTTAGTCATGTTAAATTCAGGCTGAAGCTTCAAGTTGCATAAAAATAGTGTAGCAACTCTCGTTACTACACTATAAAATCTAACTTTTTGGGGCACCCCGCGGCACATAGCCACAGGAGGGCTTTTGATTTCTTATACTCCATTCGAAACAACGTGATTCCAGTTTTAAAGTTTGCACAGAACTATTTTTCAGTGTAAACTCCATTATACAAGTAGTTGTCTAATTGTTCTTTTGTCATGTGGCCGATTCCTAGGTATTCTAATGTGTATTTACTTGCTGCACAAAGGTCTCTCTTAAGCATAATGTTAGCAATCAAAATCATAGAATCGATTACAGGAGTTGCTACGCCGTATTTTTTCGCAAGTTGTTGGTAAACATAACAACCTACAGGAACGTCCTCTGTGATGTAACGATTTTCTAGGTCAAACGGTCCATCTCCGAAGAAGTTAGGATACTTTTCTTCGAATGGTACTGCAAAATCAGGACCCATGTATTCTTTACCATACATTGTAGTACGAGAGAAGAAATCTTCGTATGCAACGTGGTGAATGTCTACGCCCATAGCTTCTGCAAGTGCTTTTTCTTCATCCCAAAATACCGCTTGAACTTCAGCAATAGCAGGACAAAGAGCGAAACCATATAGAGAATAGTTCTTCATGTCTTGTCCTAATACTGTTGCAAAGTTTTGCATTACAGCAGCACCAAGTAACGCTCCAGGAACATGGATTACAGGGTTTACATTTGAAAGGTTAGCATCGATGACTGTTTTAGCAGCAAAATATCCGTGACCTTCGTGTTTGCAGCCGTCGTTGATCGCATCGTAACCGGTAATGTATTTACCAGATTCTAAGAAAGCTTCAGTATCAGAGTCAGGAAGAGCCGCTCCTCTAAACATAGTTACTCTGTCGTTTATTTTACAAGTGTTAGTAGTAACGCCACCCATTTGTACGATTCTAGTTCCGTAAGGAGCAGTTGACCATGCACCTACGATAACCTTTTTGTCGCATTTCATTTCTCTCATGATTCTTCTAAGGATGAATGAACCATAGTTGTCTGGAATCAAGTGGATTACTTGACCATCTTCAAGAAGTGGAACAAGTTCGCGAAAAATTTTCTCATGTGCCATTGCTACAGTTGTAATAGCTATGATTCCAGCGCCTTTAATAGCGTCAGCCATGTTAGTAGTTGCAAGTTCGACGCGTGCAACTCCTCTTCTTTCGAATCCAAAATAACTGAATTGTCCACCTTCTAGTCTGATACCGCTTTCGATGTTTCTAAATACTCTTTTTGCAAAATCTTCTTGCTCCCATAGTCTAACTTTTTGACCTGCTAAAGAGCAGTCTCCAGCAAGGGTTTTACCAACTCCGCCAGCACCTAGTACTGCGATTGGTTTGTCTTTTAGATAACTCATATCCATTTGTAGTGTCCTCCGTTTAAATTAATGAAATAATAAAGATCACTTATAAATAAAGTAGTTTTTAAGCGATCAGAATGTTGGTATAGTAATATGATATAGCTTAATTTTAATTATGAATCATAGCTTAACTAAAGCTATACTAATCCAAATAGAGATGGTAAAAATAATGA
>CAYIYH010000022.1:0-2474 GCA_964367585.1 uncultured Oscillospiraceae bacterium
TTCAAAATCCACCGCAGGTGACTGTGTGGGGGTTCGAGTCCCCCCTTCGGCATAAGAAAGAAAAACCCATAAACTACAATAGTTTATGGGTTTTATTTTTGCCTGATTTTATCACTTCACTTGTATTCCATTTTTCACTTTTCACTTAAATTTCACTTGTTTTTCGTAAAAGTGTAGCATTCATGTTTACTACCCTATCAATATTTTACGAGCAGGAAACATTTTTGTTTACCCTATAAGTGATAGAGTATTGAAATTTTCTACCCATTCAACACGTCACTATTAGTTCAGCGCAAGTGAAAATAAGTGCAAGTTGGGCATAAAATTCTAAAAAAGTACTTTATACTTTTCTATCTCTTATATTACTTTTTAAAAAAGTAAGTACTTATGCCCAAATAGTAAAATTTATCAACATAAAGCACTAATAACAAAGAAGTTTTAAACTTACGACAAAAAAAACAAGTATGCCCAAAGTAAAAAATATATACCCACATTAAGGGTAAATTACTAATAACTAATGACTAAATATGCCCTATATCCTGCAACGATGTATCAGTCCGCAAAAAAGAAGCCCTTTATGACAAAGGGCCTCATGTTATACAAAATCATTTACAAAGTTATGTTATCATGATTTCACCTTCTCAATTTTAACAAACTCGCCTAGTTCGCTACTAACCATAGCAATAACCGATTTATCAATACGTTTATCACTTGATATGCGAGATATTACACCTGCTTTTCTAACTTTTGTTTTAAGCTTCATGTCTCGATTGCTAAATAACCTCAATAGTTCTGCTGGCAAATTTAAAGCATTACGGCTCAAATGTACAATCGGGCGTAAAATACCATTGTTGTTTTCCATAGCAACATCTTTAACGTAATAGTATTGCACATTATTCATTGCATCTAATCGTTCTTTAACGGGCATATCTCGCAATGTGCAACGCCCAAGTAAGTCAACATCATCAATACCAATAGTGTATGAGTTTGACACCGTGCTATACGTTTTCACCCTCCCTCTTACAACACCTGATTTAAGATGTGCATATTTCATAAGCATTTCTTTACCGTACATGATATCAAGTTCATATTGAAATTGCGTAAACGCTTTCTTTAAGTGGCGCTTTTTTATCGTATTTGGAGATACTCTAAATTGCTTCAAAAAACACTCATAATGCCTACGAATATAACTATTTATATGCACTTGGTTATTCTCGTCAAAATTAACGTCAATATCATACCCATACTCATCTGATAGTATTTCAGATAAAATATTTGACAGCGCCAACAATACATTGTTTGCATCGTTAATTCCACAATGCTCACAAAAGTTACTTATTATCCTTTCGATAGCTTTATTGTTCATCATTAACCTTTTGTTGTTGCAATATCTGCTTAACTGCGGGCAAGGTGTGGTATTCTAACCCTGCCTTTTCATATATTTTCTCTGCAAGATAATGTAACTGTAGAATACATAATTGATGTTCGATTATTATTTCCTTGCAATCTATCCATTTTAGCTCGCGTCCTGATTCCATTCTAAAGAACTCAATGCCTCTTTCAAGCACTCCTACAATTTTTAACATAACTGCTGTATCATATGTGTTGCATGTCACAACACGTGTGCCATATTGCTTAGCTTTCTTAATTTTCACTTCCATACGTCTGCCGCTTTCTACATGTTTTTTTTCAAGCATTTTTCTAAATTTTTTCTTTTTCATAATTTTCCTCTAATATTTTTTTCATGCACTGTAACTTTTGCTACATAGTTTTTTTGTTTGCTAAAATTTTTACTCTAGTTGAATTTCAATCATAAAAAGCCTCCTGTATATATTACAGAGCAAATGTTCATTTTTTAGCCGAAAAAAGTAAATATTTTACAAGTTACGGAAAAAATCTTCATTTTTCTCATATACAGTAGCTTTCACTACATAGTTTATTTAGTTTGCAAACACATTATTCATGTAAATATCTAGCCATAAATAGCACCCCCTATATATTACAGAGCAAATGTTCATTTTTTAGCCAAAAAAAGTAAATATTTTATAAGTTACAGAGAAATTCTTCATTTTTTTGAAAAAAATATTCTTGACAACAAATTTACGATTGCTATAATACACACATATTCACCATACTTGTATGGGCCCTATGCTAAGCATAGCCACACTTATTCTCAATGCTGTATGAAATTCTACAAAGTAGTTTTCTCTTGATACAGAGGATGTTGAGAATTTGTCCAAGACCGCATAGCCATTAAGCAAAGCTTATTAGGAATTCCCTATGACATCGTAAAAGCAAGATAGATTTGCTTCATAAGCAAAGATATTTTAGTGTAACCATAATGAAATAAATTTCATTTATTTCAAGAAAACCAAAAAAATTGAGGTTTCTCAATTTGAAAACATATAAACATATTTGTTTTAGCACATTTTATTTTTGGCAAAATAAAGCTAAAACGTCATACAGAAAGTTAT
>CAYIYH010000023.1:0-2423 GCA_964367585.1 uncultured Oscillospiraceae bacterium
ATGATTGAGTAGAAATTAATCTTATCTTTCCAGTAAGAAGCTCTTCCATCATACCTATTTTGATTTGTTTGTATTTTGAAAGTTTTTCTTGGAGCTGATTTATTTCTATATCCATTTCCGACAAAATGCATGATATAGTTTCAATTTCATTTTCTTTGGTAGGTACAAGTATTTTCAATTTTCTTACATCCTCAATAGTCAAATTGCGTTGCGCACCTACTTTTTCTTTAGATAGAATCTGTGATTGTCCATCCTTAGAGCTTAGATATAACATACACCAATCAATTAAATTGATATTTTTGAACTTACAAACACCGACTGCACCTCCTACAAATGAAAGTTGTTCATTGTTGAATGATGCAATATTTCCTATTCTTCCTGAAATTGAAATTAACAAACACTTTTCATTTAATAATATTTGTGGGTATTGGATTGCAACATGGTGTGGAATATAAAAATCTGTGCAATAGTTTATTTCGTGCAAATTAAAATCTTTATTTTGGATAAATGGTAGCTCATCATTGAATTTTTGATTAACTAAAGATGGTTTTATAGTCGCAGTATAGTCAAACCCTGTTTGTTTTGTGATTATATAACATAATTCTTCAAGGGTTTTAGTTTCCCACTTGTCACTAAATCCTTCAAGGCGCCTTTTGCCAGTTAGTAAATCCTCCATAGCACCTTGTTTGATATTCTGTTTCTTTTCTATCAGCTTTTCAAGATTTTCTATAAGTGCATCTATGTCTGATAGGGCATTAGCAATTTCTTTTTGCTCTTCGATAGGTGGTAAAGCAATATAGTTTTCTTTTAACTTCGTTATGCTAGTTCTTGCCCTTGTGCTACCTTGTATTTCGGCATCCATTTGCTTGGTAAAAGATTTGATTTTAGTTGAATAAACAAAAAAAAGGGGAATTATTTTCTTTTCGTTAAACACAACTTTAACAGCATCTGAAGACAGGACATATCCTTTCTCGTAGTTAGGGCAAAGAATACTTCTTCCTGCTGGCATCATTTTAGCTATAACTACATTTCCATGTTCTACTTTGCTACGCAAAATTGTTTTCAGATGTTTAAAAGAAGTATATTTTGTATTAGTATCAGACCATCCGTTTTCACCTATATTACTTAATTGTATTATTCTAACCTCTGGGGTATCCACATAATGAATTTTTTTTAAATTACTTCCAAAAGGACCATCTGCCATATCTAAAGCTAATTCTCCTATTACTTGAATATCCCATTCAGCTGGTATAATACCAATTTTTGTTTCTTTGTATCCACTTTTTACTTCCATTTAAACCCCATCCTTTCAAGATGAGCCTTCACCTTAATTTCATAGTCATTAACACTTGCTGTAAGTGTTGGTAAAGTATCTTCATATCGCTCAGCAAGTTCAACAATTCTATTTGTCATCTTATGGGAAATAGCAGCGTATATTTCTTCAAGCCCTTGGGCGATACTGTTAAACCATTTTTTATTTACCAGTAAATCTATAATCTCTGTGTCTGTCAACTTCTCATATTGTGAGCGTGCTTTATTATCAAGCTCTGCTTCCATCGCTTTAAGTATTTTGCTCTGTTCACTTTCTCGTTTTATTAACTCCAAAATTTGTACAAGTTCCTTATAATCTTGCTCATTGGCACTTGGAATAGGTAGGGAATTTCTTGCTTCGTTTATCCTAGTAATAATAGAAGTTTTTGTGATAGTTCCTTTATCTGTAAATGCACTTTTACAGATAGGATGAGCGTTAGTATAGTCAGTGTATTCTTTCTTTTTACTAATAGTAGACCATAGTTTAAGCATCTCACTAAGTGCAATAGTTTCTTCATTGTTTAAATCAGCTAAAATAGCACTTAATTTGTCTTCGATATCTTTAATCTTAACTTTTCCATTTTCAGAAATCTCACTTAACATAGAATTATCAGATGTATTTTCAGTCACTTCTTCTATTCGTGATGAGGTTTCATCAATAATGGATTGAACTTCGTCTATGGCATTTTTTTCATCAAAGAAGAAATGATTAATTATAAGAGATTTAGGTATTAGCATACCATTCCAACCAATCTCTTTTTTATCGCCTTTATTTTTGCCAGAAGTAACCTCTCCCATAAATATATCCAGTTCTCTCCCTGTTTTGTATCCATCTGCGATAACAAGGGAAACATCATCGTTCATAGTTTCGTTCCAATAAGCTAAAAGCACTTGGTAAACATCATATTTGTTAAGTAAAATTAAGGGTTCAAATACCTCTATTAACTTTTCAGATAGTTCAAGTATTAGAGTTTTGTCATCGCTTACGTTACTTAAAGTTGTTAATTTAGGGTACGCAAACTCTTTCCATGCAGAAAAAGCCTCATCTACTTTTTCCCCATAATGAGAAAATTCAGCATCAGCATAAACAGTTTGTCTAATATTATCTTTAT
>CAYIYH010000024.1:0-1763 GCA_964367585.1 uncultured Oscillospiraceae bacterium
GTTTTTTTGTGATTAAAAGTTAAGTTATTCGCTGTGTAAAATGCTGTTTTTACGTTTTTTCTGTATTAAGTACACAAGTAGTAGTTTTAGATTCTCTGATTTCTCCTATTGTAAAAAATGCGATTGCTACCCAAACAATTATCATCGAGATGAATTTAATGAAATCAAATTCTTCATTTAGCCAAAATACTCCAATAATGATTGATAACGAAGGGGATATGTATGCCATAACTCCCAGTGTTACAAGCGTAAGTTTTCTCGCGGCCACCGAGAATCCAACTAGAGGAATTAAACTAAATGCGCCTGCCTGTTATTGCTATACAAATTTGTACTTTTCTTCTACTTGAAATGCACCAAACTCCGTAAACTCGGCTCTTATGAGTAGAACTAGGGCAATAGGTGCTACGAATAAAGTTTCGTATAACATTGACTTTACAGGGTGTATTTTCACTGTTTTTTTTATCGTTGCATAAATCGAGAATGTAACGGCCAGCACTAAAGATACTAATGGTACCTGTTTATATCCTACAATCATTACAACAATTGCAACTACCCCCAATAAAAGCGCTATTTTTTTCCACCTATTTATTTTTTCATTAAATACAAATCTGCCTATCGCACATATCATCAGCGGTTCAATATAATATCCCATAGATGCATCTACAACCCTGCCAGCATTTATCGCCCAAATAAAAAAACCCCAATTAATGGTGATTAGTATTCCTGCCGATAAATATGTAAAAAATGATTTTCGCGATTCCACTAAATCATCAAAGAGTTTTTTGGGACGCACAAATATTTTTACGTATAAGTAACATGTTATTAACATCGTCACAATCCTATACAATATAATCACAAAAGAGTCTATCGGAATCAACATTTGCCAATACACTGGTAGTATTCCCCAAATTATTTGCGTAATAAGCAAAATAACAATTCCAGAGTTATAATCGCTTTTCATGTTTTTCCCTAATATCATTAATTCTCCATTTCCAAATTCTTAGTGACAATATTTATATCTTGAGCATTCTTTTTTAGTATATTTTGAATCATATGCACAAATATCTCCGAAATGTCACTTATATAAAATACATCTTCTCTTTCCTTTTTTAGTGCAAGCATATCATTTTCGTGCAGGTTTCGAATGATATCTTTTGCAATTTCCTCGGAAGAGCTTACTAGCTGCAAATTTGGATATAAAGAAGAAATACTATTCGAAACGAGTGGATAATGAGTACAACCTAAAACCATCGTGTTTATCCTATGCTCATTTAAAAATTCTTCCAAATAATGCTTCAACGTAAGATTCATTATTTCACCATCGACTATTCCCTCTTCTATCATTGGAACCAAAAGCGGACATGCCATTGAATGTATATCCATATTCTTTAGAGATAATTCTCTAATCTCCTTTTCGTATTGTCCAGACTGAGTGGTAACTTTCGTAGCAATAATGCCTACTCGATTTTGATTTAGACACACTTCTCCTTGTATTTTTACTTCTACATTTTGCATATTAGAAGAAACGATCGCGTTCAATGCCTTTACCGTAGGAGAGATGGCTCCGATTATAGGAATATTAGGATATCTTTTTTGCAATTCCGGCAAACAAACCGATGTGACGGTGTTGCAAGCAATCACAATCATTTTTACATCTTCCTTTACCAAAAAATCGCAGATTTGGCTTGCAAAAGCAGAAATGGTCTCCACCGTCTTCGAACCATAAGGAGTTCTAGCCGTGTCTCCAAAAAAAACAATTCTCT